>CAVPXY010000006.1:0-403566 GCA_963709885.1 uncultured Solirubrobacteraceae bacterium | reverse complement strand
GGTAATGCGGGTGGAGCGAAGGGGACGGGTCGTCCTGGCTTGCTGAACGGTCAACCGTCATCGGCGGGAGGAGCCGGGTGAGCGAGCCGAAGCCGAAGTCGTTTGAGATCTCCAAGTGGGCCGTTTGGGATGCCTACCGGAGGGTGAAGGCGAACAAGGGTGCGGCCGGTGTTGACGGCGAGTCGATCACGGAGTTCGAGAGGGACCTTCACGGGAATCTCTACAAGCTCTGGAATCGGCTCTCGTCGGGGAGTTACATGCCCCCGCCGGTGCGTGCGGTGGAGGTGCCGAAGAAGGACGGCAGCTCGAGGATGCTCGGGGTGCCGACTGTCGCGGACAGGATCGCTCAGACCGTCGTGTGCGCGTACCTGGAGCCCAGCGTGGAGCCTGTGTTCCACGAGGACTCCTATGGATATCGGCCGGGCCGGTCGGCGCTGGACGCGGTCGGGGTCTGCCGGGAGCGCTGCTGGCGTCAGGACTGGGTTTTGGACCTGGACCTGAAGTTGTTTTTCGACAGCGTCCCGTGGGACCTCGTTCTGAAGGCGCTAGCCCATCACACAGATCAGCGCTGGATCCTGATCTACGTGGAGCGGTGGCTCAAAGCGCCGCTGCAACGCGAGGACGGCAGCCTGGTCGAGCGGGATCGCGGGACCCCTCAGGGGTCTTCGATTTCGCCCTTGCTAGCGAACATGTTCTTGCACTATGCGTTCGATGCGTGGATCGCCAGGGAGTACCCGGGCGTCCGGTTCGAGCGCTATTGCGATGACGTGATTGTCCACGCCGTGAGCGAACGACAGGCCCTGCAGCTGCGGGCCGCGATCGCTCGGCGGCTGGCGGAGTGCGGGCTTGAGCTCAACGAGCACAAGACCCGCATCGTGTACTGCAAGGACTCGACGCGACGCGACTCCTACGAGCACGAGCGCTTCGATTTTCTCGGCTACACGTTCCGCCCGCGGCTGTCGGGAGGAAAGCTTGGCGGTCAGTTCGTCAACTTCCTCCCGGCCATCGGCGATGACGAGCGCAAGCGCATCGGGCGGGTGATCCGCTCCTGGCGGTTGCATCGTTGGTCGGACAGTGCCCTCACAGACCTGGCGAAGGCGATCAACGCCGAAGTCCAGGGATGGATCAACTTCTATGGGCGCTTCTACCGCTCGGAGTTGGTCCGGCTGCTCAAACGGATCAACGAATACCTGATTCGTTGGGCCCGCTGCAAGTACAAGCGGCTGCGCCGCTACCCCGCCAAGGCACGCAGGTTCCTGGCCGCCGTCTTCTGGCGCGAGCCCGGCCTGTTCGCCCACTGGCGGTTTGGCTCGCGCCCCGACGGCTGGACGATGGGAGCCGGATGAGCTGAGAGGCTCACGTCCGGTTCTACGAGCGCCGGGGGGTGCGATTCCCCCCGGCGACTCACCCGAGACGCCGGCTCGACCCACGCGAAGTACCGGTCGCGAGGCAAAGGAGGTCTCGGACAAAGGTCGGCCTCCGCAACCTTGAGGCGAGCCAGAAGCCGGAGATCGGCTTCCTGTGCTATCCCGTGCCTCGCTTTCGGGCAAGCTACCGGCCCAGTGTCGATTCTCGCTGAGCGTCTAACGGCACAGCTGCTCGCCGGGCCGCCTGCACGTGATCCCGTCGCGGTGGCCGAGCGGCTGCTGGCGATCCAAGCCCAGGATGGTCGCGGTGCACGTCTTGCCGTCCGTGCGCGGAGCACGGGTCTGTCTGTGGCTGACGTAGACGGAGCATTGACAGAGCGCCATTCGCTGCTCGTCACGTGGCTCAACCGAGGAACCCTCCACCTGGTCCGCAGCGAGGACTATCCGTGGCTTCAGGCGCTCACAGCGCCACGGCTCTGGACGGCCAACGCCAGGCGTCTCGCTCAGGAGGGAGTGCCGCCGGATGCCGCCGAACGCGGCGTCAGCGTGATCGAGCGGGCGTTGGCGGAAGATGGCCCGCTCGACCGCGACCGCCTCCGCGACCGGGTGGCGGCTGCAGGGGTCCGCACGCACGGACAGGCGTTCGTTCACCTGCTGGCGCTTGCGTCCATCCGCGGCCTGATTGTGCGTGGCCCCATGGTGGCCGGAAAGCATGCGTTCGTGCTGGTGCGTGATTGGCTCGGCGAGTTCGCGCCGGTGGACCGCGACCGTGCGCTCGCGGAGCTTGCCCGCCGCTACCTGGGTGGGCACGGGCCTGCGACCGATGAGGACCTCGCGCGATGGGCGGGCGTGTCCCTGCGCGACGCACGCGCCGGGCTCAACTGGATCGCCTCCGAGTTGCATGAACGCGCCGACGGTTTCGTCGATCTCAGGCGCCGGCCTCCGGCCGCGGCACTGCCACAGTCGCGATTACTCGGCCCCTTTGAGCCTGTGCTGCTCGGCTGGAGATCGCGGGACCTTCTCCTGGGGGACGATGAGCCATTCGTGGTGAGTGGGGGCGTCTTCCGTCCGTTTGCTCTTGTTCGCGGACGGGCGGCGGCGACCTGGACGATCTCCAATCAGAACGTCGCACTGGAGCCGTTCCGTCGCCTCACCCGTGCGGACCGCGCGGCGCTTGAGGACGATGCGAGCGACGTGGCGCGGTTTCTCGGCGAATGAACAGCCGCCTCGCCCCGCAGCCCAGCGACACCGCCGTGCCACTCGCCAAGCCGAGGGTCAGGAGGGTCCCGAGCCACCCAGCTGGGGCGAAACGACAAATGGAGCGCTGGCTTCACGCGTCGCGGTTGCCGCGCGGAGGAGGGAGGCCCGCGAATGGCTCGAGATGCTCGTGCCATCCGCGACGCAGGTCGGCGCGTCGAGCAGGTTCACCCGCGTCAAGAGCTCAGGCTTGTGCCAGGTTCAGGGGCGCTCGAGGTTCTGCCGGAGGGTCTTGTGATACCCGGCGAATTGTCGCGCCACGGCACGACGCGCCACGGGCTCGAAGAGCTTCATCAGCCCCTTGAGCTCCCCCTCAGCGATGAAGTGCACGCGGGTTCCATCGCCGTCCGGTTCGAAGGCCCACGTCCCGTCCACCGGAAACGGCCCCTCGACAATGTGCACGTGAACGCGGCGCGGGCGATCAAATTTCGGTGAACTCGGTCACCTGCTCGAACTCCTTGCCCAGCGGTGGCTTCGTGCGCTCACGAAACCGCGCCCCAAGCCCCGGCGGGCCGTCAGTCAGCTGCTCGACGGAGCGATGGGACGTCTGCCAACTCGAAAGGTTGGAGGGGTTCGTGACGTAGTCGAACACGACCTCAGGCGGGCGCGCCACCACGAACGTTTCCTCAACACGCATGGCGCAGATGTACAGCCCCGGGCTCCCCGATGCAAGCCGAGACTGATACGCCCGCAAAGGCTAATGCAGGTTCCGCGCCCAGGCGCGACGCTTCCCTCCTCCTCGCCACGAGCACGTCTTGCCCGGCGGGCTCCCAGATCCCGGAGCGCCCCCGCGGAACGAACCGCTCGATCGTCGCCGAAGCGGTCGCGCCAGCGAGGGCAGTGCCATGGCGAAAGCGAACGTGGCTCCAATTGCGACACTACGGCATGGCGATCGCTTGAATGCGTCTGCCTAGGCGAGGTCACGCAAAGCGGTCAGATGCGCTGAACGCGTCGGGCCGTCACCAGGCAGGCGACGGTGCTGGAGCGGACCGGCCGGCCGAGCCTTTGGTGGAGGGCGCGGTTCTCGGCGCGCAGATCGTCGCGCTGCCGGGGTGAGAGCCGCGCCCAGAACGACATCGTGCCGAGCAGAGCGGTGAGCGCGTCGGCCGTGTGCTCCAGAAGTGTCGGTACTGCGGCGACCTGCGTGTCCTCAAACAGGTCCGCGGCATACCCCCGCGCGAGCTCGTAGCCTCCCAGCCACGCCCATACCTCCGACACGTTGCCGCGCCGCTCATCGACGCCCCCGAGCGTGCCGTCCAGGTCGCCGTAGGTCGGCCAGTCGGCGGCAAGCTCAGGGGCCGCCCTCGCCATCGCGGCGCGCACGGCCTGCTGATCACCGGCGCTACGCGGCTCCTGCAACCCGAAGTAGGAGACCAGCGCGAGGGTTCCGCCATCCACCAGCGCGTCGGCGATCGTGCGCCAACTGACATCCGGATCAACCCAGTGAATCGCCGATCCCGAAAACGCGGCCGAGTAATGCGCGAGCGGCAGCGACGCCTCCTCAAGACGCCGATTGACGAGCTCCACCTCCCCGGCGCTGGCGAGCTGAGCGCGCGCCCGCGCGATCAGCCGGTCGCCGGGCTCGATCGCCGTCACCCGCAGGCCGCGGGCGAGCAGGCTGCGTGTCAGCTGGCCAGTACCACAGCCGATCTCGAGCACCGTTGCGCCGGGATCGAGACCCCCCACCTCGCAGGCCTGGTCGATCAGCACGTCCGGGTAGGCCGGCCGGTGACGGTCATACTCCTCGGCGACCTCGTTGAAGACCTCGCCGTAACGATCGGCCTCGGCTGCGCGTGGCATGCCCGGAAGGTAGATGACGACCAGGACGAGCCGGCCACCGCGCCAACGACGGACGGCTGGCGCACGCCGGCGGAGGCCACCACACCAAAGGAGCACCATGGAAACCAGGACGCTCAACAACGGCGTCGAGATGCCCGCGCTCGGTCTGGGGGTCTTCCAGACGCCCCCCGACGAAACCCGGGACGCGGTGCGCGCCGCACTCGCCTCGGGATACCGGCACGTCGACACGGCGGCGGCCTACGGCAACGAGCGCCAAGTCGGCGAGGCGGTGCACAGCTCTGACCTGGACCGCTCAGAGCTCTTCCTGGAGACCAAGATCTGGATCAGCGACTACGGATACGACGAGACGTTGCACGGCTTCGAGAAGAGCGCCGGCAAGCTCGCCGTCGACCAGATCGACCTCTTGATCCTGCACCAGCCGCTGCCGTCAGCGTTCGACCGGACCCTAGAGGCCTACCGTGCTCTGGAGACGCTGCTCGCTGACCGCAAGGTCCGCGCAATCGGGGTCAGCAACTTCATGGTCGAGCACCTCACCACGCTTCTTGACCGCGCCACGGTGGTGCCGGCGGTCAACCAGATCGAGTGCCACCCCTACTTTCAGCAGCGAGAGGTGCAGGACTTCAATGCCGAGCACGGCATCCTCACGCAGGCTTGGTCACCGATCGGCGGGATCACCTTCTACCGCGACGGCAGCCACCGCAGCACGCTCGAGGACCCAGTCATCGCAGACGTCGCCGGAGCCCACCGCAAGACTCCCGCCCAAGTGATGCTGCGCTGGGGCCTGCAGCACGGCCGCTCGGCCATTCCGAAGTCCACCAAGCCCAGCCGCATCGCGGAGAACATCAACGTGTTCGACTTCGCGCTGTCGGCCAACGAAATGGCCGCGATCGACGCCTTGGACACCGGCCGGCGTGGCGGCCCGGAACCAGACGCAATCACGCTGGACGCCTTTGGCCGCGAGATCCCCGAGGCCTGACAGCCTTGCCGCGGTCAGCGCCCACCATAGCTCGAGTCCTCTCTGCACCGCGAAGGGCCGCGCCGACCCGAAAGCAGGTCCGCGGCACTGCCATGCCGCACACCTCGTATTCGCCAGCTGAGGGTCTCGGGGCGCGAGCGGCGGATTGATGCGCGTGTCGCGGGGAGTCCCTGCCGACCTGGAATCGCCCGGAGCATCGATGGGTCCTGTCAACGACCCGAAGGAGGGGACGATGGATTTCGGCCTGTACGACGCGACTGGGCATCGCCGATCGCCAGCCACGATGCCGGGCTACCACCGCGGACGGCCGCCGAGGAACAAGGGTCTGCGGTGCCCAGCCGACCCGCCGATGGTGGAGGAGATCCTCGCTGTCATGCGCGCTGCCGGCGACCGGGCAGATGGCGCGAGGTTGCGTGCGCTAATCGTGATGCTGTGGCGAGCCGGGCTGCGGATCGGGGAGGCCCTCGACCTGGCTGAGACTGATCTCGACCCAGGTCGCGGGGCAGTGCTAGTCCGCAAAGGCAAGGGCGGACGCCGCCGTGAGGTCGGCATGGACCGCTGGGCGTGGCAACAGCTCGAACCCTGGCGCCAGTTTCGAGCGCGACTCCCCGTTGGCACGTTCCTCTGCGTCATCCACGGTTCGACTGCCGGCCGGCACTGGGAGCAGTCCGCTGCGCGCAAGCAGTTGCGACGGACCGCGGCGGCAGCTGGGGTGCGTCGCCGCTTCGCGCCGCATAAGCTTCGTCATGCCCACGCCATCGAGATGGCTCACGAGGGCGCGCCGCTGGTCGTGATTCAGCGGCAGCTCGGGCACGCCAACCTCGGGATCACCTCGGTCTATCTGCAGGGCATCGACAGCTCCGAGATCATCGACACCGTCCACGGACGGCCCGCGCCGGTGATCTCGGCGAGCGCGGGCCTGCGGAACACCACGTAGCTCGCTAATCGCACCAAGGGCGGGCCGCCACGACGTGCGGCCCGCCGCCCCCGATACCGCGCGTTGGAGGACTCCTACCGGAGCGGGGCGAGTGGCGTGATGCCCCGAAACCAGGGCTTTGTGACCCGGGTTAACTGCCGATTGGAGCGAGACGTGCGGCGGGACTCGGCCTATTTCCCGTAACTCGAGGTGGGTTCGGTGTATTGCGCGCGCGGCGGGTGGCGTCAGGTGAGACGCCCGTTCGCTAGGCCGCGATGTCCGGGACGGGCAGTCTCAGGTGGGCGTCGAAGAACGCGACGATTCGCCGGCGCGCGTCCTTCGCTGAGGGCTCGTGGTAGCCCGCTCCTGATCCCATGATCGGCCCCATTACTCGGAGGAGCAACCGTGGTGCTGGGTCGTCGTCGTGGTTGTTGAGGAATGCGTGCCCGGCGTCGGGGTACTCCTTGACGTCGTGCTCGACGCGATTCGTGTTCAGCGCTCGCTCGAGCCGGTCCGCCGCGCCGCGCAGAGTTCGGTCCTTCGCGCCGTAGCTGCCGACGATTGGGCAAACGGCAGCCAGGAGGCTTTCGGCGTCCTTCGGGGCCCCGCCGTAGTTGACGCTGGAGGCTTGAAAGCCATGTCCGGGAGCGAGCAGCAGCGCGAATCCGCCGCCCATGCAGAAACCGATCACGCCGATCTTGCCGGTGCACTCCTCCCGCTCGGCCAGCCAGGAGCGGACCGCCTCGACGTCGTCGAATGACCTTCCCCGCCGCGCTCGCAGATCGCCGATCGTGGCGAACAGGCAGCGCATCGTCCGGCCCCAATGAAACAGGTCCGGCGCGATCGCCAGATACCCCTCGCTCGCCAGCCAGTCCGCCTGGCGCTTGAGATCGTTGCTCATTCCGCCGGCGTCGTGGATCACGACCACACCGGGCCATGGGGCACCTTCGGCCGGCGCAGCGAGGTAGGCCGGAAGCTCGCCACGGGCCGTGGCGATCCTGACGTCCGTCATCGGCTACGAGCTTACGGGAGCGGGACGGCCGCTGAGCGTGGCGGCGATCGACTGCGCCCACGCCTCGATCGCGCCCCAGTCGCGGCGGTCGCGCAGCTCCGGCGGGATGTTGCGTGCCATCTTCTTGCGGATGAACCCGGCGTCACCGGCCACCATCCCACCGAACACGACGTGCTCGTGCACGCCAAGGTCCGCGGCAATCTGCTGCACACGCGGTGGCTTGGTCCAGCGCTCGAGCTGCTCGGGATCGCCCTTGTCCTCGCCCACCGGGCCGCTTGAGAACAGCCAGACCTCGCGCTCGCCAAGCTCTGAGCGCTGCAGCAATCGCAGCGCGTCGCGGCGCCATCGCCCTGAGTACACGGCGCTGCCCAGCACCACCGCCCGGTAGCGCTCAAGCGAGCGAACGCGGCGGGCTCGCTGTACGTCCACCTCCCAACCGGCCGCACTCAGCGCCCTGGCGATCGCCTCCGCGATCCCGGCCGTCGCGCCGTGCTTCGTGCCATACGCGACTAGCACCCGATCTCTGTCGCTCATGTGCCGAAGCTAACGCTCGCCGACCCAGACGCCATCCGCACACACTGCGGGTATCGGTCCGTGGTTTGCACCGGCAATCCGCCGCGTGCCCACGAACACCGATCGAGCCTGCGACACCCCATGCACACCGCCGGGTCGCACAACCCGCGCGAAGGAGGCATTCGCGGCGACGATGGCAGAGACGCGTAAATAGCCCGACCCAGCAGCGCGACCGATGGCGGTCCTCGCTGCTGCACTTGCTCATGAGCGGTAGCCACTGACGGCGAATTCGGGAGTGTCGCCCCCCGATTTCGAAACGAAGCGCACCTCGCGCGCGCCTGGAGGGTCGCGGGCAACCCGTTAGCGACGAGATACGTTGATCTGGTGCAGGTCGCAAACAAGGAGATCCTGGTGACGGGCGCCTCGAGCGGGATCGGGGCCGCGATTGCGCGTGAGCTCGCGAGCCGCGATGCGCGCCTCACGCTGGTTGCCCGGAGCCGCGAGCGGCTGGAGCGGGTTGCGTTGGAAATCGAGGCGACGGGCGGAACCGCCCGCGTCGAGCCCGCTGATTTGTCGTCTATCGACGAGATCGAAGCGTTGACTGGCCGTGTCCTCGCCGCATCGGGTGTGCCGGACGTACTCGTCAACAACGCTGGCGCAGGGCGATGGCGAGCGATCGACGAGACGGCGCCCGGCGAGGCTGCGCAGATGATGGCGCTCCCCTATCTGGCCGCGTTCGAGCTCACCCGGGCGTTCGGCACGGCGATGATTGCGAAGCGCGGCGGCCGAGTCGTCTGTATGACCTCGGTGGCGGGCTATACCCATCCCCGGCGCGACAGGTTACGCGGTCGCTCGCTGGGCGATGCGCGCCTTCGCCAACCAATTACGGGAGGATCTCCGCGGGACCGGCATCGGCGTAACGCTTATCGTGGCGTCGGAGGTTGACTCTCCCTAGTGGGACAACAACCCGGGCTCGCGCGAGCGAATCCCACGAGTTGTAGTGCTCTCGGTGGAGCCATAGCACCTGAGCTGGTCGGGCACGTCACAGCCGATGCGATCGAGCGCGACCGCGATGAGGTCATCGTCCCGCACCAAGCGGAGATCGTCGTGAAGCTTACGCCTCGACCGATATTCGACTGGCTGGTACGACGCACCGGCTGGCGACGACAGGCGTAGCCGCACGCGGACGAGTCGCTCCCGTCATCGACTCCAACCCTGGCCGGTCGCTAGCGGGGCGAATGCAGGCTTTAGAACACTGGAGCTCCGTCCGGCTCCGCGAAACCCGGTTTCTGCTTCGAACGGCGGCGTACGCAGCCAGCGTCGCCGAGGGCTACGACTTCTCGGTCGTTCGTACGGTCGTCGATGTCGGCCGTGGCAAGGGGACGCTGCTGGTCGAGATCCTGCGACGGCATGCCCACTTGCGCGGGGTGCTGCTTGAGATCCCGACCGTCGCCGCCCGCGCTGAGGCGGTCCATGACGCGGTCGATCTGTCCGACCGCTGCGAGGTGATCGCCGGGGACTTCTTCGATCGGGTGCAAGACGACGCGGACTGCTATGTGATGGCGAACGTCCTGCACGACTGGGACGACGCGCGGTCGATCGAGATCCTTGGCAACTGTCGCCGCGCGATGACTGACTCAGGCAGGGTGCTGATCGTCGAGCGACTGATCCCCGAAGACGGCAGCGACCCCGTGCCAACGCTTCTGAGCGACATCAACATGCTCGTGATCACCGGCGGACAGGAGCGCACCAACGCCGAGTACAGTGAGCTCCTACGCGCCGCTGGGCTGAAGCTCGGCAACGTCCAGCCGGTCGCGTTCCCATACGGTGTGATCGAGGGTCTCGCTGCATGACTGAGCCGGCCAACAACGCCACGGCGCGCAGCGAGGCCAGCTCTAGCGCGGCCATCAGTCCTCGTATTGAGGAGGACCACCATGCTTGGTCGCGGGCGCCCTCACACTCCCCCTTTAGGGCGGTGCAGCAGTCTTCGACGGAATAGGTCGCGCTCTTGCTCCTCGATCAATCGACGCAGCCGTCGCGTCAGCCCGGAGGCCGGCTCCGTATCCCTCTTTCGCGAGAGCACCACTCCGCGCCCCTGTGCCCCAATCCCACCATTGCAAGAAAGACGCCACGCAGCGGGAGTCGCTCAGCGCTCGATCGGCTGACGCTCTCGCGCCAGACGCTCGAGCAGCGCGGCTCCATAGCTGGTCGGAGGCAGCGAGGCGATCGACGCCGCCAGACCTCGGGCGGCCTCTCTGTAGGAGGGCTTGGTCAGGATGGACGTAACGGCGTGCTTGATGGCGCCTGCGGAACGCGAGTCCTCGTGGACGGCGATTCCCGCGCCGAGCTTTTCAAGCTTGGTGGCGTTGCGCCGGTTGTCGGCGGCCGCCAACGGAACGGAGACCACCGGCACGCCCTTGCGCAGCGCGCCCATGAGCGACCCGTATCCGCCGTGAGCGAGCATCGCTGCGCAGTGGGGCAGGATGAGCGACTGCGATATGAACCGCTCCACGTGGACGTTCGGCGGCTGTGGCCCGAACTCCGCCGGGTCGAGATCGCGGCCAACGGTTGCGACGACGTTGGCGTCGACCTCCGACAGGCCTTCAAGCACCGTCGACCACACGCCCCGCTGGGCGTTGAACGTCGTGCCCAGCGTGGCGTACACGAGCGGCCGACGATCCATGGACCGCAGCAAGTCGTCTACCGACTCGTGGGCGTGCGCATCGGCATCGGGAGGCTGGATGAGGTGCGCGGTAGGCGGCAGGGGGCGCGAGGAGAACCACTCCGGGGGACCGCCGACGAGCGTGAGCCAGCGGTTCAGCGCCGTGAGGTCGGGATCCGCCGGCAACCCGAGCGCGGCACGAAACTCGGCGAATCGATCGCCGATCAGCTCGCTCAGGATTCTCGCGTCCGCGGGGTTGTAATCGAACGTTGCTGCGGGCGTGTCCGTGAGCTCCGCGACGAACAAGGCTGCCCACGAGGTGCTCTCACCGAGGATGACATCCGGCATCCAGTCTTTCGCGACCTCTGCCAACGGCTGAGTCCGCCCGATGGCCGTGTCGAAGAACATCCCAAGGACGGCTCGCGCGCGGCCCAGCGCATCCATCTCCTCGAGCGAACGCCTGAACTGCGGCCCCCCGACTCCCTCAACCGCCGGTAGTTCGACGAACTCAAAGCCGGACTCCTCGGTTTCATTCCGGGCGGGACCCCCCGTGGCGAAGATGACTTCGTGCCTCCGGTCGCTCCAGGCCCGTGCGATCGGGAGCGCGGGACGCAGGTGCCCGGACTCCGAGCCGGTATGAATGAGGAGCCGCACTGAGCCATCCCTTCGGACTTCGCCGCCTTGCGGGCGTGAGGATCGCACACAGCGGACGACCGCCGCCGCTCACTTGCACTTGCTGTTGCTTTTCCAGATAGGGGTAGGGGCGGGGCAGCTTGTCGCAACCCCACCAAACCGAGAGCGGGCACGCAGGTGTCCTCCTCACCGTCCCGCCGGCTAGGGTCGATGTCCTAAACGAAATCGGCCATGCGTGCGATCTCCTGGGAGTCCATCGACCTCGCCCAGCCCGTTGTCAAGCGGGAGCCTCTTGACAACCTGACCGAGGCGTTGTCAGGTGCGCGGCTTGAGAGGGTCGCGCTGGCCGACGGTAGGACGCTCATCCTCAAGCAACTACCGGCCGACGGTGACTGGCTCACCCGAGCGACAAAGCGTACAGGGCGCTTGCGGAAGCTCTGGGCGAGTGGCCTGCTCGCGCGGGTACGGCCGTTCGTAGAACACACCATCATCGACGTGCAGGGCGTGGACGGGACCGACGTGGTCGTGATGCGCGACGTCACGGAGGACTTGCTGCCGGCACGGGTACGCATACCTCGCGACACATCTCGTACGCTGCTCGCGCAGCTAGCCGCCTTTCACGAGGCGTTCAGCGACCAGCCCAGCGAGGACCTCTGCTCGCTCGGAGCGCGATACGCGATGTTTGCGCCGGCATTCCATGCCGCTGATCCGGGACCGGGACGGCACCCGCTCGCGGAGCGCATCGCGGCCGGCTGGGAGCTGTTCGCCGAGCACGTCGACAGCGACATCGTCGACGCGGTGTTCGCAATACACCGTGACGGTGGTGAGCGGTTGGGCGGGCGATTGGATCGCTTCTCCTCGACGCTGCTGCACGGCGACGCCAAGCTCGAGAATCTCGGACTGAGCAAGGGCAATCTGGTCGCGATCGATTGGGGTGATCTAACCGGATTCGGTCCGCGCGAGGTCGATCTCGCGTGGTACGCCCTCAAGGGTGCGGCTCGGATTGGTTGCACCCCCGACGAGCTGTTCGGCGACTACCAGGCCGCCGCCCGTCGGCCCTTGGAGCCGGAGGCGTTGGATCTGACGTCCGTGGGTTCGCTCGCCCAGATGGGGTTCCGCTTCGCGGCTGGCGCCTTCGCATCCGGACCGGAGCCGACGGACGTCGCGGCGTGGCAACTGGAGTGGTGGACCGCGCGGGCCGCCGCTGCGCTCGATCGACTCGGCACGATCTGACGACCGGCGCCGTGCGAGGATCAGCGAAATGACGAGCGGGGCCCCTTGAACAAAGTCAAGCCGACGCTAGGGGCAGGCCTTCCGGAAACCGTCGACCGCGACGGCGCCTTCCCCCGGCTTGACGCCGACCAACGCCGGCGTCTGGAGGCGCTCGGGACCCGGCGTGCGGTCCGCCCCGGAGACGTTCTCTTCGCCGCGGGAGAGGTACCGAGGAACTTCTTCATCATCGACTCGGGCGTGGTCATGATCGTTCAGGGTGTCGGCGCCGAGAACCGCGTCGTCGCGGTTCACGGACACCACCGCTTCCTGGGCGAGCTCGCCACGCTCATGGGCCACCGGCATCTCCTATCGGCGGTCGTCCGCGACGCTGGTGAGGTCCTCCAGGTCCCGGTGGAAGAGCTGCGCAAGGTCGTCGCCGAGGACAAAGCGCTGAGCGACCTCTTCCTCCGCGCCTTCTTAGCGCGGCGCTCGATTCTGATCGAGGCGGCCGCTGGGATCCGCGTGATCGGATCGCGCTTCTCGGACGACGCTAGGCGGCTGCGGGAGTTCTTGGCCCGCAACCGGATTCCCCATCAGTGGACGGACGTCGAGAAGGACGCCGGGGCGGACGCCTTGCTCGAAACACTTGGGCTCGAGCCAGACCAAACACCGGTCGTGATCCAAGGCAACGGCACCATCCTGCACAACCCGACCAACTCCGAGCTCGGCGCTGCGATGGGGCTGAGCTCCAAGGGTTCGCCACAGGCACTCAGCGATGTCATTGTCGTCGGGTCGGGCCCAGCAGGCCTTTCCGCCGCGCTGTACGCCGCCTCCGAGGGCCTCGATGTCCTGACAGTCGAGGCCGTCGCTTCGGGCGGCCAGGCTGGCACGTCGGCCAGGATCGAGAACTACCTCGGGTTCCCGGCCGGTGTCTCCGGAGGCGAGCTGTCCCACCGCGCCGGTGTTCAGGCGGCGAAGTTCGGCGCGCGACTGATCATGCCTGCAGCAGCGATCGGGCTGAGCGGCGAACGCGCACGACACGAGATCAAGCTCTCCACCGGCGATGTGCTCAGCGCAAGGACCGTCGTCATCGCAACTGGAGCCCAGTACCGCCGTCTCAACGTGCCGCGGCTCGAGGAGTTCGAGGGAGGAGGGGTCTATTACGCTGCCACCCAGGCGGAGGCGCTCCGCTGCACCGGAGACCCCGTCGCGGTCGTCGGCGGAGGCAACTCCGCCGGCCAGGCTGCGATGTTCCTGTCCGAGCACGCGTCCACCTGCCGGCTTCTGATCCGAGGCACGGACCTCCGCAAGTCGATGTCGCGCTACCTCGTCGATCAGATCGAGCGCAACGACCAAGTGGAGGTTCGCACCCATTCGCAAGTGGTTGGACTGGGTGGGAATCACGAGCTGGAGTCGATCGTGATCGAGGACGCTCGTTCGGGCGAGCTGACGGAGCTAGAGACACGTAGCCTCTTCGTCTTCATCGGTGCCTCGCCGCACACCGACTGGCTCGTGGGTCAACTGGCGACCGACGACGCGGGATTCCTTCTGACCGGCCCCGACGTGCAAGGCGAGGATTTGACGGGGTGGGGCGACGGGCGGCCTCTGTTCCTCGAGACCAGCCGTCCCGGAGTGTTCGCCGCTGGCGACGTTCGTTCCGGCTCGATCAAGCGGGTGGCATCAGCGGTGGGCGAGGGCTCGATGGCCGTTCGACTGATTCACCAACGTCTGACCGATCTCTGAGGGTTCGTTTACGCGTAGCTCGAGCAGACGCGTGCCCACTCGGCCTTCCACCACGGGCCAAACACCCGCGCTCATGGTTCGGCTGCTGCAAAGTGCGAGAGGCCGCAGGGGAGACAACCGGACGGTTCTGTTGGGGGTGCACGTCGCCCCCGACGAGGACTGGCACGGCGGGTTGGACGACAGGCGACCGCTCGGACCCACCCAGCTCAGACTGCTTATCTGTGGGGTGAAACTCCCCCCGGCTACTCGCCGGGCCGTTGGTTCGACCTTCGCGAAGACGCCCTCTCTCGCCCGAGAACAGAAGCACGCAACTCGCCGTCGCTTCGCCGCGATGGGCTTGACACGGCCCAAGGTGGACAGGACCGCCTCCCTCCCAATCGAGGGAGGACTTGTTCCCGCGGTTGAGGAGGCCAGCCGTCGGGTCGGAGGCGCGGAGATGAACCGTGCCCCGGTGGTCGGCGAGATGCCAGAGCTACTGCGCTCCACTCCTCGATCGGGGCTCCGATCGCAACTTCGCATGGCCCCCCGTGTATTTGCTCTCAACCGGCCGGCGCGTGCGACACGGCCAATCGAGGACAAACCATGGCACGCTCACGCGGTCGTTGCATGGCGTGATCGGACATCCGCCCAACGGGCCGCCATGACACCCGGCTGATCCATGACGCGCGACTGAGAAGAGAGGGAGATACTGTGCGGAAGATTACATTTGTGGCGTTCCTCGGAGCTGTTGTGCTTGGCGGCTCGGGCTTGACGATCGCGTCTGGCGCGTCTGGCGGCAGCGCCCCGACGGTCACGGCCGGGGCGGCGAGTGCGATCACAAACACGAGCGCCACGGTCACGGGATCGGTCAATCCCAACGGACAGGCCACGACCTACGCGTTCCAGTATGGGACAAGCACCGCGTACTCGGAACAGACTGCGGTACAGGATGCCGGTTCCGGCGCTGTGCCGGTGGCGGTCACGGCGAACATCGCGGACCTGCAGCCGGGGACCACATACCATTTCCGGCTCATCGCGTCGAACGCCAGCGGCACCTCGGCGGGAAGCGATGCGACGTTCAAGACGGGGGGACTCGCCCCACCGCCCAGCCCCTCATTGGCCGCGACGACCGGTACGACGACGGGGATCGATGCTTCCGGCGCGGAACTGACGGGCACGATCAACCCCTCGGGCTCACATGTGGGCGAAACGGTGCGTTACTACTTCCAGCTCGGAACGACGCAACCGTACGCACTGCAGAGCATCGTCCAGACCTTTCCGGCGGGCAATGCGACGGTCCCGGTTCATGCCTTGGCGACCGGACTGGCAAGCGGTCAGCTCTACCATTACAGACTGCTCGCCGTTAACGACAGCGGCGGGGTAAGCGCCGGCGCAGATCAGACCTTCTCGACGCTACCTACAACGCGTCTGCGACCACTGGCTGTCGACGTGTCCGTGTCGCCGACCTTGCAAAGGAGGCTCCCGGCTACCGTGACGGTGTCGGGAAGGCTTGTACCGCCGCCCTCGCTGACTAGCGCCCAGGCCTGCCAAGGCTACTTCGACATCGCCTTCAGAGTCGGAAACATCGTCATCCAGATGCTGCGTGCCGGCATTCACAACGACTGCACCTTCAGGCTGCCGGTGGTCTTCCATAACCGCCAGCGTCTGCTTGGAGGGCATGTGCGGGTGGAGGTCCTGTTCGCGGACAACCAGTTTCTGCAGCGGCTGGAAGCCCCCACGAAGGCGATCCAGATCGGCTGAGAACGCTGCTATATCGGCCGAGCGAGCGTCTGCGCAGTCCTTGCTAAGACGCTCGCTCGGGACGAGGACCAGCGGTCCGAGGACGAGCTTGTCGTGCTCCTGCTTGTGCGTGCGAGCGGCGCGAAGCAGAAGTGTCGACACGCCGATTCGAGCCGCGGCAGAGTGCCCCAATGGAACGTGGGTAGCACGATCGATGCGATCACGCGCGTGTGGTCCTTGTCGCGCAAGGGAGAAGCGCGTCCAGATCAGGTGACGTTGTCGAAGATCCTCAATCTGGGACGTCTGAGCGCGACTGCTCGAGTCCGGGCGTACCAGCAGTATCCGGCCTGGGCGCAGCGTCTCGGACTCTTGGCTCGGTGCTCGCCATGGCCAGCCTGATCGTGAGTCGATCGCGCTGCCAGTCCTCACGACCCGCACTCTGGGTGTGAGAGTGCCGGGATATCCCGGAGACGCGAAGCCTGCCAACCATCTTGTCGGATGACCATCACTCCGCGCGCTTGGCCTTCACGATCACCGATCCGGGCGGCAGCGGCCCTTTGACCCCCTCGCCTTCGCACTCCTTGACGCAGGGCCTGTAGACGGTGTGGAAGCCGAGCAGGTGCGGCACCGTCTCGAAGCGGTAGCCGCGCTCCTTGAGCACGTGGATGATGTGTGGGTAGGCGGCCAGCGTCTCCGCGCGCGGGCCGCCGCCGTCGTGGGAGAGGATGATGGAGCCCGGCTGCACCTGGGCCAGCACACGCTGCTCGATCGCTTCCACCCCCGGCAGGGTGTAGTCGCTGGGATCAACGTCCCACAGGACCGTCGCCAGGCCCAGGGACCTGGCCGAGTCGATCACCGACCGATCATAGTCGCCGTACGGGGGGCGGAAGATGCACGGCGCGTAGCCGGTGAGCCGCCGAATCGCCAGCAGCGTGTCCCGCAGCTGGCCGCTCACGTCGCCGCTGGTCACCAGATCGGGGTGCGTGTAGCTGTGGTCGCCCAGCGCGTCGCCGTCGCGGAGCTCGCGGTGCAGCGTGGAGCGGTACCGCCCAGTGACCTGTTCCCCGATCATGAAGAACGTCGCCGGCACGTGCTCTGACTCGAGCATGCGCACAAATGCCAGCGTGTCCGGCCAGGGGCCATCGTCGAAGCTGAGCGCGACCACCTTGCGACGCGGGCCGCCCGTGTATGCGACCGCCGGGCCGCGGCGGACGCAGCCGACCGGCCGATAGAGCACCTGGACCGGCCGCGGACGCGGCGCGGTGGTCGGCGCCGTCGGAGTCGTCGGCGTGGTCGGAGTCGTCGGCGTGGTGGGAGTCGGCGTGGTCGTCGGCGTCGGCGCGGGCGTGCTCGTGCCCGTCGGGCCGGCGGCGCTCAGGCCCCCGGGGGAACTCGAGGCGAGCGCCGCAGCCGAGACGCCCAGCAGCGCCGAGCAGAGCAGCGCGCAGATCGTGGCGGCGAGCCGTGCGCGCCGAGGCCCCCAGCGCCCGAGCGGCCGGCGCGCGGGAGCCCTGACGTACTCCAGACGGCCTGCGCGGGAGTCGGCGGCCCGCCGTGGAGTGCCTCTGTCATCAGTCACACTGGCAGGGTAGGCCGGACAGCGTGCGCAAAGGATCGTGGTCTTCGGACCGACCGTGCAGAGAGAGTTAGCAACGTCCCAGGACACGTCAGCGCGCCAGCGACCATTCGATCTGCCCCAGCCCCGGAAAGGCGAGCGCGGCGGCCGTAGCGCCGGTTAGGTCCCACTCCCGACCGGCGACATAGGGGCCGCGGTCAATCACCGGCACGGTCAGGCTGCGCCCAGCGTAGGTGAAGGTGATGAGCGTGCCGCAAGGCGCCGTCTTGTGCGCGACCCCGAGCTGGTCGCGCCCCAGTACGCCGCCACATGCCAGCCCGAGGCCGTAGTCGCGGAATACCGACGCAACGCTCACCTGGGTTCCCGACTTGGGCTCGATTGACCACGGGAGCAGTCCGGCCAAGCTGGCGGCGACAGCGCTGAGCGCCCGCTGGTGTTCTTCGCGCTGGATGGCGTCCAACTGCGCCAGCTCGCTCCGTACTTCGGCGTCCGACGGCGCGCCGGGCGCCGGCCGGAACGCAGCTGGGACCGGATGGGCGGGCGGTATCGGGCGGCGCGTCTTTGACCGCGTAGGAGCGACCGCCGTCGAGGAACTCGGCGGTGACGGACCTCCCGCGGCGTCCGGCGAGCCCCCTCGCGCGACCGGCGGGGCCTTTGGTGGATCGGCCGCGGCCAAGCTGCCCCGGTTCGGCACGCTGGCGCTCGGGTCCGAGGAGCCGCAGCCAGCGGCCATCGCCACGACGAAGAGCAGCGCGGCCACGGTCGCGCCGGCTGCACAGTTCAGGCGCCCCAATCCGGACATCGGGATATTATCGGTCAGGGAAGGCCGCATCCCGAATCGCAGTGTCCCGCCGCGCTTCTGCTCCCTGGACAGGCGACGCGCCAGCGGCGGCAGGGCCCGGCGCAAACCGGCGCCGGGCAACAATTGGGGAACATTTTCCTAGAACCACGCCCGTTGGCTAGTGATCGTCGCTCGTGTGCACGCCTAGTTCAGTCGGGGCGCTCGCGTCGCTCCTAGGTGACGTGCCGAGCGCGTCCTGAAACTCGAAGTAACACACAACTCGAATCAGCTTCCCGAATCGGCCGAGGCCCGGCTTCGTTCGGTCGGGTCTCTTCGGACTTGACCCAGCGAACGGCGTGCGCGCAAGTCCCTCCGGTCATGCATGAGGACGGCAGCGACTTGAGCCCATGAGGCATTCAGCCGATAGGACTCCTCGTGAGAATGGAAACGGAGCGCTCGGCGCTGCCAAGCGGCTGGTTCGACCGCGGTGGCGTGGGCACTACGGTCGGCAGCATCGCGCTCTGTCTGGTCGTCTGCGCCTCTTTGCTGCTATCGGCACTCGCGAACGCCGCGACGGCGTCGAGCTGGTCACAGTCGGTCGAGCTGGGCAGCGCCGGGTACTTTGCATCGCCCCCAGAGCTCGCTATGAATGAGCGTGGCGACGCGATCGCCGAGTGGGAATCCGGGCCCCCGTCCAGCGGCCCCAGCGAACTCGAGGCGGCCTACCGCAATGCGCAGCTCGGCCGCTGGGAACCGGCTGCGACCATTGCGCAGGGGCCGATCAACCTCGGATCACAGGTCGCGATCGACTCGCGCGGCGACGCGATCGTGGTATGGCGTGCGGGTGCCCCAGGGGACGAGGCGAGCGTCTGGGCGGCGGTTCGGCTAGCGGGCGTCGAAAGCTGGTCGGCACCGGTGGAGCTCGGGACCGACTCCAGCTCTTTGGAAGGTCGACCGAGCGTGGTCTTCGACGGTCGGAGTGACGCCTACGTGGCGTGGCCGGGCCCGCGAGGGATAAGTGTCGCGGTTTACCGAGCGGCTGGCGCAACCTGGGAAAAGCCATACCGCCGACTGCCCAGAGGTAAGCGGGTTCGTGTGGTCGTAGATCCGCGTGGCGACCTCATCCTGCTCTGGGAAGGATTCGCAAGGATCGAAGGGGCGGTCGTGCTCCGTGGGAAGCGGCGTTGGCAAGGACCGCTCACGATCTTGGGGGAAGAGCTTGGGCCGGGCGCGGAGCCGCGCGGCGGTGGTCCCGCGCTGGCGGTCGATGGACAGGGCGAAGTGCTCGCGCTCTGGAGCAGTAGGCCGTGGGGAAGCGGTGCGGCCGGGCTGCTCAGCGTGCACGCGGCGCAATGGTCACGCCGGCGAGGATGGAGGAAGCCCGTGGTGATTTCGCCGCCGGGATGGGACACGGGGCCCCCATACGCGGCATCCGATACCAAGGGCGACACCGTCGCCGTATGGGATGCCTCTAACGGCGGTCCCCGCCCGGTCACTCAGGCGGCAGTCAAGCCCTCCGGACGCTCATGGCGACCGGCGATCAAGATCAGCACGGGGCAGCCGGGAGGAGTGGAACCCGTCGGGCAGCCATATCCGGAACCCCGGGTGGGGCTCACGCCGAGCGGCGGTGCGGTGGCCGCATGGGAACTGATAGAGCCCAGCTTCGCGAAGACGATCCAGGCCGACGTCACGACATCTCTCGCCACCGGCTTCGGTAAAGCCGTCGACCTTGCCGGCTCCAGTGGCGGCGTCCATGAATCTGAACGTGTGGGCGAACCCGATGTCGGGGTGGACGCGAGCGGCGAAGCAATCGCGGTCTGGGAGTGCGAACTAACCGGTGGGAGGGTCTTCATCGAGATTAGCGAATACAGGCCGGCTGGCGCCCTTATCCCGGTTGAAGCGGGGCCGAGGTAGACGATCTCCAAGGCACGCTGCCCTCACAGCGACGCAAGAAGGGCCGGTGGACGGAACGGGCCAGCGGGCGAACGGTCACCAGTCCCGCCAGCCCATACGCCCTGGCCATGGTGCCAGCAGGTTGACGAGGACCGCCCCGACGATACCCGCGATAGCGATCCACGCGCCGGCAGAAACGCCGATCGCCAACAAGACAAGTCCCATGACCAGCACGGCGAGTGCCACTGCTGTTCGTCGGAACAGGCGGAGCACGGCCTCATGCTAGCCGCAGGCTCCCCTTACAAGTCCAGCAGCCGCCGCAATCCCGCGGAGCCTCCACGGTCAGACGGAAGTAGCGCTTTCGCCCGAAATGCGGTCGTCTCGAGCGGCCTGTCAGGCGCCCGCGCGCTGCCGGAAAGGAACGATTTGGGCAGCGCCACGGCCGGCATGGCGGAGTACCCCGGCCACGGCGAAGCAGGTGTCGGGCGTGCGAGACGAGGGCGCCCTGCTCGTCGCCAGAAGCAGTAGCAGGCGTCAGGCTTCCTGTTGGAAGGAGAACCAGCACGCCGAGCCGACCGACTCACCGCTGATGCAATTCGATCGAAGGATCACGCAGCGGCGCGGCGAGTAACCCGGCGCTGGCTCTTCCTTTTCCTGGAAGCACAATGGAGCATCCCGGCGCAGCATCCGGCGAGAGCGTGCCCTCAGCACGTGACGCGTGCGCCCTGATCCGGCGACCACGACGCAGCATGGTCGGCCGGAACGAACCGAAGACGCTTGACGGCGCCGCGCAGCTGGTGCGCGCTCACGTGGGTGTAGCGCCGCGTGGAGTCCACCCAACCGCAAATCGCTCGGTTCGGGAGCACGATGCTCCCGTTGTGCTCCCGAGTCGTTGCTGAGCCTATTGCAGGGACGCTCGCGGGCCTGCAGCCATTTGCACCCAAGTGCCGCGCATTAGCAGGGGCTTTGCTCACTCGCTGCGCGTACGTGCATTCTCGTGCATGCGGCGGTGACCTATGGCGGGGGCAGGATTCGAACCTGCGAAGGCAGAGCCAACGCGTTTACAGCGCGTCCCCTTTGACCGCTCGGGAACCCCGCCGGGGGGCGTCAGTTTAGGGCGTGCGTCTGTCTACGGGCGGGCACGCCCGTGCCGCGCGTAGACAGACGCCGATCAGGATGCCTCGCGCAGCTGCTGGGCGTCGGGAAGCGACTGCAGCTTCTTCAGTGTTCGGTTCTCGATCTGCCGGACACGCTCACGTGTGATGTTGAACGCCCGACCGACCTCCTCCAGCGTGCGCGGGCGCCCGCCCACGATCCCGTAGCGCAGCTCGATCACCTCCCGCTCGCGCCGCGGCAGCGCCGCCAGCACGCGTGTGATGCTCTCTCTGCGAAGCGCATCGGAGGCGATCTCGAACGGCGAGGCAGCGGAGACGTCCTCGACGAAGTCCGCGAGTGCAGCATCGTCCTCCTCGCCCACCTGCTTCTCCAGGGAGACCGGCTGCTGAGCCAGGCGCATGACATCGCGCACCTCCCGCACCGGGCAGTCCAGCTCCGCGGCGATCTCGGCGGTGCTCGGTTCGCGCCCGAGCCGCTGGATCAGCTGACGCTCGGCGTGGATGAGCCTATTCAGCCGCTCCACCATGTGCACGGGAATCCGGATCGTCCGTCCCTTGTCGGCGAGCGCGCGAGTCACCGCCTGACGTATCCACCAGGTCGCGTACGTCGAGAACTTGTAGCCGCGCCGGTGGTCGAACTTCTCCACCGCCCTGATCAGCCCGAGCGAACCCTCCTGGATCAGGTCCAGGAACGTCAGCCCGCGCCCGACGTAGCCCTTGGCGATGGACACCACCAGGCGCAGGTTCGCCTCGACCATGTGCTGCTTGGCCGCCATGTCGCCGCGCTCGATCCGCTTGGCTAGCAGCACCTCCTCCTCGGCGCTCAGCAGGGGAACGCGGCCGATGGAGCCCAGATACAGCCGCAGCGAATCCAGGCTCGGCTCCGCCGTCAGGTCGACGTCGGCCCCCCTCAGTTCCTCAAAGCGCCCCCGAGGCTCCTGGGTCTGATGCTGCGCTTCATCCGCCTCGCCCTCCTCGGCGTCATCGAGCTCCGGATCATCGACGTCGGCCTGCTCCCCGCTGAGCTCGGCTTCCTCGAGCGTCGCCGCGATGAACCCGGAGGTCCGGAAGCCCCGTTCCTGGCCTCCGGCGATCATTGCTTTCAACTCGTCCACCTCGACCACGGCTGTGTCCGTGACCATCGACAGACCCTCCCTTGCCTCCCTCAACTGAGACCCCCATGCTCGATCGGACTCTCGGAGTGGAGATCCGCCCCGACTCCCCGACTACGCCTAGCCTCCTATGCGCTGCGATCGTGGCGCCTGCGGTTCCGTTGCCTCCTCACGGCTTCCGAGCCTGATCCTCCTTGGTCCGGGTTTGCCCCGAGGCCTGACCTTGACGAACTAAGTGCGAAGTGATACCAGAATCGAGGGTCTCAGGTATTGGCGCCGGCCGACTCCTCGGTTTCGCGCCCAGTCCGCGAGCGCACGCTAGGCTGGGTCGTGGTGCAGGCGACGCGGCTCACCTCCCCGCCCTTCCCCGCACGGGGTGCAGACGATGATGTCCAGGCGCGCGTGCCGGGCGTGCCCGTGGGGCTTTCGCGCGTGGGAGTAACGGGCGTCGAGAAGGTGGTGCGCGTGCGCGAGGAGCTGTTCTTCGCACGGCTGGACTGCTTCGTCGATCTCAGCCGCGACCAGAAGGGCGCGCACATGTCGCGCTTCGACGAGGTGATCAACGAGGCGATCGGCGAGGTCGTCCTCAGCGAGTCGCAGTTTCGGGCAGAGACGCTCGCCCAGCACATAGCCGAGCTCGTGCGCTCCCGCCAGGGAGCCGAGCGTGCCGAGGTCACGATCGCGGCGCGCTACCCCGAGCACAAGCCCGCGCCGGTGTCGGGTATGCGGACCCAGGAGATCTATACGCTGCACGGGCGGGCAGTGGCGTTCGAGCACGGGACGCGACGTACGGTCGGCGTGTCGGCCACGGGCATGACCGCGTGCCCGTGCGCGCAGGAGCTCGTGGCCGGTCGCGCGGCTGAGCGGCTGGCCGAGGATGGGTTCACCGAAGAGCAGATCGAGCGCGTCCTTCAGCGCGTCCCCGTCGCCACCCACAACCAGCGCGGGCTGGCCACGTTGAACATCGGCTGCATCGAGGAGTGCGTCGCCGAGATAGACGCCTCCGCGCTGCTCGCCATCGCGGAGGCGAGCATGTCATCGGAGATCTATGAGCTGATGAAGCGCTCGGACGAGGTCGAGGTCGTGGAGAAGGCCCATCGCCGCCCCCGCTTCGTCGAGGACTGCGTGCGCGAGATGATTGCGGGCGTGATCGACGGCTTTTCCGAGCTGGACGGCGCGAGCTTCGTCTCGGCCCGCCAGGAGAACCTGGAGACGATCCACCAGCACAACGTCGTCGCCGAGCGCCACGGCCTGCTGGCAGAGCTGCGCGCCGAGATCGGCTCGGGCAGGCCGGTCCCGCATCAGACGAGCCTCGAGGAGTGGTTGGCCGCCGGTTTCTGAGGCGCTACTCAGCTGTATGCGCCGTGCGTGCCTGCGCTTCGCTGCGAGCCTGCGCCTGCTGCACGCGCCGGCGTAGGCCGAAGAAGTAGTCAAGGCCGGACAGCACGGTGACGAGGACCGTGATGTAGAGGAGCGCCGAAACCCACAGCGGCTGTCCGTGCACGGCGATGATCGCGAGGACGACCGCGATCTGAAGGCAGGTCTTGGCCTTGCCGAGCGTGCTCGCACCCATCACCACGCCCGCCTGGGTGGCGCCGAGGCGCAGCACCGTCACGGCGAACTCGCGCGTGATGATCACCATCGCCACCCACGCGGCGAGCCGGTGAAGCGAAACGAGCGAGATCAGCGCCGCCACGATCAGCAGCTTGTCGGCAAGCGGGTCCATCAACTTGCCGAACGTCGTGATCTCCGCGCGCGCTCGCGCGAGGTAGCCGTCGACGAAGTCGGTGAGCGATGCCAGCGCAAACACAACCGCCGCGATCACGTCACCGTCGGGCGTGTTCCCCAGCAGGGCGACAACCAGGGCCGGCACGAGCATGATCCTCAGCACCGTCAGCACGTTGGGTGGATTCAGCGGAAACACGGCGTCAGACACTAGGCAGGTTCAAAGGAAACACGGCGTCAGACATTATGTACTCGGAACGACGCGAGCCTGGTATACCCGTCCCATGCACAAGCGCACCCTTGGGCCGGGCGGCCCCGAGGTCTCCGCAATCGGCCTTGGCTGCATGGGCATGTCTGCTTTCTACGGCGCCACCGATGAACCCGAGGCGCTGCGCACGATCCATCGCGCACTCGATCTGGGGTGCGACTTCCTGGACACCTCGGACATGTATGGGCCGCACACAAACGAGGAACTGGTTGGACGCGCGATCGAGGGTCGTCGCGACGAGGTGTTCCTTGCGACGAAGTTCGGCATCAAGCCGTCGCCTGACGGCAATCTGCTGCGCCGCACGATCGACGGCAGCCCCGACTACGTGCGCTCGGCCTGTGAGGCCTCGCTCGAGCGTCTGGGTGTTGCGCACGTCGACCTCTACTACCAGCATCGGGTCGATCCCAACACGCCGGTCGAGGAGACGGTCGGCGCGATGGCAGAGCTCGTCGCGCAGGGCAAGATCCGTCATATCGGCCTCTCCGAGGCCAGCGCGGAGACGATCCGCCGCGCTCATGCTGTCCACCCGATCACCGCGGTGCAGAGCGAGTACTCGCTGTGGACACGCGACGTCGAGCCGGAGATACTGCCCACGTTGAACGAGCTCGGGATCGCGCTCGTCGCCTACTCGCCGCTTGGGCGTGGGTTCCTCTCGGGACGCTTCGCCTCGCCGGAGGAGCTTGACGAGGGCGACTTCCGCCGCTACGGGCCGCGCTTCACCGGGGAGAATCTGAACCAGAACCTGAAGCTCGCCGAGCGCGTCTCCGAGCTTGCGGGCGAGAAGGGCATCACCCCGGGACAGCTGGCGCTGGCGTGGGTGCTCCACCGGGGCGAGCAGATCGTCCCGATCCCCGGCACCAAGCGCGTCTCCTACCTGGAAGAGAACCTCGCCGCGGCCGAGATCGGGTTGACCGCCGAGGAGGTCGAGCGGATCGCACAAGCGGTCCCCGCTGCCGCGGGCGAGCGCTACGACGAGGCGGGGATGCAGACCGTCAACATCTGAGTCCGCTCCCCGCCGGGTGGGCTCCGGTCAGTAGCCGACGGAGAAGAAGCTGATGTGCCTGCACCCGTCGAGCTTGAAGTGAGGCAGGGCGCGGCGGCTGGTGAAGACGACGATGTGCGGGTTTTCGCAGTGGATGACGCCGGAGTTCTCATGCGCATGCACGACCGTGGCGGGGTTTGCACCGGTCCACACGTAGTTGACCGTGTCGTTTGCGTAGATGAAGTTCTTGCCGTTTCCGGCATGGATGACCGCGGTCTGAGACGGGGCATGCGGCCAGCGCGAGATCGATCAGCGATCCTGCCGCGAGCTCGCGCCCGCGCTCGCTGGGCCCTGCACGCTAGGGTGCGTCAATGCCGCTGATCCCCATGGTCATCGAGCGGACCGCGCGCGGCGAGCGCGAGTTCGACATCTACTCGCGGCTGCTGAACGAGCGGATCATCTTCCTCGGCACGCCGATCGACGATCAGGTGGCGAACCTGGTGGTCGCCCAGCTGCTGCACCTCGAGAGCGAGGATCCGGAGAAGGACATCTCGCTGTACATCAACTCACCCGGCGGCTCGGTCTACTCGGGGCTCGCCATCTACGACACGATGAAGTTCGTCAAGCCGGACATCCACACGATGTGCGTGGGTGTGGCGATGTCGATGGGGTCGCTGCTCCTGTGCGCTGGCACGAAAGGCAAGCGCGCGGCGTTGCCCAACTCTCGCATCCTCATCCACCAGCCCTCGGCCGGGTTTCAAGGGCAGTCGACCGACATCGAGATCCACGCGCGCGAGATCCTCGCCGTGCGCGAGGACCTCGATGAGATCTATGCCGAGCACACCGGCAAATCGAGGGACAGGGTACGCGCGGACATGGAGCGCGATCGCTTCTTCTCGGCCGAGCAGGCGCGCGACTACGGGATGATCGACCGGGTCTTCGAGAGTCACTGACGGCCGTCTTTCTGTGATGGGCGGTGACTATGCTCGCCGCGATGTCCGCTCTGACTCGTGTCGAGCGCTGGGCGCTGCTGGTGATCGCGATTCTCACGGCGCTGGCGGGCGTAGCCAACTACGAGGCGTGGGCCGCGGTGCCCCGCTTCGCGCTCGCCACGCTCGCGCTTGCAGGCCTCGCGTGGGTCGTGTCCTTCGCCACTGAGCAGCTCGGCGAGCGCTTCGGCCCCGGGGTCACTGGGATGATGCAGTCGACGCTCGGCAACCTGCCGGAGCTGTTCGTGGTGGTCTTCGCCCTGCAGAAGGGTGAGCTCGTCGTGGCGCAGACGGCGATCATCGGCTCGATTCTCGCCAACGCCCTGCTGGTGCTCGGCCTGGTGATCGTCGTCGGCGCGCGGCGGGCGCCGGACGGCATCATGCGCTTCTCCCACCGCCTGCCCAGGGACACGGCGACGCTCTTGCAGGTGACTGTCTTCATCATCGTGCTTCTCGGCCTGTCGCTCAGCTCGCACGACCCCGCGAGCCATCATGTCAAGACGATCTCGATCGTCGGGGCGATCTGCCTTCTGGTCGTCTACCTGGCTTGGGTGGTGCCCTATCTACGCTCGGATCCTCTCCCCGGGGTGGGAGACGGGCCGGACGTCCGCCGGGAGGGACCGCGCCTCGGCCTGGCGTTGACGCTGGTGCTGCTGTCGGTGGCCGGAGGCGCATCGGCGTTCGTCTCGGACTGGTTCATCAACGGGCTCGAGCCCGCGATAACGCAGCTGAATCTGTCACAGGCGTTTGCCGGCCTGGTGATCGTTGCGATTGCGGGGAACGCTGTGGAGAACGTCGCCGGGCTGGTGCTCGCCCGGAAGGGTCGCTCGGACCTGGCGATCTCGGTGGTGAAGAACTCGGTCGCGCAGATCGCGGCGTTTCTGTTTCCGCTGCTCGTGCTCGTCTCCCTTGCGCTCTCGACAACGCTGACGTTCGCGCTCGCCCCCGTCTACATCGGTGCGCTGGCGCTGACGGCGCTGGCCGTTTGGCAGGTAACCGGAGACGGTGAGGCCGCCGAATTCGAGGGTTGGGCCCTCGTCGCCCTGTACGTGATCCTGGCGGCGTTCACGCTGTACGAGTAGCCGACAGACGCGCGGCCAGCCTCACCCACGCGTCAGTCCCCCGATCAGCGCCCCTGCGATGCCGCCGGCGGTGGCGGCCTGAGCGTTGCTCATGTCGGCACCCTCTAGGGGGGCGATGAACATGGTTTGGATCGCCAGGCGCCCGGGGCCGGTGAAGCGGTTCCAGGTGAGCTTGCCCCCGCCGCCCATGATGCCGGTCTTCAGGCCCATCGTGACGGCCTGGAGCTTGACCGTCGGGTCCTTTTACAGCCACGCGCCCGCCTCGACGTCCAGCTGCTCGCCGTCGTCGAGGTTGACCAGGAACACGTTGCCGTGCCCGTGCAGCCACACCAGCGCATCTCCGTCGGTGGCGCGGAACTTGTCCATGAAGAAGCCCGAGCCGCCGAGCACCATGTTCTGCACGCCCTTTATGCGCTCGAAGCTGTAGTCGAGGTTGTCGGTGGCCGCGACGAACTGGTGCTCGCGAACATCCAGCCCTTCGCCCTGGCGCAGGTGCATCGGTACGCACTGGCCGGGAGAGTCCCGCGAGAACGCGATCCGCCCCGAGCCGGATGTGCGGGTGACGAAGAACTCGAGCCCAGCGATCTTGCGTTTGACCGCCCCCGGAAGCTTCTTGAGCTCGATGTTCAGCTGCGTCTGCTTCCACAGCAGCACGTGGTGCTCGAACATCACCGCTCGCCCGCTGATCTCGATCTGCAGCTCGGGGACCAGTTCGCCGCGTATGTGGTAGGTGACGCCCGCGAAGGTCTCGTCTTGAACGCTCACAGGGATCGGCTCGGGCAGGTGCATGCTTGCCAAGCTTCGCCGTTGGCGCGCGTCGCGTCAAGGCCGGGAGCGATCGACTCCGCGGTGGCTCCGCGGGCGCAACCGCGCTAGACTTGCTTGCACCTCGCGCCTGGGCGGGGTTTTTCTTCGCCCGAGGCCGCTGTCCACAACTACGCAGGGATTTCTCACATGGCCCGCGGAGACGTTCGAATCGCTATCACCCTCGCTTGCGAGGAGTGCAAGCACCGCAACTACCAGACGAACAAGAGCAAGCGCAACAACCCCGACCGGGTAAGCCTGCGCAAGTACTGCCGCTGGTGCCGCAAGCACACCAGCCATCGGGAGACCCGTTAGCGCGGGAGCGCTGCTGTGGCCCGTGACCGCAAACGCGCAAAGCAACGCCGCGTCCGCCGGGGCACAGCAGCCGCAGGCCGGGGCACCGCAGCCGCGGAGGCACCGGGGCAGACAGTCCAGGGGACTGGCTCGGAGCCGGTGCCCGGGGGTCGGGAGGGCACGCCCACGGTGTCCCCCAGCCAGCCAATCCGCGCCGATCTTCCGGGTGCGCTCGACCATGCCTCTGGAAACATCGACGAGTTCGACGCCGCGCTCGTGCGCGGCGCGGGGGGCGTGGCGACGCCCGAGCCCGACCTCGCCGAGGCCCCCCTGCAGGACGGACCTCCGGAGGGCGCCGAGGACGAGCTTCAGGGGCCACAGACCTTCTCCGGGCGTGGAGGAGGCGGGGGCGCCGATGGCGGCAATGGCGGCGCGGGCGGTGGCGGTCACGAGCGGCCGTCGGGGGCTCCCCTGCGGGGGGGCAACCGCGCCCTGTCCTTCCTGCGCGCCAGCTGGGCCGAGCTACAGCGCGTGCAGTGGCCCGACCGCCGTCAGGTCACCCAGGCGACGGCGGTCGTGCTCGGCTTCGTGGCGATCGCCGGCGCCTACCTGGGTCTGGCCGACTACGTGGCCAAGGAAATCGTCGAATTCATCCTCTAGCGGATCGCCCCTGCACGAACTCCCGATCGGGCCCCGTCGCGCACCGTCATCCAGCCCGCCGTCCCCGTCCGTCATCTAACCCTTCAAGGAACCCTGAATGTTTCGTTGGTATGTCGTCAACACTTACTCCGGTCACGAGAACAAGGTCAAGGACAACCTCGAACACCGGGTCGTTTCCCTCGGCCAGCAGCGCGCGGTGCGCAACGTGGTCGTGCCCACCGAAGCAGTATCGGAGATGAAGGACAACCAGAAGGTCACCGTCGAGAAGCGCACGATGCCAGGCTACGTGCTCGTGAACATGGAGCTGAACGAGGACTCCTGGGGGGTCGTCAAGGGCACCCCCGGCGTAACGGGGTTCGTGGGGGCCTCCCAAGAGCCCGTGGCTTTGACGCAGGGCGAGGTCGATCGGTTGCTGCACAAGGAGGTGGCCACGGCCGTACGCACGCGCGCGCAGTTCACTATCGGCGAGTCGGTCAAGGTCGTGTCCGGTCCGCTCTCTGACTTCTCCGGCGAGATATCCGAGATCAACGAGGATGCGGCCAGGCTCAAGGTGCTGGTATCAATCTTTGGCAGGGAGACCCCTGTCGAGGTGGGATTCGATCAAGTGAAGAAGCTCTGACATGGCCAAGAAGGTTCTGACAACCATCAAGCTCCAGGCGAACGCCGGGCAGGCGAGTCCCGCCCCGCCGGTCGGTCCTGCCCTGGGCCAGCATGGGATCAACATCATGGAGTTCTGCAAGGCGTTCAACGCGCAGACGCAGGGCGAGACCGGCACGGTGATTCCGGTGGTGATCACGGTCTATGAGGACCGCTCGTTCACGTTCATCACGAAGACTCCCCCGGCGGCGGTGCTGATCCGCCAGGCCATCAAAATCAACAAGGGCTCGGGCGAGCCGAATCGCGTCAAGGTCGGCACGATCAGCCAGGAGCAGCTGCGCGAGATCGCCGAGCGCAAGCTCGGAGATCTAAACGCGCACGACGTCGATCAGGCGGCGAAGATCATCGCGGGCACGGCGCGCTCGATGGGCGTGGAGGTGGCTTCGTGAGCGCTCATGGACGGCGCTACAGAGATCGGCTGGCCAAGGTGGATCGCGAGCGCGAGTATCAGCCCGGGGAGGCGGTGGCGCTCGTGCGGAGCCTCTCCGACGCGAACTTCGACGAGTCGATCGAGCTCCATGTCCGCACGGGTCTGAACGTGCGCCACGCCGACGAGCAGCTGCGGGGCACGATCGCCCTGCCGAACGGTCTGGGAAGGGACGTGAAGATCGCCGTGTTCGCCCAGGGCGAGAAGGTCCGCGATGCCGAGCAGGCGGGCGCCGACGTGGTCGGGGGGGAGGATCTTGCCAAACGGATCGAGGAGGGCTTCGACGACTTCGACGTTGTGATCGCCACTCCCGACATGATGTCGGTGGTGGGGCGTCTGGGACGCGTGCTGGGACCCTCGGGGAAGATGCCCAACCCGAAGGTGGGCACGGTGACGATGGATGTCGCCAAGGCAGTCGAAGAGTCCAAGTCGGGCAAGGTCGAGTACCGCACCGACCGCACCGCGATCGTGCACATGGTGATCGGCAAGGCGAGCTTCAAAGACCGGCAGCTGCTGGAGAACTACGTGGCCGTGATCGAAGAGCTGATCCGCGCCAAGCCGTCGGTTGCGAAAGGTCGTTACCTACGCACGATCACGCTGAGCTCGACGATGGGTCCGGGCGTGAAGGTCGACCCAAGCCGCACACGTGACATCATCGAGGAGGCGCCCGCGGCGACGATCGCCGCTTAGCGCATCCCACGCAGGCCACCAGAGACCCCCGGCGGGCGCGCGCTGCGCGTATAAGACCGGGACAGGAGCCCCAATGAACCGAGACCAGAAGGCCGTGGCGATTGCTGAGATCGTCGCCCATATAGACGAATCGCAAGCGATCTTCGCTGTCGACTACCGTGGCATCTCCGTGCCCCAGGCGGCCGAGCTCCGCTCCACGCTGCGCGAGTCAGACGCCACGTTCAAGGTCGTCAAGAACTCGCTCACCGAACGGGCAGCCGATCAGGCGGGGGCTGAGACACTGAAGGCTTTCCTGGCCGGGCCCACCGCGCTGACGTTCGTGCGCGGCGACATCGCCACGGCGGCGAAAGCGATCGCCGACTACGGCCGGGCGACACAGCTGCTGCCCTTCAAGGGTGGGCTGATGGAAGGCGCCCCGCTCGACGCCGAGCAGATCCGCTCGCTCTCGCGACTGCCCTCCCGCGAGGTGCTCTACGGCCAGCTCGTCGGGGTCGTGGCCTCTCCCGTCAGCGGCCTCGTCCGCACCCTCGGTGCCCTCCTCGGCGGTTTGGCCATGGCCCTCGGACAGGTACGCGAGAAGAAGGAGTCCGGAGAGATCCCCGCCGGGCCCCCGCCGGCTGCGGAGGCACCCGCTGTTGCAACGGAGCCTCCGGCCGAGGCCGAGGGGACTTCGACAACGGCCGAGCCCGCCGCCGAGGAGCCCTCCGCGGAGGAGCCTCAGGCCCAGGACGAGCCCAAGGCCCAGGAGCCCCCCGCGGAGGAGTCTCAGGCCCAGGCCGAGGAGCCCAAGGCCGGGGAGTCTCAGCCCGACGCCGAGGCGGCGGCCGAGAACCAAGCTGAGCCGGCGCATGAGTCGGCCCAAGACAACGACAACCCGGCGGACGCCTCGGCTGAAACGCAGTCCGATGACGCCGACGCGAATCCCACCAAGGAGGACTGACGAAGATGGCTGCAGCCATAAGCACACAGGACTGGATCGAGGAGCTCAAGGGCATCTCGGTGCTCGAGCTCGCCGAGCGGATCAAGGCGCTCGAGGAGGAGTTCGGCGTATCGGCGGCTGCCGTTGCGGCCCCGGCGGCAGTGGCCGCCGCCGGCGGAGGCGACGGCGCGGGAGAGGCCGCCGAAGAGCAGAGCACGTTCGACCTGATCCTCGCAGCGGCAGGCGACAAGAAGATCCAGGTGATCAAGGTCGTGCGCGCTGCCACGGGGCTCGGGTTGAAAGAGGCCAAGGCACTCGTCGACGAGGCCCCCAAGCCGGTGAAGGAGGGGATCGAACGCGAGGAGGCGGACAAGCTCAAGCAGGAACTCGAGGAGGCCGGAGCCTCTGTGGAGCTCAAGTAGACCCGTTGCGCGCAGCGCGGTATCCCCGTTGCGCGCAGCGCGGTATCGCGGATCCGTCCCGATGAGGGCCCCGCGATCGCGGGGCCCTCTTGCGATCGCGGAGCCCTTTCTTTATCCGCGGCTAACAATCACGCCGCTTTTCCGGTAAAGTGCCCACTGCTGGCCGATAGCCGCAGCCACCCGCAGAGCACGACGCCGCGCCAGATACGCGATCGTCGAGGGTGGGGTCCGTGAGCGCTGGCAGCCCCTTGAGGGCGTCGATGGTCTATGCTATCTTGTCTGGTCGCGCTTCGGCGCCCTCCTCTCCCCGTTTCTCGCCCTCCGAAGGAGTCGTTTCTTGGCTGCTGCAGATGCTCTCCGGACGCGCCGAAGCTTCGCGCGCCTCAAGAAGACTGTTGACGTCCCCAACCTGATTGACATCCAGCGCCGCTCGTTCGCGTGGCTGACCGACCCGGCGAAGGGTGGTTTGCGCGAGACGATCGACGACATCTCACCGATCGAGGACTACACCGGCAACCTGGCGGTCCAGTTCGGCGAGTTCACGTTCGACGAGCCTGTCGCGTCGCTGGACCAGTGCCGCGAGAAGGATCTGACGTACGCTCGCCCGCTGACTGTGACGGTGGCGTTCATCAACCGCGAGACTGGAGAGATACGCGAGCAGTCGGTGTTCATGGGCGACTTCCCGTGGATGACCGAGCGGGGGACGTTCGTGATCAACGGCACCGAGCGCGTGGTGGTCACCCAGCTCGTGCGCTCCCCGGGGGCGTATCTGATGGAGCCGAAGGATCGCGAGAAGCAGGTGTTCATCGCCAACCTGATGCCCGCGCGCGGGTCGTGGCTCGAGCTGGAGATCGACAAGAAAGGCAAGGTCTTCGTCCGGATCGACCGCAAGCGCAAGCTGCCGGTGACGGTGCTCCTGCGCGCCATGGGGTACTCGAGCGACGAGGAGATCCTGCGGCTGTTCGAGAACTCGCTGTACATCCGCAACACGATCGAGTCCGACACCGAGGTGACGCGTACCGAAGAGGGCGCGCTGATCGAGCTGTTCAAGAAGCAGCGCCCCGGCGAGCCGCCGAGCGTGGACAACGCGAAGGCGCTGCTCAACCAGCTGTTCTTCGACCCCAAGCGCTACGACCTCACGCGGGTCGGTCGCTACAAGCTCAACTCACGGTTGGGTCTGGACGTCGACATCGACACCCGCACGCTCACTCATGACGACATCCTGGCGCTGGTGCGCGAGCTGGTGCTGCTGCCCAAGCGCTTGGGCCTGCCCGAGGATCCCGACAACGAGATCAAGGACTACGCGGCCGAGGCCACGAGCATGCCGCGCGAGCCGGTGGCCGAGCACCTAGACGAGTACGAGCACTTCGGCAATCGGCGCCTGCGTACCGTGGGAGAGCTGATCCAGGAGGCGTTCCGGATCGGGCTTTACCGCATGGAGCGAGTGGTGCGCGAGCGTCTGACGACCGAGGACGCCGACACGATCACGCCACAGACGATCATCAACATCCGTCCCGTGGTCGCGGCCCTGAAGGAGTTCTTCGGCTCCTCCCAGCTGTCCCAGTTCATGGACCAGACGAACTCGCTGGCAGGGCTCACCCACCGTCGCCGTCTGTCCGCGCTTGGGGCCGGCGGACTCACGCGCGAGCGCGCGCCCATCGAGGTGCGCGACGTGCACCCCACCCATTACGGGCGCATGTGCCCGATCGAGACCCCCGAGGGACCGAACATCGGTCTGATCGGCTCGCTGTCCTCCTTCGCGGAGGTCTCCGAGTACGGGTTCGTGACGACTCCTTATCGCATCGTCAAGGACGGTGTCGTGACGGACAAGGTCGAGCGGCTCGACGCCACCCAGGAAGAGGAGCTCCTGATCGCCCAGGCGAACACGCCCGTTGACCCGAAGACCGGCCGTTTGAAGGGCTCGGAGATCCTGTGCCGCACGCAGGCCGGCCAGTACGTGACGGTCGGACCGAAGGACGTCGATCTGGTGGATGTCTCCCCCGAGCAGATCTGGTCGGTGGCGACCGCGATGATCCCATTCCTCGAGCATGACGACGCCAACCGGGCGCTCATGGGCTCGAACATGCAGCGCCAGGCGGTGCCGCTCCTGAAAGCGGACGCTCCACTCGTCGGCACGGGCATGGAGCGGCGCGCGGCACTGGACACGGGCGACGTGCTGCTCACCAAGGACACCGGCACGGTCGAGTATGTCGACGCCAATCAGATCGTGGTGCAGGGGAGCGCCGGCAAGAGGGAGGAGTACGAGCTGCAGAAGTTCATGCGCTCCAACCAGGGCACCGTCATCCACCACAAGCCGCGCGTGAAGACGGGCCAGAAGGTCAAAGAGGGCGACGTGCTCGCCGACGGCTCCTCGACCGACCGGGGGGAGATGGCGCTGGGCAAGAACCTCATGGTCGCGTTCATGTCGTGGGAGGGCTACAACTTCGAGGACGCGATCATCCTGTCCAAGCGCCTGGTGCAGGACGACGAGCTCACCTCGATCCACATCGAGGAGTACGAGATCGACGCCCGCACCACGAAGCTGGGCGAGGAGGAGATCACCCGCGACATCCCAAACCGCTCGGAGGAGTCGCTTCGCAATCTCGACGATCGCGGGATCGTGCGCGTGGGCGCCGAGGTGATCTCGGGCGATCTGCTGGTGGGCAAGGTCACGCCCAAGGGCGAGACTGAGCTGACCGCCGAGGAGAAGCTGATCCGGGCGATCTTCAAGGAGAAGGCGCGCGAGGTTCGCGACACCTCGCTGAAGGTCCCCCACGGCGAGGGTGGCGTGGTGATCGACGTGAAGACGTTCAGTAGGGACGCCGGGGATGATCTGCCACCGGGCGTGAACGACCTCGTACGCGTGTTCGTGGCCAAGAAGCGCAAGATCTCCGAGGGGGACAAGCTCGCGGGGCGTCACGGCAACAAGGGGGTGATCTCCAAGATCGTCGAGGAGCAGGACATGCCGTTCCTGGAGGACGGCACTCCGGTCGACGTGATCCTCAATCCTCTCGGCGTTCCAAGCCGCATGAACGTCGGGCAGATCCTCGAGACCCACCTGGGCTGGGTGGCCGCGCAGGGTTGGTATGACGACGGCTCGGACGCCTATCGCATCGCCCACAACGGTGGCGGCAACGGCGATGGCTCGGCGGGGCGCGTGTACGTCTCGACCCCGGTATTCGACGGCGCCACCGTCCAGGACGTCGACGAGGCGCTCGTCCGCTGGCAGGACGCGCACCGTGGGCGGATTCGCATGGATGTCGACAAGAGCCGCCGCCCGGGCGAGCAGGCTTCGGGCAAGATGACCCTGTTCAACGGCCGCACGGGCGAGCCGTTCGCCGAACAGGTGACGGTGGGGTACATGTACATCCTCAAGCTCCTGCACCTGGTCGATGACAAGATCCACGCCCGCTCGACCGGTCCGTATTCGCTGGTAACCCAGCAGCCGCTGGGCGGCAAGGCCCAATTCGGTGGGCAGCGCTTCGGCGAGATGGAGGTATGGGCGCTGGAGGCGTTCGGCGCCGCCTACACGTTGCAGGAGATGCTCACGATCAAGTCCGATGACACGATCGGGCGGGTGAAGGCCTACGAGGCGATCGTCAAGGGCGAGAACATCGCCGAGCCATCGGTCCCCGAGTCTTTCAAAGTGCTGCTGAAGGAGATGCAGTCGCTGGCGCTCGACGTGAACGTCGTCTCCGAGGAGGGTCAGCGCACCGAGATGCGCGACGAAGACGACGACCTACTGCGCGCCGCCGAGGAGCTCGGCATCGACCTCTCGGGTGTGCGCGCACTCGCGGGTGACACGGCGGCCGCGGAGGCGGACGAGGGCGAGGAGGATGCACCCGACGGGCCGGCCGATGACTCTGAGCCCGATCGGGGAGCGGCCGATGGGTTCGTCGAGGCACAGGACGGAGAGGAGCCGTTGGTCGAGGAGGAGCTCGACATCGAGGACGTAGAGGAGCTGGACATTAATCCCGTTTCACCCGCGAGCGAAAGCTAGGACGAGATGATCGACATAAACAACTTCGACGCAATCGAGATCAGTCTCGCGTCCTCAAAGCAGATCCGCAGCTGGAGCTCGGGGGAGGTGATCAAGCCTGAGACCATCAACTACCGCACGCTCAAGCCGGAGAAGGACGGCCTGTTCTGCGAGCGCATCTTTGGTCCTACCAAGGACTGGGAGTGCTACTGCGGCAAGTACAAGCGTGTTCGCTACAAGGGCATCGTGTGTGAGCGCTGCGGTGTGGAGGTGACGCGTTCGAAGGTCCGCCGCGAACGCATGGGTCACGTCGACCTCGCCGCTCCGGTGAGCCACATCTGGTTCTTCAAGGGAGTGCCGAGCCGTATCGGCTACTTGCTCGACATGGCACCGAAGGAACTCGAGAAGGTCCTGTACTTCGCAGCATCGATCGTCACGTGGGTGGATGACGAGGCGCGGACCAAGGACATGGACACGCTCGAGAAGGAGGTCAACAAGGGCCTCGACGCCTACGCGGCCGAGCGTGAGGAGCGCGTGCTGGAATTGCGCGAGTCGCTCAAGCGCCGGGAGAAGTACCTGCAGAACGGCAAACAGACCCATTTCAACGACGACGACCACCTGTGGGCGGACTCGCTCGACTTGAACCTGTCGAAGCTATCTGACGAGGAGCGCGAGAAGCTCTCCAAGGAGCTGCACAAGGCGTTCGACGCCGACATCGCCGACACCGAAGCCTACATTGAGGACGCGGCCGAGCGGATGCGCAACGTGTGGGAGCTGTTCAAGACGATGGAGCCCAAGCAGATCGAGCACGACGAGACGACCTTCCGCGAGTTGAAGGAGCGCTTCGGATCCTCTTATGGCTTCGGCGAGTACTTCCGTGGAGGGATGGGCGCCGAGGCCGTCCGCGACCTGCTCCAGCAGGTCGACCTGCAGGCCGAACGGCTGGAGCTCGAGGAGCAGGTGAAGACCGGGAAAGGCCAGAAGCAGGCACGCGCGGTCAAGCGCCTGAAGGTGGTCTCCGCCTTCATCCAGTCCGGGAACAAGCCCGAGATGATGGTCATCGACGCCGTGCCTGTGATCCCCCCGGAGCTGCGCCCAATGGTGCAGCTCGACGGCGGGCGGTTCGCGACCTCGGATCTCAACGACCTCTACCGACGGGTGATCAACCGCAACAACCGCCTGAAGCGGCTGCTCGACCTCGGCGCGCCGGAGATCATCGTGAACAACGAGAAGCGCATGCTGCAGGAGGCCGTCGACGCGCTGTTCGACAACGGTCGCCGCGGACGCCCTGTGACCGGACCGGGCAACCGTCCGCTGAAGTCGCTGTCGGACATGCTCAAGGGCAAGCAGGGTCGTTTCCGCCAGAATCTGCTCGGCAAGCGCGTGGACTACTCCGGGCGCTCGGTGATCGTGGCCGGCCCCTATCTCAAGCTCCACCAGTGCGGCCTTCCGAAGATCATGGCGCTGGAGCTGTTCAAGCCGTTCATCATGGCCCGTTTGGTCGAGCGCAAGTCGGCGCAGAACATCAAGGCGGCCAAGAAGATGGTCGACTCGATGATCGGCGAGGTGTGGGACGTCCTCGAGGAGGTCATCCACGAGCACCCTGTGCTGCTCAACCGCGCCCCGACGCTTCACCGTCTGGGCATCCAGGCGTTCGAGCCGCTGCTGGTCGAGGGCAAGGCGATCCAGGTTCATCCGCTGGTCTGCCACGCCTTCAACGCCGACTTCGACGGTGATCAGATGGCCGTGCACCTGCCCCTCTCGGCCGAGGCTCAGGCCGAGGCGCGCATCTTGATGCTCTCCTCCAACAACATCCTGTCCCCGGCCCACGGGGCGCCGTTGGCGACCCCGACGCAGGACATGATCCTGGGCGCCTACTACCTGACCTACGGACCGGAGGCCGAGGAGCTGTCGAAGATCGACCGGGCCACCTACGAGCCACGGCCGCATGTGTTCCGCACCGCGCAGGAGGCGGAGCTTTCCTACGAGGGAGGTGTGGTCAAGCTGCACGACCTCGCCGAGTTCCGGCCGTTCGGGCGAGAGGGTGGGCACGTGCTGACCACGATCGGGCGGATCATCTACAACGACCGCATCGAGCGGGCGCTGGCCGAGGCGTTGGGCGACGAGTTCGACGCCTCCAAGTACACCTTCGTCAACCAGTCGATGAAGAAGCGCGACACGACCCGTCTGATCGACATGCTGGTACAGACCTACGGTGCGACGACGATCTCGCTGGTGCTCGACGCGTTCAAGGACTTGGGCTTCAAGTACGCGACCCAGGCGGGGATCACGATCTCCAAGAACGACGTGGTGATTCCCCCGGAGAAGCAGTCGATCATCGACAAGTACGAGAAGCTGGTTGCGGAGATCTCAGATCAGTACGACATGGGCCTGATCACCCAGGAGGAGCGCCACGAGGCCGTGGTCGAGAAGTGGAACTCGGCCACAGACGAGGTGGCCGAGGCGATGGTCGGAAACCTCGCGACGTTGAACCCGATCTTCATGATGGCCAACTCCGGTGCTCGCGGCTCGTTCAAGCAGATCCGTCAGCTGGCGGGCATGCGTGGCCTGATGGCCAACCCGAAGGGCGAAATCATCGAGCGTCCGATCAAGGCCAACTTCATGGAGGGCCTGTCGGTCCTCGAGTACTTCATCTCGACCCACGGCGCGCGAAAGGGTCTCGCCGACACCGCCCTGCGCACCGCCGACTCGGGCTATTTGACACGACGCCTGGTCGATGTGGCCCAGGACGTGATCGTTCGCGAGGCCGATTGCGGCACCGGCGAGCACATCGAGATGCTGGTGTTCAAGGCCAGCGGAGAGCCCAACGACGGGCTCGTCGGGCGGATCGCCGCCGAGCCGATCACGACCAAGCGCGGCCGGATGCTCGTGGAGCAGGGCGCGGAGATCGGTCGTGCCGAGCTCGCCGATATGGTGCTGGCCTTCGGTGACGATCACGAGAAGGGCAGCGAGATCGCCGTTCCGGTGCGCTCGGTGCTCAAGTGCGAGGCTGTCAGCGGTGTCTGTCAGGCCTGCTACGGCCGGGCGATGGCCACGGGCGCGCTCGCGCAGATCGGCGACGCGGTGGGCATCATTGCGGCCCAGTCGATCGGCGAGCCGGGCACGCAGCTGACGATGCGTACCTTCCACACCGGAGGCGTCGCAGGGGCGGACATCACCCACGGTCTGCCGCGAGTTGTCGAGCTGTTCGAGGCGCGCAAGCCGAAGGGGCTGGCGAAGATCGCAGAGCACGACGGGGTGGTTTCGATCGAGGAGACCGACAAGGCGCTCACGGTCACCATCACCGACGAGTCCGGTGAGGAGCAGCGCCATGCCTTCCCACGGCGCACGCGTCTGTTCATCGGCGCCGGCGAGAAGATCACGGCGGGCAGGCAGCTCAACGAGGGGTCGGTGTATCCACACGAGCTGCTGGCGATCCGCGGGCGGACCGAGACCGAGCAGTACCTGGTGAAGGAGGTCCAGGAGGTCTACAAGTCCCAGGGCGTCGACATCAACGACAAGCACATCGAGTTGATCGTGCGACAGATGCTGAAGAAGGTGCGGGTCGATCAGAAGGGCGACACCGACTACCTTCCCGGACAGTTCGTGGACCGGTTCGAATTCGCGAAGACGAACGACGCGGTGATCGAGAAGAAGGGCGAGGCCGCGCAGTTCGAGGACATCATCCTCGGCATCACGAAGGCGTCCCTGAACACGGACTCCTTCCTGTCGGCGGCGTCCTTCCAGGAGACCACGAAGGTTCTCACCGACGCAGCTCTTGAGGGCAAGACCGATCGGTTGAACGGGCTCAAGGAGAACGTGATCATCGGCAAGCTGATCCCGGCGGCGACCGGGCTGAAGCGCTACCGACGGATAGAGATCGAACCGTCCGAGCCGCTACCCCGCGCGATCGACGACGTAGGACTGCTCGACCAGGACGAGATCGCCGCCGAGCTGGGCCTCTCGGGCGGCGAGGGCTTCAATGGTGGCTACGGGCAGGAGTTCGACGCGGATCTGGCGTCGCTTGAGAAGATCGGCGCGGGCGCCACGGACCCGGGCTTCGTCGAAGAGCTGGCCGACCTTGAGGTTCCGGAGGAGCCGAGCGAGTAGTCGTTTGGGTGGGCCGCCGCGCCGTGGCATGGCGACGCGGCGGCCGGGGGCCTCGGCGGTGCGCGGGGGCGCAGGTGAGGAGATTCTCATCGAGCTGAGCGCGACGTTCGCCGGGGTTGCCGTGTAGTGAGCAGTTATGAGCGAGCGTCGGCTGACGCGCAGGTCCTTGCTCCTCGCCACCGCAGGCGCGGCGGCCGGCGGTTTGGTGCGCCCCGGGGGCGTTCTCGCGGCGCTCGTGGGCCCGCCGCGTCCGGTGGTGGAAGGGCGCTGGCTGGGACGCCTTGCGCGCGGCGACACTACGATCCAGCTGCCGCGCGCCGCGGATCTGGTTGGAGTGGAGTGGCGAGCGCCAGCCGACGCGGGCATCGAGCTGCGCTTCGGCAAAGCCGACGGGAGATGGAGCGGGTGGGTGTCCGCTGGTGGGCACGGACACGGCCCCGACGCGCCCACTGCGACGAGGGGGCTGGTGGGCGACCCGGTGTGGACGGGGGGAGCCACGGCGGTGCAGGTGCGCCTGACCCGAGCGCTTAGCGGGGTGCGGCTGCACCTGGTGGACGTAAGCGGCGGCGTGGGAGCCCGTAGGCAGGCGAGCGCGTTCTCCTGGCTCGCCTCGGCGGGGGGGCTTGAACGTGCGACGCCCGTGCTGGCGGCGGGGCCCGGTCAGCCGCCGATCATCGCCCGCCGCGCGTGGGCCCAGGGGATCGCTCCGCCGAGGGTCGCCCCCGAATACGGAGATGTGCGGATGGCGTTTGTCCACCACACCGAGAACCCCAACGGCTACACCCCCGGGGAGGTGCCGGCGATGCTGCGCGCGATCTACGCCTTCCATCGCTATGTCAATGGGTGGAACGACATCGGCTACAACTTCGTGCTGGACTCCTACGGACGCATATTCGAGGCGCGCGCAGGAGGCATCGACGAGCCGGTCGTGGGGGCGCACGCCGGCGGCTACAACGTCGTTTCATGCGGCGTGGCTGTTCTGGGCTCGTTCATGAGCACGCCCATCTCGGCGGGCGCCCGCACGGCCCTGGAACGGCTGCTCGCGTGGAAGCTTTCGCTGCATGGCGTGTCCGCCATCGGAAGGGTCACCCTGCGGGTCAATCCGGCCGGTGCCCGCTACAGCCGGTTCCCCGCCGGCGCGCACGTCTCTCTGCCGCGCATCGCCGGGCACCGCGACGCCGACTCGACCGATTGTCCCGGCGACGCTCTCTACGGTGAGCTTCCGAAGATCCGCCCCGGCGTGCGCCAGCTGGCCGGCCGCCCGGCGAGGGCGACGCTCTCGCTGGTCTCCTCGACACCACCCAGCGAACAGAGCGGGGGCGAACGGGGCGCCCCAGGTCCTCCGAGCCCTCCGACCGAAGCAAGCCCCGCCGGCGAAACGACGATGCTGAAGGGCGCTGTCACGTTTCTCGACGGAGCGCCGATCGCGGGCGCTCCGGTTGAGATCCAGGTCCGCAGCGTGTCGAAGAAGGGCGAAGTCGTCAGCGAGCGAACGCTCGCTCAGGCCGTGACGGCGACCACCGGGCAGTTCTCGCTTTCGTTGATCATTTCGCCCGGCCCCCGTGAAGGGATGTCGCTGCGGGCGCTCTGTCCGGGCCTCGCAGGGGTGCCAGCGGCGGTTTCCGAGCCGTTGCACCTGCCCCGGGCGGCGTCGGTCGCTCCGGGGAATGGCCCCGTGCCCACGCCGCAAGCAGCTCCGCCTCCCGTGATGTGAGCCCGTGCTCGGGGATGGTTCTCACCAGGAGCGTAGGGGCCGCGCGTTCTGCGGCCCACTCGTGGCAGGCCTGGTTGAAAGAGTCGTCGATCCACGCCAGCGGCCGCATCCCGGCGTAGGCTTCGATGGCCGCGAGCTTCCAGTGCGCGTGGCCTTGCCCTGGCGAGCGCTCGAAGCGCAGGAACGGCAGCCCCGCGGGCAGACCGAGCAGGTGGGGCAGGTGCTCCTCGGCACGCTCCTCCCACCCGCTCGCCCACACGAGATCAAAGTCCTGGGCCAGATCGAGCAGGTGAGCGGCGGCGGTGGCCGAAAGGAAGTGGGGTATGCCGTCGATCGAGTGGAATGCGCCCTCAGGGGCCGCGGCGCCGGGCTCCCCATTCGATCCCGAGGGCCGGCTGGACGAGTGTTCGAGGGAGCCGAACAACGAGATAACCCCGTCGATATCGACCATCAGCAGTGGGCGGGAGGGGGAAATGCTCATCAAAACTGGACGTAAAGGCACGGTCTTTAGCCTGCGCACAGGTTAGCCCGGCAATCTGCGGGGATCGGTCGCTGCACGTAAAGCAGCCGGGGGTTATGCCGATGAACCCTTCAGTGGGAGGAAAGGTTCCAAGAGCACAGTACACACCCCCCTATAAGACCGTCCAGACCGCAACGACCTCCAAACGCTTCCACGCCAACCTCACATGCCAATGACCCATGCCAACTCTTCCCTTGAAGACGCCCAGCCCCTTCGCCCCTCAATGACGATTGAGCTCACCCATGGCGCTTGACTTCGGCGTCCTGCTCGCGCTCGCCTGCGCGTTCGTGGCCAATCTCGGCTTCTTCTTCAAGTACCGCGGCGCCAATGCGGTGCCCAGGGTGGAGGTGCGCCACCCGCTTCGCTCTGCACGCCGGTTGTACTCCTCGAAGTGGTTCACGCTGGGCATGGTGATCGCGACGGGGAGCTGGGGGCTGCACGTGGCGGCGCTGTCGCTGGCGCCGATGTCGGTGATCCAGGTGTCGCTGGCTGCCGGGGTTGTGTTCATCGCCGTAATGGCCGACCGGCTGTTCGGCTTCAAGGTGGGGCGCCGCCAGTGGATCGGTCTGATTCTGACGGCCGCAGGCCTCGTGATGCTCGGGGTGACGCTGCCGGCGCTGCACGGCGCGCATTCGCAGTTCTCCCAGGCCGCGATGATCGCGTTTGAGGCCGGTCTGTTCGCGCTCGGGGGCCTGCTGCTGATGGGACCGCGGATGGGTGGGCCGGTCGAGCATCACGGCGTGATGCTGGCGGCCGCGGCGGGGATCCTGTTCGGGGTCTCTGACACCGCGATCAAGGCGCTCACGGGCATCACCGGCGCACACGGTCTGATCGGCCTCGTGCTGAGCCCGTGGCTGGCGGTGGCGGTGCTCGCGTCGATCGTCGCCTTCTACGCGTCCGCGCGCGGGCTGCAGGACGGCGAGGCTGTCCCGGTGATCGCCGTGACGGGGACCGCGGCGAACATCGCGGGTATCGCGGGGGGGATCATCGTGTTCGGCGATCCAATGGCGGGGACCACGGCGGGAGTGGTGCTCCAGGCGCTCGCGTTCGTGCTGGTGCTGGTGGCCTCGGCGATGATGCCCGCGCCGGTGCGCGCGGCCGGCGTCCCCGCGGGCGCGTAGCGCTGCTAGGATCAGCGCCCGATGCCGACGACCTCTCAACTCGTGCGCAAGGGGCGTGTATCCCCCAAGAAGAAGCTGGCCACCCCGGGGTTGAAGTCGGGGGCGGGACGTAAGAAGAAGGTGGCAGCCCCCCAGCGGCGCGGGGTGTGCACGCGGGTGTACACGACGACGCCGAAGAAGCCTAACTCGGCGCTGCGGAAGGTCGCTCGCGTGCGGATCTCGGGGTCGATCGAGGTGACGGCATACATTCCCGGGGAGGGACACAACCTGCAGGAGCACTCTGTGGTGCTCGTGCGTGGGGGTCGCGTGAAGGATCTGCCGGGGGTCCGGTACAAGGTCGTGCGCGGAACGCTTGACGCTGCCGGCGTGAGCGATCGCAAGAAGGCGCGGTCGCAGTACGGCGTGAAAAAGAAGTAGCCAACCATGCCGAGACGCGCCGCCGCCCAGATTCGCCCCGTTGAGGCGGATCCGATACACCGCTCGAAGCTCGTGCAGCAGGTGATCAACAAGGTTATGCTCGACGGCAAGAAGTCCACGGCCGAGCGGATCGTGTATGACGCGCTGGCGCTCGTGGCCGAGCGCAGCGAGAAGGACCCCGTGGAGTCGCTGGAGGCTTCGATCAGGGTGCTCACGCCAACGCTTGAGGTCCGTTCGCGACGCGTGGGCGGGGCGACCTACCAGGTGCCGGTTGAGGTGCCGTCCAGGCGCGCGCGCACGCTCGCGGTGCGCTGGCTCGTGGAGTTCGCCCGCTCAAGGCGCGAGAAGACGATGGCCCAGCGTCTGGCCAATGAGCTGACCGACGCGCTGTCCCAGCAGGGGGGCGCGTACAAGCGCAAGGACGACATCTACCGCATGGCACAGGCCAACAAGGCCTTCGCGCACTACCGCTGGTAGACGGCTCTCCCGCGCATCTGTACATCTTGATGGAGCCCCTCCGGGGCTGGGTCCGCGTTGCTGGATGAAAACCGGCGGCGGGCTGGCGTTCTGATGGCATCTGTGAGCCCGCGCACGGAGCTCTTGAAGAAAAAGCTTTGGTACCTAAACTTTTGGGATCGATGACCTCTTCCCGATCTGAGCCCGCCTTCCAGCCAGCCGGCTCCGAGCGCATCGAGCCCTACGTGTGGCGCATCGCCGGGGTGGTGATCCTCGGGATGATCATGTCGATCCTTGACACGACGATCGTCAACGTCGCGTTGCGCACGCTCGGGCACGACCTGCATAGCTCGATCGCGCAGATCCAGTGGGTGGTGACCGGCTACCTGCTGGCGCTGGCCGCTGTGATCCCGATAACCGGCTGGGCGGCGCGGCGGTTCGGGGCGAAGCGCGTGTACATGACCTCCCTGGTCCTGTTCACGATCGGCTCGGCCCTGTGCGCCGTTGCCACCAGCACAACAGAGCTCGTGCTGTTTCGCGTTCTGCAGGGAGCCGGCGGCGGCATGATCATGCCGGTCGCCCAGCTGATCATGGCCCAGGTTGCAGGTCCCAAGCGGATGGGCCGCGTGATGGGCATCGTGGCGATGCCCGCGATGCTCGGTCCGATTCTTGGACCCGTGCTCGGCGGAATGATCCTCCAGAGCCTCCACTGGTCGTGGATCTTCCTCGTGAACGTCCCGATCGGCGTGGTCGCGTTCATCGCCGGCTCGAGGACGATTCCGCAGACCGAATCCGGCGAGGCCGGGCGGCTGGACATGGTTGGCCTGGCGCTGCTCTCCTCGGCATCGACCGCGGCTGTGTACGGCCTCAGCCAGCTTGGCTCCCACAGCAGTCTGACGGCCCCCAGCGTCGTCTGGCCGATCGTCTCGGCGCTCGTGCTGACGGGCGTGTTCTGCTGGCATGCGTTGCACGTCGAGCGCCCGCTGCTCGACGTCCGGCTGTATGCGAATCGCGTGTTCGCAGCCGCGTCGTTTACTACGTTTGGCCTGGGAGCGGCTCTGTTCGGGGCGATGATCCTCGTGCCCTACTACTACCAGGAGGTTCGTCACGAGAGCCTCATCGCGACGGGACTGCTCGTGGGTCCGCAGGGCCTTGGCATGCTGTTCGCCATGCCTGTGGCCGGTCGTCTGACCGATCGCTTCGGCGGCGGCCGCGTCGCCCTCGGCGGGGTCTCGGTCCTGTGTCTCAGCACGATCCCGCTCGCGTTCGTGGGGGCAACAACCTCGATCCTCGCGATCTCGGCCGTGCTGCTGGTGCGGGGCGTGGGCATCGGGTTCTCCTTCATGCCGGCAATGACCGCCGCGTTCGCCTCGCTTCGGCCCGATCAGCTGTCCGACGCCACGCCCCAGCTGAATGTCCTGCAGCGCATCGGCGGGGCGATCGGGACGGCGGTGCTCGCCGTGGTGCTTCAGCGTGCGAGTGGGGTCTCGCCGTCGCCCGTCAAGCTGGCCGGGGCTTTCGATACCGCCTACTGGTGGTCGTTGGGTATCGCCGTGTGGGCGCTCATCCCCTGCGTTGTTCTGCTGCGCGCCGAGAATCCGCGCGCCCGGCTCAGCCGCGCCGCGGCGAACGCGGAGTCCACCGTCGAGCCTCTCGGCGCATAGGAGGGGCGATGGGCAGCCGCACGCTCTCCGAGAGCTCCACCGAGCCCCGATCGGAGTGGAGCCCTGAGCTGACCGATCTGGGTGCCGCCTTTCGCCGCGTGTTTCGCAGCCTCAGCCGCCTGCGCGGGCGCGACACGCACCTGGGCGGCTCGGAGCTGAGCCACGCCCAGTTCGAACTGCTGATCGAGCTCTACGAGCGTGGTGAGCTGTCGGCGGGGGACCTGGCGGCCGCGGCCCGACTCACCCCCGCGACCGTCACCCAGATGCTCGATCACCTCGCCGACTGCGGCCACGTAGAGCGAGCTCGCTCGCAGACCGACCGGCGGGTGGTGGTCTCCCGGCTGACCCCCCAGGGCCGGCGCAAGATCGAGGCCAAGCGGGCGGCCTGGCGGAGTCGCTGGGAAGAGGCCCTCGAGGGTGTTGAGGAGAGAGACCTGCGTGCGGCCACCCGCGTGCTCGAGCTTCTGGGTACGGTGTTCGAGGACACCTCGCCGCAGGAGCGTTGCGAGGCCCCCCGACACGCCCCAAGCCGCGCTCTGTGACCATCCGGTGACCGGGTGGATGGCAGAAATCCTCTGCTATAGTCGGGCTCGCGTCGTAGGTGGGCACGGACGTGGACGGATGCCGACCCGCGGAGCCGGAAATCAAGATGGAGACCTCGAGCAGATAACGACGCGGACCGGTCCAGAGCAGACCAGCAGCGCGCGTGGGCCCGGGGGGCCCATTTTTTTGGCCGAAAACGCTCCCGTACCACTCCTGCCCCACTCAAGTCGCCGCCTCTTCTTCCCGAAGACACTCTTGTCCCACTGATGCGCCCCACCTAACCCAGACGCCCCCCTTCCCCAGACCCCCTTCCATCCCGACCTACCAGATCGATGCCACGCAAGTTCACCCTCCAGAACACCCGGAACATCGGGATCATGGCTCACATCGACGCCGGCAAGACGACGACGACCGAGCGCATCCTCTACTACACCGGACGTACCTACAAGATCGGTGAGGTCCACGACGGGGCCGCGACGATGGACTGGATGGAGCAGGAGCAGGAGCGTGGGATCACGATCACCTCCGCGGCCACCACAGCCCAGTGGAAGGGCCACCGGATCAACATCATCGACACGCCCGGACACGTCGACTTCACGGTCGAGGTCGAGCGCTCGCTGCGCGTACTCGACGGGGCGATCGCCCTGTTCGACTCCGTCGCCGGCGTGGAGCCCCAGTCCGAGACGGTCTGGCGCCAGGCCGACAAGTACCACGTTCCGCGGATCGCCTACATCAACAAGATGGACCGCACGGGAGCGGACTTCGACATGGGTGTGCAGACGATGATCGATCGACTGGGAGCCCACCCCGTGCCGATCCAGCTGCCGATCGGCGCGGAGGGAGACTTCAAGGGCATCATCGATCTGGTCGCGATGAAGGCGGTCGTCTACAAGGACGAGCTCGGCACAGAACAGGAGCAGCTCGACATTCCCGAGCGCCTCGCCGACGCGGCCGCCGCCGCGCGCGAGCACCTGCTCGAGGAGGTCTCCCACTACGATGACGGTCTCCTCGAGTTGATCCTCGAAGAGGGCGAGATCACCGAAGAGCGCCTGAAGCAGGCGATCCGCAAGGCTACGCTCTCGACCAAACTCACCCCCGTGCTGTGCGGGTCCTCGTTCAAGAACAAGGGCGTCCAGCCATTGCTGGATGCGGTCATCGACTACCTTCCCTCGCCGCTGGACGTGCCGCCCGTGATCGGCACGGAACTGATCAAGGGCGAGGAGCAGGACAGGGAGGTGGTTCGCCACGCCGATGACTCCGAGCCGTTCGCGGCGCTGGCGTTCAAGATCGCCGCCGATCCCTATGTCGGCAAGCTGACCTACTTCCGCGTGTACTCCGGTCATCTTGAGGCGGGCGCGCGCGTGCTGAACGTGGGCAGTGGACGCACCGAGCGGATCGGGCGCATCCTGATGATGCACGCCAACGAGCGCGAGGAGGTTTCCGAGGTCCACGCCGGCGACATCGCAGCTGCGGTGGGGATCAAGCAGGTGATCACCGGAGACACGCTCGCGGCGCCAGACGCGCCGATCCACCTGGAGAACATCGTCTTCCCCGAGCCGGTGATCAAGGTTGCGGTGGAGCCCAAGACGAAGATCGACCAGGAGAAGATGTCGATCGCGCTGGGACGTCTCGCCGAGGAGGACCCGACCTTCCTGGTGCGCACCAACGAAGAGACCGGCCAGACCGAGATCTCAGGGATGGGCGAGCTGCACCTGGAGGTGCTTGTCGACCGCATGAAGAGAGAGTTCGGGGTCGAAGCGAACGTCGGCCGACCCCAGGTCTCCTACCGCGAGACGGTGCGGGGCACGGTCGAGAAGATCGAGGGCAGGTTCGTGCGCCAGACCGGCGGCTCGGGCCAGTTCGGGGTGGTCTACATAGACCTTGAGCCGGCGCCGGGCGAGGGGTTCGAGTTCATCAACAAAATCAAGGGCGGCAATGTTCCCTCTGAATACATCCCGGCCGTGAAGAAGGGCGTCGAAGAGGCGTTGGAGAACGGCGTGAAGGCCGGCTATCCGATGGTCGACATGCGCGTTACGCTCGTCGACGGCAAGTACCACGACGTCGACTCCTCGGAGATTGCCTTCAAGGTAGCCGGCTCGATCGCGTTCAAAGAGGCGGCAAGGCGCGCCAAGCCGGTGCTGCTGGAGCCGATCTTTGCGGTGGAGGTCGTCACGCCCGAGGATTTCTTGGGCGAGGTGATCGGCGACCTGAGCCGCCGCCGAGGGCGAGTGGAGGGTCAGGAGCGCCGGGGCAACGCGCTGGCCGTCACCGCACGGGTGCCGCTGAGCGAGATGTTCGGGTATGCCACCGACCTGCGCTCGAACACGCAGGGGCGCGCCACGCACACGATGCAGTTCGAGGGATACGAGGAGGTTCCGCCGAACATCGCCGAGAAGATCGTCGAGCAGCGTACGGGCGAACCGGTAGCGGCATAGGGGGCGGCGCAGCTCGGTCGGCGCCAGCCCCGCTCCCTACCCAAGCAACCAGCAGTCACGAAAAGCCGCATTCAGATAGATTTCCCAGGTTCGCCCTCGTAGGGGCGGACATACAAGTCGATAAGGAGCGAACGAAAGTGGCGAAGCAGAAGTTCGAGCGCGACAAGCCGCACGTCAACGTTGGGACCATCGGTCATATCGACCATGGCAAGACGACGTTGACCGCTGCCATCACGACGGTGCTGGCGGAGAAGGGGGGCGCGGAAGCGCGCAGCTTCGAGGAGATCGACAACGCTCCCGAGGAGAAGGAACGGGGGATCACGATCGCCACCTCGCACGTGGAGTACCAGACCGAGAACCGTCACTACGCGCACGTGGACTGTCCGGGTCACGCCGACTACGTGAAGAACATGATCACGGGCGCCGCCCAGATGGACGGTGCGATCCTGGTGGTCTCCGCCGCCGACGGCCCGATGCCGCAGACGCGTGAGCACATCCTGCTCGCCCGCCAGGTGGGCGTCCCCTACATCGTGGTGTTTCTCAACAAGGCCGACATGGTCGACGACGAGGAGCTCCTGGAGCTGGTCGAGGTCGAGGTGCGCGAGCTGCTGAGCGAATACGACTTCCCGGGTGACGACATCCCGTTCATCACCGGCTCCGCCTTGAAGGCGCTCGAAGGCGACGAGAAGTCCAAGGAGAAGATCGTCGAGCTCGCCGCCGCGCTCGACACCTACATCCCCGAGCCCGTGCGCGAGCTGGACAAGCCGTTCTTGATGCCCGTCGAGGATGTGTTCTCGATCACCGGCCGCGGCACCGTCGCCACGGGCCGCGTCGAGCAGGGCATCGTGAACACCGGTGACACCGTCGAGATCGTGGGCGTGCACGACACCACCTCCACCGTGGTCACCGGCGTGGAGATGTTCCGCAAGATCCTCGACCAGGGGCAGGCGGGCGACAACGTCGGCTGTCTGTTGCGCGGCACCAAGCGCGAGGACATCGAGCGCGGCCAGGTGCTGTGCAAGCCCGGCTCGATCACCCCACACACCAAGTACAAGGCAGAGGTATACGTTCTGAAGAAGGAGGAGGGTGGACGCCACACCCCGTTCTTCACCGGCTACCGGCCTCAATTCTACTTCCGTACCACCGACGTCACCGGCGTGGCCAAGCTGCCCGACGGCGTCGAGATGGTCATGCCCGGCGACAACGTACAGATGGAGATCGAACTGATCCAGCCGATCGCGATGGACCAGGGCCTGCGCTTCGCCATCAGGGAGGGCGGTCGCACGGTCGGCTCAGGCGTGGTGACAGAGATCATCGAGTAGTACCCGCCCCCTCGGATCGTCGGGGCGGCACACAATTGGCAGTCCGATACGACTAATACAGCTCCGCCGGAGAGACGCGGTGGCGGCGAAGGGGCGGATCCCCGAGGCGGGATTCGCACTTTCTCCCACCGCCCCCCGGAGGGGCCCGGCGGGAACGCTCCGCCGCCGGGTCACCAGCGAGCGCAGGCAGACGGCGAGCGCCGAAGCAAGTCAGACCACAGAAGCAGATCAACCAACACGAACTCAGATCGACACGACGACCAGGAATCTCTCATGGCATCCGCCGCCCAAAACAAGATCCGCATCCGACTGAAGGCCTACGACACGTCCGCCATCGAGTCGGCGGCGAAGGAGATCGTCGAGACGGCCACGCGCACCGGGGCGACCGTGTCCGGACCGGTGCCGCTGCCGACGGAGAAGAACGTGTACTGCGTGATCCGCTCGCCCTTCAAGGACAAGGACTCGCGCGAGCACTTCGAGATCCGCACGCACAAGCGTCTGATCGATATCCATCAGCCGACGCCCAAGACGGTCGACTCCCTGCAGCGCCTGGACCATCTCCCGGCGGGGGTGGACATCGAGATCCGCCTGGCCACCTGAACGTCGACCCCACCGCTCCCTGAGACATCCTCCTGCCGCCACCAGAAACCAGACCCCGCTTGAATATGCCCGCAATCCTTGCCACGAAGCTCGGTATGACCCAGATCTTCCAGGAGGATGGAAGCGTCGCACGGGTAACCGTGCTGCGGGCGGGGCCCTGTCCGGTCACGGCGATCCGCTCCTCCGAGCGCGATGGCTATGACGCCGTCCAGCTCGCCTTCGGTCAGACCAGGGAGAAGCATCTGTCAAAGCCCGAGCTCGGTCATCTGAAGAAGGCCGATGCGCCCCCGATGCGTCACCTGGCCGAGTTTCGCGGCGAGGCCGCTGAGCTGGAGCTCGGCGGGACGGTGACCGTGGAGTCCTTCGAGGTGGGCGCGCGCGTGAAGGTGTCCGGGACGTCCAAGGGCAGGGGCTTTCAGGGGACGATCAAGCGCCACAACTTCGTCAGCGGGCCGAAGTCGCACGGCTCCCACAACGTGCGCGCACCCGGCTCGATCGGCGCCTCAGCCACGCCTTCGCGCGTGTTCAAGGGCATCCGCGGACCAGGGCAGATGGGCAACAAGCGTGTCACCCAGAAGGGCCTCGAGGTCGTGGGCGTGGATCAGAAGGAGAACCTGCTTCTCGTGCGGGGCTCGGTGCCGGGTCCCTCGGGCGGGGTCGTGGAGGTGCGGACCGATGCCTGATGCCCCCGTCCTCGGCGCGAGCGACCAGGCCGGCGCCGCCAAGGAGGTGAAGCTCGACGACACCGCGTTCGGCGCACGCTTCGTGGGTCCGCTGGTGCATCAGAGCGTCCGGGCCGAGCAGGCCGCCCGCCGGCGCGGAACCGCGGCGACGAAGACCCGCGGGATGGTGTCCGGCGGTGGCGCGAAGCCCTGGCGCCAGAAGGGCACGGGTCGGGCGCGCGCGGGCTCGAGCCGGTCGCCCATCTGGACCGGCGGTGGCACCGCGTTCGGGCCCCAGCCCCGCTCCTACACCTTCAAGGTCAATCGCAAGGAGCAGCGGGCTGCGCTGCGCAGCGCGCTTTCGCTGCACGCCGAGCGCGGAACGATCGCCATCGTGGATGGTGGGGCGTTCGGAGCGCCGCGGACGCGCCAGGCACTCGACCTGCTCGATGGTTGGGGCCAGGCCCGCCCGACGCTTGTGGTGCTGGCCGCCGAGGAGTCCTCCGTAGCTCTCTCCTTCCGCAACCTCGCCCGCGTGGCTGTGCTGAGCGCCGAGGACGTGGGCGTGAGCGATCTGCTGGGTGCAGCCTCGCTGCTCGTGTCCGAGCGGGCTCTCGAGAACCTCACGACGCGCGCGGGCGACCACCGATCAAAGATCGGCCAGCATGCCGGCCAGCGCGCCGCCGAGGAGGCGAAGGCGTGATGGAGCCCTCGCAGGTGATCATCCGCCCGGTGGTGTCCGAGAAGAGCTACGTGCTCTCGGCGGCGAACCGGTACACGTTCCGCGTCTACCCCGACGCGCACAAGACCCAGATCCGTCAGGCGGTGCAGGAGCTGTTCGAGGTTCACGTGGTGGAGGTGAGGACGTTGAGCGTCAAGTCCAAGCCCAAGCGCCGCGGCGCGATCCGGGGGCGCACACGCGCGTGGAAGAAGGCAATCGTGCAAGTGCGCGAGGGCGAGAGCATTCCGATCTTCCAGGGCTTGGCGGCCCTGGACGCCTAGGGGTATCGCCGATGGCTATCCGCAAGCCCAAGCCCACGAGCCCTGGAAGGCGGTTCGTCTCCTACCCGGACTTCGCCGAGATAACGAAGTCCGAGCCCGAGAAGACACTCGTCGAAGGGTTGAGGAAGAGCGGCGGGCGCAACGTGCACGGGCGCAAGACCTCCCGCCATCGCGGCGGCGGCGCCAAGCGCGCCTACCGGCGGATCGACTTCAAGCGCCGCAAGGACGGCGTCGACGCGAAGGTGGCGGCGATCGAGTACGACCCCAACCGCTCCTCATACATAGCTCTGCTGCACTACCACGACGGCGAGAAGCGCTACATCCTGGCACCCCAGCGGTTGACGGTCGGGATGACCGTCGCCTCCGGTGAGAACGCAGACATCGCGGTGGGCAACAGCCTGGAGCTGGCGCGAATGCCGGTTGGCACGGTGGTGCACAACGTCGAGCTGCAGCCCGGGCGAGGCGGCCAGATGGCGCGCGCGGCCGGCTCCTCGGTGCAGCTGATGGCCAAGGACGGGGACATGGCCACCCTGCGTCTGCCCTCCGGGGAGATGCGGTTGGTGCGTGCAGAGTGCCGAGCCACGGTGGGGACCATCGGCAACGCCGATCACCAGAACGTGAAGGTGGGCAAGGCGGGGCGCAAGCGCCACATGGGTGTGCGCCCGCAGACGCGGGGCGTGGCGATGAACCCCGTCGACCATCCGCACGGCGGTGGCGAGGGCTCCACGACGGCCGGTCGCCATCCGGTCACCCCGTGGGGCGTGCCCACGCTGGGGTATCGCACCCGCAAGCAGAACAAGCCGTCGGACTCCTCCATCGTGCGCGGCCGCCGGCGCGGGAAGGGCAAGCAAAGATGAGCCGCTCGAGCAAGAAGGGCCCGTGGGTGGAAGAGCGCTTGATGACCCGTATCGAGGAGTTGAACGCGGCCAACAACAAGAAAATGCTCAGAACCTGGTCGCGTGCGTCGACGATCTTCCCGGAGATGGTGGGTCATACGATCGCAGTGCACGACGGTCGCAGGCACGTGCCTGTGTTCGTCAGCGAGTCGATGGTCGGGCACAAGCTCGGCGAGTTCGCACCCACGAGGGTCTTCCGCGGACACGCCGGCTCGGGGAGGGTCCGATGAGCGCCGAGGAGGAGAGGGACGCCCCGGGCGAGACGCCGGCCCCGGAGCCCGCCGCCAAAGGGGCGGCGGCGGCGAAACCGGCCGCCAAAGCCAAACCTGCAGCCGCAGAACCGCCGGCAAAGAAAACACGAGCCGCGAAAGAACCCGCGGACGCAAAAGCACCTCCGGCAGGCAAAGAGCCGGTGGCAGGCAAAGAGCCGGTGGCAGGCAAAGAGCCGGTGGCAGGCAAAGAGTCCGCCGCGGGCGAAGGATCCGCCCTCGCCAGAAGACCGGTAGAGCCCAAAAAACGGCTGGTACGGCGCAAAGGGCAGGACGCAGGGAAGGCGCCGCGACGGAGGGTGGTTCGCGCCCACGCCCGCTACGTGCGCACCTCCGCGCGCAAGGCGCGGATGGTGTGTGGCCATCTGCGGGGCAAGTCCGTGCAGGAGGCACGCGCTATCCTCGCCTTCACCCCTCGTGAGGTCGCGCGCGACTGGAGCAAGCTGCTCGAGTCGGCCGTGGCGAATGCCGAGAGCAATCACGAACTGCTCGAGGACGATCTGATCGTCCGGGAGGCGTACGCCGATGAGGGGCCGACGATCAAGCGCTTCCGGCCGCGCGCGATGGGACGCGCCACGCCGATCCGCAAGCGCACGAGTCACCTGACGATCACGCTTACCCCGGGCTCCCAGCCCCGGACAACCAAGAGACAGAGCTGAGCGAACACATGGGACAGAAGGTTCATCCAGAGGCGATGCGCGTGGGTTACATCCACGACTGGAAGTCGAACTGGTTCAACGAGAAGAACTTCTCCGAGTATCTCTCGGAGGATGTTCGCATCCGTGAGCACATCGTGTCCAAGCTCGCTCATGCCGGTCTGTCGGACATCACGATCCGCAAGGACTCAAATGAACTCGAGGTCAACATCCACACTGCGCGGCCGGGCATCGTGATCGGCAAGTCCGGCACAGAAGTGGACGCTCTGCGCCGTGACCTGCATCGTATGACCCAGAAGCAGATCAAGGTGAACATTCTGGAGATCAAGCGTCCCGAGCTCGACGCCAGACTGGTGGCCCAGTCGATCGCCGAGCAGCTGCAGAACCGGGTGGCCTTCCGCCGCGCGATGAAGCGCGCTCTGACCAGCGCGATGCGATCGGGCGCGAAGGGCGTGAAGGTACAGGTGGCCGGGCGCCTGGGTGGTGCCGAGATGGCTCGCACCGAAAGCTACTCTGACGGTCGCGTGCCGCTTCATACCATGCGCGCCGACATCGACTATGGCTTCTATGAGGCGCGCACGACCTTTGGGCGGATCGGTGTGAAGTGCTGGGTGAACAAGGGCGAAATCATGCCCGAGGGTTATACCGGTGCCGACCTCACCGACATGACCGCGCCGGCGCCGCCGAGCTCTGAGCGCGACGGTCGGGGCGGCCGCGACGGCCGCGACGGCCGCGGTCGTGGACGCGGCGGGGGAGGCCCCGGAGGTGGTGGACGTGGACCGGGCGGATCGGGAGGCGGCGGACGCGGGCCGGGTGGATTCGGCGGTGCCGGCGGCCGAGGAGGCGGCGGCGGTGGACGTGGACCCGGCGGCGGTGGACGTGGACCCGGCGGCGGTCGTGGAGGCCCGCGGCGGCGACGGAGGTGCGCGCTGATGCTGTCTCCCAAGCGTGTGAAGCATCGCAAGCAGCACCGTGGACGTCGCGGCGGCATCTCGCGTGGCCAGGTGAAGGTGCAGTTCGGCGAGTATGGGCTCAAGGCGCTCGAGGGTGGCTGGCTCACCAACCGTCAGATCGAGGCCGCGCGAGTCGCGATGACGCGCAAGATCAAGCGTGGTGGCAAGGTCTGGATCAACGTGTTCCCCGACAAGCCGATCACCAAGAAGCCGGCCGAGACCCGCATGGGCTCCGGCAAGGGCTCGCCGGAAGGCTGGGTCGCGGTAGTCAAGCCCGGACGGGTGATGTTCGAGCTGGCCGGGGTCTCCGAGCCGCTCGCGCGCGACGCGATCCGCCTGGCGGCTCACAAGCTGCCCCTGAAATCCAAGTTCGTGCTGCGCGAGGATTGAGGGGCCGGACACGATGAAGGCCAGGGAGATCCGAGACATGGAGGACTCAGAGCTCGTAAAGCATGTTGCAACGCTGCGCAAAGAGGTGTTTGGCCTGCGCTTCGCCAACGCGACGGGGGAACTGGACGACACCGCGGGACTGGGTCGATCAAGGCGCGACCTCGCCCGCGCGCTGACCATCGCGCGTGAGCGGACGCTTGCCGCGGAACCCGAGCGGCGCAACTGAGAATCCGAGAAGAATCCGAAACAACCGAACCATGGCCGAAGAATCAGACAACGAGACAGCCGCCGCGGGACAGACCCCCGGGGTCGAGGCGACGGGCGATCACCCCGTCGAGGCCTCCGCGGGGGGTTCGCCTCCCGAGGAGGGGGCTCCCGACGCAGGGGAAGCTCCCCAAGCAGAGGAGCCCCGCAAGACCGTCCCCGCTGCGGAGGCAGAGGAGGCGCCCAAGGCCGCCGAGGCGCTCAAGGCAGAGGCCCCCGAAGCGAAGGCGGCTATCGAGGCAGCGGAGCCGCGCGAGGCCGCTGGACGGGCCGAGGCGCCCGAGGTGCAGTCTCCGGAGGAAGAGCCTCCCAAGGCCCCCGCCGCCGTCGCGGGCGAGCCCGTCGAGCAGATTTCAGCCAAGGAGCGTCGCCGCAAGGCCCGGTCCCGGCACGCGGGCGAGTCCCGACCCGCGCGAACTCCGGAGGAGCGCCATGCCGAGCGGCTGCTCGAGCGACGTGCGAAGGCAGTACGTCGCCGTGCACGCCGGCTACAGGAACGCGCAAAGGCCGCAGAGCGTCGTGCAGCCGCTCCCGCGCCCGAACCGCTGGCACCGGTGCACGCTCCGGTCGAAGGGACGCGCAGGGTGCGCCAGGGGATTGTGGTATCGGACAAGGCCGAGAAGACGATCACCGTGCGTATCGACATCGCGCGCCGGCACCAGCGCTACGAGAAGATCGTGCGCAGCTCGAACACGCTGCACGCACATGATGAGAACAACGATGCGCACGAGGGCGACGTTGTGCGAGTGATCGAGAGCCGGCCGCTGTCGCGGACGAAGCGCTGGAAGCTCGTCGACGTCGTGGAGCGGGCGCGATGATCCAAAATGAGACAAGACTGCGCGTCGCCGACAACACCGGCGCGCGCGAGATCCTGTGCATCCGGGTGAAGGGCGGCTCCAGGCGCCGGTATGCGTTCGTAGGGGACATCATCACGGCGACCGTCAAGCAGGCCAACCCACAGGGGGCCGTGAAGAAGGGCGACGTGGTGACAGCCGTGGTGGTGCGTACCCGCAAGCCGATCGGTCGCGACGACGGCACCTACATCGCGTTCGACGAGAACGCCGCGGTGATCATCGACGACCAGAACAATCCGCGGGGGACGCGCGTATTCGGGCCGGTGGCCCGCGAACTGCGCGAGCGCAACTTCATGAAGATCGTCTCCCTCGCTCCGGAGGTGCTGTAGGCATGTCGCGACGCACCCGCACGGCACCCCCAACCAAGCGTCGCACGCTGAACATCCGCTCCGGCGATGAGGTGCAGGTGATGGCCGGGAAGGATCGGGGCAAGAGCGGCCGCGTGCTCCGGGTGCAGCCCACGAAGGAGCGCCTATATGTCGAGGGGCTGAACATGGTCAAGCGCCACATACGTCCAAAGCCGACTCCGACCGGTTCGACCTATCGCGGACCCGAGGGTCAACTTGGCGGTGTGATCGAGGTCGAGGGCCCGATCCACATTTCGAACGTGATGCTCTTGGACCCCAAAGGGCACCCCACGCGGGTGCGGATAGAGCGCGAGAGCGGCACGCGCGTTCGCGTAGCCAAGAGCTCGGGCGCCAGGCTGGACTGATCGCTGCTACCGATGACCACAGCCGCCCCCACAGCCCGTCTGAAGACCCGTTACCTGGAGGAGATCCGTCCGGCGCTCATCGATCGCTTCGGCTACTCCTCGGTGATGCAGGCGCCGAAGCTCGAGAAGATCACCGTGAACATGGGGGTGGGTCTTGCCAAGCAGGACTCCAAAATGTTGAAGGCGGCGCGTGACCAGCTGGCAACGATCGCCGGCCAGCAGCCGAGCGTGCGTCGTGCACGCAAGTCGATCGCGGCGTTCAAACTGCGGGAGGGCATGCCGGTTGGCGTAGCGGTAACGCTCCGATCCGAGCGCGTCTATGAGTTCCTCGACCGCCTGGTGTCGATCGCGATTCCACGGATACGTGACTTCCGGGGGCTCAACCCGCGCTCGTTCGATGGCCGCGGGAACTACTCGCTCGGGGTCCGTGAGCAGATCATCTTCCCCGAGATCGATTACGACGCGATCGACGAGGTGCGCGGGCTGGACATCACGATCACCACCACCGCCTCCACCGACGTCGAGGCGTTCGCGCTGCTCTTGGCTATGGGCATGCCCTTCGCGGCACAGGGCAGACCGGCAGGCTTCGACCTCCCGGGAGAGGGGACGACCGAGGACGCCAACGAGCAGCCGCAAGACGCCGTCCCTGCGCAGCCGGAGGCCTCCGTCGAGTCAGAGGTCCCGGCGCCCGCGGAGACCGAGGGCGCTGTTGAGCAGCCCGAGGACGCCGCGCCTGCGGAGCCAGACGGCGCTGTTGAGCAGCCGCAAGACGCCGTCCCCTGCGCAGCCGGAGGCCTCCGTCGAGTCAGAGGTCCCGGCGCCCGCGGAGACTGAGGGCGCCGTTGAGCAGCCAGAGGACGCCGCGCCTGCGGAGCCTGAGCGCTCCGTCGAGTCCGGGACCGCGGCGCCGACTGAGACTGGGGACTCGGTTAAGAAGCCGAAGGCCGCTCGATCGGCCAAGCGGACGCGGAAAACCAAACCGAAGGCGACAGACGTCTCCGCCGATGAGCAGAACGACCGTCCCGATTCGGAGGATGGGGATATCACCGAGAAAGAGAGCACCGACTGATGGCCAAGACATCGCTGCGCGTCAAGCAGGGGCGGACGCCGAAATTCAAAACGCGTACATATACTCGTTGCAGCCGTTGCGGACGTCCGCGCGCGGTGTATCGCAAGTTCGGGGTGTGCCGCATCTGCCTGCGCGAGCTCGCCCACAACGGCCAGATCCCGGGGATGACGAAGTCCTCCTGGTAGGACGCTCCTCACGAGCACCGGGTGACCACTTAGAGATGTCCACAACACTCTCACGCTCACATGGAAGGTTCCGTAAGGTCTCCGCACAATGTCAATGACCGATCCGATCGCTGATTTCCTCACGAGGGTGAGGAATGCCATCCACGCCGCACACGAGACGGTCGAGATCCCCGCGTCCAAAGTGAAGAGCGAGCTGGCGCGGATACTCGTCGAGCAGGGGTACGTAGAGTCATGGTCGGTGATCCCCGAGCCCGAGGGCGGTGCCGGGCAGCTGATCCAGATCCGGCTCAAGTACACCGAAGACCGACGTTCGGCGATCTCCGGGCTGCGGCGCGTTTCGCGCCCGGGACGGCGCACGTACGTCGATGCAAAGCATATTCCGAAGGTTCTCGGCGGCATGGGCACCTCGATCGTGTCGACCTCGCGTGGAGTGATGACCGGCCACGACGCGCGCGCGGCGGGCGTCGGTGGCGAGGTTCTCGCGCAGGTGTGGTGAGGGAGCGGATCAGGCAATGTCGAGAATCGGCAGACAACCCATTCCACTGCCGGCCGGCGTGACGGTTGCGATCGAGCCCGGGTCCGTCCGGGTGAACGGACCCAAAGGGGAATTGTCCGAGCGCATCTCCCGCGACATCGAGGTAACCCGGGACGGCGAGCAGCTCCTCGTGAGCCGACCGACCGACCGTGGTGAGCACCGTGCTCTGCACGGACTCACCCGCTCGCTGGTCGCGAACATGGTCCAGGGTGTGACCGCGGGCTACGAGAAGCGCCTTGAGATCCAGGGCGTCGGGTATCGTGCCCAGCTGAAGGGAAAGAACCTCGAGCTCGCGGTCGGGTACTCGCATCCGGTCCCGATCCCCGCACCGGAAGGCATCGAGTTCGACGTGCCCCAGCCCACCCGGGTGGTCGTGAAGGGGATCTCAAAGCAACTGGTGGGCGAGACTGCCGCGATCATCCGCAAGCAGCGCCCGCCTGAGCCGTACAAGGGCAAGGGGATCCGCTACGAGGGCGAGTATGTCCAGCGCAAGGTGGGCAAGCGCGCATGAGCACGCTCACCAAGGGAGAGCGGCGGCTGAAACGCCGCCGCCGGGTGCGCGCGAAGATCTCGGGCACGGCGACCCGCCCGCGGATCTCCGTGTTCCGCTCCAACCATGGGCTCTCCGCGCAGCTGATTGACGACTCCTCCGGAAGCACGCTCGCCGCGGTCAACTGGTTTGAGCCCGAGCTGCGCTCGCTCGCCAAGTCGGAGCGCACGAAGCGCGCCGGGCAGGCGCTTGCCGAGCGGGCCAAAGCGGCGGGGATCTCCGAAGCCGTGTTCGATCGCGGTGGATACCGCTTCCACGGCCACGTCCGTGTCTTCGCAGAGGCGATTCGGGAGACCGGCCTAACCGTCTAGTGTCTTGGGCACTACCTACCGCTACCCTCTCCCGCCTACCCATGTCCATATCCGTAGATCGCTCAGTCAGCCAGTCCGGCCTGGACCTCCAGGAGCGCGTGGTCGAGATAAACCGCGTCGCCAAGGTCGTCAAGGGCGGCCGGCGCTTCTCGTTCACCGCCCTGGTCGTCGTGGGGGACGAACGCGAAGTCGTGGGTGTCGGCTACGGCAAGGCCAACGAGGTGCCGCTGGCCATCCAGAAGGGCGTCGAGCGGGCCAAGAAGGATCTCTTCCGAGTGCCCAAGCACGGCAGCACCATCACCCACCAGACCACCGGCGTCTTCGGCGCCGGGCGCGTGCTGCTCAAGCCGGCGTCTCCCGGTACCGGGGTGATCGCCGGGGGAGGCGTCCGTGCGGTGCTCGAGCTGGCCGGGATCCACGACATCCTCTCCAAGAGCCTTGGCACGCAGAACCCGATCAATCTCGTGAAGGCAACCGTGGCCGGCTTGCGTGGTCTGCGCACTCCCGAGGAGGTGGCGACGCTGCGTGGGCTGTCGATCAACCAGGTTCTGGGCCTGGGCGGCGAGGAAGCGGAGGGCGCGACACTGCCCGGGCTCCAGACGGCGATCGAGGGCGACACGGAGACCAACACGGAGACCGCCACGGACGCCGCCGTCCAGGAGGCTCCGGCCTGATGGGCGTGCTGAGCGTCACCCAACGCCGGTCGAGGAACGGCACGAACGGGAAACAGCGCGACACGCTGCGCTCGCTCGGCCTGCGTCGCATCGGGCACACTGTGCAGGTCAAGGACTCAGAGCAGGCACGCGGCATGCTGCATGCCGTGCGCCATCTCGTCGAGGTCAAGGAGGGCAAGTGAGCGCCACGAAAGACTCAGAGCAGGAGCGCATAGGGCTGCACAGCCTGGCGCCTGCGCCTGGAAGCCGACGTCCGCGCAAGCGCATTGGGCGCGGCGAGGGCTCGGGCACCGGCAAGACCTCGGGCCGCGGGCAGAAGGGCGCCGGCTCGCGCTCAGGCGCCAAGCGCCGGGCTCGTTTTGAGGGTGGCCAGATGCCCATCCACATGCGCATGCGAAAGCTGCGCGGGCCCCACATGAAGAAGTCGATGCCGTTCGAGCCCTTTCGCACACACACCCAGCCGGTGAACATCTCCGCCCTTCAGAGCCGCTTCGACGCGGGCACAGAGGTGACCCTCGAGCTGATGCGGGCCAACGGCCTGGGAACCCGCAAGGACGCGCCCGTGAAGGTGCTCGCCAGGGGTGAGCTGAGCAATGCCCTGACCGTGCACGCCCACGCGTTCAGCACTGGCGCGCGCGAGCGCATCGAGGCGGTAGGTGGCAGTTGCAAGATCGTCGATGGCTGACGGACCCGTCGGCCCTCCCAGTGGATACGCGCGCGTACGCATCCACTAGAATCGGGCGTTCCGCGGGCATACGAGCCCTTCGCCGACCTGCGGGAGGGAACTGAAAGCCCATGCTCTCGACCATTCTGAACGCCTTTCAGGTAGCGGAGATCCGCAAGAAGATCGCCTTCACGGCGGGCATGCTGCTGATCTACCGCCTGGGCTCGCACATCCCGGTGCCCGGAGTGAACCTAACGGCGGTGAACAACATCCAGAAACAGTTCGGCGGCTCCAACATCCTGGGGGTCCTGAACCTCTTCTCAGGCGGCGGGCTGTCGCGGATCGCGCTATTCGCGCTGGGCATCATGCCCTACATCACCTCCTCGATCATCCTGCAGTTGCTGCAGGTGGCGGTCCCGTCCCTCGAGAAGCTCTCCAAGGAAGGCGAGGTCGGGCAGGCGCGCATCACCCAGTACACCCGCTACCTGACGGTGGGCCTCGCGTTCGCGCAGTCGATCGGCTACGTGTTCCTGTTCCACACCCTGCAGGCGAAAGCCGGCGAATCGGTCGTGACCCACTTCGACGCGCCCCATATCTTCCTGATCGTGATCTGCCTGACCACGGGCTGCGTGCTGCTCATGTGGATCGGCGAGCTGATCACTCAGCGGGGCATCGGCAACGGCATCTCGCTGCTGATCTTCGCGTCGATCGTCTCACGTCTGCCCAACGGCATCCAGCTCTGGTGGACGAGCAACAACCAGGTCTTCAAGGTGATGATGCCGTTTCTCGTGCTTGCCGTCGTGGCGGGCATCGTGTTCGTTCAGGAAGGACAGCGGCGCATCCCCGTCCAGTACGCCAAGCGCGTGATCGGGCGGCGCATGACAGAGGGAGGCCAGACCTACCTCCCGCTGCGCGTGAACATGGCGGGTGTGATCCCGGTGATCTTCGCCGTCAGCATCATGACCTTCCTGCCGACCATCGGCCAGCTCGTCAAAACCCATTGGGGCCAGAAGCTCGCCGACTTCTTCTCGTCCAACGGCTGGCACTTCGTCGTCGGGCAGTCGATCTTCATCATCATCTTCACCTACTTCTACACTGCGGTCACGTTCAACCCCGTCGACCAGGCGGACAACCTGAAGAAGTACGGAGGGTTCATTCCAGGCGTGAGGCCGGGGCGCCCGACGGCCGAATTCCTGGACCGGATCCTCGCGCGCCTGACGTTCCCCGGCGCGCTGTTCCTCGCCGCCGTGGCGGCGCTGCCGACGATTCTGATCGCACGCACCCACCAGAACATCCCTCTCGGCGGAACCTCACTCCTGATCGTGATCGGCGTGGCGCTCGAAACGATGAAGCAGCTCGAGGCGCAGCTGATGATGCGAAGTTACGAGGGGTTCCTGAAGTAGCTTCTTCTTGCGCCGAGCGGTCCTCCCGAAGGCCGAACGCTCCTGGCAGCGCGTGCGGTTCCAGTCCAGGATGTAGGCTGCCCCGGACGTGTCCGAGTTGAACCTGATCCTGCTCGGTCCACCGGGCGCAGGCAAGGGCACGCAGGCCGAGCGTCTGCGCGATGACTTTGGGCTGCCGCACCTCTCCGCCGGGGACATGCTCCGCGCCCAGGTGGCCGAGGGCACCGAGCTGGGCAACGAGGCCAAGCGGTACATGGACGCGGGTGATCTCGTACCCGACGAGGTGATCGTCGGGATGATCACCGGCCGCATCAGCGAAGGGGACGCCCGCGATGGGTTCCTCCTGGACGGCTTTCCCCGCAACGAGAAGCAGGCCGACGCCCTGGATGAGGCGCTTCGAGGATTGGATCGGCGGCTGACATCGGCACTGTTGATCGAGGTGCCCGACGATGACCTGGTCCGTCGCCTGGCCGGGCGACGGGTATGCGTGAAGAGTCCCAGCCACATCTACCACGTCGAGTTCGATCCGCCAAAGCACGAGGGCGTGTGCGACCAGGACGGCTCGCGCCTGATCCAGCGCGAGGACGACTCGGAGGAGACTATTCGCCGTCGTCTGGAGGTGTACCACTCCCAGACTGAGCCGCTGATCGACTACTACGATCGCGCCGGCCTGCTGCGCCGGTTCGATGGGCGGCGGGACCCCGATGAGGTGCACGCACACGTAAGGGCCACGGTCGCCACCCTCCGGCTTGAGGAGCAGCTGTAGAACCCGTCCCTGGCGGCCCCCTCGAGCGTGACGCTCGCGCTCGCCTACCCGATCAGGCGGGGCCGCGGCAGCTAAGCTCCCCTGGTGATCATCAAGAAGTCCCCAGAGGAGATCGAGAAGATGGCGCGGGCGGGTGCGATTCTCGTCGCGACCCTGGACTTGCTTGAGGGCAAGATCCGCCCCGGGGTGAGCACAGCCGAGCTCGACGAGGTCGCCGAGCGCTTCATCCGCTCTCGGGGCGGGGTACCGACGTTCAAGGGCTATCGTGGCTTTCCCGGCTCGATCTGTGCTTCGCCCAACGCGATGGTGGTGCACGGAATCCCTGGGCCCTACCGCCTGAAGCGCGGGGACATCATCTCGATCGACGTGGGCGTGACCCTCGAGGGTTGGGTTGCAGACGCCGCTCGAACCTTCCCGGTGGATCATGTGGATGAGCAGGCGCAGAACCTGCTGAGCGCCACTGAGGAGTCGCTCCACGCCGGCGTCGCGCAGTGTCGCCCGGGCAATCGCATGGGAGATGTATCCAGCGCGATCCAGCGGGTGGCGGAGGGTGCGGGGCTGTCGGTCATACGCTCACTGGTCGGCCACGGCGTGGGACGGAGCATGCACGAGGATCCGCAGGTGCCCAACTACGGCAAGCCGGGCAAGGGTCCGCAGCTGGAGCAGGGCATGGTGATAGCCGTCGAGCCGATGACCACGGCGGGCCACCCGGCGATACGGGTGGGAGGGGACGGCTGGGCGATCTTCTCCCAGGACTCCTCTCCCGCGGCGCACTTCGAGTTCACCGTGGCGATCACCGGCGAAGGCCCGAAGGTGCTGACCCCGTGGCATCTCCGGGCGGACTCGCCCACGGTCGAGCCCCTCGCCGAGGGTGTCGCGAGCGCTGGCTGAGGCGTCCGGCGCAGGCGAGCCAGCGCGGATTCGTCCGCCAGCGCGGTCCATTGACGCCGCGTACGCGAGCGGGGGGACCCGATGGGAGCGGAGTTGCTACCATTCCGGGTCCTGCTCGAATGCGAGGTGTTGCTCGCACGAGAGCATCTCCACGACCCGGTAGCGGCGGCCGCAACGGCAGCCAGAGCCGAGCCGCCGGAACCCAGCCGCCGAAAGGGATCATGAAGGTAAGACCGTCGGTCAAGCCGATGTGCGAGAAGTGCAAGATCATCCGCCGCCACGGAGTGGTGCTCGTGATCTGCCAGAACAAGCGCCACAAGCAACGCCAGGGATGATCGACTAGATGGCACGTATCGCGGGGGTCAACCTGCCTCTTAACAAGCGCTCGGAGATCGGCCTGACCTACATATACGGGATCGGGCGCCCAACGGCCAACAAGATCTTGAAGGAGGTCGGGGTGAGCCCCGACACATACGTGCGAGACCTCACCGAGGACGAGGTCGGCAAGCTGCGCGACACGATCGACGAGGGGCTCTCGGTCGAGGGAGATCTACGGCGCGAGCGCTCACAGGACATCAAACGGCTTCAGGAGATCGCCTGCTACCGCGGGTTGCGCCACCGTCGCGGCCTGCCGGTGCGCGGGCAGAACACGAAGACCAACGCGCGCACGCGCAAGGGGCCCAAGCGGATGCAGGTTGCGGGCAAAAAGAGGGTCGGTAAGAAGTAGTGCCTCCTGCCCCCAAACGCGCCCGCGGCCGGCGCAAGCCCAAGAAGAACATCCCGATCGGGCAGGCGCACATCAAGACCTCGTTCAACAACACGATCGTCTCCCTCACCGATCCCAAAGGCAACGTGATCGCATGGGAGTCCGCGGGAGGCGCCGGCTTCAAGGGATCGCGCAAGTCGACCCCGTTCGCCGCCCAGGTGACGGCCGACGCAGCGGCTCGCAAGGGCCTTGAGCAGGGCCTGCAGAAGGTCGAGGTCTACGTCAAGGGCCCGGGCTCGGGCAGGGAGACCGCGATCCGCTCGCTGCAAGCAGCCGGCCTCGAGGTCACCGGCGTCAAGGACGTGACCCCACAGGCTCACAACGGCTGCCGCCCTCGCAAGCGGCGGCGCGTCTAGCTCTTCCTCAATCAAGCGACTGGCAAAAGAGAGCACCGATCAATGGCACGAGACACAGGCCCACAGTGCAAGCAGTGCCGCCGGGAGGGACAGAAGCTGTTCCTGAAGGGCGAGCGTTGCCTGACCGACAAGTGCGGTGTGGAGCGCCGCTCCTACCCGCCCGGCGAGCACGGACGCGGCCGGATGAAACAGAGCGAGTACCGCGTGCAGCTGCGCGAGAAGCAGAAGGCGCGTCGCTACTACGGTGTGCTGGAGAGGCAATTTCACGGCTACTACGAGAAGGCGTCGCGGCAGCCGGGGATCACGGGCGAGAACCTGCTGGCGCTGCTGGAGTGCCGGCTGGACAACGTCTTGGTGCGTCTGGGCTTCGCGGCCTCGCGCCGTCAGGCACGCCAGCTCATTCGTCACGGCCATTGGACAGTCAATGGCCGGCGGGTGAACATCCCCTCCTATCAAGTGCGCCCGGGTGAGGTAATCGCCATCAAGGCCGACACTCCGGCCACCCAGGTGGTCAGAGACGCGACGGAGCTCACCGGACAGATTCCCGCGTGGCTGCAGGCCGACCATGAGTCGCTCACGGCCAAGGTGCTGCGCAAGCCGGAGCGACGCGAGGTCGCCGCGCCGGTGCAGGAGCAGCTCATCGTCGAGCTGTACTCGAAGTAGTAGGAGCTTTCCCACGCCGCGACCTATTCAGGCCGTGGTCCCCAGCCGGTGTCTCCTCGACGCCGGTGCGACACCAAAACGACGTTAGGACTCATCATGCTCGACTTCCAAATCCCCCGGATCACAAGCGAGTCCGTGGAGCAGAACCGAGGCACTTTCACCATCGAGCCGCTGGACCGCGGATTCGGCTACACGTTTGGCAACTCGCTGCGGCGCGTACTGCTCTCCTCGCTGGCCGGAGCCGCTGTCACGAGCGTGCGCATCGAGGGTGTGGCGCACGAGTTCTCGACCATCAACGGCGTCAAGGAGGACGTCACGGACATAGTGCTCAACCTGAAGGGTGTCGTCTGTCGGATGCACTCCGACGCCACCGAGGTGGAGGCTCCGTTGGTGGTGAGCGGGCCGGGCGAGATCACCGCGAAGGACATCGACCTGCCCGCGGGCGTTGAGATCCTCAACCCCGATGTGCACATCGCGACGCTCGAGAAGAAAACCAAGCTCGAGCTGTACATGACGATCGGCCGCGGGCGCGGGTATCGGCCAGCCGAGGAGAACAAGTCCCCCGACCAGCCGATCGGGGTGATCCCGATCGATTCGATCTTCTCGCCCGTCCGGCGCGTGGCCTACGCCGTCGAGCAGGCGCGCGTGGGACAGAAGACGGACTTCGACAAGCTCACGCTTGACATCGAGACCGACGGCTCGATCGACCCGCAGGCGGCGCTGCGCGAGGCGGCTGAGCTGTTGATCTCCCAGCTGGCCATCTTCACTGATGCGGATCGCATCCAGGAGCTGCGGGCGGCACCCGGGGGGCAGCTCGACGGTCACGGCCTGGCCGACGGTGGTGGCGCCCCGGCGGCATTGCAGGGCGAGGAGTGGGGCATCCTGATCGAGGAGCTGGAGCTCGGGGTTCGCTCGTATAACTGTCTGAAGCGGGCTGGGATACAGACCGTGGGCGATCTGATCTCAAAGTCCGAGGCCGAGCTGAATGCGATCCCGAACTTCGGCAAGAAGTCGATCGACGAGGTGATCGAAACGCTGCATGCCCGCGGACTGGGTCTGCGCCAGGACTAACGTTCCGGTTACCGAGCGCGTATAACCATGGTGTTACCCAGCCACGAACCCAACCAAACACCTGCGTCCGATCACCAACCGCGTAGAACCATGGCACACAAACTTCCCGAACCCAACGACCCAGCTGTTCGTGCCGGCCGTAGACTGATCGGCGCATTCGCCTCTTTCCCGACCCCCTGAATATGAGACACCAGAAGACACGCAACAAGCTCAGCCGTGACAGCGCGCACCGCAAGGCGCTGCTCATGAACCTGAGCAAGGAGATCATCGAGCACGAGCGGATCAAGACGACCGAGGCCAAGGCCAAGGCGGTGAAGCCCGAGATCGAGAAGCTGATCACGCTGGCCAAGCGGGGAGACCTGCACGCGCGCCGCCAGGCGCTGTCCACGCTGGCGCAGGACAAGTTCGCGGTGCACAAGCTGTTCGAGGATGTCGCCCCTCGCTACTGCCGATCGCCCGGGGGGCTACACGCGCATACTGAAGCTCGGTCCGCGCAAGAGCGACGCGACCGAGATGGTCTTCATCGAGCTCGTCTGAAGTCGCGCTCGCGGCGGCTGCTACGCGGGGATGGTCACCAAGCTCACGATCGAGTACGACGGGAACGGGTTCGCCGGCTGGGCTCGTCAGCCCGGTGAGCGCACGGTGCAGGAGGAGCTGGAGCGGGCGCTGCGCACGGTCCTCGGCGCAAGAGGGCGCCGACGGCGAGCCGCTGCGGCTGACCGTGGCCGGGCGCACCGACCGGGGCGTGCACGCCTGGGGGCAGGTGGCCAGCTACGCGCATGAGGCTGTCGATCCGCTGCGGCTGAACGGGCTGCTGGGCGACGACGTCGCCGTGCTCGCTGCCGAGCCGGCGCCGGCGGCCTTCGACGCCCGGCGAGACGCAAAGAGCAGAACCTACTGCTATCGCGTGCTTGCGCGAGGCACTCGCAGCCCGTTCGAGCGCGGGCACGCGCGTTCTGGTGGGCTGCAGAGCTCGACCCGGAGGCGCTCGGGGAGTGCGCGAAGGTGCTGGTGGGCAAGCACGACTTCACGGCGTTTACGCCAACCGAGACCGAACACTCCCGATTCCAGCGCGAGGTGCTGCGGGCCGATGGCAGACGCAGAAGGACCTGCTGGAGTTCTGGATCGAGGCGGACACGTTCGTGCGGCACATGAACCGCGTGCTGGTGGGCACGATGCTCGAGGTCGGGAGTGGGCGGCGCACGGTCGCCGACTTCAGGCGCCTGCTCGAAGGTGGGCGCGCTGTGAGGCGGGGAAGACGGCTCCGGCACACGGACTGGCGCTCGCTCGCGTCTCCTATGAGTAGGGGCCCTGGAGGTCATTTCGGATGGGGCGGCGCGGCGCGACGCGATCGCCGGCGAGCACGCGCAGACGCCGGGTCGGTGCCCGATGCGGCCCCTATCCTGAAAGGAGAAGGAGATGCTGAACGTCCTGCTCACCAACGACGACGGGATCGAGGCCGAAGGCCTCCAGGCGATGAGGCGCGCGCTGAGCGGAGGTCGAGGGCGTGCGCCTGGCGGTGATCGCCCCCGATGGGAACCGCTCGGCGATGGCCAGGTCGATCACGACACGCAGACCGCTGTGGGTGGCCGAGGTGCCCTTCTCCGATGGCACTGTCGGCTACGCGACCGACGGCACGCCCGTCGACTGCGTGAGGCTGGCCAGCCTCGGGTTGGTCGAGGACTTCCAAGCTGATCTGGTGCTGTCGGGCATCAACCATGGAGCGAACCTGGGCGACGACATCACCTACTCGGGCACGGTGGCCGCAGCGCTGGAGGGGGTGGTGCTCGGCCTGCCGGCGATCGCCGTGTCCCAGCAGTCGGGTCGCGCGGGCGCTGGACTACCGCTTTGACGGCGGCTTCGGGTTCGACGTGGCGGCCGGATTCGTGGCGCGATTGGTGGAGCGCATCGAGGACGTGCCGCTGCCGGCGGCGACCCTGCTCAACGTGAATGTGCCTGCGGGCGAGCCGAGCGGGGTGGAGGTGACGAGCCTGGGCAAACGCATCTACCGAGACGAGCTGAAGCTCGAGCGCGAGGAGGAGCACCGCCGGCACTACTGGATCTATGGCTCGGACCCCGGATTTCACGACGAGCCAGGGACCGATCTGGCCGCCGTGGCGGCGGGACGCGTCGCCGTGACGCCGATCCACTTCGACCTCACCTACCGTCCCGAGCCTTCGAGGCGCTCAGACGGTTCGACCTCGAGCAGCTGCTCGCCCCGGTCGCGCGCGACGCGCCGTGAGCGCCACGGGAGCTCCGCAGCGGCCTCGCCGGCCGTCGGCTCGGTGAGGCGGATGCGACCGGTGGACCGCACGCCGGCAGCGCCGCCGAGGGAGATCCTCGCGCGGGCGCGGGAGCTGCGTGAGGCGCTCGAATACCACGCCCACCGCTACTACGTGCTCGACGATCCGGAGATCGGCGATGACGAGTACGACAGGCTGCTGGATGAGTTGAGAGGGATCGAGGAGAAGCACCCAGAGCTCATCACCCCGGACTCGCCCACCCAGCGGGTCGGCGGAGAGCCGGTGGGGCGATTGGAGAAGGTCGAGCACCCCGAGCCGATGCTGTCTCTTGGCAACGTGCGCTCCGAGCAGGAGCTGCGCGCCTGGGTTGAGCGGATGCGCAACCACCTCGCGCGAGAGGGGATCGCCGAGGTGCAATTCGACGTTCGTGGTCGAGCCCAAGATCGACGGGCTGGCGATCAGCCTCCTCTATCGCGACGGGGTGCTCGAGCGCGGCGCCACGCGTGGGAACGGCGAGGTTGGGGAGGACGTGACGCACAACCTGCGGACGATCGGCGCGATACCGCTGCGCGTGCGCGACGCCCCCGAGCTGGTGGAGGTCCGCGGCGAGGTGTACATGTCGCTGAAGGACTTCACGGCGCTCAACGAGCGCAGGGCCGAAGCGGGTCAGTCGACGTTCATGAACCCGAGGAACTCCGCCGCTGGGACGATCCGCCAGCTGGACCCGGCGGACGCCGCTGATCGGCCGCTGTCGATCTGGTGCTACCAGGTGGGCGTGACCGACGGGAGCCTCTCATTCGAGACGCACTGGCGAGGCTCTGCAATGGCTGACAGAGCACGGGTTCCGGGTCAATCGCGACATCAGGCTGCTGCGCGAGCGAGGACGAGGTCATCGAGCAGTGCGTTCGGTGGCAGGAGCGCAGGGGCGAGCTGGAGTTCGAGATCGACGGGGCGGTTGTGAAGGTGGACGACCTGGAGCTCCAGCGCAGGCTGGGGTCGGTGGGACGGGAGCCGCGCTGGGCGGTGGCGTGGAAGTTCCCGCCCACGACCGCGGTGACGCGGTTGGAGAAGGTGATGTGGAACGTCGGCAAGTTCGGCGACATGCGTCCCTACGCAGTGCTCGAACCGGTGAAGTGGGCGGCGTGAGGATCGGGCTGGCGACGCTGCACAACGAGGAGGACCTCGCTCGCAAGGACATCAGGGCGGGTGAGGATGTGATCGTGGTGCGAGCCGGGGACGTGATCCCGCAGGTGGTCTCCCCCGCGCCGCACGTGGTCGAGCGCAAGACGCGCCCGCCCCGGCCTCGTCCACCGGCTCGATGTCCGTTCTGCGACACCAGGACGGTCAAGCCGACGGACAGCGTGTTCACGAAGTGTCCGAACCCGGCCTGTCCCGCCCGCGCCTGGCAGTTGCTCAAGCATTTCGTCTCACGGGGCGCCATGGACATCGAGGGTCTCGGGGAGAAGCAGGTCGCGCTGCTGCAGGAGCGCGGCCTGGTGAGGACGGCGGGCGACTTCTACCGATTGACGCGAGGAGCAGCTGATCGAGCTCGAGGGCTTCGGCGAGCTGTCGGCGAAGAACCTGCTGGAGGCGATCGAGGCGTCGAAGGGGCGGCCGTTCGCGCGCGTGCTGTTCGCGCTGGGGATCGAGGAGGTCGGGGAGGTCACCGGGCGCAACCTCGCCCAGCGCTTTCGCGACATCGAGTCGCTGCTGAAGGCCTCGCCGCGAGGAGATCGAGCAGACACCGGGGGTCGGCGAGAAGATGGCGGGCGCGATCCGCGAGCAGCTTGACGACGAGCGCATGCGCGCTCTGATCGACGATCTGCGCGGCGTCGGGCTGCGCTTTGCAGCGGAGGGGCCGGCTCCCTCGGAAGGGCCCCTGGCCGGCAGGACGCTCGTGCTCACTGGCACACTGCCGAACTGGTCGCGGGAGCAGGCCACCGAGCGGATCATGTCCGCCGGCGGGAGGGTGACGGGGTCGGTGTCGAAGAACACCGACTACGTGGTCGCGGGGGAGAGCCCGGGGTCGAAGCTCCAGAAGGCCGAGCGGCTGGGAGTGACGGTGCTCGACGAGGAGGGGCTGCGCGAGGTGCTCGATCAGTAGTCGGCGATCGTGATCAGCTTCTCATTGAATAGCGGCTACGCCGGGCCAAGTGCGGCAGAGGCTCCGGGATCACGAGTGCTCGATGGTGAAGCTCTTTCCGTGGTCAGTAGTCGGCGACGGTGATCGCCATGTGGTCCTGGAAGGTGTGAGCGGTTTCGGTGGCGATGCCGTCGTTGAAGATGGCGAAGGCGAGCAGGTGCCCGTCTGCGGACTGGCAGTAGCCGACCAGGTTGGATACGCCCGGTGAGCGTGCCGGTCTTGCCCTGGCAGCGTCCCGCGGCGGCGGTGTGGCGCATGCGCAGGGCAAGCGTCCCGGTTCGCCCGGCGACGGCCATGTCGCCGCGCAGCACCGCTCCGATGGCGGTGGGCGCCAGCTCCACCAGCAGGTCGGCGACCTGGTAGGGAGACGTCCGATCGGCGGGGGAGAGGCCGGAGCCGTCGACCACATGCGGGTAGATGCCGAGCATCGTGGCGATCGTCTGCCTCACGACCGCGGCCCCGGCAGCGGTGCGTGCCGGACCCGGCGAAGCGGGCGCCGAGATCCTTGACGAGCGTCTCTGCGAAGAAGTTGTCAGAGGGCGGCAGCATCAGGCCCAGCAGCTGAGCGACCGCAGGGGATTCCACCTGAGCGAGCTGGGTCGTCCCCGCAGGGGTGCGCGCGGCCCCGCTCGAGCCTTGGATGGACACGCCATCGGCCTTCAGAGCGGCCCGCAGCTCGTGGGCGGCATAGGCGGCGGGGGCGTGTGAGCCTTTTTCTGCGCCGATCGGCGCCGCGGTTGAAGGCAAGCCCGCTGAGGGTCCCTTCGAGGAACGGATCGAGCGCGTAGCCGCTCGAGGGCTCGCCCCGGAGCGAGTCAAGATAGGATTCGTCCCCCTCGATCGAGCCGGTGACCTGGTGGATGCCGTCGACCCGCACGAGCTGGGCGGCGAGCGCCGAGACGCTCGCGCCCTCGCCGCCATAGTGGCCTTGGACGAAGGGTGTGCTGCCGAAGGTGGGGTCTCCACCCCCGCGCAGGTAGAGGCTGCCTTCCCACACGCCGCCGGGGGCGAGGTGCCCGGCGCCGAGCACGGTGGTGCTCAGGCGGGCCGAGGCGCCCATCCGCTCGAGCGCCGTCGCGGCGGTGTAGAGCTTCTCGACCGAAGCCGGCGGGCGGAGGGTGCCGGCGCGCTCGGAGAAGAGCGCTTCTTTGGCGGTCAGGTCGTATACGTAGGCGCCGGAGAGCGATCCGGCGAGCGCGAGCTGGTGACCGAGGTCGGCCTGTAGCCCGGCCAGACTGCCGTCGGCGCTCGCCACGGGTGGGGCTGCGGCGGCGCACACGCACGACGCGCACAGGGCCCCCAGCAGCAGGGTTCGCAGCCCCGCGCGGGCACGGCGGCGGAGGATCGTCGGCCGACCGATTGATGGCGCTGGGAGCGATGGCAGTCGGTTCAGGGGCACGCGCCCGTGTAATGTGTCGTGCATGGGCAATGTTGTCAAGCTAGAGCCCACCCTCAAGGGGGAGTCCGCCGCCAAGACGCGGGCTCGCCGCCTTGCCGCTCGCGGCGTGGGACGGCCCGGATCATACGACCGCCGACGTCGGCCCAGGCGCGACAAGACCGCGCTCGTGCTGGGCGGCGGCGGCTTCACCGGGGGCGTGTACGAGATCGGGGCCCTGCGGGCGCTCGACCTGCTGGCGGTGAACAGCACGGTCAATCAGTTCGATGTCTACCTGGGGACCTCCGCAGGGTCGTTCATCGCCGCGCTGTGTGCCAACGGCGTGACCCCCGAGGAGATGATGAGGGTGGTCACGCGCCAGGGAAGGGTGCCCTTCAAAGACATCGACATCGGCGATCTGCTGAAACCCAACCTGATCGAGTTCGCGCGCACGGGCGCGTTGCTGCCGCTGCACGCGCTCTCGCTCGCCCGCCTGATGGTATCTCAGCGGGGAGCGGTGTCGCTGATGGACGTCCTGCTGGGGCTCGCGGACGGGCTGCCGTCGGGTTTGTACACGGGCGCCGGGATCGAGGACTACCTGCACAAGGTGCTCGGCGAGCCCGGCCGCACAGACGACTTCAGGGAGTTGGCGTCTGAGCTCTACCTGACGGCGACGGACCTGGACACCTGCGAGCGGGTCGTGTTCGGTGCGGAGGGCTCTGACGACGTGCCGATCTCCACAGCGGTGCGCGCGTCGGGGGCGCTCCCGATGGTGTACGCGCCCGTGCGGGTCAAGGAACGCGAGCTGATCGACGGTGGGATCGTGTCGACCACGAACCTCGACATCGCGGTGGAGGCCGGGGCGCACCTCGTGGTGGTGATCAACCCGATCGTGCCGTTCGTGAACGACTTCGCGGGAACGGTCAGAACACTGCGTGGGAGGCGTTCGCGGCGAGTCTCGGACATGGGCTTTCCGCAGATCGGCTACCAGGCGTTCAAGCTCGTCGCCCACCAACGGCTGCACGAGCTGGCCAAGCACTGGGCCGAGCGCTTTCCAGATGTGGACATCGTGCTGATCGAGCCGGAGCCGACCGACGAGCTGATGTTCCAAACCTCGATGATGAGCTTCGCCTCGCGCGTCGAGATCGCACGTCACGGGTTCGAGTCGGTGACCAAGCATCTAGCGGGCGAATACGAGCGCTACCAGGAGATCGCAGAGCGGCACGGGATCGAGATCTCGGCGAAGCGGGTGCGCAAGGTGGTCGAGCATTTCGACGAACCCGAAGAGGTGAGCGCCTGGCGAAAGATTCTCGAAGAGACGACGGGCGCCCTGCTGCGCCAAGCGGGCTCGGCCGGCTGAGGCCCTAGGCGATCGCTTTGTCGATCGCCCTCAACAAACGGTGTGAGGCGGCGGCGTCGCGTAGGCCGATGCGCACGTGGCGGGGCTCACCCAGAGCCGTCCCCGCGGCCACGAGCACCCCGCCGCGAGCCAGGCGCGCGGCGAGCTCGTCGCCTTCCAGGTAGGGGTGGGCGGCCCACAAGAAGTTGGCCTGGCTCTCGGAAACGTCGAAGTGGCGCTCGCGCAGCCCGGCGGTCACGCGCACGCGCTCCTCGCTGATCTCGCGAACCTGGCGTGCCAGCAGCTCCGAGCAGCTGCGCAGCGCCTCCAGGGCGCCGGCCTGGGACACCTCAGAGACGCCGAGGTCCGGCTCGAGCTCGGCCAGCAGATCCTCCGAGCCGGGGCCGCCGAGGGCGTAGCCCACGCGCAAACCGGCCAGCCCCCAGGCCTTGGAAAAGCTGCGGAATACGAGCAGGCGGGGATGGTCCTCCAACAGCCTGAGCGAGGCGTTGGTGGGCTGGGCGTCGGCGAACTCCACAAGCGACTCGTCGAGCAGCACCGCGGCGCCGTCGGGCAGTCCGTCGAGCAACTGCTCCAGAGCGCTCGTCGACAGGAGCTCGCCGGTGGGGTCGTTGGGGCTCGCCACCGCCACCACGCGTGCGTCTTGGTCATGCGCGGCCTGCAGCAGGGCATCCACTCCGCCTGAGACCCGCACGGCGCGGCCGCGCGCGCGGCGGGCCATGATCGGGTACAGGGGATAGGAGGGCCAGCGGGTTAGCAGCTGCTGCCTCGGGCGCGATCAGCGCGCGCGTCGCGGAGCTGAGAAGCTCGGCCGCGCCATTGCCGAGGATCAGGCGGGCCGGGTCTGTGCCGTGGCGTTCGGCCAGCTCGTTGCGCAGGTCAGAGCCGCGTAGGTGCGGGTAACGATGAAGCCCACGGCGGGCCACGAAGGTGATCGCGTTGACGATGCGGGGGTGGGGGAGCTTGGGCCAGGTGGTCAGGGAGAGGTCGAGCGTCTCAACGCGGGTGAGCGCCTTGCGCCTGCGCTCGGCCGCCTGCTCGCGCAGACCCTCGTTGACCTCCTCCTCGGACATCCCTTCGAATTGACGGTAGTAGTCGAGCAGGCCCACGGTAAGGCTCGTTCTAGCAGCGATTTCCGAGTGTCGCGCGGCGAGCGAGGTGCACGAGCGCCCGGACGGCGCTCACACTTTTGATTCGACCGGGCCCGGCCAGGCCCGCACCCGGTCCGTGAATGACCAGGAACCAAAGCAGGAAGGCGAGGGCACAGACGACGGCGGTGGCCCCGAAGATTCGCGCCAGCGCGCCCGTGCGCTGGTCGTGGCCGGCAGCACGCCGCACGAGGATCCACGCGTGGTCCAGGCGTCGCAGGATCGAAAGTGCGCCGAACAGCAGGGTGAACAGCCCTACGAAGGAGATGAGGATCCCGAAGCTCACGCTGCCGGAGAGATAGTCGGCACGGGAGCCGATCCACAGACAGCCCGAGCGGAATGGGTCCCCAGCAGAGCAGGCTGATAACGATCATCCCGCTGAGCAGGATGCCCGCGAGTGAACCGTCGATGCGCTGTCGCAGCTCGCTGCCGCGTTGGGGGAGAGCGCGAAAGCGGACCGGGGCCGTGCCGGGGCGGCGCCCGACGAACAGCCCGCCGTTCTCAGATGGGTCGCTGCGCATTCAGCCTATTTTCGCAGCTGTACTGCCGACCACGCGCTAGCTCGCGTACAGCGAGTCGAGCAGGTCGCGCGTATGTCTCGTTGACCACGTTGCGCTTGACCTTCAGCGTCGGCGTCAGCTCGCCGGTCTCATGGGAGAGGTCGTGGTCGAGGATCGCGAACTTCTTGACCTGCTCGACCTGGGCGTATTTGGCGTTGACGCGGTCGATTTCCTGCTGGATGAGCGCGCGAACGCCGGGGTCGCGCGAGAGCGAGGGGAGGTCCTGCGGCAGGTCGTGCTCGCGCGCGTAGGTAGCGATCTCTTCCTCGTCGAGCGTGATCAGCACGACGGGGTAGGGGCGCTGGTCACCGTGCATCACCGCCTGGGAGATCCAGCGGGACTGTTTGAGGTCGTTCTCGATGTTGGCCGGGGTGAGGTTCTTTCCGCCGGCGGTGATGATGATGTCCTTCTTGCGCCCGGTGATCGACAGGTAGCCGTCCTCGTCGATCGACCCGAGGTCGCCGGTGTGCAGCCAGCCGTCCTCGACCAGCGCCGAAGCTCGTGGAGGCTTCGTTGTGGTAGCCCTGGAAGATGTTCGGGCCCTTGATCAGGATCTCGCCGTCGTCGGCGATCTTCAGGATCTACCCCTGGAAGCGCGCGCCCGACGGTGCCGAAGCGATGGTTCTCGACCGTGGAGATCGTCGCGGCGGTCGCGGTCTCGGTCATGCCGTAGCCCTCGAGCACCGGCACGCCGCAGGCCCAGAAGAACTCGAGGATCTCGCGAGCGATCGGCGCGGCGCCGCTCGTGGCGTGACGAAGTCGACCGCCGAAGATCGCGCGCACGTTCTTGAAGAGCTTCTCCTCGGCCTCCTGGAAGGGCTCCCGCAGCTCCTCCGGTACGGGCTCGCCGCGGGCCATCAGGTCGCGCACCTTCATGCCGAGCTCGATCATCGCCTGCGCACGCTCGCGCTCCTCCGGCGGCTGGGCTTCGATCGCCGCCGTGAGCGAGCGTGTAGGCCTTCTCGAAGATGCGTGGGACCGATGGCAGGTAGGTCGGTTCGACCTCCATCAGCTCGGGGACTATCTGCCTGGTGTCGCCCCCGAAGTAGGCCAGCGTGCTGCCGAGGTCGAACGCCGCGAGCTGGACGAGCAGGGCGAAGGAGTGGGCGAGCGGGAGGTAGAGGTAGGTGACCTCGTCGCTGGCTATCTCCCCGGCCTCGCAGATCATGTCGATGATCGCGCGATAGTTGCCGTGCGTGAGCACGCATCCCTTCGGTGGCCCGGTGGTGCCAGAGGTGTAGATGAACGTCAACGGATCCTCGGGACTCACTGCGGCGCGGCGCGCTTCGAGCTCCTCCGCGGGGCGGGCACGCCCGCGCTTGCGCACGTCCTCCAGCGTGATCGTCTCGAGCGAGGGACGGCCGGTCGAGAGCGCCGTTTGTCATCGGGTCGCCGGTCACCGGCTCGATCATGATGATCGTGCGCAGGTGCGGGAGCCGGTCGCGGATGGCTGCGATCTTCGCGAGCTGCTCGTCGTTCTCGCACACGATCGCGCTGGCCTCTGAGTCGGAGATGACCCACAGGCACTCCTCGGGGGAGTTGGTGGGGTAGATCGGCACCACCACGGCGCCCGCCGAGGAGGCCGCCATGTCGACGTAGGACCACTCAGGGCGGGTGTTGGCGAGGATGCACACACGATCGCCGGGCTGAACGCCGAGGTCGATGAGTCCCAGGCCGATCTCCTCGACGACTTCCGCGAGCTCACGCGTAGGTCACGTCGTGCCAGGCGCCGTCGCGCTTGTAGCGAACGGCTACGTGCGCGGCCTGCTCGGCGGCCACGAGCGGAATCAGATCGGCGATGGTCTTCGATTCCGCGGTAGACGCCGCGGCGGTGACCTCCATGGGCACTCTCCCTCCTTCAGAATCAGGCTAAGGACGCTACGGATCATAGACGCTCGCCGCTGTGTCTTTGCCGCTCACGGCTGTTTTTTCCCGTTGACAGTCGCTTTGCACGGGTTGCTCACCGATCCCGTGCGGTTCACACCGGGTTTGGAACGTCGAGAAAGACTTGGCGCAGGTCGAAGCGCTCGGCGAGGTGCTCGCCCAGGCGCCTGACGCCGAATGTCTCGGTCGCGTAGTGGCCCGCGGCGATGAAGTGCAGGCCGGACTCGCGCGCCTGCGCCATCGTGCGCTCGGCGGGCTCGCCGGTGAGGAACGCGTCTGCTCCCGCGGCTGAAGCGTCGGCGAGGAAGTCGGCGCCGGCCCCCGAGACGATTGCCACGCGACGCACCTGAGCCGGTCCCGAGTCGAACACGAGCGGATCGCGCGAGGTGATTTCGCGCGACGCGCGCGAACAGCTCGGCGGCGGAGAGTCCCTCGGCGGGAAGGCCCGCGATCACGCCGATCGGCTCGCCGTGGTGCAGCGCGAACGGGTGGAGCTCCTGCGCGCCGAGCGCGTGTGCGAGCAGCGCGTTGTTGCCGATCTCGGGATGAGCGTCGAGCGGGAGGTGGTAGGCGGCGAGGCCGATGTCGGCGTCAAACAGGATCTGAAGGCGGCGCTTGAGCGTGGCATCGATCGGCCCGGGACCGGCGCCCCAGAAGAGTCCGTGGTGGACGATGAGCAGCTGGGCGTGCTCGGCGGCGGCGAGTTCGAACAGCTCGGCATGCGCGGAGACGCCGGTGGCCACGGTCATCACCTCGGTCGACCCCGGAACCTGCAGGCCGTTGGGACCGTAGTCTTGAAAGCGCGTGGGCTCAAGCAGTCGGTCGATCTCCTGGAGAACGTCGAGCACGCGGGCGGGCACCGACGCGACGATAGCGGGCCTTGAGGTGTGGAATACTTGCGGGCGCGTCGGGGCGTGGCGCAGCCTGGTAGCGCGCACCGTTCGGGTCGGTGAGGTCCCCGGTTCGAATCCGGGCGCCCCGATTAGAAAGACCCCCGTCCTGGCGGGGTTGTTCGGCGTTCAGAGCAACGCCAAGGTTCCAATGAGGTTCCGTTTCTTCGGGTGCGTGCGCTGTCCTAGCGGCCGGGGGCCGGGCGGTCGCTGGTTCGAATCCAGTCTCCCCGATAGAAATGCGGTTGGATGCAGGAGGCCGCTGGGGGGCCTCCCGAAGCGTCGAGATCCGGCTCTGGAACTTGGGTTCCGGTGCGTCGGTCTAGTCGCGATGCGACCTGTGGGAATGCTCGGGTTTGAGGCCGGCCGCACACGGACCGCACACGCCGGGCGCATGCGACCGCACACGGCCCTCTGGTTCGGTTCCTCCTTTTCTGGGCAATGCGGAAGCGAGCCCATCGCTCGACCCGAGCCAAGGCCCCGGCCGAGCGCTTCTGGAGCGTCTTCCCGATCCCCACCTGACGCGATCCAGGCGTGTCTTTTCCCTGGTCGCTCGCCACGACGGTCTTCAGCCAACGCAGCACCAGGGCGGTTTAGCGCCTGCCCCCGCGGGCCGACGCCGGAGGGCCAGCAATAGTCCGTCTCTCGCACAGCACCGCTATGAGAGGGATCTTCTACATGACCCCTCCCTCAGCGCTCGTGACACACGTTTGCAGGACTTCTTCTGCGGCGCCAGTACCACTTGGTGACGAGCCTCGCCCTGCTCGCCGGAAGACGATCGATCCCGCCTAGAGTCGCTTCTCGATCCGGTCCCCGGGCTTGACGATGCCGGCTTGCAGCACCTTCGCGTTGATCCCGCGGAGGTTGAGCTCGCGGCCGGCGGAGGAATTCACGAGCTTCAGTGCGTGCACGCCGAACCGCCGCGAGAACTTTCCGCAGCCGGTGTGAGGAATCGCGGTGACCTCGATCACCGCCGATCCGACGCGCAGACGAGTTCCGGCCAATCGTGAGCACGCGAGCTAGTAGGCGGGCATTGGCTGCTCCTCTGTCTTGAGTGCCTGTCATCGCGTTCCTGTGCGTTCATCGAGCCCCCCGCTCGATCGCCTTGACGAGCGCCGTGGCCTCTACGCCCGCAGCCAGGCCCAGCTCCTCGACCGAGTCACGCGTGATCGCCGCGGTCACCAGGAACGGGCCCGCCTGCATCTCCACGAGGGCCATGACTCCATCGACCTCCACCGAACGGATCGTCCCGGTGAAGCGGTTGCGAGCTGAGTTGGCCGTGCCGGTCTGATGGCGCCGTGGCCGAGCCGTCAGGCGCCGCACCTCGGCGGCGCGCACCAGCGACGGTCTCGCGCATCTCGGCGCGTGCGCAGCTTGCCCGCGCGGTCCCAACGGCGAAGTGTGTCGGCGCTTACCCCGATCGCCTTCGCCGCCTCGCCAAGCGTGAGATCACCGGACAGGTGTATAAGCATTGCATAGGCGCCACTGGGCCTGCTAGGCGCCTCCCAGCTCCGGCTCGTGGGCCGAGGCGGCTAGCCGGTGGGCCCGAAGCGCTCGGTGCGGATCCGACGCGGCTCGAAGCCCGCCTCGAGCAGCAGCTCGGATGCGGCCTCGACGAACCCGTTGGAACCGCAGATGAACGCCAGCCCGGCGAGAAAGGACGAGGCTCGCCTCGGCGACATCAGCGCCTGGTCCAGGCGGCCGCGTGTGCCCTGTCCAGTCCTCGGCGCAGAGCGGGTGAAGGTGAGCACGGCGTCGTCCCGAGCTCGTCGGCGTAGATCACGTCCTCGGCTCGTGCGCACGGAGTAGATCAGGCGCATCGGCAGCTCGGGCATCGTCAGTCGCCGGTGGCGGAGCATCGCCATCAGCGGCACCACGCCCGACCCGCCGCCGACGAGCAGCACGGGGCTCTCCCCGCGCCAGACGAAGTAGGAGGCGAACGGTCCTCGCACCTCGACCTCGTCTCCCTCGACGAGCGACATCGTGAGAAGTAGGGCGAGACCTCGCCGTCCTCGAGGCGGTCGATCGTCAGCTCGATCTCGCCCTCATCGAGCGGCGAGGAGGCGATCGAGTAGGAGCGCTGCGCCCGATATCCGTCCGGGGCGGTCAGCCGGACGTCGTAGTGCTGGCCCGGCAGGTGGGGCATCCACATCGGCAGCGCGATCCGAAACGACTTGACGTGCGGGGTCTCGCGCTTGATCGCGCTGACCGTCCCGATCTGCCATTTGCCCGGAGCGCGCTGCTCGACAGGCGTCAGTCGTTCCAATAGCGCTGCTCCTTCCACGGATCGCCGCGGTTGTGGTAGCCGTTCATCTCCCAGAATCCCGGCTCGTCGTGATCCATCACGCGCAGGCCGGCCGACCCACTTGGCGCTCTTCCAGAAGTACAGGTGCGGCACGAGCAATCGCGCCGGCCCGCCGTGCTCGCGCGGCAGCGGCTCGCCTTCGTGCTCGGCCGCGACCCATGCCTTGCCGTCCGGTCAGATCGTCGATCGCGAGGTTCGTCGTGTAGCCGCCGTAGGACTGCGCCGTCGCGTATTCCCCCATCGGCTGGCTTGCGCGAGCAGCGTGTCGACGCGAGACGCCGCCGAAGTTGATCCCGAGCTTCGACCACTTGGTAACGCAGTGGATGTCGCAGGGAACCGTCTCGAGCCCGAGCTCCCCGAACTCCTCCCAGCTCCACTCCTTCGGCTGAGCGACCATCCCGTCGATGCGGAAGCTCCAGCTAGTCGTCGGCACGTTGGGCGTCGGCCCCGGCCGTCAAGACGGGGAAGCCGGACTCTCGGTACTGGCCGGGCGGAAGCCGCGCCGCGAGCTCCGCCGGCGTTCGCCGCTGGCCCTGAAACCCGCGGGAGATGAACGTATTCATCGGCTTCTCACATGCCTGCGCGATAGGTAAAGCGACACCAACCACCAACGGTGCTGTCTAACGACACAACGTATACAGGACGCGGTCGGGCGCGGTCGGGCAGATGGGGCCACGACCCGACTGCCGGCCGGGCGAGCGGGCGCGACCCTGGCACTGGGCGAGACAGCTCGACTCAGACTGGCCGCACCGAGAGCGGTTCTTCAAGCGAGAGGCCGGTCCGAGTCGATGGCTGATGGTGGTCGTAGACTCTGAGCAGGAACCGGCGCGAATCGTGATCGCGCTCGGTTACGGACACGGACGATCGCCAAGTGGATGGCTGCCATGAACGTCAAGATCGACAACCTCGTATTCGACCGCGCCAACTACGACGCGGACGGCGACGTGCTCTATTTGGCGCGTGGGACGACTAGTTCGGCGTCTGACGCGGCGCTAACGCCTGAGGGGCACGGCGTCCGCTACGACGCGGATGGAGAGGTGATCGGCGTGACCATCATCAACGCCCGGCGCATCATCGAGCACGATGGGCACCTCACGATCACGCTCCCGCATGCGGTACGGGTCGAGGCGGGGGAGCTGGCGGCCGCGCTCGGCTAGCGGCGATCTGGCTTCGACTTAGCTGTGACCACCCGGCGGGAGGCTTAAGGGTGTATCGTCACCAGCGTACTGGCCCTGCGGCCAGAACGCCGGCCAATGCCCGTAAAGCCGCCGAAAGCGCCTCTGGCGCGGACGAGGAGTGGAGCAGAGGCAAACAGCGTTCTCTGCGGGGCCAGCGCGTTGAGGGGGTCCGGCGACCCCGCGCCTCGCGTTGCCAGCCGGTCACCCTAGTTTCCGTGGTGACATCGGGGAGCGCGGCAGCCCGCGACGCTAACGATCAGAACTCGCCCGATACGAGAGTCTGTGCGGCCGGGCCGCCCGCGCTGAGTGAGGCGATAAGAGAGGCTGGGTCGTCAGACGGGACCAGGCCGGTTGTGGTCCGCAGTAGCAGCGCGCTGCTGCTCAGATTCAGCGGCGCGAAGCCTGCTTCTGCCTGCTCGTAGGTGCGTTGGAGCTCGCGCAGACGTGCCGGACTGGTGGGCCGTGTTCCGTAAGCCTTTGGTTTGAGTGCAGAGGTAGCGACGGTAACCGTCCGTGGTCTGGGTGACTCGTCGGCCATCGTCCGCTGGCAATCACCGGGTTTAGACAATGCGTAGGAGTGGGAATCATGCCTCGGCGAACGGCTGAACGACAGGTTCGAGAGTGGACTGCTCCCCATCTGGCCGGGCTGACTCACCGGCTGTTGCGTTCAGCGCCTCGCCGGGTCGGTCTGGATGATGTGCCGGCGCCTGCTTGCGCGCGTCCTTCTTGGCCTGCTTCTCCAGCCGACGCTCGCGGAGCCTGCTTTCACGCATGAGCTTCGCCATCGTGGTCTTCTGCTTGCCGCTTGAGGCCATGTCTGTTCGTCCCTTGTTGGGGAGTGTTCCGAGCGCGTCCTCGCCGGAGTCAGTTGATGTGATGAAGCCCAAGCCAACCGAGCACGGTCGGCAGGCCGATAGCGCTACGCCAGCTGGACGTTCCCGGCCTTCGGTCCCTTGTCGCCCGCCTCGGCCTCGTAGGAGACCTTTGCGCCCTCGGCGAGCGAGCGATAGCCGTCACCCACGATCGCGCTGTGATGGACGAACAAGTCCTTCGACTGGTCGTCGGGCGTGATGAACCCGAAGCCCTTGTCGTCGCTGAACCACTTCACGGTTCCAGTAGCCATTGTGTTCCCTCCGGCGTTGATAGTGCTGCGAACGCGGAGATTGCTGAGCAAAGGCTACGAGCGCTGGCACTGCGATGTTGGGCCGAGACCCAACCTGATGTATCAACGGTAGCAGCAACCACGATCAGCGCTCCTCGAGCGTCCAAGCACCAGGGTTCGGGTCCGTCGGCCCGCCTCGGGGAATGCTCTTCAGGCCAGCGCGCCGGCTGGCAGCACGAAGCGCAGCGGGGTCCGCGGCTCGGTCGCGCCTGAGAGGCCAAGGTGCGGGCCGTGCAGACCTCTTCGGGGAGCTTCGGACACCATCACCTCGGGCACCCCGGCGTGGTCGGCGATCCACGCCAGCACGGCTGCGAAGTCGCTGCCTGACGCGAGTCGCGCTGCGCGCTCGACGACGTCCCCGCCGGAGGAGTGAGGGCGCGCGAGCCGCTTCACAAGGGCGTGGATCTCGCGTCGCCGGTCGCGTCCTGCGCGCTCACGAGAACTCCGTCACCGAGTAGACCGGATGGCTGACACGCGCTGGCGAGCTCTTGTCGCCGTCGTTGGTATGCACGCAGAATGCCTCGAAGCGCCCATGGTCGAGAATCGCGACCACGACGTCGCCGCCCTTGTAAAGCGGCCTGCCGACCTCGATCTCCCGGTCCTGTCCATCGAAGCGACAGCTCAGCTTGAAGATCCGCCGCGACCGCGCTGGACAACCGGCGGCGAGCATCGAACGCTCGCGCAGCTCGCTGTAGGCCTCCTCGGCGCACGCTCCCTCCGATTCGATGCCCGCGACGAAGAAGCTCGTCACCTGCGCCGCGCCTTGCCCGGCATGGGGGGATAGCGCCGGCGCTCCTCGGGGGTCATCTTGCGGATCCTCAGCGAGCCGTCCTTGACCTGGCGCTGGATCTCCTCCAGCTTCACGCGTCGGCGCTCGGCCGCGCGATCTGCCTGAGTGAGCATTACTCCAGGCTAGCGCGGTCGCTGGCCGTCGCAGGAGCATCAGCGATCGGCAGGCTTGCGCAGGCAGCTACCTCAGGCTGTGTCGGTTAGGGATCCAGGAGCGTGAGCGGCGTTCATCGGTGCGCTCGCATCCACGTAGGGCCAGCACCCCGTTGCAGGGCCGCACGACGCCGATGATTAGTGGCGTCGAAATTCCGAGTCCGCAAGTCGGAATGCGCTATCTTGTTGGTGCGTCCAGTGAGCCCAGCTCTTCTCGCTCTCCGGGTGACACTTCGTTCAGAGGGGCAGAGAGGCGGTAGGCCATCGCCACCGCAACAAAGAAGGTCGCTGCCAGGCCGGTCGCTCGCGGTGTGCGTGAAGTGTCCGAGTCGGTGTCGCTGGAGTTCCTCGTCCATCAGGACAACGGCGGCGACTACCACTGGGAGATCGTCGGTGGCAGTGGCGAAAGCCTCGCTCAATCCGGGAGCTTCGCCTCCCACGACGACGCGGAGCGCGCCGCACGGTGCGTGTACGACGGCGCCGGCTCGGCGCGGTTCGAGCCCCACGTGGCGGAAGAGCGCCAGCTCGTGGCCGTGTGATGTCCTCACGCCATCTCAGCTGCCAGGGCTGCCGTATCCGGGTGCGCGCGAGCGGCCCGGAGATCGAGCTGTCGGAGGGCAGCTGCCCGATCTGTGGAGCGACGCTGAGGCAGGTCTCGTCCGCCTCGGGCGTGATTGGGTTGCGCTCGTTTGACTTGGATTCGCTCTCGGGGAAAGAGTCGAGCGGTCCACCGCCCACGCCCGGGCAACCGGTTGACCTCGTCGCTCGCAGGGAGGCTGCGTTGGCGCGAGATGGTTTTGATGCCGACCGCTGGTCGGATGAGGGCGGCGGTGTCAGCGGCGAAGCGGTGGCCGAGTGTCTCGCGGCGCGCTAATCGCCGCGCGTGAGCCTTGCGACAGCGGGCGAATGCGACCACACGACGCCGTGACGCGGCGACTCACGATCCAGCACGCATAGGTGCCGGTGACGGACCGATCGAGATCGTCGAGTCCTACCCGAAAAGCAGGTGCGACCTCGGAACCAGCGCGCGTCTGGCTTCGCCGACCCCAAGGTTCCGTTCAAGGTTCCATTCTGAGCAAATCTCAGCCTGAGATCACTCAAGCCCAGCAACCATGGGCGTGGGGACCTGCCGTGACCCGCCACGACCGGTTCGAATCCGGGCGCCCCGATTTTGCAGGGAAAAAGACGCGGCGGTTTGGCCGCAGTCGTCAACTGCGGTCAGCCGGCGAGGCTAGGTCATTTGGTCTCGGTCGCGTCGTTTCTCAGGCTCGACTCGCAGTTGCGGCGCGAAGTCAAGTAGCAATTGTGGTGTAGCTCGTCCTGATCGTCGGTAGTGACGCTCGCGCTCAGGCGGCGGTGAGCTCGATCACCTCCTTCTCCTTTTCTGTGGATGTGGAGGTCTTGACCTGCACCGCCTCAGAGAGGATGAGACGCATCGAGTGCTCTGAGACGTAGCGGCGCTGCACGAGCCACTCGTCGTTCTGCTCGAGCAAGAGCATGCCGGTGAGGCGGATCAGCGCCCGATCGTTGGGGTATATGCCGACCACGTCTGAGCGCCGACCGATCTCCTTGTTGACGCGCTCTAAGGGATTGGTGCTCCTCAGCTTCGGCCAGTGCTCGCGCGGGAAGGCGTAGAAGCACAGAAGCTCCTCGCAGGCTTCCTCGAGCAGCTCGCAGACCTTCGGCGCCGGCTCTCGCAGGCGCTCTGTGACCTCGATGAGGCGCTCACGCGCCTCATCACCACAGTCGGCCTGGAAGATCTGGCGGATCGCGGTGGCGATCATCGGCTGCTGGGCACGCGCGCAGTGACCGAGCATGTCCCTGAGGAAGTGCACCGTGCAGCGCTGCCAGCGACAACCGAGCACTCGCGCGATCGCGTTCTTCAGGCCCAGGTGGGCGTCAGAGACGCAGACCCGCACACCCGAGAGCCCGCGGGCCTTCAGCGAGAACAAGAACTCGGTCCAGAAGGCCTCGGTCTCGGCCTCGCCGACGTCGAGGCCGATCACCTCGCGTACGCCCGACTCATGCACCGCATAGGCGATCACGAGTGCCTTCTGGCGCACGCCGCCGGGCTCCCTGACGCGCTCGATCTTGGCGTCGAGCCACAGATACGGATAGGCGCCTTCCAATGGACGCTCGCGGAAGATCTGTACCTGCTCATCCAGTGCGCGGCACATCCGCGAGACCTGATCCTTGGACAGGCCCCTGAGGCCCATCTGCTCTACCAGGCGGTCGACCTTGCGCGTGGAGACGCCGTTGACGTAGGCCTCCTGCACGACCGCCACGAGCGCCTGCTCGGCGCGCCGGCGCGGTTCAAGGAAGCTCGGCAAGTAGCTGCCGCTGCGCAGGCGCGGGATGGCGAGCTCGATCTCGCCCACGCGCGTATCCCAGCGGCGCTCGCGGTAGCCGTTGCGCTGGGCAACGCGGCGATCGGGCACGCGCTCGCCGAGCTCTGCACCTGCCAGCTGGGCGATCTCGGCCTCCATGATCTCCCTGACCATCACCGCCACCGACTCGCGCAGCACATCGGCGTGCTCGACTGCCATCACGTTGCTCGCCGCCTCGCGGGCGGTCATGCTTTTGCCTTCGGCCATCGTGGTGTCTCCTTCGTCGGACTGCAGGAACAGAACGACGATCATGAGCGCCGCGGTGGCCGGAAGCTTCTGTGGTCCCGCGGCGGAGCTACACCACTTCTAGCGACTCAACCCGGCGCGACGGCAGAGGACGGATGGTTCACGCTGATGGAGGATCTTTCCGCTAATCCAGTGCCCAAATCTCGGAGAATCGCGCTCAATCAGCGGCAATCTGCCGTTTGTGTCGAAACGAAGAAACGCCTAGGTGCAGGGACGGGGAGCCGGCGACGCTCCGGCGCAATGCCCGAGGCCTCGCTCTCAAAACGCTCCTAGCGCGCCGACCGGCGAGCGTTTGCTGAGCCGCCCGCTGCCCGTCGTGAGGCAGCGTTCGGGTCCGTGAGGTCCTCAGCTCGAATCCGGATGCCCCCATTGCCGCCACAATGTCGGACGTCGTCCCGCGGATAGCGCGCTGCGGTTGGCGCACTCGCTTCGCCGCCGGTAGGAGAAAGCAGGGTCGCGGGTGGAGCGCGTCGGCCGCGTGAGGCCGCGATGAGTTCGGCGTGGCGCGCCGGTCTTGACGTAGGGGCGTCGACAGGCGGCCGCCGACGATCCACGACTGTTGCCCGGGGCGACATGACGAACGCCAAAGGAGGTAACGATGCCCGACGACAAGATTGGAACCCGCGAGGAATGGCAGGCGGCTCGCGATGCACTCGCGAAGCTCGAGGCCGAGCACGCCAAGCTCGGCCAGAACGTGACCGAGCAGCGGCGTGAGCTTCCCTGGGTTCTGGTGGAGAAGGAGTACCGGTTCGACACGGAGGACGGGAACAAGACGCTCGCCGAGCTATTCGACGGGCGCTCGCAGCTCCTCGCCTACAACATCATGTTCGGGCCCGATTACGAGCTCGGCGCCTGCCCTGGATGTTCGAACCTGGGGGATGAGCTCGCCGCCACGCGCGTGCATCTGAACCACCGCGACGTGACGGTGATCTGCTTCTCGCGCGCCCCGATCGATCGGCTCATCGCCTACAAGGAGCGGATGGGATGGCAGTTCCCCTACGTCTCGACCTTTGCGACGGAGTTTCCGTTCGACTTCGGGCTCGCCCTCACACGCGAGCAGGCGCAGGAGATCCCCCAGGTCAAGGAGATGATCGACAACCCCCCCGAGTGGCTCAAGGACTGGGGGCGACAGGTCGGGGCCAGGCTCGAAGACGGCCTGCGCGAGGGTCCGGGCTTCATCGCTTTCGCGCGCGAGAACGAAAGCGTGTACCACACCTACACGGTGATGGCGCCCGATCCGTTCGTCGCGCCGTACCACTCGTTCCTGCTTCAGCGAACGCCGAAGGCCGAGTCCGAGGAGCCTCGCGCCTGGCGCAAGGATGAGTACCCGGACTGACCGCTTAGGGGAGCTGGCTCGCAGTTCGTCGCCGTCGCGGTCGAGGCGAACTATGTAGGCTGGCCCCGCGGACCCCAGACAGGAGGTGGCACGTTTGATGACCGAGCACAGGATCGGCACGCAGGAGGAGTGGCAGGCGGAGCGCGACGAGTTGCTGAAGGGGGAGAAGGAGCTCACCCGCCGCGGCGACGAGCTAGCCAGGAAGAGGCGCGAGCTGCCCTGGGTCCCGGTCGAGGAGGACTACCGGTTCCAGACCGGGGACGGTACGAAGACGCTCGCCGATCTCTTCGACGGCCGCTCCCAGCTGCTCGTCTACCACTTCATGTTCGGGCCGGCCTGGGAGGAAGGCTGCCCGGTCTGCTCCTCGATCACGGACACGCTCGATCCCCAGGTCGTCCACCTAAAGGACAGGGACACCACTTTGCTGCTCGCCTCCCGCGCGCCGCTCGAGAAGCTCCTCGCCTACAGGGAGCGGATGGGTTGGGGGATCGACTGGGTCTCGAGCGGCGGCAGCGACTTCAACCGCGACCTCGGCTTCCTGTACACAGAGGAGGAGCTGAAGCCGTTCCTGGAAGGCCAGATCCCGTCCACCGTCGAGCAGAACGCGCGCATGTGCGGGACCGACGTGGTGGGGTACGTCTCCGAGGGACCGGGCCTGAGCGTGTACGCGCTTTCGGACGGGACCGTCTACCGGACCTACGTGACGACCGCTCGCGGCCTCGAGCCAGCGATGGCCTACTACGGCCTGCTGGACCGGACGCCGAAGGGTCGCGACGAGAGCGCCTCGAGGCCGTTGTGGGTGCGGCGCCACGACGAGTACGAAGTCGCCTAAATGTAAGCTCTAGCCACGGGAAATCTCGATTGGGACCCACCGCGGCCGGAGCGCGACGTGCTCGCGGCTGCAGAGGGGGTGCATCGCGATCAAGAAGCAGCCGAGAGGTGGGCAGCTGCACGGAGCGAGATGGCCGCTGTGGCGGACGCTGACGCTGCGACGGCTCACGACGGCGCCGTCTCGGAGGCCGAAGAGGCCAACGGGACAGGATCGTCACGGTCCGGCCCTCCCGTGACAGGAGCTAGGCCGAAGTTACCTGGCGTAGTCGCGACTGTTTGAGCCGGAATCCCTGCGTTTGCCGGAAAGCGGCTGTGTTTTTGGCCGGTGATGTAGTCACAACTATCTGTCCGATGGGGATGATAGTTTCCGAGCATGGGAAGAAGGCCGCGGCCCGAGGGTCCCATGCACGTGGTCACAAACACGATCCGCCGTGGGGAGCGCGAGTACACCTCCACGCTGTTGCGCCGCAGCTACCGCGAGGGCGGCAAGGTCAAGAAGCAGACGCTGGCGAACCTCTCGCACCTAGATTCCCAGCTGATCGAGCTGATCCGGGGCTGGCTGCGGGGCGAGCGGTATGTCGAGGCGAACGCGGCATTTCAGACCGAGCGCTCGCTTCCGGCCGGGCACGTGAATGCGGTGCTGGCGATGGCGCGCAAGCTCGGCCTGGGCGGGCTGTTGGATCGCTCGCCGTCGCGTGAGCGCGATCTGGCGCTGGCGCTGATCTGCCAGCGGGTGCTGCGTCCGGAGTCAAAGCTCGCCACCGCCCGCGCGCTTCGGCGCTCGACCCTGGCCTCAGAGCTCTCCGTGGAGGGCGCCGACCAGGACGATCTCTACGCGGCGATGGATTGGCTTGTGGATCGCCAGAGGCGGATCGAGGAACGCCTCGCGCGCCGGCATCTGCGCGAGGGGGAACTTGCCCTCTACGACGTCTCCTCGAGCTACTTCGAGGGCCACACCTGCCCTCTGGCTCAGCTTGGCTACTCGCGTGACGGCAAGCGCGGCACGCCGCAGATCATCTACGGGCTGCTCTGCGACCGAGCCGGTCGACCGATCGCGGTGGAGGTGTTCGAGGGCTCGCTGCACGACGACAAGACGCTGCCCTCCCAGATCGAGAAGCTCACCGAGCGCTTCGCGCTGTCCGAGATCGTGCTGGTCGCCGATCGCGGCATGATCACCAAGGCCAACATCCAGGCACTCCGGGAAACGGACGGGGTCGACTGGATCACCGCGCTGAAGGCCCCACAGGTGAAGAAGCTCGTCAAGGACGGCTGCCTGCAGCTGTCGCTGTTTGATCAGAGCAACCTCGCCGAGATCACCTCAGAGGATTACCCGGGCGAGCGGCTCATCGTGTGTCGCAACCCGCTGGTCGGGGCTGAGCGGACGCGCAGGCGCGAGGATCTCCTGCAGGCGACCGAGCGCGAGCTTTCCGCGATCCTCGAGCGGGTCAAGGCCGGCACGCTGAGCGGCACCGCGCAGATCGCGCTCGCTGTCGGCCCGGCGCTCAAGCGCTACCGCGTCAAGAAGCACTTCGAGATCGAGATCGCCGACGAGCGCTTCACCTATCGGCGAAAGACCGCGCAGATCGACTCTGAGGCCGCGCTCGACGGCTTCTACGTGCTGCGCACGAGCGTCTCAGCGCAAGCCCTGCCGACCGCTGAGGTGGTGCGCTCCTACAAGCAGCTCAAGGAGGCCGAGCGCGACTTCAAGACCATCAAGGGCCCCGAGCTACAGATCCGCCCGATCGGCCACCGCCTGGAGGAGCGCGTCCGCGCGCACGTGTTCCTCTGCATGCTCGCCTGTTACGTCGCCTGGCACCTCAAGCAGGCGTGGGCCGAGCTCCTGTTCAAGGACGAGCACCCGCCCCTCCAGGTCGACCCGGTCGCCAAGGCCACGCGCTCAGCCGCCGCCGCGCGCAAGGCCCGCACCCGCCGCACTGCCCGCGGCGAACCCGCGCACTCGATGCGCTCCCTGCTGCAGGAGCTGGGGACCCAGACCCGCAACACCGTCCGCGTCCACGGCACCCACGCCACCTTCCAGCAGCTCACAACGCCGACCGAGCTTCAAGCCCGAGCCCATCAGCTGGTCGACCAGCAACCAACTCTGAAGTAGTCACGACGCCGACGGCTCTCAGACGCCGCAAACCCAGTTGTCATGGGCGAAGCCTCATCCGCCACACAGGTAACTTCGGGCTAGGTAAGGCCGTGGCGTCGCAAGAAGCTCCGAGCGCGATCGCGCACTGAAACCCGCGCGCTGCAAAGACCAAAGGAGATCAGGCATGCCGGTGAACGCTCCCCCCGCAGGGTTGTGAACCCTGTGTGTCCGCGAGGGTGCGTCGCGTTTGGGCACTGCTCCGAACGCGATAGCGAAAGCAGCGCGCCACGTCGCACCCCGGCGCCACGTCGCAGCCCAGCCGCCCAGTCGCATCCCGCGGCTTTAGGTGTAGCAGTCTGGCGCGCGCCTGAGCCGCGACCAGTCGTCAGGGTCATGCCCGAAGACGAGCAGCGCGTCGGTCTGGTGCGCGAGCTCGTGCAGACGCCCGAGCGATCGCCGCGCATCCTCGCGCGAGAACAAGGCACGCGGATGCTCGCGTCCATCCCATTGAGCGCGATTGTCGGCTGCGTCCGCGGTGAGGAGAACGGGCCCGGTCTCGTCGAGGTCAAGCAGAAGCGACATGTGGCCGGCGGAATGGCCCGGCGTCTCGAACACGCGGATCGTCCCGTCGCCGAAAAGGTCCAGCTCCCCCTCGACAAGCTGCCAGCGCAGCTCGGGCCGGTCGTAGTCCTCACGGACGTATCCGGACGCCATGGGAGCTTCGGCCGCGCGGGCGACCTGGAGCTCGCGTGCGTGCACGACGATCGTGGCGTTCGGGAAGTGGCCGAGCGCGCCGGTGTGGTCGATGTGCAGGTGAGTCTCCACGACGTGGCCGACCGACTCCGGCCCGACCCCGAGCCGCCGCAGCTGGGCGGCACAGTGCTGCTCCTCTGTCATGTGGACCTCGAATAGATCCGCGAGCGCGCCCCAATGCGCGTGTGGGTCGCGGGCGACCGCCAGCGGATTGCCCCCGTCGACGACGACGTCTCCCTGCGGATGGCGGATCAAGAAGAACGGCACGGGCACCTCGACTCCGCCGAGGCCAAGCGTGCCGCTGTCGAACATATAAAGCGCGAGGCCACCTGGCACGCACCAATCCTATGCTCCGTCGGTGGGAGTGGTCGGATCGATTGCATCGGCGAGTAACGGCAGTCCACATACAGCGACCCGACATGCTGTCGAGAGGGAATCACGGGAGAGCAGCACAGATCGAGGAGGTGCCGTTCGCCTTCGCCGGGACCCCGCCACCGAGGGAATGGCCCGCGGGCCGGACGTGCGAACCCCCGCACCTTGCTCAGGCCATCTCTGCTCGGAGGTTTCGGGCTCGCCGAGGACGGCGAGGCCGTGGATCCAGATCAGGCAGCCCGCGCCTACTGCATCAGGCGAGCACCGCGTGGACCGGGTGCCCTTTGCTGCGAGTCGCGGCTAACGACAGAAAGTGCGATGCCCAGGAGTCGAGGGCGACGTACAGACCGGCGCCGGCCAGCTCGTCGCCATCGCGCTCGAAGCGCTGTCCGCTCAGCAGGTCGGCCAGTTCCCAGGTCCGCCCCGCCAGGTCCCCCCAGGGTGGGTGCACGCGCGCCTGGGCGGGCGCGTCGGCGAGGTTGACCACCACGAGGTGGCATGCGCTGGCGGTGGACCAGCACCAGGCGAGGAGCTGCCGGTGGGAATCGTTGTCGGGCCACCCGCTGCACTCGCACAGGCGCCAGTCTCCCCCGCGCAGGTCTGAGTCGGCGACGGCGCGCAGCAGCCGCTCGTAGAAGGTGCGCAGGCCGGTGTCCGCCGGCTCGTCGGGCCCGCGGCGCAGGAACACCGGGATCCGCGTTCGCCGGCCCTCCAGCTGGCCGTCGTGGTAGAGCCGCGCACCCTGCAGCGTGGACATCGCCACCGCCGCCGCGCGCGCCTGTTCCCCCCCGAAGGTGGCCGCGGCGCGTGGCTCGTCGTGGTTCTCGATGAAGCGGATCAGGCGCTCCTGGTAGCCGGCCTCGGCCCCCAGGTGCCCGCGTACGGACTCGGCCGTATCGTGCGTCAGACGATCGTAGAGGCGCTTGTCGTAGCAGAGGTCGAAGCCCTGCTGCTGCAGCGTCCACTCCATGTCCCAGTACGCCTCGGCCATGAACAGCAGATCCGGATGGGCCTCCTTCACGCTGCCGATCAGCGTCGGCCAGTAGTCGGCCTCCGGGGCGGGGCCGGCCCGCTCGCCCCAGGTGCGGGCGAAGACCTCGTTGGTCATCAGCATCGCCATGTCGCAGCGCAGCCCGTCGCAGCTGGCGCCGAGCGCGATCAGCGTCTCGACGACCGCGTCGCGCAGCGCGCGCGAGAAGGCGTTCAGCTGGACCACGTCCGGCCACGGTGGGAAGTAGGGATCGCGGCCGTTGGCGACCACGCCGGCGGCGGTGCGGATGAAACCCTCTGGGTGAAGGGCGAGATCCTCCTCGCTTCCGGCCAGAAGGCACTGCGGGCGCGTGGTCACCCACGGGTGGTCGGGCGCCACGTGGTTGGGCACGTAGTCGAGGATCAGCGCCAGACCCCGGTGTGCGAGCTGCTCGCGGGCCGCGGCCAGGGCGTCCGGCCCGCCGAAGCGCTCGTCCACGACGTAGTCGCGCACGCAGTAGGGCGAGCCGATCACGTCCTCGTCACCCAGGTCGGGGAGCGCGGCCCGGTTACCGGCTTCCAGCTGCGGATCCGCCAGCGCGATCCGCAGGCCGGCGGGGCTGCGCTGCCAGACCCCCATCAGCCACACGGCGTCGACCGGCAGAGCGCCCAGCGCGTCCCACTCTCGGCCCGGGACCTCGCTCAGCTGCAGCGGCCGTCCCTGTCGCTGTCCCCGACCCAGCCGCTCGAGCCAGACCGCCGTGTTGATCTCATACACCGTCGGGCGGGCGGGCAGGCGCACGTCGTCCGTCAGCCGGCGGCGGCCGCGGTCTCGCTCGGCTCGGCGTGCAGGGCGCTGGCGAGCGGGAACAGCAGCGCCACCGTGCCCGTCCAGCCGGTCTGGTGGCTCGCGCCGATGCCGGCGCCGTTGTCGCCGTGGAAGTACTCGTGGAACAGCAGCAGGTCGTGCCAGTGCGGATCGGTCTGGAACTTCTCGATCCCGCCGAACACCGGCCGGCGCCCGTTCTCGTCCTCGGTGAAGGTGGTCGCGAGGCGCGTGGCGATCTCGGTGGCGACCTCGAGCAGGTTCATCTCGTTCCCGGAGCCGGTGGGACACTCGACCCTGAGCCGGTCGCCGTAGTAGCGGTGCAGCTGAATGAGCCCACGCAGGATGACCAGGTTCATCGGAAACCAGGCCGGGCCGCGCCAGTTGGAGTTGCCGCCGAACATGCCGGTGTCCGACTCGGCCGGGAGGTAGCGGACGCTGTACTCCTGACCGCCCCAGTCAAAGACGCACGGCTGCTCGAGGTGGCGGCGGGAGATCGCGCGGATCCCGTGTGCGCCCAGAAACTCGTCCTCGTCGAGCATCACCGAGAGGATCCGCCGCAGCCGGGGCTCGTCGACGAGCGAGGCGATGCGCCGGCCCTCCGGGTTCGGGCCCGGCGGGTGCGCCAACGCCGGCACGTCGTCGGAGAAGTGGCGGATGAACTGCTGGATGCGCTCCATCAGCATGGGGTAGCGCTTCAGCAGCTCGCCGTCGAACACAGTCGCCGCGCACAGCGGCAGCAGGCCGACCAGTGAGCGCACCTTGAGCTGGATCGTGCTGCCGTCCGGCTGGCGCAGGATGTCGTAGTAGAAGCCGTCCTGCTCGTTCCACAGCACGGTGTCGCCGTCCGGTGGATCCATGGCGAGCGCGATCCACTCAAAGTGGGTGGCGAACTTCAGCGCCATGTCGGCGTAGACGGGATCGTGTCTGGCCAGCTCGGCCGCGATCTGGAGCATCCACTGGCAGTAGAGGGCCATCCAGGCGGTGCCGTCGGCCTGCTCGAGCGTGCCCCCGCCGGGCAGCGGGGCCGAGCGGTCGAAGATGCCGATGTTGTCCAGGCCCAGGAAGCCCCCCTGGAAGAGGTTACGGTCGTCGGGGTCCTTGCGGTTGACCCACCAGGTGAAGTTGGTCAGCAGGCGCTCGAACACGCGGGCCAGGAACTCGCGGTCGCCCTCGCCCCTGATCTCGGCCTCGCGCTCGTAGACGTAGAGAGCCGCCCAGGCGGTCACGGGCGGGTTGACGTCGCTGAAGTTCCACTCGTACGCCGGGATCTGACCGTTGGGATGTTGGTAGCGGGTGTCGAGCAGCAGCTCGACCTGCTGCTTTGCGAAGTCGACATCGACCAGCGAAAGCGGCGCGCAGTGGAAGGCCAAATCCCAGGCGGCAAACCACGGGTACTCCCACTTGTCGGGCATCGAGATCACGTCCCCGGCAGCCATGTGGAACCACGGCACGTTGCGCACCGAGCTGGCGGGAGCGTTGGGGTCCCACGGGTTGACCCCGTGCTCGCGCAGCCAGCGGTGCACGTCGTACTCGTAGTACTGCTTGCCCCACAGCAGCCCGGCCAGCGCCTGGCGCATCACCATCGCTCCGTCCGGGCGCAGGGTGGCGGGGATGACGGTCGCGTAGAACTGGTCGGCCTCGTTGCGGCGGGCACCGAGGATGCGCTCGAAGCCCGAGCCCAGCGGCTCTGCCTTGGCTGACGACACCCCCTCTGCTCCCGCGTCCGCGCTCAGCCGCAGGCGGATCGAGGCGCTGTCACCTGCCGCGATATCCAGTTCGTGATGAGCCGCAACCTTGGTGCCAGAGCGCGCGGGGTTGACGGCGTCGTCGGCGCCGTGCACCACGAAGTCGTTGATCGCGTCCTTGACGTACGGCGAGGTGTTGGGCGTCCCGAACAGGCGCTGGTTGTTGGTCTCGTTCTCGCAGAACAAGAGCTCGGCCGACGCGTCTGCGCGCAGCCACCAGTCGCCCAGGTCAGGGTGGGAGACGCGCGCCGCGGCGACCCCCCGCTCCCCGTCGGCTGCTCTCAGCGTCGGCCTGGGGACCTCGCCGCCCCACGACCAGGTGTTGCGAAACCACAGCGTGGGGAGGAGGTGCAGAGTCGCCGCGTCCGGTCCGCGATTGTGCGCCGTCACGAGCATCAGGATGTCGTCGTGAGCGCCCTTCGCGTACTCGACGATCACGTCGAAATAGCGGTCGTCGTCGAAGATGCCGGTGTCCAGCAGCTCGTACTCCATGTCCTGCTTGCCGCGGCGAGCGTTGGTGGACACCAGGTCCTCATAGGGAAACACGCGCTGGGGGTACTTGTACTGGCACTTCAGGTAGGAGTGGGTCGGGGTGCTGTCGAGGTAGAACCAGTACTCCTTGTCGTCCTCGCCGTGGTTACCCTGCGTGTTGGTGAGGCCGAACATGCGCTCCTTGAGGATCGGGTCGACGCCGTTCCACAGGGCCAGCGCCAGGCACAGCCGCTGGCGCTCGTCGCAGATCCCGGCGATCCCGTCCTCGCCCCAGCGGTAGGCGCGCGAGCGGGCCTGGTCGTGGGGGAAGTAGTTCCAGGCGTCTCCGCCGGGGCTGTAGTCCTCCCGTACCGTTCCCCACTGGCGCTCGCTGAGGTAGGGACCCCACGCCTTCCACGCAACCTCGCCCGTGCGCGCCTCCTCCAGCCGCCTGTGCTCGGGGGTCTTGGCCGTGCTCGGTGTCCTCGGAGTCGTGCGGGTTTTGGCCGTGGCCATCGGCGTGATTCTCCATCATGCGCGGCGCGGGCACAAGGGTACTTGCCCCCGAATCACAGGATGTGAACAAGGGCAACGGCGCGCTGCGTGGTTCAAGCGCCATCGGATGGCCTGCACATCCTCACGGCGCTAGTGGATGTCGCCGCGACGGGCGGAGAACATCACGAACATCAGTTAGCGTCGGCCTACTTGGACTTGGCGCCCCTGAGCTTGGCGGCTTGGCCTCCGTGGCCCGGGTCTAGCTGTTCGGTGCGCAAAACGTCGCGAGCACCTGCGCTGCACTCTGGCGCCCGCGGCGGGCGCTCTGCTCCTACCGCTGCTTTCGGCACTTCTCGCGGGCGGTCGCGGTGGGTTGGGAGCTGAGCTCCGCAGTCGCGACACGTGTCGGGTAGGTCGAGCGCGACACGACCGCTTTGACCTCGAAGCGAGCGCTTGATGCGTCCACTCCACCTCGCGTGATCGTCAGTTGCAAACGCGACAGCGTCCCACCGCGCAACTGCACGCGGGTGGGATGGGCCCGGCGCGTCGCGGGCCCCAGCGGCGCACCCAGTCGAGTGCCCCTACCTCCGTCCGATCGCCCGTGCCACCTGGCCAGCAGTGCCCGAGCATCGCCGAAACCAGCCGGTCTGCATCCGACTCGGCTCGCGTCGACACGGACTCTATGTGCGCGGCGATCCCCGGATCGCCTGGATCGTGCCCCATAACACCCGCATCGACCGAGAGGCGTCGAGGCATTAGCAGGCCCCTCGGCGCCGTACCAACTTGGGCAAGGCGCCGATGAGCCCTCAGTCAGACCTTCACGCGGTCTGCGGAACCCGCGCGATGCTTTCCTGGTACAGCGCCATCTCCCGTGCGACCCCCTCGTTGGTGAAGCCGTCGATGAGGCGCAAGCCGTCCACGATCAGGCTCGCGTCCGTGAGGGTGCGTCGAAACTCCTCGCTTTGGCGTGCAGCGGAGAGCTGCTCGGCGGAGCCGTGTAGCTCGACGTAGCCGTTGAGGTCCGCGCTGGGATCAAGCAGGACGACGTCGAACTTCTCGATTCGGCCCTCTTGCTGCATCCGTCCGTAGAGCCCGATCGACTCGTTGAATATCTCGAGACCGCGCTCCTCGCGTCCCCGAACAGGCGTTCCCCAGCCAATGAAAAGCACCCGGTCGGCCATGCCGACCCCCCTTCTTCTGATGGCCCGGCCCGACGTCGGGCCTGTGCGCGGGAACGTATCACTTGCGACAAGAGAGAGGCACACCGAGGGTCTCGAGGATCTTGGCTGTACCGAGGCCGGCGGCTGTGGCACGGGCCACCACAGCGTCTTCGACCTTGCCTCGGTCGAGCACCACTCGGCGCTGGTAATGGTTTCAGCTTCATCAAGGGGTGGTCGTCCGCGTACACACCGCATCCGTCAGGCCGCGGTCGCAACGTCGCAACGTGTATGGATTCGGCCGTGCGCAGAGCCCGCTCCAGAGTGACGCGCCATAGTCAGCCGAACGCGATGCGTTCGTTTGATCCTCGCCGCGTCGGGCGGCTGGAGTGCACGACGTGGGTGACCTACTATCGACACGAATGGCTGCGCTTCCTCGGCGCCGCCGTGGCGCTTACCCGCCACACGTTCGGACTCTCCTGGCCGGCGACGCTGTGGGGCTCCTGGCTGGTATTGCGTGCTAACCAGGCATGGGCGCCGTACCCGGACAACGACCCCGACAAGGCACGAAAATCCATGCGCGGCTTCTACGAGCTCACCGCCCGCCGCCACGGAGAGTCCTTCGACCTGGACGAGGCCGCGCGGCTGGAGGTCGAGTGGTGGCGAATCCACCGTGAGCTACAGCGGGAGGACTCCGGCGGCGAGTCTGCCCTGGTCGATGCCCTCGCCGCGCTCTACAGCCACGTCTACGCGGTCCCGAAGGAGGCTGTCACCCAGGCGGCGCGGGAGAGGGCGCTTGCGATGCGCCACTCCGACGAATGGGTCGAGCAGGGATGTCTCCTTGACAGCCCACTGATCATCCAGGAGCGAACCGCGCTCGTGCGTTCCTACGGCGCGCTGCTCGGGGCCGTCCACCGGGACTGAGCTCCCGTGGCCAAGGGCGATGCTCGGATCAGCCGGCGAGAGCCTCCACTGGTCGCTTGTGCGCCATAGGCTCTCCCGATGGCCGGATACATCACGCTGCACTTGGGAGACATCACGCAGGACGAGTCCGCCGACGCGATCGTGAACGCGGCCAACACCAGCCTGCTGGGCGGAGGCGGCGTCGACGGGGCGATCCACGACGCGGCCGGACCGGGCATCCTCGAGGAGTGCCATGCTCATGGAGGGTGCGCGACCGGCGATGCGAAGATCACCAGCGCGGGACGGCTCGCTGCCCGATACATCATCCACGCGGTCGGTCCCGTGTGGCGCGGCGGCTCCCATCGCGAGCCAGAGCTGCTCGCCTCGTGCTACGAGCGAGCCATTGCCCTCGCCGCTGCCCACGGATGCGCTCGCGTAGCGCTTCCCGCAATCTCCACGGGTGCCTTCGGGTATCCACTTGACCAGGCGGCGCAGGTGAGCCTGGCGGCTACTCGGCGCGCCCTGGAATCCCATGAGTCCGTCACGCATGCGCGATTCTGGCTCTTCGACCAGTTCACCTTCGGCGTGTTCGCCGATCGCCTGGAGCGAATTACGGGCACGTAGCGGAAAAGCTCCGGCGCGCCGTGCAAGCGATGGGCAATGATCTCGGCCGGTGAAGGAGGTCATAGAAGCATGAGCTCAACTACCTGCCATATCTCGATGTCGCTCGACGGCTTCGTCGCCGGGCCCAACCAGAGCATCGAAAACCCGATCGGAGAGGGCGGGATGCGCCTGCACGAGTGGGTGTTCGAGACCGACAGCTGGCGCGAGCAACACGGATTGGACGGCGGCGAGCGCAACGCCGACGCGGAGGTGGTCGACGAGGTCGTCCAAGGTATCGGCGCCTACATCATGGGCCGCAAGATGTTTGGCGGCGGCGGCGGGCCATGGGACGAGACGTGGACCGGCTGGTGGGGCGAGGACCCGCCCTTCCACCTGCCGGTCTTCGTGCTCAGCCACCACTCGCGCGAGCCGCTGCCCCTGCAGGGCGGCACGACGTTTACGTTCGTCACCGACGGGATCGAGTCCGCGCTGGGGCAAGCGAGGACCGCAGCCGGCGAGAAGGACGTCGCGATCGCCGGTGGTGCGAGCGCCGTGCAGCAATATCTCGCAGCCGGGTTGCTCGACGAGCTCTACCTCCACATCGTCCCGATCGTCCTCGGGGCAGGGGAGCGGCTGCTCGAGGACGTCGGCGCTCCCACTCTGGAACCAGTCAAGGTGCTCGACTCGCCGAGAGTCACGCACGTCAAGTACAGCGTTGTCCACTAGCAATCACGCATTTCGGCTCAGCACGCTCTCGAGCAGCTCGACGTACTGGCCGAGGTGCCGTGGGAGGAACAGGCCCCGCACGCCCGTTTGCGCCGCTTCGCCTGTGCGCTCCGCGCCGTAGGGGGTCCTCCAACAGCCGCTCACGCGCTCGCCGAAGGTTCGCACGTCGTCGGGGGCCACGAGGAAGCCGGTGCGGCCGTTCCAGGTGCGGCTGCTCGTCGTCGCGGACGTGCTCGGCGAACGCCGCGAGCCCTCGTGTCCGTGCAATCGTTCGCGGCGGCGGAACTTATCTGAACTGAGTCAGACTTTTACCTCGACTGAGACGGACTCTTAGGTGGCGTTGATCGAGACGGCGATACTGATGTATGCGACGTCAAAGTCGCAATGCACAACTCCTCCTACAAGTGCACACCGTCCGGTCCGCTGCCCCCGCGGGCCGGACCTGTTTAACGGGCCATCCTCGGTGGCTTGCCGCGACGACGACGCCCGGGTCGCGCTCGCGGAGCGCCGCCTACGCGCCTACGCGCATCACGCAGGCGTAATCAAGCGCGTCTGCCGGGGCTTGTACGTTTCGGAACTCCTCGCGCAGCCACTGCGAGGGGCACGGCGTGAGGCATCCTCCGGAACCAGCAGCCCCTTGCATCGGGGAAGGGACGGAGCCGGTAGTGCCCTCAGCGCTCGATCACGAGCTTCGTCCAGTCGCGCTCGAGCAGCGCCTCGGCGGCCTCGTTCCATGCCACGGCGCGGGTGGTGATCCGCTCGGGGTGGATGGCGCCGGCCGCGGCGAGCCCGAGCACGTGTGGGATCGCCCCGCGTGCGTGGACACGACCGGTCCTGAAGGTGATGCCCTTCGTGTACATCTCGAGCAGCGGAAGCGAGGGCTGCTCGCCGAAGTAGATAGCGGTGCTGGTGCAGGTTCCGTCGGGCGCGGTCGAACGCAGAGCGAGGGCGAGCCCGTCGGGGTCCGCGCTGGAGTCCACGGTGATAGGGAACGGGCCGAGACGCTTGGGCGGCTCGGCGAGCGTCTCGGCGCCGAGCGCTGCGGCCGTCTGGCGGCGTGCGGCGTCAGCGTCCACGTAGAGCACCGACTCGGCTTCCAGCGCGAGCGCGAGTGCAGCTGCGTACAGCCCGATCGAACCCGAGCTGGCACCGCCGACGATGAGCACCGGGGCACCGGGCTCTTCGGCCAGCGTCGGCCCGACGGCGCGCCAGGCGTCGCTGATGTTGTCCGAGGCGCTCGCGACCGCTGCAGGCTCGAGACCTGCGGGCAAGGGGACGAGCATGTGCTCGGCGTAGGGGACGCACACGAGGTCCGAGAGGAACCCGCCCCACTGCTCCACGGCGGGCCCGAAGCCGTATGTGGACATGAACGTGACACTGCTGCAGTTGCCCGTTCGACCGCGTATGCAGGGGGCGCAATCGCCGCAGGAGATCTGAAACGGGACGCTCACGAGCTCTCCGGGCGCAACCGAGGTGACGTCGTCGCCGATGTCGATCACCTCCGCGACGCACTCGTGGCCGAGCGGGAAGGGGGAGGGAAACGGAGACTGGCCGCTGATTATCAGCGCGTCCAGGTCACACGTGGCGACAGCGATTGGGCGGACCAGGGCGGCCACGCCAGAGGTCAGTCGCGGCTCTTGCGCTTCGCGCCACTCGAGCTGGTCGGGGGCGGCGTAGGTGAGCTGCAGCATGCGGACTCCTCTGTGGTAGTGGGCCGCTCGTCATAATAGTGGCGGTGAACAGGCCCGAGAGGCAGCCCGCTAAGGCCGTATGCGAGCTCCCCGAACGCGTGGATGAGTAGTCCGGTTGAGCCCACGGTGCGCCTCGGGCAGCTCGCAGACGCCGACGCCATCGGTCAACTTCTCCACCACTTCAACAACGAGTTCGACGATCCCACACCTGGCCCGGATCGGCTCGCCGAGCGCGTCCGGCATCTGCTCGGCGAGGGGCAGATCACTGTGCTACTCGGAGGAGCAGGGCCTGACGGGCTCGCGGTGCTCCGCTTCCGCCCGGCCATCTGGACGGAGGCGCTCGAATGCTATCTGGCAGAGCTTTACGTCGTTCCCCACCGGCGCCGCGAGGGACTCGGGCGGGCGCTGATGCTGGCGGCAATGGCGCTTGCTCGCGACAGAGGCGCCGATCACATGGATCTTGGCACCGGCGAGAGCGACACCGCCGCCCGCGCGCTCTACGAGAGCCTCGGATTCAGCAATCGTGAAGGCAAGCCCAACGGCTCTTTCAACTACTTCTACGAGCGAGAGCTGTGAGGGCCGGCTGGGACGGCTAACCGCCGGCCCGGGTTGCGATGCCGGGATATTCGAGCACCAGGCCGGCCTTGTCGTACACCAGCTCGCAGCGAAAATCGAACGCCGGCGCGGTGTACTCGTAGCGCTGATGGCCGGTGCCGTCGTCGATGCGCAGGTAGCGCTGCTCGAGGCGCTCCACGTCGAGGTTCAGCGCGCGCACGTAGGCGGCCGGCGCTTGCGCTAGCCCCCCTGGGCGCAGCTTGAGCCGGTGCACCGGGAAGGCGTTCGTCAGCGACGAAGACTCGAGGTCGACATCGAGGCATCCGTCGAGATGCGACGCGGGACGACCGTCGACGCGCCAAAGCCCGTCGCCATCGCCTTCCAGCGCGACCGTGCGGTTTCCCTGGGCCGCCCGCCCGATGATCTGCGCGGAGCGGGTATGCCACGCCTCGTCCAGCTCGATCGCGTACCGCACCGCGAACGCTTCTCCGCCGTCAACCGCAGCCGTGTGCCCCTCCACGCGCAAGCCCCTGGGGCGCCGATCGAAGAACACGACCTCGAAACCCTCCCGCGCGTCGTGATGTCGCCAGGCCGCGAACGGTGGCAGGTCAAGCATGTCTGCCATGACCAAGCAGGGTACGTCGCGATCGCGGGGCCCCGCGGGGACTCCCGCTGTCCGTCCGCCGCGGCTCGGAAGGATTTTCATACAGACTTGACACGTGACCATATAGGGCGCCTATCCCCTCACGGAAGGTAGAATCTAGGGTCCGTGACAGGGCAGCGCTTGGGGGTATGCCATGAGCACCCCCAAGCGAGACGACTGGATCGCCTCTCTAGACCCCGGCGTTGCCCGCTATGTAGATGTCCTCGATGCCGCCGGGATTGAGACGTATGAGTCCTGCGAAGGCGGCGAGGGCCACTCCTACGCGGAGCCTGCGGTCAGGTTCTACGGGGTGCGCGGCGAGGGCTTCCGTGCCCTAGCCATTGCGCTCCAACACGGGCTGCCTGTCAGGGCCATCCGGCGGATTTGGACCGTCGATGAGGACGCCCATCCGCACGGGCCGTACTGGGAACTGGCCTTCTGGGAACCCTACCGACCTTCGCGGGCGAGCCGGTTGCATTCATCGCAACGTGGCTTGTTGCCGTTGCCGCTCAAGCGATGCCTGAACTCGATGCGTTTGCCATCCGCGCACAGGGAGTTGTCGTGATGGACTTCCCGATGCTTTGGCGGGTACTCGGGGCTGTTTGTGTGGAATGCCGCAACTTTGGGCATGGTGTTGCTCCTAACTGTCGTGTTTGGTCGGGCTTCCTGCGGTCACAGGACTGCAAAGCCCGAAGGTTGGAACAGTCTCCCGACCGTGCCGGACATATCCGCGTCGGCTGCGACGATGCGCTCGCGCCTTCCGGCGTGCTCCTAGCTGTATCGGCGGCGCGGGCGGTCACCCGCGCCGTCACCTACTCAGTAGGCGGTGCGCGATGAGCGCGCGGCTAGGATTTGGCCAGCGGCTCAAGGCGCGGCAGAATCTCGTTGCTGACGAACCGCGCCAATCGATCAATGAAGCCGTCAAAGTCGACTATGGCGTTCCCAGTCTTGAGTCCTATGCTGGCGGTCCCTTCGAGCTTCACATCCACCTGTCGTGGCATTTGCGCGATTCCTGCGCCGTCTGGGAGTGTGCGGATTCGCGTGGGACCGATAGGTGCAGGCCCCACGATCTCTCCGTCGATGGTGGCCTCGTAGTCGGCGACGCCGGTGAGGGCTACGACGAGTTCTCTGTGCTTGTCGGCATTTTGGAGAGATTTGAGCAGCGCGAGGGCATGGTGCTCGGGAGCCTCACCGCCAAGCACGCTCGGATGGTACGGCTGCAACACCTTCAGGAGTGCGATGCAGTCAGTTGGCAGGCCCTTCGTGACGGTAGCCCACTTCCGAGCTTCATCAGCATGCAGGTGGTTCCCGCGCGCTGGGTCGACAGCGAACGGATCCTTGGTGCAGATGGGAAATTCGATCTGACCCCGGTACTTACGTGGTGCGATGGCCACGACAAGATGATCGAGCGCGGATCGCACGTTGAACAGATAGTCCCCGAGGACAATGGGGAAGTCAGCAGGTGGCGGGACGCCGCTGAGATCAAGGCGATAGCTCCAGACAAGACCTTGGCGTTGGGGCTCCATCGACTCGATCACCGGGTATTCGTGGCGACCCCGGAGGTGCGCGGTGAGCGCATGAAGGTCTTCGAGGTGCTTGTCGGCCCGTTGGAGCTTCAGACGATGCGATGGGGTCGCCACCGTCTACCCTTGGAGGACCATGCCGAAGGACAAGACCAAGCCGCCGACGCAGACGACGCCCAAGGGCCTCACGATCCCGGTGCCGAGTCGTGAGGAGTTCATTCGGAACTTGGAGAAGGTCGCGCCGAAGCCCGAGCCCTCACGGCCGGACGACGACAGCCCGCCCGAGTAGCGCCGAGAACATCGAGCGCCCATCGGAGTACCGATGGTTGTAGCGCCACGTGTACTCATTGACATAGGACTGGAGCCACTTGACGGATACGCCGTGGTAGTTCCCGGCGATGCCGTTCTTGATGTTGCCAAAGAAGCCGTCGATGGTCTGCGTGTGCGTGCCTCTGTCGGCATAGATGCGGTCGGCGTGACGGATCGTGTAGTGCTTGGGGTGAGTGCTCCGCAGCTTGCGGTAGCCCGCCCACTCGTCGGTGTAGACGGTGGCCGTCGGGTCCACGTGCAGACTGACGGTCGCAAGTGCTCCCTCGCGCGGCTGGACGTAGGCGCGGACCCTCCCCCCGCGCTCAACCACTCCGACGATGCTCACCTTGCGGCGCTTGGCGAACGTCTGCGCTTCGGGCATCGTCATCCCGCGCGTCATCGACGCCTTCGGTTTGCCGCCGTAGGCAGTCTCGTCAGCCTCAACCGCGCCGGTCAGCTTGGTCGAGCCGTCCTGCTCCATGAGGTGTGTGCGGATGAGGTTGCACATCCGCCACGCGGTCTTGTATCCGACGCCGATCTCACGCTCGATGGCCTTGGCAGATACTCCGCAGCGAGTACTCGTCATCACGTACATCACGTAGAACCAAAGCTGGAGCGACGTGGCGGACTTGTGGAAGATCGTCCCGGCCGTGGGGTGGATGTGGTGCCCGCATGAGTCGCACGACCAGGAAGGCCGGGAGGCCGACCTTGTGGAACTTGCGCTCCCGCTTGCACTTCGGGCACTCGGCGCGCTCGCCGTCGGGCGAGAAGCGCGAGCGCCACAGGTGCTCTAGGCAAGCAGCATCGTCAGGGAACTCCCGCGAGAACTCCATCAGCGAGTACGTGGACTCGGATGCGCCCGAGCGCTTGGGGTTGTTGCGATCTACCTTGGACATACTGCCATTGTCTCTTATACTAAAGATCGTACCTACTGTCAAGGGATAATCGCCCCATATAGTCACGTATAGTGCGGTGATGGACCTGGTGTTCAAGGCGCTCGCCGACCCCACGCGCAGGAGCTTGCTGGATGAGCTGTTCAAACAGGACGGGCAGACTCTCAGCGCGTTGGAGCAGCGACTGCCGATGACGCGGTTCGGGGTCATGAAGCACCTGAAGGCGCTGGAAGAGGCGGGTCTCATCGTGACGAGGCGTCGTGGTCGCGAGAAGCTCCACTTCCTCAACGCGGTCCCGATCCGTCTCGTCCACGACCGGTGGGTCAGCAAGTACGCCGAACCCTGGGTGGCGACGCTCAGCGAGCTAAAGAACGTCATAGAGGAGAACAGCATGGAAAAGGTATTCGAGATCTACATCAAGACGACGCCAGAGCGGCTTTGGGATGCCATTACGAACATGCAGGCGCGGGAGAAGTACAACTTCGGAGTGCTCGTCAAGTCCGACTGGACACCCGGCTCGCGCTACGAAGGCGTCCACCCGAAAGCGCCCGGGATCCTCTGCGAGGGCGAGAACTTGAAGGTCGAACCGCCGAGAAGGCTCGTTCAGAGCTTCACGGCACTGTGGAGCGATGACGTAGAGCGCGAAGGCGCGTCTCGAGTCACGTGGGAGATCGAGCCCGTCGCGGACTCCTGCCGGTTGACCGTGACCCACGACCAGCTGCCCGCGAACGCCAACGCCGAACTGTACGGCGGATGGCCGATGATCCTCTCGGGGCTCAAGACACTCCTTGAGACCGGCGAGACCCTCACAACGCCCGGATCGCTGATGTACGCGAGCTGAGAGCGAGGCCTGGGCGAGCACCAGCGATTCGCCGCGTACGCTTAGCTCGTGTTCAGCTCGACTCCACCGCCCGTAAGGGAGATCATCGATCGCCGGACCGGCGAGGAGATGGCGCTGAACGACCGCTTCCTGAACCCGCAGATGGGCCGAATCCTGCGGACGCTGGGCTTCGACAGGGTGTGGACGGGCGGTGAGGGGGCCCATCTGATCGACTCCGGGGGGGAGCGCTACCTCGACCTGTTCGGCGGGTATGGGGTGTTCGCGATCGGGCGCAACCATCCCGAGGCGATCGCGGCGATCGAGGAGGTGATGGCGGCGCGGACGGGCAATCTGCCCCAGCTCGGGGTCACGCTACTGAGCGGGGTGCTCGCAGAGCAGCTCATCTCGCGGGCACCCGACAGCGTGTCGGCGATGGTCCCCGCCAACTCCGGCACCGAGGCCGTCGAGGCGGCGATCAAGATCGCACGGGCCGCCACCGGACGCCCCCGTGTGCTGTATGCCGAGCACGCCTTTCACGGGCTGACGCTCGGGTCGCTGTCGCTCAACGGGAACGCCGAGTTCAGGGATGGCTTCGGTCCCCTGGTGCCCGGTTGCCACCCCGTCGGATTCGGCGACCTGGACGCGCTGGAGCACGAGCTCTCGAGCGGGGACGTGGCGGCGTTCGTCGTCGAGCCGGTGCAGGGCAAGGGCGTCAACCTGCCGGCGAACGGCTATCTGCTCGGTGCCCAGGGCCTGTGCCGCGACGCCGGGGCGCTGTTCGTCTGCGATGAGGTGCAGACCGGGATCGGACGAACCGGCCGGTTCCTCGCGTTGGAGCACTGGGAGCTGCAACCCGACATGATCTGCCTGGCCAAGGCCCTCTCCGGGGGCCTCGTGCCGATCGGCGCGGTGCTCGTCTCTCGCGCGGCGTTCGAGAAGGTGTTCGACGGGATGGAGCGGGCGGTCCGCCACGGGTCGACGTTCGGCGGCAACGATCTGGCGGCGGCGGCCGCGCTGGCCACGCTACGGGTGCTGGACCAGGAGGGCCTGGTGGCCCGAGCCGAGGAGATGGGGGCGCTCCTGCTCGAGCTGACCGCGCCGCTGACGCAGCGCTACGAGGTCGTGCGGGAGGTGCGCGGGCTGGGGTTGATGTGGGCGATCGAGCTTGGCCCTCCCGCGGGGCTCCTCGGGCGATCGTTGTGGGATGCGGTCGAGCGTCGGCAGGCCGGTCTCTTCTCCCAGCTCATCACCGTGCCGCTGTTCCACGAGCACAAGATCCTCTGCCAGGTGGCGGGCCACCGCATGAACACGATCAAGGCGCTGCCGGCGCTGACGATCGAGGAGGAGGAGCTCAGACGCTTCGCCGCCGCGCTGGAGGAGGCGATCGCCGCCGTCGAGCGCTATCCGTTGGCGCTGGCGCGCTTCGGCGCGCGGATGCTCCCCCGGGCCGGGGCCGCGAAGATGCGTCGCTAGCCTAGCCTAGTCGGGCTGTGCTCTTAACCAGAGATGACATACGCAATGTGGCTATCGTCGCGCACGTCGATCACGGCAAGACGACGCTCGTCGACGCGATGCTGTGGCAGTCGGGTGCGTTCCGGGTCGGCCAGGACGTGGCCACGCGCGTGCTCGATTCGATGGATCTGGAGCGCGAGAAGGGAATAACGATCCTCGCCAAGAACACCTCACTGCGCTACCGGGACGTCAAGCTGAACATCGTCGATACTCCCGGTCACGCGGACTTCGGGGGAGAGGTCGAGCGCGGGCTGACGATGGTCGACGGCGTGCTGCTGCTCGTCGACGCCTCCGAGGGGCCGCTGCCGCAGACACGGTTCGTGCTGCGTAAGGCGCTCGAGGCCCGTCTGCCGGTGATCCTCGTGGTCAACAAGGTGGACAGGCCCGACGCGCGCGTGGCGGAGGTGATCGACGAGGTCTACGAGCTGTTCCTCGACCTCGACGCAGATGAGACCCAGATCGACTTTCCGATCGTCTATTGCAACGCGAAGGCCGGCCGGGCCTCGCTGCACTACGACCCCTCCCACCCGATCGAGGAGCGCGACCTCGCGCCGCTGTTGGACCTGCTGCTCGAGCGCATCCCCGCTCCCACCTACGACCCCGAGCACCCGCTGCAGGCGCTCGTGACGAACCTCGACGCCTCGCCCTACGTTGGTCGCCTGGCGATATGCCGTGTGCGCCATGGCACCATCCGCAAGGGCCAGCAGATCGCCTGGTGTCGCGCGAACGGCTCGATCAAGCGGGTGGGGGTGGCCGAGCTCTACGTGACCGATGCACTGGACCGCGTCGATGCGCGCGAGGCGGGGCCGGGGGAAATCATCGCCGTGGCAGGAATCGCCGAGGTGACGATCGGCGAGACGCTGGCCGACGCCGGCGATCCACGCCCGCTGGAAGTCATCACCGTCGACGAGCCCGCGATGTCGATCACCGTGGGAGCGAACACGTCTCCGCTCGCCGGCAAAGACGGCGACAAGATGACCGCCAGGCAGATCAAGGCGCGCCTGGACCAGGAGCTCGTGGGAAACGTGTCGCTGCGCGTGCGCGACACCGAGCGCTCTGACACCTACGAGGTGCAGGGGCGCGGCGAGCTGCAGCTCGCCGTGCTCGTCGAGATGATGCGCAGGGAGGGATTCGAGCTCACGGTGGGCCAGCCGCATGTGGTCGAGCGGCAGATCGATGGCAAGCGCCATGAGCCCGTCGAGCGGTTGTCGATCGACGTGCCCGAGGAGTACGTCGGCACGGTCACCCAGATGCTCGCGGCGCGGAAGGGCCGGATGGAACACATCACGAACCACGGGACCGGGTGGGTGCGGCTCGACTACCTCGTACCCGCCCGCGGGCTGATCGGCTTCCGCACCGAGTTCCTCACCGAGACGCGCGGGACGGGGATCATGCACCACGTGTTCGACCGCTGGGAGCCCTGGGCCGGGGAGCTGCTCACGCGCACGTCAGGTGCCCTGGTGGCCGACCGGCGCGGCTCGACGGTGAGCTACTCGCTGATGACCCTGCAGGAGCGGGGCGCATTGTTCGTGGGGCCCGGTGAGGAGGTGTATGAGGGGATGATCATCGGCGAGAACACCCGCGCGGAGGACCTCGACGTGAACCCGGTCAAGGAGAAGCACCTGACGAACATGCGGTCCTCCACCTCCGACGTGCTCGTGCGCCTGGACGCTCACCGCAAATTGACTCTCGACGAGGCGCTTGAGTTCGTGCGTGAGGACGAGGCGGTCGAGGCGACGCCCTCCTCGGTGCGCATGCGCAAGGTCGTGCTCGGGAAGGTCGAGCGCTTGAAGGCGGCCAGGACCGCACGAAAATGAGCGAGCCGGCGTCGCGCTGATGACCGGGTTCCTGCGTCGACCGCACGGGAGGGGGCCTAGCGCCGGCAAGAGTTGGTCAGCGGCACGCCAACGTCGGCGCGCGGCGATAGGCTGCCGCAGATGACCCTTCCTACGAGAGCACCCCTAATCGGCAGGACCGCCTTTTCCGTCGCATGCCTGGCCTTCGCCTGCCTCACGCTGCCCGCAGCCGGGCTCGCCGCGACTGCGATTCACTTCCAGAGCGAGAGCCTCACCGCGCTCGAGGGCCAGGTCGCCCATCACGAAGTGCGCGCTTTCTCCTTCCATCCTGGGACGGGCGGCACCGGGCACATTCACGCCTCGCTGAACGACGGCCGGCACATGACGGTCATCTACGCCACCTCCCAAGAGCCGCAGCTGATCGCGAAGGCGCGCGCGGAAGGCATTCGGGTGACGATCGCCAAAGCCAAAGTGAAAGCGGCCAAACCGGCCGTCCACCACAAACTGCGCTACATCGCAGCCGGGATCCTGGTGGTCGTGATAGTCGTGGTCGCGGCGGTGCTGCTCATCGACCGTCGCCGTAAGCTGGGCGAATCCGGCGGGGATCGAGTTGCGGAGAGCGCGCCGGCTCCCTCCTCGCCGAGCGAGCCCACGTAGAAGGGCGGTCCCTGCGACCCGCGTAGAAGGCGGTCCGGTACACGGCGGGGACTGGCCCGCGCCGTGGGCGCGGGATCGTTCGTGGATGATTCGGTGTGATGGATGGATGCGAAATCGGCGTGCGCCTGCAACCTCGCGCTCGGGCGAACGAGATAGTGGGGGAGCGCGATGGCGTGCTGGTCGTGCGCGTTACCGCTCCCCCGGTGGAGGGACGCGCAAACGAGGCGCTGTGCCGCCTGATCGCCAAGCGGGCACGCGTGGGCGTGCGGCGGGTGTCGGTCGTGCGGGGAGCAGGCGCGCGCGAGAAGATCGTGCGCGTCGAGGGTATCGGCGCACGCGAGCTGCGTGAGGCACTTGAGGCTTAGAGTCTGAGAACAAGACTCAGTCTTATGATAGATTTGGGCGGCACGCAATTGACGACCCTGCCAGTAGGGGAGCTCCCGCTCGATGAGACATGTCCGTCGTCCCGTGCGGCCACGCATCGGCGCTGCTGCGACCTCGATGCTGATGGCCGCGTTCGCCGCTGGCTGCAACAGCGGCGGGCAGGGCTCCGTGGCCGGAAACGGAGGTGGTCCGCTGAAGGTGGTGGCCTCCGAGAACTTCTGGGGCAGCATCGCCGGGCAGCTCGGCGGGGGCAAGGTGCAGGTGCAGAGCATCATCGTCAATCCAAATACCGACCCGCACAGCTATGAGCCGACGGCCCAGGACGCACGCACGATCGCGGGCGCGCGGTTGGCAATCGTGAACGGGATCGGCTACGACAACTGGGCGAGCAAACTGCTGGAAGCCAGTCCGCTGAGTGGGCGGGTGGTGCTGAACGTGGGCGATGTACTCGGCCTGAAGGAGGGCGATAACCCGCACCGGTGGTACTACCCGGCCGACGTGCGCGCGGTGATCGCGAAGATCACGGCCGACTATCAAATGCTCGAACCGGCGGACGCCGGCTACTTCGCCGCCCGTAAGCAGGAATTCGAAGCCAACAGCCTCGCGCGCTACGACGAACTGCGCGCGCAGATCAAGGCGAGGTATGCGGGCGTGCCGGTCGGCTACAGCGAGAGCATCTTCCAGGGCCTCGGCGAAGAGGATGGTCTCACGCTGCTGACCCCTTACAGCTTCGTCAAGGCGATCGCCGAGGGCACGGAAGTGACCGCCGAAGACAAGCGGACCGTCGACCGACAGGCCGAAGAGCGCGACATCAAGGTGTGGGTGTTCAACGGCCAGAACGTGACGCCCGACGTCCAGAGGGTGAACAACATCGCCAAGGCCAAGGGGATCCCGATTGCCACCGTCACCGAGACGCTTTCGCCCGCGAGCGACAGCTTCCAGCAGTGGCAGGCGGCGGAGCTCGAAGGCTTGATGAATGCGCTGCACGCGGCGACGGGGAGGTGAGCGTGGCGGCGAGCACCGATCACGCGGCGAGCACCGGTTCCCACGCGGCGAGCTCCGAGGACTCGCTGGACACGCGGGCCGGCGGGGCGTCGCCGGCCGCTGAGCCCGACCGCGCCACGGCGCTCGAGCTGCGCGACGCGAGCGTACGAGTCGGTGGACGCACGATCTGGAGCGACGTGAGCGTGAGCATGGCCGGGGGTGAATTCGTCGCGCTGCTGGGAGCCAACGGGTCGGGCAAGTCGACGCTGCTGAAGGCGGCGCTCGGGATGCAGGGGCTGTCCGCCGGGAGCATCTCCGTACTCGGCCGCGCGCCGGGGACGGCGAACGCCGACATCGGCTATCTGCCCCAGCGCAGGGCGTTCGATGCGGGCACGAGGCTGCGCGGCTCAGACATCGTGCGGCTCGGGCTCGACGGGACGCGCTGGGGCGTGCCGCTGCCAGCGCCCCGGCGCAGTGCGGCAGGAGCGCGCCGTCGCGCCGAGGCGGCACGGGTCGAGCAGGCGATCGAGCTCGTGGGAGCGGGCGCATACGCCAAGCGACCGATCGGGGAGCTCTCCGGCGGGGAGCAGCAGCGACTGCTCATCGCTCAGACGCTCGTCCAGCGTCCGCGGCTCCTGCTCCTGGACGAGCCGCTGGACAGCCTGGACCTGCCCAACCAGGCGACGGTGGCAGCGCTCGTCGCGCAGATCTGCCGCGGGCAGGGCGTTGCCGTGCTGCTCGTCGCGCACGACGTCAACCCGCTGCTTCCGTACCTGGACCGGGTCGTGTATCTGGCGGGCGGGAAGGCGATCGCGGGAACGGTGCAGGAGGTCGTCAACACCGAGACCTTGACGCGGCTGTACGGGGTGCCGGTGGAGGTTCTCAAGGCGGACGACGGGCGGCTCGTGGTCGTCGGTCAACCCGAGCCGCCTGCCCACCACCACGACCGCCACGAGCACGCGCACGGTCACGTCGATGCGGGCTGAACCGACCCTGAGCCTCAACCTCGTGCGCGACGTGGGCGAGGTGCTCGAATACCACTTCATGGTGAACGCGCTCGTCGCGGGCTCGGTCGTGGCGGTGATGGCCGGGCTGCTCGGGTGGTTCATGGTGCTCAGAAGGGAGACCTTCGCGGGGCACACGCTCGCGATGATGGCCTTCCCTGGCGCAACCGCGGCGGCGCTCGTCGGTATTGGAGCGACGTGGGGGTACTTCGCGTTCTGCGGTACCGCGGCGCTGGCGATCGGTCGCTCAACGGGCGGGGAACGGCGTGCGTGGAGTGAGCAGTCCGCGAGCATTGGCGCCGTCCAGGCGTTTGCGCTGGCGCTCGGCTTCCTGTTCGTCAGCCTCTACAACGGCGTGCTGGGCGATCTGGAGAATCTTCTGTTCGGCACGTTTCTGGGTATCTCCGACGGCCGGGTGCTGACGCTTGCGCTGGTCGCGGCCGGAGCCCTGATCGCGCTCGTCGGGCTCGGCCGGCGGTTGCTGCTGGCGAGCGTGGACCCGGCCCTGGCGTCCGCGCGAGGCGTGCCGGTGCGCGGGGTGTCGGTGGCGTTCCTCTTGCTGTTGGGGCTCGCGGTTGCGGCGACGAGCCAGATTACGGGTGTGCTGCTGGTGTTCGCGCTGCTCGTCGCGCCGCCCGCGACCGCGCAGGCGCTCGTCGTGCGACCGGGGCTGAGCCTCGCGCTGACCGTGGCGATCGGCCTCGTGACGGTGTGGGTCGGCCTCGGGATCTCCTACTTCTCGGTGTATCCGGCGGGGTTCTTCATCACGATGATCTCGTTTGCGCTGTATGTGCTCGCGCGGGCAGCCGCCTGGGCGCGAGATGCCTCCCGGCGGCGGGCGGCGCTCGCGCGTTCGGGACCCGGGCTCGAGGAGCAACCGGTGGGCGGCGTGATCGCCTGATGTTCAGCCAGGAATTCATGCGCAACGCGTTTCTGGCGGGCACGTTCATCGCGCTGGCGTGCGGTGTGAGCGGCTGGTTCGTCGTACTCAGGGGACAGGTGTTTGCGGGCGACGCGCTCAGCCACGTCGCCTTCCCGGGCGCGTTGGCCGCCGCCGCCGCCGGCGTCGACGAGCGCATCGGCCTGTTTGCCGCGACCGTGCTCGTTGGCGCTGGGATCGGTGCGCTGGGGCTGCGCGCCGGCGCCGGCGGGGGCCAGGCGCGGGCGGGAAGCCCCCCCGCACAGGACACGGCGATCGGCACCGTGTTCACGTTCGTGCTCGGATTGGGGGTGTTCTTCTTGACGTTGTTCAGCATGGGTGCAGGCGGCGGCGCGGGGATTCAGGTGGCGCGGACGCTGTTCGGCTCGATCTTCGGGCTAGGGGGCGGCGAAGCGCGCGCGGCGGCGATCGCGGCCCTCGCCGCGACAGCGTGCACGCTGGCGGTTGCCAGGCCGCTTCTATTCATCTCGCTGGCCCCCGATGTGGCCGCGGCCAAAGGTGTTCCCGCGCGCCTGTTGAGCGTGGGCTTCGTGGCGTTGCTGGGCGTGGTGGCGGCCGTGGCGACCCAGGCCATCGGAGCACTCTTGCTGCTCGGCCTGCTGACCGGGCCGGCGGCGGCGGCGCATCGCCTGACGGGCCGTCCGTTCGCCGGCATCGCGCTTGCCGGTCTGCTGGGGGTTTGCTCTATGTGGGGCGGTCTTGCGCTTGGCTACGCCGTGCCGTCACTGCCGCCGAGCACCGCGATCGTTACGCTGGCCGTCGGCTGCTACGCCGCCGCGGCGACCGTCGGGGCGTGGGAGCGACACCGCGCGCGGACTCCCGGCGCGCCGCGTGGGGCCGCGACGGCGACGGCCGGTCAGAGCGCGACTAGGATCGCGGGATGACCTCTACTGCCAGGACAGCCGGCTGGGTCGACCGGGCCGAGGTGGCGTTGGCCGCGGCCGGCCACAAGCGCGGAGGCGCGCGGCGCGCCGTGTTGGAGCTGCTCGACGACCAGACGTGCGCCCTGACGGCGCTCGAGATCGAGGACGCGCTGCGCGCCGGCGGCAACAGTCGGCGTGTGAGCAGAGCGAGCGTGTACAGGATCCTCGACGAGCTGGAGCGCCTGCGGCTCCTCAAGCGCGTGGAGACCGGTCAGGCGATGGTTCGCTACGAGCGCGTGTCCGAGCGTGAAGAGCACCACCACCATCTCGTCTGTGACGAGTGCGGGCTGGTGATGCCGTTCTCCGACGTGGGCCTTGAGCGGGCGATCGACAGGCTCAGCAAGGAGGTGCCGCTGACGGTGTCCGAGCACGAGATCATCCTGCACGGCGCCTGCCGGGAGTGTCGCGATGACTGAGACGCCCCATTCTGCCCCCGAGGGGTGTTAGCCGCGCGGGGCCGTCCGGCGGGCTCGCGCCGGCGCAGATGGGCGGGACGGTGCGCGCACCGCCGGATTGTTGGGCTCAGCCCTCCGCTCCCTTGGCCGCCACCCCGGGACGCGTGTGTCCTGAGGGAACGGGCGGCGGGATAGGCGATCGTCCCTCCTGCCCGGCCGGCGGTGCGGGCAGGACCGTGCCCTCGACGTTCAGGCGCGGCAGCAGCCGGCTGAGCGATCCCGGAATCTGCCACGTGATGGGCCCGACGATGTTGAGCACCGCGGGCAGCAGCAGGCAGCGGATCACGAGGGCATCGAGGAAAACGGCGCTTGCGAGGCTGAGCCCGAACTCCTTGATGACGCGCTCTTCGCCGAGCATGAACGACAGGAACACACACACCATGATCGCGGCGGCAGCCGTCACCACGCGCCCGGTCAGCGCGAGACCTTCGCCAACGGCCCGCGAGTGATCGCGCGTGTGCGTCCAGCGCTCGTGCATGCGCGAGACGAGGAACACCTCATAGTCCATCGACAGGCCGAACACGATCGCGAACAGCATCACGGGGATGAACGACTCGATCGGACCCTGCTCGACGCCAATCAAGCTCCCAAGCCAGCCCCACTGGAAGATCATCACGATCACGCCCAGCGCCGCGCCGATGCTGAGCAGGTTCATGAGGGCCGCCTGCAGCGGGATCACGAGCGAGCGGAAGACGATCATCAGGAGCAGCGCGCTGAGCAGGACCACGACCCCGATGAACAGGGGCAGCTTGTGGCCGAGCGTGCTTGCGAAGTCGACCGCGCCGGCGGTCACGCCGCCGACGTAGACGGTCATGCCCGTGCGTGCGGTGATCGGTGGGACCACCCTGTCGCGCAGGCCCGTTACGAGCTGGGTCGTCGCAAAGGCCTGCGGTGAGGAGCGCGGGTAGACGCTGAGCGTCGCCACGTCCCCGGCGGGGTTGATCTTCGCCGGGGCGACCGCCGCCACGCCGGGAGTGGCGGCGACGGCCGCACGCAGGCCTTCGATGCTCGCGCCGTTGCCGCCGCTCGGCCTTACGACCGCGTGGGAGGACGATGTTCCGCCCGGGCCAAGCCCCTCGTTGAGCGGGACACGTTCCCGGTGCGGGATCTTCGCCACGACCAGCAGCGGACCGTTGAAGCCTTCGCCGAATCCGCGCGCGAGCAGCTGGTATGCGCGATGGGTCGTCTGGCTCGCGGGGTCGTTCGACGCGTCGCTCGAGCCGAGCCGCAACGCGATTGCAGGAGCCGCGATAACGAGCATCGTCAGCGCTGCGGCGATAGCGATCGGCCACGGCCGACGTTGCACGAACCTGCTCCACCGCAGCCATGCGGCGCCGCCCACCCCGGCACCAGCCACCGCACCGCCCGCGACCGAACCGTCCGCCACCGCACCGCCCGCGACAGAGCCGTCCGCCGCCGAACCGTCCGCCACCGCACTGCCCGCCGCCGAACCGTCCGCCACCGCACTGCCCGCCGCCGCCCCACCCTTCGCCGAACCGTTCGCCGTCGCAACCACCGCTCCGGCATCGCCTCCGCCCATGCCGGCGGCGCTCTGTGCGCGTCGGCGCGCGCGGCGACCAGGCCGCGCCACGCGGCGCCCGGCGAAGGTGAGCAGAGCGGGCAGAAGCGTGAGCGAGGCGAGCATCACGAGCAGCACGCCGATCGACGCGGAGATCGCCACTCCGTACAGGAAGCTCACGCCGAGCAGCATCATCCCGAGCAGCGCGATCACGACCGTGCATCCCGCGAACAGCACCGCACGCCCGGCGGTGTCCATCGCCTGCACGACCGATTCGCGCACGTCTTCGAACGTCGGCCCGGGCGTGGCGTAGGCCTCGCGGAAGCGCGTGAGGATGAACAGCGCATAGTCGATGCCGACGCCCAGCCCGATCATCGCCGCGAGCTCGGAGGAGAAGTTCGGCGTGTCGACCACGTGGGTGAACAGGGCGATCACTCCGAGGCCGGTGCCGAGACCGAACAGGGCGGTCACGATCGGCAGGCCCATCGCTGTCAGCGAGCCGAACGTCAGCAGCAGCACGACGATCGCGGCGAGCAGGCCGACCGCGGTGGACAGTCCGAAGCCCACCCGCTGGGTCGCCTCGATCGCCTGCCCGCCGAGCTCGATCTGAAGGCCCGGCTGGCCGGCCGCGCGGGCGACACGGACGACCCGTTCGGTGGCGCTCGTGGGCAGGAGGTTCGCTTTCTCGTCGAACACCACGGTCGCGAACGCGATCTTGCCGTTGGCTGATATCGCCCTTCCCGCCGAGGCGCCCACGTACGGGCTGATCACGTTCGTGACATGCGGGAGCTCGGCGACTTCGGCGAACGTCGCTTCCATCCTCGAGCGGACGGCCGGGTCGCGGACCGTGCCGGCGCTCACGGCGTAGACGATCGTGTCCCGGTCACCCGCCTGCTTTGGGAAGCTGCGTTGCAGCAGGTCGGCGGCGCGCTGGGCGTCGGAGTTGGGCAGCGTGAAGTTGTTGGAGTAGGTCGTGCCGGCCGACTGGGCAAGGGCATTGACGAGCAGCAGCAGCACGATCCAGCCGAGCAGGACGTACTTGCGGTGCGTGGTCGACCAGTGCGCGAGCTTGAGCATGCCTTCTCAGCGAAGAGTAGTACGCGCTCAGTTGACGCTCGGGTCCTGCGGCATGCGCGCGATCATCGCGTAGCTTCCGCCCTTGCGCGTGAGCACCGTGCTCCAGAGCTCCTCCGGCAGGTCGGTGAACACGTCGTCGGGCAGGGCGGCGTGCGCGATCCAGTCCCCCTCCTCGACCTCGGCGTCGAGCTGTCCCTCCCCCCAGCCCGCATATCCGGCGAAGACACGTCTACGGGCCGTGGCCTCGGTGAGCTCGTCGATGGGGGCGTCCGGCGCGGGAAAGCCGATGCGACCAAACACCAGCAGTCCCGCCGGGGAGGGGTCGAGGAACTCCATCAGGAACACGATCGAGCTCGGTTGTACCGGTCCGCCAACGTACAGGGGCTCCTGCTCATCGACCGCCCGCTCCAGCTGGGGCACCGCCTCGCTGACGGTGACGGTGGAGGGGCGGTTGAGGACGACGCCCATGGCGCCCTCCTCGCTGTGAATGCTGACCAGTACCACCGTGCGGCTGAAGTTGGGGTCGCGCAGTGCCGGGGAGGCGAGCAGGAGCTGGCCGGTCAGCGATTCGTCCATGATGCATTGAGGCTACCGCCCGCACCCGGCTGCACCCTGCGTGAACCTGGACGGACGTTCCCCGGGTGTCGCGGCCGCGGAGTCCCGGCACGCCGCCGCGATCGCGTTCCGGGCGGGGCTCCCAGAACCTGACAGGTGCCTAGCGCCCGATCAGGATGAGGACGATCAAAAGCAGGCCGCCGATCGCGGCGAGCCCCGCGGTGATCGTCAGCAATCGCTCGTCGGCGCGGCGGTACCCGCCTGCGGAGATCGCCTCGTCGACCTCCCGCCCACGCCGGCGCCCGTAGGCGATCAGCAGGATGCCGAGCACCGCGAACAGCACTCCGACGAGGCTGTAGAGCGCCTGCGGGCCACCGGCGATGGCAGGCACGAGTCGCCCCGCGCCGAGGCTGACGGCGAACGCGGCGAGCCCAGTGCGCCACCACGCCAGGTAGGTGCGCTCGTTGGCGAGCCTCGTGCGTCGCGTCGCATCGCCGTGCTCGTCGAATCGTCCGCCGGCCGGCGGCTCGCGGTCAAGGCCACGTGGTGCCACGGCAGCGATTATCCCCGGTGTCCTCGGAGCGAGCTTTTCGGGGTCGGCTTTTCGACGGCAGTGGGCGGCGCAGCGGGTGGCGGCCATGTGGCGGTTATGCTGGCCACCAGGAGACCTCATACGAACGGGAGGAGCGCGAGCATGGCCAGGACCCCACAGGTGGGCGAGAGGGCGCCGGACTTCGAGCTGGCCGGCACGAACGGCCCGTTCAAGCTCTCCGACCATCGCGGCGAGCGCGTCGTGCTGCTGTTCTACCCTGGCGACAACACGATGGTTTGTACAAAACAGTTTTGTAGCTACCGGGACCGGGCCGATGACTTCGCGGCGCTCGACGCGACCGTGGTCGGTATCTCCGCTCAGTCCGTCGCTTCGCATGAGGGCTTCATCCAGAAGAACGGGCTCACGGTCCCGCTCTTGGCCGATGAGGACGGGCAGGTTGCGAAGGCATACAGCGCGCACTCGCGGGCCGGGACGAAGCGGGCAGTCATCGTGATCGACGAGGAGGGGATCGTCCGCCACCGCCACGACCACCTACTCGGGCTCGACTATCAATCGGTTGACGACCTCAAGGCTGCCCTGGACGCAATCCCGCCCGTGGCGGCGTGAGCCGAGCGTCACTCGGGCGAAGACGCCCCCCGGAAGACAAACCGAGGGACGTCGCGCCGCTTCGGCCTTCGCTTAGCTAACCGAGCAGTAGAGCTGCGTTTGTGCCCGCCTACCGGCTCGGACCACAACATGCCGCGATTGGCCCGCGCAGGGTTTTCCTTGCGGAAGGTATCCCGCGACGACGTAGCTACCGGCGGCGACGTGGACGGTAAACCTACCCCCTTTGCCCGTGGTGGCCTTTGCCGTTACAAGCGAGCCCCGGCTGATCCTGATCCCCCAGCCTTCAGCCCCCCGGGCCGTGCCAGGCGGCGGGCCACCGGTGATAAACAGCCGTCCGGTGATCGTGCCCGTGACCGTGTGGACGGTGATCGTGGCCCGCGAGGCGACACTCGCCACCGGAACCCCGGAGGGTGTGACCGCAGTTTGCTGGGAAGGAATCGGGAGCGCCTGACCGATGACGGCGCCAGTATGAGCATCGAGAACCAGATCGAGCATCGAGCCCACAGGGGCGGGGTCGCCGGGCGGGACACTCGCGTTCCATAGGGTGAAATGACCCTCCATCACCACGAGATAGACGGGACTTTCCATCATCGCCCGGAGTCCGGGGTCGGTTGCTTCGGGTGTGGTGGTGGAGCTGTCGATGGTGCGCATAGCCGCTGAGAGCGTGCCCTGCCCGAGACTGATCGGGGGGTTGGTGGTTCCGGCTTCGGTTGAGTGCGCCCGTGCTATTGCCTCGACCTTTGCCAGCGCCAGCGTGGGGCCAGTTGGGGCCACATAGCCCGACGACCGCTCTGAGTTAGCTGGCGACTTACTCGGTTCAGCCGCGGCATTAATGATCGTTACTCCGAACAGTGCCAGTGCCAACAAGGCGACCGCCACCAATACTCTGTGCTTAGTCACTCGTCGTCTCATCAGCACGTCCCCCAATCTGCGTTGCCGGGATGGTTACTGTCCCAGTTAGGGGTCAAGCATAGTTCGTGTGTGGAGTTTGGCCCAGGAGATATGTAGCCACGCGCTGGGTTCACCGATCCACCCCAAGCGCGATGTTCTCCGTTCCGTGCGATGGCGGCAACTTGTTGTGAGCCCGCATTAGATGGCCGGCCGTTTGTGTAAACCTCCATCCCAGCCTGTAGCTCGGTGGCGTAGGCGGGCCAGTAGCCAGGCTTTGTGTGACAATCGACGACATTTTCCCAGATGTACTCACACCAGTTCCCGTTGTTGGCAGGGTCTTCGATCTTGTAGATATTCTGAGGCGAGGCATTTACACCCCACCAGAAATACTGTTCATAGCCAGCCCCGGTGCTCGTAAGCGAATGGGCTATGAACGGGTGCAAGGTGCAACAGCTCGATTCGCCCGAACCGCGCGAGCTGCCAGCGGTCTGTCCAATCTCGAGCCAGCCGCTCTGGGCGTTGGTGAAGCTCAGCCAGCTCTCATCGTTGACAAACGCATTGTTGTAGTATTCCGGCACATTCATGGTGGTCGTGTAAGGAACATCAACCAGTCCCTTCACGCTTTCCCCAGCCGCTTGGCTCATGCTCCAATAAGTGACGGAATAGCAATGACCGGCAGGGCCACCCTCGTGACATTCCCCGCCGCCCCACGAGGCCCACGCCGCCGGGGTCAAGGTAAGCACCACCACCAGCATCGCCAAGGGCGGTATCGGAGCTAACTTTCGCATCGTGTCTCGCTTCTATGGACTGTACTCCGTTGTGGTTCAGGTCGCTGGGTGAGCACTCAACCCTAGCCCAGCCCTTACCAGTTAGATCCCCTTGGTGGTGTTGGTTGCGCAGGATGGTCAGGGTCTCACCGATGATCGCGCAGGAGAACTGCATGTCGTTTTCGGCGAAGTCGATCGTCAACGATCCGCTCCCATCCTCCGGGAAGAACTACGGGTCGATGCGTCGCTCAGTGACCCGGCGTGTGGGTGGTCGTGCGCGCGGCGAGGTGCGCGGGGGCGTCCGTTTGCGCGGGGGCGGCCTTTTGCCCGGGGGTGTCCGTTTGCACGGGGGAGGCCGTGCGGGCGGGCACGGCCGCGCGGGCGGCCGTGCGGGCAGGTGCGGCCGTGCGGGTGGGGACGGCCGTGCCGTCGGAGGACGGCCGCTCCTCGCGGGCACGCCCCGCATACAGCTCCGCCAGCTCCAGCTGGAGGCTGCGCGGCCGCTCGCCCGGCCCCGGTGACTGCCGGTGCCAGTTGCCGTCGCTGTCGAGCTCCCAAGAGTTCTGGTTGTCGGCAAAGCCACGTTCCAGCGTGTCGAGCAGCTCTGCGCGCAGCTCCGCGGACTCGATCGGCACGGCCAGCTCGACGCGGTGATCGAGGTTGCGCGGCATCAGGTCGGCAGACGCGATGTAGATCGTGTGCTCTCCGCTCCCGTTCGAACGCGTAGACACGCGAGTGCTCGAGCAGCGGTCCCACGATCGAGACCACGCGGATGTTCTCGGAGATTCCCGAAACGCCCGGTCGCAGACAGCAGATGCCGCGGACGTTCAGGTCCACCCGCACCCCCGCCTGCGAAGCCTGATAGAGGGCGCGGATGCAGCGTCCGTCGACGAGCGAGTTCATCTTCATCGCGATCGCCGCCGGTGAGCCCCGGGAGTGGGCTGCGACCGTCTGCTCGATCTGAGCGATGATCCCGTCGCGCAGGTGGTTTGGCGCCATCAGGACCTTGCGATAGTGCAGAGGACGGCCGTAGCCCGTGAGGTAGTTGAACATATCGGCCACGTCCGCCCCGATCTGCTCATCGGTCGTGAACAGCCCGAAGTCCGTGTACAGCCGCGCGGTGGCCGAGTGGTAGTTGCCGGTGCCGATGTGCACGTAGTTGCGCACCCCTTCGCCCTCCCGCCGCACCACGAGCACGCACTTGGCGTGGGTCTTCAACGCGGGCTGGCCGTAGACGACATGCACGCCGGCCTCCTCCAGCGCCTTGGCCCAATGGATGTTCATGCTCTCGTCGAAGCGAGCCTTCAGCTCGACCAAGGCCACCGCCTGCTTACCCCGCTCGGTGGCGTTGATCAGCGCGGGTACGAGCGGCGAGTCGTCGCTCGTACGGTAGACGGTCTGCTTGATCGCCAGCACGTTCGGATCCGCGACCGCCTGCTCGACAAATCGCTCGACCGAGGTGGAGAAGGAGACGTAGGGGTGATGTACCAACAGGTCGCCTTCGCGCATGGCGCCGAGCACGTCCGCGCGATCGTCCTCGTGGCGCAGCAGCTGTGGATGGGTGATCCCGACCAGCGGCTCTTCACGCAGCTCTGAGTGACCCGGCAGCTTGACAAGCTGCCACAGCGCGCCCATGTCGAGCAGCCCGTCGACGGGGTACACCTCCTCGTCCTCGACGCCCAACAGCCCCGTCAGCTCCCCGCGCAGGCGCTCAGAGCAGTGGGCGCCCACCTCGACGCGCACCACCTCGCCGAAACGCCGGCGGCGCAGCTCATCCTCGACCGCCTGCAGCAGATCGGCGGCGTCATCGGAGACCTCGAGGTCCGCGTCGCGCGTGACCCGGAAGACGTCGTAGTCGGCGATTTCCATTCCAGGGAACAGCGCGTCCAGGTGATGGGCGATCACGTCCTCCAGCGGCACCAAGAGCGCCGGCGCCGGCGCGGGCTGCCTGAGGGTCACCAGGCGGGGGAGGATCTCGGTTGGGACCTTCACCCGCGCGAACACCGTCTGGTCGGTGATGGGGTCGCGGACGAGCACGGCCAGGCTGAGGGACAGATTGGAGATGTAGGGGAACGGCCGGCCGGGCGCCACCGCCAGCGGGGTCAATGCCGGGAAGATCGTCTTCTGGAAGTGCTTGGCCAGCTCCGAGCGCCGTTCCTCGTCGAGCTCGCGCACGCCGACCACGCGGATGTCATGGTCGGCCAGGGCCGGCCGCAGGTGTCCTTCAAAGCAGTCGGTCAGTCGCCGGTCGAGTCCGAGCACCCGGTCGCGGATCATGGCGATCGTCTCCGAGGGCGTGCGCCCGTCTTGGCTGGGGTTCTCCACGCCGGCGTCGATCTGGTCGCGCAGACCGGCGACCCGCACCATGTAGAACTCGTCGAGGTTGGTCGTGTAGATGGCGCAGAACTTCACGCGCTCGAGCAGCGGGACCCGCTCGTCCTCGGCCAACTCGAGGACGCGCTCGTTGAAGTCAATCCAGGAGAGCTCCCTGTTCAGGTAGAGCGTCGAATCGTGGAGCGTTGAATCGTCGAGACCGTGGCGGCCGATCTGCGATCCGTCGTGGTCGGAATGCTCGAACTCGCTGCTCATTGTGCTCTCAAGCTAACACCCTGAGGCTCCTTGCGGCAAGGATGGTGGCCGGATGGCGAGACTTCACACGGTAGGCTGATGCCCAGGCAATGGCTCGTCAGCTCTGGCTACTACGTCACGCCGAGGCGGAGCCTCATGGAACGCGCTCGGACGCCGAGCGTAGGCTCACCGTGCGAGGCGAAGACCAGGCACGCGCGGCGGGCATCGCCCTGGCACGGCTTCAGGCTGACTTCGCTGCTGTGCTGTTCAGTCCCAAGGCGCGCGCACGCCAGACCGCCGAGCTGGCGGCCGAGCAGTGGAGCGAGGAGCAGCGCAAACGGCTGCGCGCCCATCCGGCTCTGGCAGGCGGCTTCGACGCACGCGAGGTGCTCGATGCGCTGGCCGCCATTGCGACCGATGGGCGTCTGTTGCTGGTAGGCCACGAGCCCGACCTCTCACGCTTGGTCGGAGCGTCGACGGGCGGAGCGGTGGACCTGAAGAAGGGCGGCCTGGCGGTCGTCAGGCTAGAGGGTGCCCGGGGCGAGCTCGCGGTCCTGCTGCGGCCCCGGGAACTTGCTCTGATCGCCGACACGGCCCTCCGCGCCGAGTGCCCCCCAGCCGACGGGGATTGACGAGGGCACTTCTACGTCGCCGATGTCGAGCGATTCGGCCGCGAAGCGATAGCCGATACCGAAGTGCGTGTGAATGTAGCGCCAGCTCGGCGAGGCCTTCTCGAGCTTCTGGCGCAGCTTGCGCACGAAAACATCGACCGAGCGGTCGCCCCGCACCATCGCGTAGCCCCACAGGCGCGAATAGATCTCCTCGCGCTCGAGCACGCGTCCCTCGGCGGCGGCGAGCAGCTCGATCAGCTCGAACTCGCGGCGCGTGAGGTCGAGGCTTGCTCCGCCCACGAACGCCTGAAAACGATCGGAGCGGATCTCGACTTCGCCGGCCGTGATCGGCTTGGCTTCGCGCCTGCTCGCGCTGCGGCGGCGGCGCACGACGCCCTGCACGCGCGCGATGACCTCCTCGGGATGGCATGGCTTGGTGACCCAGTCGTCGGCTCCCAGTCGCAGTCCGCGCACTCTCTGGGCCACCGTTGAGGGTCCCGTGCACACGACGATTCCCAGCTCGGGAAGCGCTCCGCATAGTCGCTCCAGCCACTCCCAGGCTTGCGGACCCAGCACGGCAAGGTCGACGACGAGTGCGCTCAGGCGCATCGCCGCGACCGCCTCGGCCGGCACCGGGCTCTCAAGTATGCGGTGCTCCCAGCTCAGACGGTCAAGGCGCTTGCTGAGAACCTGGATGAAACCGCTGTCGCGGTCCAGCACGGCGATGCGCAACGCTGAAGATGCGCCCCCCGGGCTCGACGGTGCCGCCTCCTCCTTGGCGCCGATGCTTTCCGTCATCGACCCGCAGTCTAGGGAAACGGGAGGACTCGAGCGCGACCTATCGCAAATCGTCACACGATGTTTACAGGGGAACACGGGGAAAGGGCGCTGTTTGCGGATGTGGTCGTGAGGGGTTCGGGCGCTTCATCAGGGCTCTGGCAGGTTCGGCCCCGGCGCGGCGTCCGGGCGCGTGCCCACGGGATGGGGGGAGTGCGAGAACTCTCGGAACAGGCCGGTCACCACGAACGCCACCTGCTCGCCGATGTCCACGGCGTTGTCGCCGATCCGCTCCAGGGCACGGGCGACCAGGATCATGTGCATCGCCCACTCGCGGGTATCCGGGTCGTCTCCGATCTCGATCGCCATGCGGAAGATCTCACGATTGAGGCGGTTGATCTCACGGTCCTGGCGGACGAGGTCCTCAGCCAGCCCGACGTCGCGGCCGGCGAACGCGGCCTTGCACTGGACGACCTGCGAACGGGCGTGTGCGCCCATCTTGGCGAGCGCCGCAAGCACCTCGGGGCGCACGGGCGGCTCGTGGCCGGAGAGCGGGATGAGCTTGGCGATGTTCACGCACTGGTCGCCCATTCGCTCGATGTGCTTGATCATGTGCAGCAGGGCGGCGACAAGCCGCAGGTCTCCTGCAACGGGTGCCTGCAGGGCGAGCAGGGAGAGGATGCCCTGGTGGACCTCCAGATAGCGGCCATCGACGCGGTCGTCGTCGGCGATCACCATCTGCGCCAGCTCGACGTCCTGGTGCTCGAGCGCCTCCAGCACGCGGTCGAGCTGCTCGACGATGAGACTCAGGCCGCCCAGTGCGTGGGCTTCGAGTTCCTGCAGTTGCGCTTGGAAGTGCGCCCGCCCGTGGCCGCCGGCCGAGGCCTCCTCAGCGGACGTCTCATCGTGTGAGCGTGATCTGTAGCCCTCGGCGCTAGCCGAACTTTCCGGTGACATATTCCTCGGTTCGTGGATCGCTGGGGGCGGTGAAGATCTCGTCGGTGGGGCCGACCTCGACGAGCTCGCCGCCGAGCATGAACGCCGTGCGGTCGGCCACGCGCGCGGCCTGCTGCATGTTGTGGGTTACGATCACGATCGTCACGCTGCTCTTCAGCTGATCGATCAGCTCCTCGATCCTGAGCGTGGCGATCGGGTCGAGGGCCGAGCAGGGCTCATCCATGAGGATCACCTCGGGGTCGACGGCGAGCGAGCGTGCGATGCACAGCCGCTGCTGCTGGCCTCCCGATAGCCCGGCCCCGGGCTCTGTGAGGCGGTCTGCGACCTCATCCCATAGCCCGGCGCTGCGCAGCGCCGCCTCGACCTTAGGCTTCAGATCCCCGCGTACGCGCGAGCTGAGCCGCAGGCCGGAGGCCACATTGTCGAAGACCGACATGGTCGGAAACGGGTTCGGCTTCTGAAAGACCATGCCGATCGCGCGGCGCACGGCGACGACATCGACCGACGGGTCGTAGACGTCGAGGTCGTCCAGCAGCACCCGGCCCTCGGCGCGGGCGCCGGGGATCTCCTCGTGCATGCGGTTGATGCAACGCACCAAGGTCGACTTCCCGCAGCCGGAGGGGCCGATGATCGCGGTGACCTCGTTGGCGCGGAACTCGAGGTCAACGCCCCTGACCTGCTCTGCGTCTCCGTAGAAGGCGCGCAGCTTCTCGAGCCTGACGCTCAGCCCGGGCTTGGCCTCGACAGCCTGGGCGACCTCGGCGACCTCGGCGGCATGGGCGACCTCGGCGGAGTCGGTTGTGGGGACGTCGCTGCCGGTGGAGGCGGTCTTCGGGCCTGTGGTCGGCGCTTTGACAGGGGCGTCCGGCTCAAGCAGCTCGTCGGGCTCCATGTCAACAGTCTCAAACGTCGATCCGTCGGATGTCATGCAAGGCGACTCCTTCGCGAGACGAGGCGAGCGATCAGATTGAGCACGAGGATCATCACGACCAGGGTGAGCGCCGCTCCCCACGCGCGGTCTACCACGGCCGCAGTGGGAGATGTGACGTCGTTGTAGATTTGCACAGGCAGGGAGTTCATGGGTTGGTTGAGATCGAGGTTGACCTTCATCGTGGCCGCAGCGGTGAACAGCAGCGGCGCGGTCTCTCCGGCTGCGCGGGCGATCGCCAGCAGCATGCCGGTGACCATTCCCGGGAGCGCGGTCGGCAGGATGATGCTGAAGATGACCCGCCAGCGCGGCGCCCCCAGGGCAAGTGCGGACTCGCGCAGGGCGCCGGGAATCAAGAGCAGGATCACCTCGGCGGAGCGGATCACCACCGGCAGCATCAGCAGCGCGAGTGCGAACGAGCCCTTGTAGCCGGCGTAGGTGCTGCCGGTGCCGACGATCAGCGCGATGTAGATGAACAGGCCGAACAGAATCGACGGGACGCCCGTGAGCACATCCACGAAGAAGCGCACCGTGTTGGCGAACCAGCTGGCCTTGCCGTACTCGACCAGCCACACCGCGACGGCGATCCCGATCGGGATCGAGATCGCCGACGCCAGCGCCACCATCTCGATCGTGCCGAGGATCGCGCTGCGGATTCCGCCGATGCTCGAGCTCTTGAAGAAGGTGTTGCCACTCGGGTCGGTCGTGAACAGGCTGGGGCTCCATGAGCCGAGGCCCTTGCGCAGCAGGTAATAGACGATCAGCATCAAGGGGATCAGGGCGAGCACCGTGGCCACGAGGATCGTCCCGCGCGCGAGCATGTCCCTGCGCCTGCGCGCGGGGCTGACCGCGAAGCGCCCGAGCTGTCGCCCCGCCGTGTCGTGTGTGCTCATGCGCCCGCCGCCGCGTCCGCCATCAGCTGGCTCTCGGCGCCGTGGTCCTTCCTGCTCGGCTGCGGGCGACCCATGCGCGTGGCCCTGAGTACGAACAGCCGCGCCAAGCCGTTGACGAGCAGCGTCAGAACGAACAGGACGAGCCCGGCGGCGAACAGCGCCGAGCGGTGCACTCCCTGCGCCTCGCCGAACTCGTTGGCGATGACAGCGGCGAGGCTGTACCCCTGCCCGAACAGGTAGTGGCCCAGCTGCGGCGCGTCGCCGATCAGGATCGTCACCGCGATCGTCTCGCCGATCGCCCGGCCGAGGCCGAGCATCGCGCCGCCGACGATTCCCGAGCGGCAGTAGGGCAGCACCGCCATGCGAATCATCTCCCAACGGGTGGCGCCCAACCCCAGTGCCGCCTCCTTGTAGTCGGAGGGCACCGTCGCCATGACCTCCCGGCTGATCGCGCTTACGATCGGGAGGATCATGATCGCAAGCACCAGCCCGGCGATGAAGTAGTTGGGGATCGTGACCGTGCCCCCACCGATGAACGGGACGAACGACAGGGTGTCCGCCACCCACTGCTCAGCCGGCTGCAGGTGGGGGGCGAGGAAGAAGATGCCCCACAGGCCATACACGACCGAGGGCACAGCCGCGAGCAGATCCACCAGCACAGTCAGCGGCGCGCGCATCTGCAGCGGGCACAGCTCGGTGGCATAGATCGCGGTGGCCACCGCCACGGGCACGCCGATCAAGAGGGCGATGACCGAGGTTATGAGCGTCCCCACCAACAGCGGGACCGCCCCGAAGATATTGGCGCTGACGTTCCATTCGCTGCCGAAGACGAAGCCGAGCACGCCTTCCTTTTCAAACGCCGGGCGGGCTTCGCCCGTCAGGCGGAAGAAGAAGTAGACGATCAGCGCGAGGATCAGCGCCGCCAGCGCGGTCAGCCCGTACCTCAGCGCCCGGTCGGGCAGGCGTGCAAGCGGCGACCGCTCGAGTATCGAGCGGTCGCCGCCTACCGCCAATGCAGTCTGCATGGCCCCTCTATCGTGCGCTCGGAGGCGGTAGCGCCGGAATCAGCCCTTCAGCGGTGATCCGTTGCATTCCAAGCTGGCCGCGGCCGCCTTCGACTTTTCGAGGATCGAGGTGGGCAGCGCCGCGTAGTCGGCCTGGGCGAGGACCGACTGCCCCTGGCCGAGACCGTATTCGATGAACTTGCCGACGCCCTTGGCAGCACCTTCGCCGCCGGGCAGCCCGGCCTTGCACATGTCCTTGTTGACCACTATGAACGTCTGCGAGGTCAGCGGGTAGGCCGTGGCTCCCACCGGGTTGATGATCGCGAAGCCGAGGCTCGTGGGCACCACGACGCCCGAGGCCGCGGCCGTCGTCGATTCGAGCGTGGGCGCGACGAAGTTACCGGCTTTGTTCTTGACCGACGCGTAGGTGAAGTTGTGCTGCAGCGCGTATGCCTGCTCGACGTAGCCGACCGCGCCCGTCGTTTGCTGAATCGCGCCGGCCACGCCCGCATTGCCCTTTGCGCCCGTGCCGGTGACCCACTGCACATCCTTGCCTGAGCCCACCTTGCTCTTCCATTCGGGATCGACTGCGGCGAGGAAGCCCGTGAAGCCGGCAGTCGTGCCCGAGGAGTCCGAGCGGTGGATGACGGTGATCGTCGTGCTGGGCAGCGAGACCCCGGGGTTCAGCGCCGCGATTTCGGCGTCGTTCCAGGTCTTGATCTTCGTCTACTTTCACGCAGTGATCGACAACACGAGCTGCGCGAGCAGCGTTGTCGGGCTCGAACAGCTTGCGCCGGACCTCAAGACCTCGAGCAACACACCGTCGCTCGCTTACATCGTCCCGGACCGCTGCCACGACGGCTCGGATGAACCGTGTGCGCTCGGACAATCGTCCGGCCTCGTGGCGGCCGACGCCTTCCTTGCGAAGGTCGTGCCCGAGATTGAGAGCGCACCCGCCTACAAGACGGGAGGACTGATCGCGCTCACGTTCGACCAGGCGCCGCAAAGCGGACTCAACGCCGACTCGAGCGGATGCTGCGTGACGTCCGCCTATCCGAACCTGCCGACCGGCGCGACGGGCGCAACCGGCACAACCGGGGCAACGGGCACAACTGGCGCAGCGACGACGACGGGCACGGCGGGCACGACGACAGCAGCGCGCGCAACGGGCACGACTGGCGCAGCGACGACGACGGGCACGACGGGCACGACGACAGCAGCGGGCGCAACGGGCACGACCGGATCAACCACCGCCACGCCGGTCGGAGGCGGCCGAGTTGGGCTGCTGCTGATCTCGAAATACGTTAAGCCCGGCAGCATCAATGTGATCGGCGAATACAACCACTTCGCGCTGCTCGCCTCGATCGAGGACCTCTTCGGACTTAGCCACTTGGGCTACGCAGGTGCCCAGGGACTGCTCGCGTTCGACACGAGCGTCTACAACGCCTCGCATTAGCTCGGTCGCGCGCGGCGGAGAACAGCACTCACCGCACGCTCGGCGATCACCCCGTCGATATTCTCGGCGGCGGGCTTCACCCAGGCAGGCAGTTCTCCCGTCTCAAGTCCCTACAATTCGAGAACTCATAAGGACGGCACACGCCGACCTTCCCGATCTCCAGCTGAAAACCCGAGCGGCCTTTCGTGAAGCTCCCCAACTCACCACCTGGCATGGTGGCCAATCCCAATGGCAAGGTGTCGGCGCGCGACGGGAGGGCCGCCTCGCTGGCGTCCGGGGGCGCTCAGGACGTGTTTCAGGGTCTCGCCGAGCATCCAGCCGACCTTCCACGCAGCCCGAACGTGGGGTGGCAGACATCGAGGATGACCCGCGAGAGACGTTGGGAGTCGATCGGGCACGTTGGGGCGACCGTGTGGTTCACAGGCCTGCCCGGCGCCGGTAAGTCCACGATCGCCGGTGCCGTGGAGGAGCGCCTCCTCGCAGCCGGACGGCCGGCCTTCCTGCTCGACGGCGATAACCTGCGCCACGGTCTCAACGGCGACCTCGGATTCGATGAGCAGGCGCGTCGCGAGAACGTACGTCGCACCGCGCACGTGGCGAGGCTGTTCGCGGAGTCCGGGACGATCGCCCTGGTCGGCCTCGTCAGTCCCTATGCGGCGGATCGCAGGGAGGCGGCGGCTCTGCACGCCGCCGTCGAACTGGATTTCATCGAGGTCTACCTGGACGTTCCCCCGGAGGTGTGCGAGCAACGGGATCCCAAGGGCTTGTATGCGCGCGCCCGCGCCGGTGAGCTCTGCGGTCTCACCGGGGTCGACGCGCCGTACGAGGTGCCCACCCGGCCCGACCTGGTGTTGGGCAGCTGCGAGGAAACCGTGCAGGGCGAGGCAGAGAGTGTGCTGGAGGCGCTCGCCGCTCGGGGGCTCATCTCGAGCAGGCGCTGGGCGAGGCGACAAGCTCGTCATAGGTGATCGCCTCGCGCCGGCACCCGGCGCGGTGAAGGACCCACTCGAGCGCCATCATGTGCCTGGGGTGCTGGAGGTCAGCGGGATGAAGGTCCAGGCGCAGCGTCTTCCCGCAGAGCAGGCTGCCTGCGCGGATCAACGAAGGGGACAGGGCGCGCCCGAGCGGGCTATCGGTTCCCATACCCCACGCCGGCGCCAACCCCCAGGCGGGCGCCAGCCGCCGATGCTCCTCGTCGTCGGGGACGGCGTGCGGGCGGTGCAGCCGCAGTAGGCCCGCCCACCAGCGGAACTTTTGCGGGAGCACGCGGCGCAGCGCCGGAGTGTAGGCGTATGCAGGCGCTACAAAGCCGTCGGGCTCGATTCCCGCGAGCTTGAGCACGCGCCAGCCGGCGTCCACCGCCCTGCGGGTCTCATCGCCATCAAGTCCGAGGAACTCGCCCGCACGCCAGCTGCGTGCCGGTAGGAGCGTTCGCCGCGAGAAGGCGCCGGGATGCGCCTGCTCGTGCTGGAAGCCGTGCTGGGCGATCGAATCGCCGGCGCGGCGCCGCTGTGCCAGCCAGTCGGCCATCTCCGGCGAGCGTTCGCCCAGCGGGTGCAGGTCACGAGCCGGGATCACCAGCAGCGTGACCCGGCCCACGCCGTGGTCGTCCAGCCAGTCGCGGATCAGCGCGCAGCGCTCGAACGTGGCCGGCTCGATGTCGTGCAGGGCAACGGCGATCCGGGTGCGATCAGGCCGCATGTGCAACCTCTGCGGACCCGGTGCCGGCAAGCACGCGTCGGTAGCCGGCACCCAGTCGCTCGAGCGCCTGCTCCCAGGTGCGTGCCCTCGCCGAGGTCAGAGCGGCCCGGGCGAGGCGCTCGCGCAAGAGCGGCGAGTACGCGAGCTCGAGCACGGCCGCCGCCAGCGCCCCGGACTCAGGCGCACACAGCAGTCCGGTGACGCCGTTCTCGATCAAGGACCGCGGACCCCCTTCGCCGACGGCCACCACCGCCAAGCCGCTGGCCTGCGCCTCGAGGATCACCTGCCCGAACGTGTCGGTGCGGCTGGGGAACAGGAAGATGTCAGCGCTCGCATACGTACGGGCCAATTCGACGCCCCCCAGCCAGCCGAGGAAGGTGGCTGCGTCACCGAGCCGTTCACCCAGGCGCTCCTGCTCGGGGCCGCCGCCGGCCAGCACCAGCTGCAGCCTGGGGTTCCGCTCGCGGGCCTCAAGGAAGGCCTCGGCGAGCAGGTCGGCGCCCTTCTCATGGGTGATGCGCCCGGAGTAGAGGACATTGATGGCCTCAGGTAGTGCCATCTGCCCACGCAGCCTCGGATCGAAGCGGGCCGTGTCGACGCCTCGGTCCCACCGCGCCACCTTCTCCATGGCCACTCCGATCCGCTCGAGCGCCGCGTCGGAGGCCGGACTGGGTGAGAGCACCAGGTCACATGCGCCGTAGAACGCGCTCACGCCCAGCGCCATCGCCTCAGCGACGACCTGCTCGCCGGAGCGCAGCCCGGCGTAGGCAGTCAGCTCGGTGTGGTAGCTGCCCACCAACGGCAGCCCCAGCCCGCGGCTCACGAAGGCGCCCGCCACGCCCGCTGGGCCGGGTGAGCATACGTGGATCAGGTCGAACGTCCCTTCCGCGAGCGTCTGCACTGCCGCCGACAGGCTCGGGACCCCGATCCGCAGTCCGGGGTAGTGGGGCACGTCGAACTCCGCCACGGCCGACAGGCGCCGGTCGACGTCCGCGTCGGTGCCGACCACCTCGATCTCGAAGCCCGGCACCCCGCGACGGCGTATCTCCTCCAGCGCGCGCGTCACCCCGTGGGTGCTGGCGATCCCGTCGGCCAGGATCGCAACCCGCGGAGGCTCGCCGTCCTTCAGTCGCGGGTCGAGCTTGGCCTTCTCGTTCGCCAGGAACGCGGTGGCGGGCGCGTAGGGGATCGCGGCTATGCAGCTGTCGAACAGGCCCTTTGCCGCCGCCATCGGATCCAGCTCGCCGCTGGCCGCGCGCACCGCCTGCTCGACCGCCACGCGCAGCTTGCGCTCATGCACGCGGCAGGCCCGTCGGTACAGGTCGGCGTGGCTGAAGCGCTCGCCCTGCATGTAGGCGATCAGACCCTCCTCGTCGAGGTGGTCGAGTTCCACGGCGCTCAGCCAGGCGCGCAGCAGGCAGCGGGCGTCTGCGGGCGCGAGGCTCACCTCGCCGCCCACGGCACCCTGACGCGCGTCGCCCTCACGAAGCAGGCGCAGGGCCATCGTGATCACGGTGCGAGGGTCCGGTCCTCGCGTGCCCGACCCGACGGCGCCGCGCCCCAAGGCCCTGGCGGCCAGGGCGATCGCCGCGTGGGCCCACTTGGCCGCGCTGCCTTGAGCACCGCCCGCGAGAACGGACCCGGCGCGCACATGCGCCAGGAAGTCGGTGGGTGTTCGCGCGATGGGAGCCGCGGTCCAGGTGCGCCCAACGTCGACCCCGGCGTGATCGTCTGAGCCTCCGATCCCAGCGCCGCCGAGCGTCGCCGTATAGGTGGCCGCGGGCCGGTTCAGCTCACGCGGGCGCGCCCCGTTGCGGACCTCCCAGATGTCGAACAGCTGCGCCAGGCGGCGGCGGTGACGCGCAGTCAGTGGGGCGCCGACGGTGTAATAGGGGTGGGCGAGGGCGCACACGATCTCGCGCTCGTACATATATGCGGCGCAGATCTCCACATCGCCGCGGTGGCCCTGCAGCCACTCGTGATCCTCTACGGAGATCCCGTAGCACAGCAGATGCACCGCCTGAGGCTCTCCGCGGAAGTGCGCCGTGAGCTCCTCCGAGACGAACACGTCGGGACGGTCGGCGATCTCAAGGACCCCAGCGATCGTGTCATGGTCGGTGATCGTCACGAAGTCCATGCCCCGCCGCTTGGCCAGCTCATAGACCTCCCGTGGCGGCGTGGCGCACTCCGGCAGCCCGACCGCCCGCTGCACACCGAGCCTCGACTCCTGCGAGGCGGTGGAGTGGCAGTGCATATCGACGCGCGCGGACGCCTCGTCGGGCGCGACCGTGCCCCCCATCATTGATGGCGCGTCCCTGGCATTCACAGCAAGAAGAATTCCCTGCAAAGCAGCTATTTTTGTGACCAGGCGGGAATGATCGTGTGAAAGACCCGTGAAGATCGGTGGGCTAGCTTGGAACCGGAGCGCCGAGCAGCGCGGCGAGGATGCCCGCGGCGCCGGCGATCAGCAGAGTCGGCACGACACCGCGGCGCAGCACGAGCAGCGCGACGGCCGCGGCGGCGAGCAACGCGAACTGCCAGCCCTCTTCAAGCGCCGTGGTGAGAGGCACGGCCGCCCCGACGATCGCCCCAGCCGCAGCGGGGGCGGCCCCGGCGAGGAAAGCGAGCGCACGCTCGTTCACGAGCAGGCGCTCGAAGCGGGCGGCGCCGAACAGGATGAAGGAGAACGAGGGCGCGAACGCGACCAGCGCAGCCAGCAGCCCGCCTGCGAGCCCGGCGGCAGAGTAGCCGACGGCCGCCACGGTCAGGATGACCGGCCCGGGGGTGACCTGCCCGAGGGCGACCGCGTTCAGGAACTGCCCGTGGGTCATCCAGTGGTAGGTGTTCACAGCATCCGATTGCATCAGCGGGACGATCACGAAGCCGCCGCCGAAGGACAGCGCCCCGACCTTCAGCGCAGTCCACACGAGGGCGCCCGTGCCCCCGACCACGGCCAGCGGAAAGGCGTAGAGACCCGCGACGGGGCCAGCCAGTCCGCGTCGGGCCAACTCGATCGCGCCGCAACCAAGCAGGACGAGCACGAGCCATGGCCCTGCAAGGGCCGCCGCGAGTCCCCCGGCGAGAGCGTAGGCGAGCACCCGCGCGCGCCGCCCGGCCGCGGCGCGACGCCAGATCGGGATGGCGAGGTCAGATCCCGCGCGCACCGCCACCGCAGCGACCGCCGCGCCGGCTCCCATGCCGGCTCCGCGCAGCCAGGCGGGCGGCGATCCCGACAGGAACAGCACGGACAGCGCGAGCATCAGGATCAGACCGGGCAGGATGAAGCAGATCCCGCCGAGGAGCGCGCCCGCCGTCCCGCGCAGTCGCCACGCGCAGTAGATCGCGAGTTGGGTCGAGGCGGGGCCGGGCAGCAGGTTGGTGGCGGCGATCGCCCGCTCGAACTCATCGTCGGTGAGCCAGCCGCGCCGTTCGACGCACAGCCCGCGAAGCAGCGCGATGTGCGCGGGCGGGCCACCGAACCCGAGGCAGCCGATCCGGCCCCAGTCGCGCACGATCTCCATGAGCGACGGCTGCATCCCAGGATCGCTCGCCCGCATCGCCGGGAGGGTACGCGCTGCCGTGCTCGGCGCCGTCCTTCGATCTGTGCCAAACCATAAGCTGTCGCGCCCGTGCACAACCCGATCTCCTACTTCCAGGCGGTGATCCTCGGCGTCACCCAGGGCATCGCCGAGCCCTTCCCGATCTCGAGTCTCGGGCACGGCGTCGTGCTGCCGCGGCTGGCGGGCTGGAACATCCATCAGAACGACAAGTTCTTCCTCACCTTCCTCGTCGCCACGCATCTGGGCACGGCGATCGTGCTGCTCCTGTTCTTCCTGAAGGACTGGGTGAGGATCGTCAAGGGGCTGTGGCGCTCGCTGGCGATTCGCGAGATCCGCGAGGACGACGTGGACGCTCGTCTCGGGTGGCTGTTGATCGCGGGGACGATCCCGGTGGGAATCATCGGCCTGCTGCTCGAGACTTCATTGCGAAAATTGTTCGCGTCGGCTCAGATCGCAGCCGCCTTCCTCATCGTCAACGGGATCGCGCTGCTGCTGTTCGAGCGGCTGCGCAAGCGCCCGCCCCGTCCGGGGGACTATCTGGGAGACGGCGACGCGCGGATCGCCAAGTTGAGCTGGACTCAGGCGATCAAGGTCGGCACCGCGCAGGCGGCGGCGCTCGTGCCGGGCATCTCGCGGTCGGGCTTCTCGATGGGAGGGGGCCTGCTCGTGGGGCTCTCCAACGAGGATGCGGCCCGCTACAGCTTCCTGCTCGCCACGCCGGTGATCCTCGCCGCCGCGGCGCTCAAGCTGCCGGAACTGATCGGCTCGGAGGGCAACGGAGTGCGGGGTCAGGCGCTCGTCGCGGGCCTGTGCGCGGCCGCGGCGACATTCTTTGCCGTGAAGTTCCTGCTGCGGTTCTTCCAGACCAACCGGCTCACGCCGTTCGGCATCTACTGCATCGCCTTGGGCGTAGTCTGCACGCTGGTCTTCGCGCTCGGCGGGTAAGTCCGGCCGGCCGCCGCCCTGCGCTGCGCACGGAGGCCTCTCGGGGAGGCTCTCGCAGGGCGCGCAGGCGGGGACGGACGCTAGGCCTGCGAGCCGGCTGACCGGGACTTCGGTCCGGTCTGAAACCAGGCGAAGGCGAAGCAGGCCAGAGCGATAATGAGCGCGGCGATTCCGTGCTTGGTGTGGTGGTGGTTGGCTTCGGCGCTCGTGGAGGATGCGTGTCCAGGGAAGAACCCGGGCAGCGAGTGCTCGGGCTGCACGAAGTAGATCACGGCCACCACGAGCAGCGCGATGCCGAGGATCACGGCCGGGAGGATAAGCCTGCGCAGATCGGCGTTCATCGCTGCACGATGGTAGAGCACGATCGCGCCCACGGCACACCTCGGTGCCCCGTGCCGCCATCATGGGGGAGCGATGCCCGTGCCGAGAACCCCGCCGAAGATGTTCGAGACCCGCAGCCACGCCTGGCAGGAGGTGGGCCTTGAGCGGCAGGTCAGCCCCGGCGTGGTCAAGCGGGCCCGCCTGCAGGCGCTCGTTTTGGTCGGGCTGTTCGTGGGCGTGGTGATCCTCTACGACAATCGCCTGAGCCTCATCGGCATGCAGGCGGCCGCGAAGCCCGGGCCTCACGGCCACGCTGCCTACAAGTACCTGGAACAGGCGCTGGAAACGCCGATTCGCGTGGCCACGGTCATCGCGCTCGTGATCCTTGGATGGGCGATCGCGCGCGACGTCGGTCGCGGGCTGGGGCCGCCGCTGTTCCGGCGCCTGGATCCGGCCACAGCGGGGACCGTGGGATTTCTGATCCGCCTCCTGACCATTGCGCTCGCGCTGCTGGTGGCGCTGGAGGTGGCGGGCATCGAAGCACGCACGCTGGCGGTGGGCGGAGCGTTCACGGCGGTGATCTTCGGTCTCGCCGCGCAGCAGACGCTCGGCAACGTGATAGCGGGCACTGTCCTGTTGAGCGCTCAGCCCTTTCGCGTGGGCGACCGAGTACGCCTGCAGGGCGGTCCGCTGGCCGGGCAGCTGGAGGGAACCGTCAGCTCGCTCGGCCTGCTCTACACGACGTTCGCCAGGGGGGAGGACTCGATCATGGTCCCCAACAGCGTGGTGCTGAACGTGGCCGTGCTGCCGGTGCGCGAGCCCGAGGCGGTGAACCTGCGCGCGCGCCTGCGCCCCGGGGTGACCCCGGTCGACCTGCAGGAGCTACTCGAGCGCTCGCTCGAGACGCCGCTGCGCGACGTTCCCCGCATCACCCTCGAGGAGCTCGACGGGGAGGACGTGGTGGTCCGGATCTCAGCCACCCCTCTCGTGTCGGCGGAAGGGCGTGATCTGGCGAGCGAGCTCCTGCGCATCGTCTCTCACGAGACGCGCTCGGCCGCGGAGGCGCCCACGCCGTAGCGCAGGAACACGTAGGACTCGCTCTCCAGAGCGCCCAGCAGCTGAAGGTCGACCGGTTGCGCCAGGGCGGCGCCGGCGAGTATCCGCAGCGACTCGCCGGTCACCTCGTCCCCTCCTGTCAGCTTGGGTGAGAGGGAGAGAAACAGCTCGTCCACCAGCCCGGCGGCGAGCAGCTGGGAGTTCAGATGGGGTCCGCCCTCGCACAGCAACGTGCTCACCGCAAAGCGCTCGCGCAGCTCGGTGAGCGCCGCGGGCAGGTCCAGCCGCCCGTCGCGCCCCGTGCGTACGTAGTCGAGGCGGGCAGCGCTCTGGGGAAGGCTCGCCTCAGAGGAGGTCACGATCACCACGCGGGCCGCGGGGTTTGCAAGCAGCGGGATGTCCGGCGCCAGCGAGAGGCTTGCGGAGACGATGCAGGCGAGCGGCTCCTCGGTCAGGCCGCGATCACGCCGATGGCGCCTGCGCGGCTCCTCGGGAATGATCCTGCCGTAGCGCTCCGCGCGCACGGTACCCGCCCCGACCATCACCGCGTCCACGGCACCGCGCAGCCCATGAAACAGCTCCCTGTCGCCCACGCTGCCGAGCCCCCCCGACCGCCCGCCGATGCTCGCGCGGCCGTCGACCGTGCTCACCATGTTCAGCATCACATACGGACGCTGCCTGGCGGCTTTACCCCGATGCCGGAGTCCGAGAGACTCGACGACCTCCTCGACGGTGGCCGGATCGCCGGGCGGAAGCAGGCGTGTGAACCTGAGCGGCGCCTCCCGCCCGGCAGCCGGTGTCTCCAGCTCGGGGCTGAAACTCCGCCTGGCCTCCACGTCCATCGATCCACCCTAGCCGCCCCCGCGGCGCGCCCGAGCACCTTCCGTGGCGTGGAGCACGCAGATGCCTGATCGTCCGCCGTGCAACGTCTCGACAACACTGGGGAGCGGGGACCTGCTACGGTCGTCGTGTCTGGCCGGCACAATAGACCGGCGAAAAGTAGTGCAAGCTCTCGCAGGTCGAAGCTCTAAGCAGCATCCTCCGCGTAGCAGCACGCACATACCGTGGAGGAGTTCCCACATGCCTACTGGCACAGTAAAGTGGTTCAGCGACGACAAGGGTTTTGGTTTCATCACGCCAGATGACGGCGACAAGGACCTGTTCGTCCATCACACCGGCATCAACGGCGAGGGCTACCGCTCGCTGCAGGAGGGCGCGAAGGTTTCCTACGACCCCGAGCAGGGCGACAAGGGTCCCAAGGCCGTCAACGTCCAGGCCATATAACCGTACGGATCCATCCTTAGTGTCCGCAGCGACACAGGTTTAGTCTCTGGGGGTCCGCTTCGGCGGGCCCCCACGTATGTCGGGCGACGCGAGCACACTTCCTCTCCTGGACACGCCGGTCCGCGGCGCAAGGGCCGGTGGCTGGCGTGGGCTTGCGAGGAGGCGCACCGGCGCGCTTGCCGGCACGAGCGTCGAGGTGCGGGTCGGCGCGCTGGCCCTCGTGGTCATCGTCGCCTGCAGCGCCCTGGTCGTGGTGATGGCCGCCGACCGGCCGAGCATTATGTCGCCGACGACATATCCAGGCTTCTTTCCGCACTGGATGGCCGGTCCGCTCGGCGGTGTCTGGCCGGGCCTGACGCGCAACACCAGCGCGCTGAGGTACCTGTTCACGGGCGCGATCGTCGCCATGTATGCCGCCTATGTGGCGGGAATCATCTACCTCCCGCAGCTGCGCGCGCGCTGGACGGTCTCCGCGATCGTGGCGGTGCACGCGATCTACCTGCTCGCCCCGCCGCTGGCGTTGACGGATGTCTTCAACTACATCAACTACGGGCGCATGGAGGTTGTGCACCACCTCAACCCCTATACGACGATCCCGATCCTCGAGCCGCACACCGACCCAAGCTACGTCGTCAGCAACTGGCACCAGCTGCTGAGCCCCTACGGGCCGCTGTTCACGCTGCTGACGTTCGCAGTGGTTCCGCTCGGCGTGGCCACCTCGTTCTGGGCCCTGAAGGGCATCCTGGCCCTCGCGAGCCTGGCGACGATCTTCCTCGTATGGAAGTGCGCGCAGCTGCTGGACCGCGACCCCGTTGCGGCGATCGTGCTTGTCGGACTCAACCCGATCGTGTTGGTGTGGGGTCTGGGGGGCGACCACAACGACTTCCTGATGGTCTTCTTCATCGTGCTCGGCTTCTACCTGATGCTGAGAGCACGGGCGCCCGGCGCGGAGGAGATGATCGACGGTGGCGGCGCGGCAGCCCGGCTGCGCGGCTGGCTGTTCCCCCTCTCGGCTCCGGCGATTGGGGCGGGCGTTGCATTTGTGACCGCCGCAGCGATCAAGGCCTCCGCGGGGATCCTCATTCCGGTGGTGTTGGCGGGTCTGCTCAAGACCCCGAGGCGATTGACCCAGGTCGTGCTGGGCATGGCGGCGGCGTTCGTCCTCATTGCCGCCTTCAGCCTGATCGCCTTCGGTCTGCACTTCCCCGACCTCAGCACCCAGGGTCGGCTGGTGACCAACGTGAGCCTGCCAAACCTCCTCGGCCTGGCGGTCGGGGCCGGCGGCGAGACCGAAACATTGCGCCGTCTGCTGAGCGGGGTACTGACGGCGACGGTTCTCCTCTGCTGCGTGCACGCGTGGCGCCGAGGCGCCACCCTCGCCGCGTGCGGCTGGGCCAGCCTGGCCCTGGTGTTCACGCTGAGCTGGGTTCTGCCCTGGTATGTGCTGTGGGTGCTCCCGCTCGCGGCGCTGTCCAGCTCGCGCAGGCTGCGAACGGCCGCGCTGGCGGTCGGCGTCTACCTGATCGTCGCCTGGGCGCCGGCCTCGGGGCTGCTGTGGAACGCGATCGGCTTCCATCCCGAAAAGACGTCCCTCGGGCGGCTGCACCAACGGTACGTCAAGGAGCTCTTGCACTAGCCCCGCGGGACACTAGTCCTCCGGTGGGCGGCGCTCCCGCTTGCGTTCTTTCCCCCGGCGCTTGGCCTGAAGGCGCCGCTCGCGCGAGGCAGCGGTGGGACGCGTGGGACGTCGGCGCTTGCGAACGGCGAGCGCCCGCGCGAGCCGCTCGCTCAGGCGAGCGAGGGCCAGCTCGCGGTTGCGTACCTGGGAGCGCTCGTCCTGGGCAACCGCGACGACCCGAGGCCCGACGCGCGCCAGCACTCGCTGACGTTGCGCTTCGCTCAATGAAGGCGAGGCGAGCACGTCGAAGCTCGCTTCCACCCGGGAGGCCGTGACGTTGGCGTGCTGGCCCCCCGGGCCTGAGGAGCGACTTGCCCGGACGGTCACCTCGGCCAGCGGTATGGCGAGCTGCTCGTTGACGCGCAGCAGCTTGGGTGAGGGTTCAGCCTCGCTCACTGCGGCCCGCGACGCAGGCTATTGCGGGCGCTCGCTCGAAAGGTCGTGAAGGGCTCTGACCCGCTCCTCCTCGCCGGCAGGCACGCGTCCGTCGCGGCCAACGTATCCGTCCTTTCCCCCCGCGCAGACGTAGATCGCATCACCCTCCCCGACGTTGCGCAGCTTGCGCACGGTCGGGGCGTCGACGCGCGCGAAGGCGCCCTCCCGCAGGCGCTCTACCGAGCCATCGCCGAACTCGATCTCCATCGTCCCGCGGTGGACGAAGTAGAGCTCCTCCTGGGTCTCGTGGAAGTGAAAGCCGGATTCGTAGCCGGCCGGCATGACGATCGCATTGACCCCGAACGCGGTCACGTCCAGGCCCTTTCGCACCTTGCGAAAGCCCGGGCCGTCGCCGAGGTCGTCAAGGTGGCCGACGGCGTAGCCCTCGCCTCTCTTCACGCCGGAATACTGAGTGGACGCCTCCATGTGGTCTCCTATCGTCGGTGGATGTGTCGGGCGGTCAGTGATCGGCGACGTAACCGCCCTCAGGTGAGATTGGCCTGCCCTCCCGCGCCCAGCGCACGAGCCCACCCGCCATCGAGTATGCCTCGAATCCCGAGGCGCGGAACGCCTGGGCGGCCATCTGCGAGCGCGAGCCGACCCGGCAGTAGAAGACGATCGGCCGTACGCGCTCGACGGTTCTCGCCGCGGAGGACAGCCCCACCAGCTCGATGTGGCGCGTGCCCTCGATGTGACCGGCCTCGCGCTCGTAGGCCTCGCGCACGTCGATCACCTGCGGGGCTGGGTCCTCGGCGAGCCACTCGGCCACCCGCTTGGGGTCAACCTCGATCGCCGAAGCCTCATCCGTGGCGTCCATGCCGATGAGCGTAGCGCCCGGGGTGGGTAGGAACCGTGTGAAGAGATCACCAGGCCCGTGCGACGGGATGCCCCCGCAAGGACGTCGTCATCACTAGGATCAACGCATATGCAAACGGTGAGCGACATCTACACGATTCCGCAGGAGAACCTCGACTTCTGCGCGACGATCGGACAGATCGCTCGGGAGAAGATCGCTCCGCGCTCGGCTGAGATCGACGAGCTGGCGGAGTACCCCTGGGACGTTCGCTCACTCCTTGCCGAGCAGGACATCCTCGGGTTGCCGTTTCCCAGCGAGTACGGCGGGACCGGGACGGGCACGCTGATGCTGAACATGGCGATCGAGGAGATCGCCAAGGTCGATGCGGCGTGCGCGCTGATCCTGATGGTGCAGGATCTGGGCACGCTCCCGATTCAGCTGTTCGGCTCTGAGGAGATGAAGGAGCGACTCCTGACGAAATGCGCCACGGGCGAGTGGTCGCCGGCGTTCGCCCTGTCAGAGCCGGAGGCCGGGTCTGATCCCGCGGGGATGAAGACGACCGCAGTCAAGGACGGCGACGAATGGGTGATCAACGGCACCAAGAACTGGATCACGAACCTCGGCGTGGCCGACTTCTACGTCTGCTTTGCCGTCACCGACCGCGACACCTGCCGGATGACGGCGTTCGTCGTGGAGGCCGACCGTCCGGGGTTCAGCGTGGGCAAGCTCGAGCACAAGCTCGGCATCCGCGGCTCGCCCACCGGCCAGCCGATCTTCGACGAGGTGCGGATTCCGCGGGAGAACGTGATCGGCGAGGTCGGCAAGGGCCTGTCGGTGGCGCTCGGCACGCTCGAGCGCACCCGTCTGGGCGCCGCCGCGCAGGCCGTGGGGATCGCGCAGGGAGCGACCGACTACGCGGTCGCCTACGCCCGCGAGCGCAGGCAGTTCGGGAAGGCGATCAACGAGTTTCAGGCGATCCAGTTCAAGCTGGCCGACATGGAAACACGCACTGCCGCGGGTCGCGAGCTCCTGTACAAGGCGTGTGCGATGGCCGACCAGCACCATCCGCAGCGGGCCAAGTACTCCTCGATGGCGAAGGTCTTCTGCTCTGACACCGCGATGGCCGTGACCGTCGAGGCGGTGCAGGTGCTGGGCGGCTACGGTTACGTCAAGGAGTATCCGGTGGAGCGCATGATGAGGGACGCCAAGATCACCCAGATCTACGAGGGTACGAACGAGATCCAGCGGCTCGTGATCGCCCGTACGCTCACCTAGGACCGTTCGATGCGCCCGCCGTCTCCCTCAGGCGCCTCCGGTCAGCTTCGACGCGTCGGTGCGGCGGCCCTGATCGCGTTGTCGCTGGGCTTGGTGGCGATCGTCGTCGGTCAGGGCTTCAGCTCGATCGGCGTCGTGCGGGCCCTGGAGGACGTCGCGCTGGGTGTGATCGTCGCGGCGGCCCTGATGGGTGCCGCCGCATTCGTGGCGGTGCGCCTCGCCGGCTGGCGCGACCCCGAGTCAGAGACGGAGTTCGAAGAGATCGTCCGAAACTCCGAGGAGCTCGCGCGCGAAGGGCTGGCGGTGGACCCCGACGAAAACGAGTTCATGGAGCTCAATCCCCTCGACGACGAGGATTTCGAGGAGCTCGTGCGCGACGCGCTCGACGATCTTCCGGACCTGCTGCGAAACGCTCTCTCGCACGTGGCCGTCGTCATCTCCGATGGCGGGCGTCGCAGGGGCGCCTACGGGCTCTACCAGGGGGATGGGGCAACACGCGACACCACGCACGACCGCATCGTGATCTTCCGCGACACCCTCCGCCGTGACTTCGGCCACAACCCCGAGCTGCTGCGCGAGCAGGTCACGCGCACCGTGCGCCACGAGCTCGCCCACCACGTGGGGTTCGATGAGTTGGGCGTCTCCCGCTTGGACCTATAGATAGGATTGCTTGATAGGACTTTCGCGGCACGCGTGCGCGTGCCGCGCTCCTCGCAATCGCGCGGGGCGGGAATCGACCAAGGAGAAGAGCACTAGATGCCCGAAGCTGTGATCGTCGACGCCATACGTACGCCAATCGGACGAGCCGTGAAGGGGTCGCTGCGGTCGGTGCGCCCCGACGACCTGGCCGCGATTCCGCTCAAGGCGCTCATGGAGCGCAACCCGCAGGTCGACTTCACCAGTGTTGGCGACGTGATGATGGGCTGCGGGTACGGGCAGGGCGAGTCCGGCTACAACGTCGGTCGCGTAGCGTCGTTGTTGGCCGGCATCGACCATCACGTGCCGGCATGCACTGTCAACCGCTTTTGCGCCTCATCGCTGCAGACCACCCGAATGGCCTTCCACGCGATCAAGGTCGGCGAGGGCGACACCTACATCGCCGCAGGAGTCGAGTCCGTGAGTCGCGTCGGGCGCAGTCAGCCGCCGGAGCTCAACCACAAGGTGGATGGCTCGGAGGGATCGCTCTACAACGTATACATCCCGATGGGTCTCACCGCGGAGAACGTGACCGAGCGATGCAACGTCTCGCGTGAGGCCCAGGACGAATGGGCGGTCGTCTCGCAGAATCGCGCCGTGGAGGCGGTGGCGAGCGGGCACTTCGACAAGGAGATCGTCCCGGTGACCGTGCCCGCGCACACCGAGACCGACAACGAGGGCAACGAGGTCGAGCTGGCAGAGACGGTCTTCACCAAGGACGACGGTCCGCGCCCGGGAACGACGATGGAGGTGCTGAGCAAGCTCAAGCCGGCGTTCAAGGAGGGCGGGTCGGTGACCGCGGGGAACTCCTGCCCACTCAACGACGGGGCCGCGGCGCTCTTGGTGATGAGCGAGGAGAAGGCCAGAGAGCTGGGCGTGAAACCCCGCGCACGGATAATCGCGTCGACGGTCGCCGCGATTCGTCCTGAGATCATGGGCCTCGGTCCGATCCCGGCGATACAGAAACTGTTGAAGCACACGGGCATGTCGATGAGCGACATAGACGTGGTGGAGATAAACGAGGCGTTCGCCGCTCAAATCGTGCCCTGCAAAGCGGAGCTCGGGATCGAGGATGAGAAGCTCAACCCCTTCGGTGGGGCGATCGCCCTCGGACACCCTTTCGGAATGACCGGAGCGCGGATCATGACGACGCTGCTCAATGACCTCGAGACGCTCGACGAGACCTATGGAATCGAGTCGATGTGCGTCGCCGGCGGCCAGGGCATGGCGATGCTCGTCGAACGGCTGGGCTGATCTTTTCTGACGAGGGCCGCCTCCGGCGGCCAGGGCATGGCGATGCACGTCGAAGGACCTCGGGCTGATCGGCGAAGCCCGGGAGGGATTGATGCCGGTGCGCCGAAAACCGGCATCACTGCCTGCAACGTCAACGACGTTCAGCTCTTGCCGCTCATCACGGAGGGAGCTGGCGGATGGAGGGTGCGAAAATGACCTCGAGAGGTTCTGCCGTCAAGCGGGCCGCGACCCTGGCGGCCGTCGCGGTGGCCTGGGGTCTGGCCGTCGTACCAGCGATTGCGGGTGCCGCCGCGGGCTTTGGCCTGCTGAGCGGCCCGAATGGCTGCCTGGTCGCCTCGGGCAAGGTGAGCGATAGCCCGGCGGGCTGCGGGGTGGGCAAGGGGCTCGTCGGGGCCAACGCGGTGGCGGTCTCCCCAGACGGCGCGAACGTGTATGTCGCGTCGGGGGTCGTGGGCAGCACCGGCGCTCAGAGCTTCGGCTCGGTGGCGATCCTCAAGCGCGACGCCGCTACCGGCGCGATCAGCGAGGTCGGCTGTCTGAGCTCCGACGGGACCGATGGGCGCGATGGAGCTTCGGGCGCCTGCACGCCCACCCCCTCGCTGCTGGGCGCCGACGGGGTGGCGGTGAGCCCCGACGGCTCGACGGTGTTCGTGACGTCGAGCTTCTCCGGTGCCGTCGTCGCCTTCAAGCGCGACCCGGCGACGGGCCTGTTGACCCGCCTCGGTTGCTTTCAATTCAGGCCACCCGCGGGATCGGGTTGTCCGCCGGCCAACGTGTTCTCCAGCTCGGCGGCCGTCGTGACCGGCGCCAACGACAAGGCGATCTACATAGCCGCGCCCACCCAGGGCGCCATCTCGACGCTGATGGCAAGCCTGGTCAGCCCCCCGTCGAGTGGGAGCGGCGCGGGCGCGGGTGGCCCGGAACCGACAGTGGCCGCGCTGTTCGGCTCCGCCTTGCCGTCCCAGTTCCTGGCGAACCCCTGCGTCGCGGTCAACGGCTGGGACGGATCCTGCGGCGTGGGCGTCGCCATGCAGGGACTCGATGCCCTGGCTCTGAGCCCCGATGGCACCCAGCTGTATGCGGTCGCGCCGGGCAGTGTGGCGGTCGACGCCTTCACGCCTGGCACGACGGGAACCCTCACCGAGAGCAGCTGCCTGAAGGTCGACCCTCCGCCGGGGCTGTGCAGCGCGAGCAGGTTCCTAAAGTCGCCCACTGAACTTGCGATCAGTCCAGACGGCCGCGACGTGTACGTGGCCGATTCCTCGGAAAGCCACGGCAGGGTGGATGTCCTCTCCCGCAACCCGTCCACCGGCGCACTGGCCGATGCAAGTTGCGTCGACTTCCTGCCGCCCCCGGAAAAACCCGAAGAACGCAGCAAGGAAGAAGAAGAAGAAGAAGAAAGCAAGCCCGAACCGTTGCCCCCGGACGTATGCGAGCGCGTGGCCGGCCTTGACTCCGTGAGCACCGTGGCCGTTAGCGGTGACGGATCTGCCGTCTACGCGATCGGCAGCAGCTCGGCGGTGGTGTTCTCCCGCGATCAGGCAACCGGCAAGCTCACCGAGGTTTCGTGTGCGGCGAGCAGCGACAGCCGCTGCACGAGCTATCCGTCCTTGGCCGCCGTCGAAGGAGCAGCCGTGAGCCCCGACGGTCGCGACGTATACGTGGCCACCGGCAAAGGCAACTCGGTGGTGGGGTTCGGCATCGGCGCAGCCATCACCACGGCTCGGGCCTCCGCGACGCACGCGGGGACGGCGAGAGTCCGCGTGCAGTGCCCTCGCGCTCTGCGCAGGCCGTGCACGGGAGAGGTGGAGTTGACGCGGGTGGTCCGCTCCTCCTCGAAGCGGGCGAGCCATCGACACAGGCTCACCAGGCTCAAAGCTGGCTCCTCGACCCGCTTCACAGTCAGACCCGGGCATCTGGCGACGATCTCCGTGCGCTTCGCGGCCTCCTCCCGGCGGCTGCTCCTCGCTGGGCGAAGGCTTCGGCTGATGGCGAGCGTGCGCGCCGATCCGTCTGCCGGCGGCTCCGCGTTTGGTCATCGGGTCGCCTTCAGCCTCGGGCGATACTAGGGCGGCGTCAGCGTAGGGCGGCGTCAGCGCGGCGGCTAGCGGGGCGGCATGCGCAGCGCGCCGTCGAGCCGGATCGTCTCGCCGTTGAGCATCCGGTTCTGGATGATCTGGCAGGCGAGCTGCGCATACTCGGCGGGCCGGCCCAGGCGCTGGGGGAAGGGAACGCCGGAACCGAGCTTCTGGCGGGCCTCCTCGGGCAGTGCGGCGAGCAGCGGCGTGTCGAACAGGCCGGGGGCGATCGTGTTGACCCTGACCCCGTACTGGGCGAGGTCGCGGGCGGCGGGGAGGGTCATTGCAACGACACCCCCCTTCGAGGCGGAGTAGGCGATCTGGCCGACCTGTCCGTCGTAGGCGGCGACCGAGGCGGTGTTCACGCACACTCCCCGTTCGCCGTCCGAGCGTGGCTGGTTGGCGATCATCGCGAAGGAGGCGAACCGCAGCACGTTGAACGTGCCGATCAGGTTGATCGACAGAATCGTCTGGAACGGGAGCAGGGGGTGGGGACCCGTCGAGCCCGCGACCTTCTGCGCCCAACCGGTCCCGGCGCAGCACACGGCGATGCGCAACCCGCCGTCGGCCTTGGCGGCCTGTTCCACGGCCGCCTGCACCTGGGTCTCCTCGCGCACGTCGCAGGCGGCGAACGCGACGCCCAGCTCCGACGCCAGGGCAGCGCCCTTCTCGGCGTTGACGTCGGCGAGCGTGACCACTGCGCCCTGTGCGTGGAGGCTGCGAGCGGTGGCCTCGCCAAGCCCGGATGCCCCGCCTACGACGAGTGCCGAGGAGCCCTCGATCTGCATTCTCAGGTGCCTAGCCCGGGCTGCGTTTGGAAAGGGTCAGCGCGAACAGCTCCTCGGGGTCGGTGAGCCAGCGCACGAGCTCGAGCCCCGCCGCCGACAGGTCGCCTTCCAGGCGTCCAGGGGTGAACTTTGCGCTGATCTCCGTGCGCATCTCCTCGCCGGCGTCGAAGTGCACGGGCAGGTCGAGCGCGCGCACGAGCGTGGTGTGCTCGCGGCGCGCGCGCAAGCGCATCTCGATCCACTCGTGCGCCGGGTCGAACCGGGCGACATGGTCGAAGTCCTCGAGGTCGAAGTCCGCGTCCAGCTCGCGATTGAGCACGCGCAGCACGTTGCGGTTGAAATCAGCGGTGACGCCCTGCGCGTCGTCATAGGCCGCCTCCAACACATCCGGGTCCTTGACCAGGTCGGTGCCCATCAGCAGGTGGTCCTCGGGGCCGAGCAGGCGGCCGATCTGGCGCAGCACGCGACGACGGCTGCCGGGCGGGAAGTTGCCGATGGTGCCACCCAGGAACGCGACGATCCGCGGTCCCACGGCGGGCGGCACGCGGTCGAGATGACGCTCGAAGTCGCCGATCACGCCATGCACCTGCAGGCCGGGGTACTCGCTCGTGAGCGCCTCGGCACAGTCACGCACCATGCTCTCGGTGACGTCCACGGGGATGTAGCGCGTGAGCGTGCCGGCGGCATGCATCGCGTCCAGCAGCACCCGCGTCTTGGCCGCCGTGCCCGAGCCGAGCTCGACGAGCTCGGCGGCATTCGTCAGCGTGGCAAGTTCGCTCGCGCCCGCCTCGAGGATCGCGCGCTCGGCGCGTGTGGGGTAGTACTCGGGCAGCTCGCAGATCTGGTCGAACAGCTCGGCGCCGCGGGCGTCATAGAAGTGCTTGGGGGGCAGCTCCTTGAATGGGCGCGTGAGGCCGTCGAGGACGTCCTCGGCGAGCGAACGTTCGTGCGCTCCCCCCAGATGCGAGTCGATGCGGATGGCCGCCTCGATGACGGGATCCGGTGGCGTGAGCGGCTTCATCGGTCGTCCCCGTCAGGCGAACGCTATCGCGATCTTCCGGTGCCCGTCCGGGCCCCTGTCTTGCAAGGCGTTTCCGGCCACGACCCGATTGCGTCGGATCATTGCAAGTCACTCGCCAGACGCAAGCCGGCGAAGATCTGCCGGCGCTGGGGCAGGTCCCAATTGCGAAAGCTCGGGCTGGCAACGCGGGCGCTCGTGGCCCACGAGCCGCCCCGCAGCACGAGGTAGGCATCGCCGAAGAAGACCTCCGAGTACTCGCGGTACGGATACGCGACGAAGCCGGGATAGCCGTGGAATCGGGTCTGGGTCCACTCCCACACGCGCCCGGCCGCCGCGAGCGCGCCGGCGTCGCCGGTTGCCGGACCGTTCTGCTCTGGCGTTGGCTCGGTCCAGGTTGCCGCCTTCTCCCACTCCGCCTCGGTGGGCAGGCGTGCGCCGTGCGCTCTGGCGAAGGCGTCGGCCTCGAACCAGCTCACGTGGCAGGCAGGCGCATCCGGGTTCCCGGCGGCGATGTCGGGGTGGTGGGTGATGTGGTGCTCCTGCCTCCATGCCCACCCCTCCGGCGACCACCACTCGCGCTGCTCGTACCCGCCGTCCTCGCTGAAGCGCATCCAGCTCCCGCAACTCACCGGGTGACGGGCGATGCGGAAGGCGGGTGTCTGCGCGGTGTGGCGCGGGCGCTCGTTGTCATAGGCAAACGCCTCCGGCCCGGCGCCCATGGCGAATGGACCGGCCGGGACCTCCACCCACCCCTCACCCTCCCGAGAGGGGTCGAGCGGCTCCTCGATCTTCGCTTCCTCGCCGGGCGAAAGCAGACCGGCGATGGCCAGCGTCTGGCGCATCGTCTCGGAGTGTTGGAGCTCGTGGCGCAGAACCATCTCGCACACGATCCCGTCTCCCACCCCACGGTCGGCGATCGCGCGCGCGGTGCGGTGGCGGACCTCCTGGAGGTAGGCACGCGCATCGGACGCTCCCAGCGCCTCGATCTCCCCGCGGATCGCGCGCGGGGTCTCGAACGCGTCGTAGCAGTCGGCCAGGTCGGGGCGCAGCAGCGGCATTCCCGCATGCCTGTGAGCCAGCCACAGGTCCTCGTAGGCCGCGATGTGGCCGAGGTCCCACACGAGCGGGCTCATGATCGGGGAGTGCACGCGCTCGAGATCATCCTCGCCGAGTGCGGCCACGAGCGCGAGCGTGGCACGTCGAGCCTCCTGGAGGTCTGCGAGGGCCTGTACGGCGCTCGGCGGCGGATTGGTCCGGGGGATGGTGGTGGCGGTCATGGCCATGACGTTGCCGAGTCCTGACGTTGCCGACTCCCTACTGTACGAACTCCGCGGGTCTCGGCTCAATGTCAGTGTGGACTCCGATGGGGCCTGGCTTATTCCCGTGCGCTGCGTAGCGCAGCAGCTCAGCCAGGCCGGCGCTCAGGTCAGGGCGCGGCCGAGCTCGGAGAGGCGGCGTCGTCGACGATCACGGTCAGCCGCTCACGCTTGAGCAGGCTCGCCGGGACGTGGTTGCTCGGCTCGGCCAGCATCGCGCTCACCGCGTCGGCCTTGCTCGCCCCGGTGGCCAGCAGCAGGCATCGTCCGGCGGCGCGCAGCACCGCGAGGCTCAGCGTGATCCGCTCCGAAGGCGGCTTGGGCGAGTCTCGTACGCCCAGGCACAGGGCGTGCTCGCTCCGATCCAGGGTCGGGGCGCCCGGAAACAGCGAGGCGACGTGCCCGTCCGGGCCGATCCCCAGCACGATCACATCGAGGGCGGGCAGATCGCCAGCGCGGAAGGAAACGTGCTCTCCCAGCGCCAGCGCGTAGCGCCGCGCTCCCTCCTCCGGGCCCAGCTCGCCCTCCATGCGATGGACCCGCTCGGGTGGGACCTCCACGTGTACGAGCAGGGTCTCGCGGGCGAGCCGGTAGTTGCTCTCTGGGTGTTCTGGCCCCACGCAGCGCTCGTCGGCGAACCACACCTCTGTCCCGGTCCACTCCACCGGCTCCGTCGCGAGCAGCTCGTAGGTGCGAGCCGGGGTCGTGCCTCCGCTGAGCGCCAGGTGGGCGACGCCGCGCTCGGCGCAGGACCGCCGCAGATGATGGGCGACCTCGGCGGCGGCCCGCCTTGCGACCGCCTCGGCGTCGGCGCACGTGGTCACGCGGGTCATGGCAGCAATCGTTGGGCCGCCCTGAGCGCCGGCACGTAGGTGGGGTCGCGCAGCAGCGCCTGACGGATGCCCTCACCGAGGATGCCCGTCTCACCGCGCGAGGCTCCGAGGATCGTCCAGGAGCGCTCTTGCCCATGCGCGTTGCTCGCGTGCGCGTGCAGACCGCCCGGTCCGCGGTCCAGGCGCAGTCGGCGCCCGGGGTAGGTCTGGAGCGTGAGGCCCTCGAGACCGCGTACCTGCAGCTCGGGGGCCGCCTCCAAGCGCAGCGCCACGTAGTTGCGATGGGCGTCGCAAGCGCGGCCCACGAGCGCGTCCTTGGCGAGCGGGTCTTTGGCGACCGCGAGCGGGCTGGTCTCCCATTCCAGGCGCGAGGCCAGCCAACCGACAAACAGCACCGCGGCGACCCTGGAGTCGGGATGATGGCGGACCGTGAGGTTCTTGATCGCGCGCAGTTCAGGGCGCAGCGGTGCCGGGTTGAAGGTGGCCGCCATGCGCTCGCGCCATGGGGTGGAACGCAGCCAGGCGAGGTCCACGACATAGGCCTCCCCGCTCAACGAGCAGGCGCGCTCGATCCCCTCCCGCGCGACGGGCTCATCGACGGAGTCCACCAGCACCGCCTGCGCCAGTCCCAGCAGCCTGTCGACGATCTCATGGTGGCCGTGCGGAGACCACAGCAGCGTGGGCAGGTCGCTGACGACGAGGGGATCGGCGATCGTGAACAGATCGTCGAGGTGGCGATCGCCGATCTCCACGACCACCGTCTCGCGCAGGAGCGCGAGCTCTCCGGGGGCGGGCTCTCCTTCCGCGGCGATGCTCACGTGGGCGTCCAGACGCTCGCGGCGCGGGTCAAACGAGAGGACGAGCAGGCGCGAGGCGTGGTAGCGCCCGACGCCTCGCAGGCGGTTGGCGATTTCCCCGCTCCACTCCCGGTCGACGAAGGCGATCATGTTCAGCACACGCGCGGGCACGAAGCTCACGTTTTCGGCATGGCGCTCGAGGAGCAGCCCGCGCAGCGCCGCCTCGATGGCATCCGGCGTGGTGCCCTGCTCGCTCCAGACGGCGTCGCTGCGCCCTACTAAATTGCGCGCCATTGGTGGCCCTCGCGCAGCAGGCGCTCGGCCTCCACGGGCCCTTGCGAGCCCGCCTCATATTGGGGGAGCGGCCCGGGCAACTGCGCCCACCCGGCGACGATCGGGTCGCAGATGCGCCACTGCGCCTCGACCTCGTCGTTTCGGGTGAACAGCGTGGCGTCGCCCCGCATGGCATCGGTGATCAGGCGCTCGTAGGCCTCGGGCGACTGGGACAAGAACGAGGTGCCGTACAGGAACTCCATGTTCACCGGGCGGATGATCATCCGCGTGCCCGGAATCTTCGCCCCGAGCCTTAGCGATACGCCCTCGTTGGGCTGGAGCGTGAGGACGAGCTGATTGGGCTGTATCCCCAGCGAGCCGTCCTGGCTGAAGGCGAGATGGGGGACAGGCTTCAGCGTGACCGCGATCTCGGTGATCTTGCGGGCGAGGCGCTTTCCGGTGCGTATGTAGAAGGGGACGCCGGCCCAGCGCCAGTTGTCGACCTCCAGGCGCAGTCCCGCGTAGGTCTCCGTGGTGGAGTCCTCGCGCACGCCCGGCTCTTGCAGATAGCCCGCCACGTCCTCGCCCCCGGCGTGTCCGGCGGAGTACTGCGCGCGCACCGCCATCCGTTGAATCGCGGCCGGGCTGGGCTCTGGAATCGCCTGCAGCACCTTGACCTTCTCGTTGCGGACCTCTTCTGAGGTGAAGCTCACCGGCGGCTCCATCGCCAAGTGGCAGAGCAGCTGGAGCATGTGGTTCTGGATCAGGTCGCGCAGCGCGCCGGCGTGGTCGTAGTAGCCCGCGCGCGTGCCGATGCCGAGGTCCTCGGCCGCGGTGATCTGGACGCTGTCGATGTAGTTGCGGTTCCACAGCGGCTCGAACATTCCGTTGGCGAACCGGAACGCCATCATGTTCTGCACCGTCTCCTTGCCCAGGTAGTGGTCGATGCGATAGACCTGGGACTCCTCGAAGATCGCGAGCACCCGCCGGTTCAGCTCGCGGGCCTCCTCGAGCGTGGTGCCGAAGGGCTTCTCGATGATCAGCCGCACATCGGCGCCCTTATTTCGGGCGAGGTCCGAGCCGCCCAACTCCTCCACGATCACCGGAAAGAAGGTGGGGGCCGTCGACAGATAGAAGGCGCGGTTCAGCCGCTCGCCGGCATCCCGCTGGAAGCCGTCCAGCACCTTAGCCAGCTCGGCATAGACAGAGTCGTCGTCGAACATGCCGGGCACATACTTGACGTGCTTGAGCAGCCCCCTCAACACGTCCTCATCGGGCTTGCGCCGGGAGAACTGGCGGATCGACTCTTCGCACTCCGCGCGGAAGTCCTCGTGGGCTTTCTCCCCCCGCGAGACACCCACCAGGTGGAAGCGCTCGGGCAGGGCGCCCTCGTGGGCGAGGTTGTACAGCGCGGGCAGCAGTTTGCGCCTGGCCAGATCGCCCGTGGCGCCGAAGATCACGAGCGTCGTCGGCGCGACCGGCAGTCGCTCGAGGCCGGCGGTGAGCGGGTTCTCGGGCCCCGTTTGAGCGGTTGGCTGACCGGCCACCACTGCCACGATCAGCCTCCTCCACCCTGACCACGGCCATTGGCGGCGGCGCCCCCAACCTTCGCACGGCCCGCCTTCTTCACCTTGCGATCCCGGACCGGTGAAGCGCCGGCGCCGAGAGCGCTCTTCACCGCGTGACCCCCGAACTGGTTGCGCAGCGCGGCCAGCACTCGATCGGCGAAGTCGCCGTTGCCGCGTGAGCGCAGGCGCGCGTACAGCGAGGCCGTGATCACCGGGGTGGGCACGTCGTGGGCGGTCGCGTCCGCGATCGTCCAGCGGCCCTCCCCGGAGTCCTCGGTATAGCCCTCGATCGTGTCGAGGTGGTTGCCGTCGGCCTCGAATGCCCGTGCTGCCAGTTCGCACAGCCACGAGCGCACCACCGAGCCCTGCCCCCACAGATGCGCGATGCTGGCGTTGTCGAGCTCGTACTCGCACTTGTCGAACAGGTCGAAGCCCTCTGCGTAGGCCTGCATCAGGCCGTACTCGACCCCGTTGTGGACCATCTTCACGTAGTGCCCGGCACCGGAGGGGCCGAAGCGAAGCCAACCGCGGGGGCCGATCGCCGAGCGGCTCTGCACGTTGGTCTCGGGCGCGAGCACGTCGAGGATCGGCGCGAGCCGCCTGACCGCCTTGGGCGGTCCGCCGACCATCATGCAGTAGCCGACCTGCAATCCCCACACGCCCCCCGACACACCGACGTCGACGTAATCGATGCCGCTGCTCTTCAGCGCCTTGGCCCTGCGCTTGTCGTCAGTCCACTTCGAGTTGCCGCCGTCCACGATCATGTCGCCGCGGTCCAGCAGCTTGGCGAGCTTCTCGACCGTCTGCTGCGTAGGTTCTCCCGCCGGCACCATGATCCAGACGATCCGCGGGGCCTGCAGCTGCTTGACGAGGTCCTTCAGCGAGTCCGCGCCGGACGCGCCGTTCTTCGCCGCCTGCTTGACCGCCTTCTTGTCGAAGTCGAACGCGACCACCTTGTGCTCGGAGTCGCGGCGGATGCGATGCACCATGTTGCCGCCCATCTTGCCCAACCCAACGAAGCCGATCTGAGTCACAGCATCTCCTTGATCTGAGTGGTCAGCGCGCGCAGCGCGCTCGCAGGGTCATCGCCTCCCAGGCGCACGCGCTCGGCCGGCAGGCCCAGCTCGCGCAGCGTCTGCAGGTCGCCGATCGCCTGGGCGTTCTTCAGCGTGGTGAATGTGTAAGTCTGGCCGGGGATATCCACGTCTCGGGGCCCGTCATGCAGCAGCTGCAGAAAGCGCCCGGTCCGCGGGCCCCCCTTGTGGAACTGACCGGTCGAGTGCAGGAAGCGGGGCCCGTACCCGAACGTGGTCGTCGCCTTTCTTGAGTCGCGGATCGCCGCGCGCAGCTCGACCACGGCGGCGTCGAAGTTGGCCGAGGGCTGGACGTAGCCCATGATCGCCACGTACTCCGGCGGCGCGACGTCGCCGAGAAGCGCGTTCAGCGCGGCGCCGTCGGCGTGGGCGATCTCGGGCAGCGCGTTGGTCTTCTGGTAGGAGGCGAGCACGCGGTTGGTCGCGTCCTTGGCCTGCTGCACGTTGGGCTGGTCGAACGGATTGATTTGAAGGCCCCATCCCCCCACCGCGACGGCCAGCTCGGCGAGCAGGAACAGGCGCCCCAGGTCAGACGGCCCTCGGGTGGGGATCGTTATCACCGGGTGCCCGGCCCGCGCATACGCCTGCGCGCGAGCACGCCCGGTGTTTGAGGCGTCGCCCTGCCCGTGGGCGTCGCCCTGCCCGTGGGCTTCGCCCTGCCCGCCACCCTGCTCGGTGACGTCGGCGATCCACACGAACACGCGATCCTCTCCGTAGGTGTCGGGCTCGCCGGGCGGCTCCTCGGCCACCGGCAGGATGCCCCTGCCGCGCTTGCCTGTCGACTCCGCGACCAGTTGCTCCAACCACAGGCCCAGGCCCGGGAGCGACGGATCGATCAGGAAGGTGAGCTTGTCCCGAGCCTCTCGCGCGAGCGCGCTCAGGGCCGCGCCCAGCCACACGCCCGCCCCGAGCGCGTCGTTTGCGCCGGTAGGCGGTGCTGCTGCGAGCCCGGCGCCTTCGTCGTCGATGCCCGTTCGCCAGGCGCCGTTGGCGCCCTGCAGCAGCGTTTGCACGTCGACTCCCATAAGCGCAGCCGGCACGATTCCGAATGCAGACAGCGCGCTGTAGCGACCGCCGATGTCGGGGTCGCCGTGAAACACCCTCCTGAAGCGGTGCTCATGCGCCAGCTTCTCAAGGCCCGAGCCGGGATCGGTGATCGCGATGAAATTGGCGCCGGTGGGCGCGAGCGGCCAGAAGTGCGCAAACAGCGACAGCGGCTCGATCGTGCCGCCGGACTTCGAGGACACGATGAACAACGTGCCCTGCGGGTCGATCCCGCTCTGCACAGCGGCGATCGTGGCCGCATCGGTCGAGTCAAGCACATGCAACCGCAACCCGCCCGCCACGGGACCGAAGCAGCGTCTTAGCACCTCCGGGGCCAGTGATGAGCCGCCCATGCCGAGCAGGACGACGTCACGCAGGCCGTCTGAGCGCACAACCTCGGCGAACGCCTTCAGGTCATCCACCTCGCCCAGCATGCGTTCGGCGATCGTCAACCAACCCAGGCGATCGGCGATCTCGGGCGTGCCCGTCGGTCCCCACAGCGTGCCGTCCACCGGCTGATCTCCAGCCCGTCGGAGCCTCTCCGCCACCAGCTCTTCCGCCGCGAGCGCGAGCTTCGCTTGCACCGCCGGCCGCAGGGATTCCGGGATCTCAATCTCGACGGCGAGGGCACGATCGTCGCTCACGCCACGATCGTAGTCGGCGCGCAGGTGTTATACGTTTCCGGGGGTCTGGTCAGGAGCGGCGTCCTCGTCCAGGCTCGACCAGCTCGCAGCGGCGCCGGCCGCAAGTGCAGGGCGCAGTGCAATCGTCTCCCCCAACGGCACATGACACCTGATCCCACGCACGAGCGGCCCGACCGCAACCTCGCCCTGGAGCTCGTCCGCGTGACCGAGGCGGCCGCGCTCGCCACGGCGCCGCTTGTGGGGATGGGCGACAAGGAGGCCGCCGACCAGGCTGCGGTGGACGGCATGCGCTACATACTCCAAACGGTCCAGATGGACGGCGTGGTGGTAATCGGGGAGGGAGAGAAGGACGAGGCGCCGATGCTATACAACGGCGAGCAGATCGGGGACGGTTCGCCGCCGCGCGTCGACATCGCGGTCGATCCGCTCGAGGGCACCACCCTCGCGGCGCACGGATGGCCCGGCGCTCTCGCGGTGATCGCGTTGTCGGCCCGTGGCACGATGTTCGACCCCGGACCGTGCGTGTACATGGAGAAGATGGCGGGCTCTCCCGAGATCGCCGACCTGCTCGACCTCGACCGCCCGCTCGGGGATACCGTGAGACTGGTGGCCGAGCGCAAGGGCCGCACCGTCGGCGACGTCATGGTGGTGGTGCTGGACCGTCCCCGCCACGAGCAGGGCATCGCGGCGATCCGCGCGGCGGGGGCGCGCGTGCGGCTGATCGCGCACGGCGATGTCTCGGCGTCGCTGCTGGCGGTGACCGAGCGCTCCCCGGCCGACCTTCTATGGGGCATCGGCGGCACGCCCGAGGGGGTCATCTCGGCGTCGGCGGTGAAGTGCCTCGGGGGCCGGCTCCTAGGGCGGTTGTGGCCGCGTGACGAGGCCGAGCGCACGGCCGCGCTTCAGGCCGGCTATGACCTGGAGCGGGTGCTCACGCAGGACGACCTGGTGGCCGGCGAGGACGTGTTCTTCTCCGCCACCGGCATCACCGACGGGGACTTCCTTCAGGGTGTGCGTTACCCGAGTGTGGGCGGCGCGACCACGGAGTCGCTCGTGACGCGCTCGCGGTCGGGGACGATCAGGCGCATCATGGCAACGCACGACCGCGTGAAGCTGCGGGCGATCGGCGGCAAGTCGCTCTGAAGCGCCTAAGGAGCGAACCGCCCCACCCGGGATTCGGCCAGATCGAGGCGCGCGAGCGAGCGCAAGAAGCCGTGGGTGATGATCACGTGGATTCGCGACTGGGTCGCGTTGTAAAGCCGGCGGCTGAGGCCGGAGGCGATCGACGGGTAGAAGTTGGCCACCTCGACCTCTACGTGCAGATGGGCCTCGGAGGGGTTCTCGCCGGGACGGCGGCGCACCTCTATCTGCAGGTAGCCGCCGCCGTTGCGGCCGCGCCTTGCCACGAGCAGGCCCCGCGCGATGCGCCAGCGCACCAGGCCGCGCGAGGCGTCCATCTCGTATTCGGGCGCGTCGAAGGTGAGCAGCCTGAGGGGGGTCACGAGCAGGACCACCGAGCGCTCTGCGTCGGTGTAGCGGACGCGGATCAGGCCGAGCGTGGCCCGAGTCAGGAAGCGCCAGTAAGTGCGCGCGAGCCGCTCCAGGTAGGTGGGCGACCAGATCTCCTCAATAGCCGCCTCTTCCAGCAGCAGATCGGCGGTCTGCACCGAACGCACCGCGCCCGTGGCTCCGTCCACGGAGGTCGAGTTGTGCAGGTCGGCGATGACCGCCTTTTTCGACCGATCTCCGATTCCTCGCCCGTCGTGGCTGCGCAGCCGGCTCGCGAGGCCCGCGATGAGCGCGACGGCCATCGCCACGGCGATCAGGGCACCGGTCATGTCGGCCGTAGGCTTCGCATTGACTGTCAGGCTACCCGCGGGCACGACCTCCTGGCGAGCGCGACGGTGCGGACCTCGTCCTCGGCGCACGACTGGACTCAAGGAGGGCTCCTCTCGGTTGCGGATCCGACCAGGAAGAAGGGTCGCGTCCTCGGTTACTGATATTCAACGCACATGAGCGGCACTCGCCCCCTGCATGCCACTCCGCGCGCGCAGCCGGTCGCCGAGGCCCCTGTCGATGCCCTGCTCGCGCGCGCTGATGAGCTGGCGCGAGGCTGGGCGATCGCGCTGATCCTCACGCGCCCGCTCGAGCGGATCGGCGAGCTTCCCCTGGAGAGCCTGTCGCGTGAGGGGCCGGCGCTGTGCGCCCAGGCGATTCGTGCGCTTGCCTCGGACATCGAGCTCGAGCGCATGACGGGAAGCGGCGCCGCGGACGGTCGCGAGGACTTCGCCGCGGCCCGCGGGCTGGGAGCGCTCGCCGGTGCCCGGGACGCCGAATCGGCCGTCGAGGCGGTCGAGGCGCTGAGGGGAGTGCTGTGGGAGGCGTTGCTGGACGAGCTGCGCTGGCCGCTCTTCGATCGGTCGCGGGCGCGGCATGTGGCAGATCTCGCCGACCGTCTCGCATACGTCTGCGCGACCGCCCTCGCCGTGACCATTGCCGTCCCCATCGCGGCAGCCCCGGCGGCGGGCGAGGACGCTCCTCTTGCTCTTACCGGTTCTGCGGAGGCGGTGAGCGAGTCCCACGGGGCGCCCCCCGCGCGGCAACGCGTGCTGATCGTCGACGAACGCGACGAGATCCCGGCTCCCGGTCAATCTTCGATCGGTCATCCGGCGATCACCTCCAGGGCGCCAGGGTCCTCGGCGGCCCGTCAGACCCGCGCGCGCCCGCTGCCGTGGGACGTGCCGTTCTCCAACTTGCGCGAGCCGCGCGAGACGTCGCAGACTCCGACGCGCTCGCCCTCCGGGGATGGGGCGCCGGTGCCGCCTGCGGACCGACGACGGCGTCGTCGCCGCAGGCGGCGGAGGGCGGTTGGCCCACCGGAGGAGGAGGTCCCGCGCCGCAGACCACCGCCGAGCCGGAAATCCACATCAGAGACGAACGCAGGGAGGAGGGGCCGGCAGCCTGGATCGGATCGATCGGGCGCGAGCTCGAGCGCTTCGAGCGCGACCACCTGCCGTTCGCGGTTCTGCTGGTCGAACTGGGCGACGTGGAGCGCCTGCGCCGTGCCGTGCTCCCAGCGGGCATGTTGAGTCTGACGAGCCAGGTCGAGCGTGTGCTCGACGAAGGGCTGCAACTGATCGGAGGAGCATCTGCCGGAGGCCGTGGTCGACGAGCGGGTTGGCTCACGTGCGAGCTTCCCGGCAGGTACTGGCTGCTCGCACCCGAGACCGACGGATTCGCTGCCAGGAGACTCGCCGCGTGGCTGGTGCGTGCGGTCAGGCCGTTGGCCGGCCGCCGCTGGACGCCCTTGGAGGTGACGATCGGAACGGCGGTGTGCCCCGAGGACGGGCGCGAGGCGGCAGCGCTGGCCGCGCACGCGGACGCAGCGCTGCAGGTGGCACGAGCCGCGGAACGATCGATCACCTCGGTCGACGAACCCGCCTAGGCACGAGCAAGCTGTCTCAGCGGCGCTTCGTCTAGGCCGGCGATCGCGCCGCCGCCGGCGGCAGTCGGTCTCAGCCGACGATCGCGCCGCCGCTGACGGCGCTCGTGGCAGATGCGGGTGGCAGTCCGAGCGTGGGGGTGTTGGGCGTGATGCCGATGACGCGCGTACCTATGCGCACCGTTTCTTCGACTCCGAGCGTGCGTGCGGCTCCCGTCGTCAGGTCCCAGTCGGCGCCGTTGTGCCCGTACGGTCCGCGATCGATCACGGGGACGGTCAAGAGATGGTTCTGGTAGCTGACCTTGACGAGCGTGCCGCACGGAAGGGTGCGGTTGGCGACGCCCACTATGGCGGGGGTCATGACCTGCCCGCAGGCTGTCTTCTTGCCATAGAAACCGGGGCCAAACCAGGTGGCGATCCCGGTCTTGTGGACGGCGGGCTTGGGCGGCGGAGCATTCCCCGCCGGTGAGCTCGAGACGGCGACGCCGCCTGTGTCGGCGAGCGCGCCCATGGCGAAGACGCCGGCGCACGCGAGCACCGCGAGCAGGGCCAACAGAATCCTCTGTGTGAAGGTCGTTCGCATCGTCATCGTGCGCCTACGGGGTGAGCTGACGGGCTCGCGCTGCCAGAGACTGCGCTACGACCTGAACGGTCGATTCGCCCCAGCGGACCGATCGAGTCGGTCTGCATTGGGTCCCCCGCCTCCCCTGACCTGGGTCAAGGGAGCTCGGCGTGAGCGCAAGTATACAGACGGCTGCACGGCCTTGCCGCAATCGCCGCGGCGGGTGGCAGGGCGCTCAGGACCTGTGACCGGCTGTTAGGAGCGTGTGACCGGCTGTTAGGAGCGCGAGACCGGCTGTTAGGAGCGCGAGAGACGCGTGAGGATGTCCTTCAGCACGCGCTCGCCGGTGGAGAGCCCGACCTTCGCCAGGTCGCCGACAATCTCCGCGGCGGACGCGACGAGCTCCGCGCTGCCCGGGGGCTGAACGGAGCCGCTCATGGTCTCGGTGTCTGACTCGAACCCCTGTCTCGGAGCGGCGTCGCGCTCGCGGGCGGGGTCCCTGGGACGCCTGGCTGCGCTCGTCCTCTTCCCCGCCGCCGTCTTGCGCGCGGCGGCGCGGCGCGGACTCGCGCGTTGAGGACGAGTGCGGGGCAGGTTGACCAGGACTCCCAGGTCCTCCTGCGGAGTGCTCAGCTGGCCGTCGCCTCTGGCGTCGCTCACGAAGAACATCATTGCTTAAGGGCCGGGTGGGAGACGATCGGCACGCCGACACGATCTGCAGGGGGCGAGGCGTTAGCATGGGAACTCGAAGAGCGATGTTGGGTTGTAACGTTGGGCTGGCTTCGGCCGTATGTTGGCCGGGATGATGTCTTCAGCCGGAATCCGGCAGGGTCCCAGTGGTCGTCCCCGGGTTGTCGATCGACGGAAGAAACGGAAACACATGTCAGTAGTCGAGCTTCAGGAGCTGGATGAGGTCAAGGGTCTGCTGGCCAAGGGACAGCAGGTTGGCGTGCTCTCGTATACGGAGATAACCAGGGCGATGTCCGAGCTCGACCTGGACGAGTCAGACGTGGAGGAGCTGCACGGTTTCCTCGAGAAATCGGAGATCGAGCTCGTCGAGGACATCGACCCGGCGACCGCCGCGTCCTCCCAGGTCGAGCGCGCTCCCGACAAGCGGGGGCGGCGCAAGACGAAGGCCCAGCTGGACCTCAAGCCGGACATGACGACGGATTCGCTGCAGCTATTCCTGAAGGACATTGGCAAGGTGCGGCTGCTGACGGCGCAGGAGGAGGTCGATCTGGCGAAGCGGATCGAGCGCGGAGACCTCGACGCGAAGCAGAAGATGGTCGAGTCGAACTTGCGGTTGGTCGTGTCGATCGCGAAGAACTACCGCAACCAGGGACTTCCGTTCCTGGACCTGATTCAGGAGGGCACGCTCGGGCTGGTGAGGGCCGCCGAGAAGTTCGACTACAGAAAGGGCTTCAAGTTCTCCACGTACGCCACATGGTGGATCCGTCAGGCGATCGCGCGCGCTCTGGCAGACAAGGCGCGGACAATCCGCATCCCGGTGCACGTCGTGGAGAAGCTCAACAAGATCGGTCGTGCCGAGCGCAAGCTCGTGACCGAGCTCGGGCGCGAGCCCACCGCGGATGAGATCGCCGACGTGACGGGCATCGACCCGGAGGAGGTCGACTCGATCAAGCGCTCGGCTCAGGCCCCGGTGTCGCTGGAGAAGCCGGTGGGTGACGAGGAGGAGTCGGAGTTCGGCCAGTTCATCGCCGATGAGCGGGCGGAGTCCCCGTACGAGCGCGCCGCGGAGATCCTCACGAAGGAGGCGCTGCGGGAGGCGCTTGAGAACCTCTCCTATCGCGAACGGCGCGTGCTGGAGCTGCGCTACGGTCTCGGCGGCGAGCACCCCCGCACGCTCGACGAGGTGGGACGCACGTTCAACGTGACCCGCGAGCGAATCCGTCAGATCGAGAACCAGTCGTTGAAGAAGCTCCAGAGCCTCGCTGAGGCTCAAAAGCTTCGCGACGTGGCCTGACGGCGCCTCGGCGCGCCTGACGGCGTCCTCGGTCGCTCGCGTACGTTTGCACGCCACGCTCCCTGCGTCCTGGTCAGTCGCGCCGATCCACTCGTCGGGCGTAGTTCGTCCAAGCCGCCTGCAGGGGCTCAAGACCTCCCGGGAGGTTGCCGATCAGCAGGGCATGTTCGACGTCATGCAGGCGCTGCGCGAGCTCGTCGCCAAAGACGGCTCAGATCTCCACATCAAGGTGGACTCGAAGCCCCTGTATCGCGTCCAAGGAGATCTTGCGATCGACGAGCGTGCTGAGACATTGACCGCGGAGGACACCGAAGGCGCGCTGAGGGAGCTTCTGACCGACGAGGGCAAGCTGGCAGAATTCGCGGACGAGCACGAGGTCGACTTCTCATATGAGATTCCCGGCGTCGCGCGGTACAGGATCAACGCGTTCAAGCAGCGTGGGTCGACCTCGATGGCGTGTCGCGCGATCCCCACGAAGATCAGCACGCTCGAAGAGCTTGCGCTGCCGCCCGTCATCAGGGAACTGGCCGAGGAGGAGCGCGGAATCGTGCTGCTCACCGGGACAACCGGATCGGGCAAGTCGACGACGCTGGCGGCGATGATCGACCACATGAACTTCACGTCGAGCAAGCACATCGTCACGATCGAGGACCCGATCGAGTTCATGCACACGGACAAACGCTCCGCGATCAATCAGCGAGAAGTAGGTATGGACACCGCTTCCTTCAAGCGCGCGCTGAGAAGGGTCCTGCGGCAGGACCCGGACGTCATCCTCATCGGAGAGATGCGCGACGAGGAGACGGTCCAGACTGCCCTGTCGGCAGCCGAGACCGGACACCTGGTGCTCTCGACGATTCACACCGTGGACGCGACGGAGTCGATCAACAGGTTGCTCGACTTCTTTCCTCCCCACCAGCACGCCCAGGCACGCAGCATGATCGCGGGCACGATCAAGGGCGTGATCTCCCAGCGACTCGTGCCAGGCGCCGACGGCGGCCGCGTGGCCGTGTGCGAGATCCTGCGCACGACCGGACGCGTGCGCGACATGATCACGGACCCTGCGCAGACGGGGAAACTCGTGGAGGTGATCACGTCGGGCAGCTACTACGGCATGCAGACCTTCGACCAGGCGCTGTTCGGGCACGTGAAGTCCGGACTGGTGACGTTCGAGGACGCGATGAAGGTCGCCTCCCACCCCCACGACTTCAAGCTCCTGATGCAGGCCGAGGGACGCGTGGGTACGACGATGGACGACGTGGCCTCCGCCGAGGAGCACCGCGACGCTGAACCCAAGCCGTCGGTCGCTGTCGCCTCTTAGCGCCACTTCAGTTGGTAAAGTAACGGTTGAAATGGCCGTCGATGAGACATGTCCTGTATGCAGAACGGCAGAGATCGTGTGCGGAAAGTGGACGCTGCTGCTCGTCCGCGACCTGGCCGAGGGCAGATCGCGCTTCTGCGAGCTCGAACGATCGCTGGCGGGCATCAGCCCGCGCACGCTGTCCCTGCGGTTGCGAGCGCTCGAGGAGGAGGAGATTGTCGAGCGTCACACGTTCCCCGAGGTGCCGCCTCGAGTGGAGTATGCGCTGACCGAGAAGGGACGCGCGCTGCTGCCGATCATCGATGATATGCGCGCGTATGGGGAAGATTGGCTCGAAGCCGAGTGCGCCGAGCGCGTGACTCCAGAGGCCCTCGTCATCGCATAGCTTCGAGGCTTGAGAGAGGTTCGAGTAGGCGCCTGCAACACAGGGTGCGCCGGCAGGAGCGCCGCCGGCGAGCGCGAAGTGAATGCACCATGCATTCGCGCGGCCTGGAGATCGCCCTGACGCAGTTCATCGAAGCGGCCGCGAGCCACTTGCAGGCGGAGATCGACTCCGGCGCGGAGGTCCCCTTTGAGCTCGGCTCCCAGGCCGGTGGCGCGCGGCGGGGTGCCACGCCGCTCTACTGCTACCACGCGCTGACGGGCGTGTTCATCTCTGAGCGTGAGAACGAGCTCGTGCGCCTGCCAGGTCACGCCCAGGCGGTGAAGCTGCTGGAGGGCTTCGAGGGGCTCGACCGCTATCTAGCGAGCGTTGGCAAGGATTGGCCCGGAGCCCGCCCCGCGCAGGGGCACGCACGCGCCGGTGCCGCGATCAGGGCGCTGCTAGCAGACGTGTTCGACGAGCAAACCGACTTCGAGGTCCACCCCGAGCGCTTGCGCGCGGCACTCAGACGACTTGAGCAGTCGGCGTTGGCGAGCCCGGGCGAGGTGACGCTCGTGGCGACCCTGCATGGTCTGACGATCACCTCGGAGGAGCTCTCGGTGACGAAGGGCCTGACGATCGCCCACCCCGATGCCCTCCAGGAATTGCCCGATGGCGCCCGCTCGATAGGTGACGGCGAGTGGGCCGATGATCACCTGGTCGTGGTGCTCACCGTCTCCGACGACGAGGGCGGTGCCGACGGCGACGCTCGCGAAATGGTTGGACGGTGCCGCGAGGTGCTCAACGACCTGCTGCGCGCCCTGAGGCTGTTCGGCGACGGGCGCGTTGCACTCGGCGCGCTCGCGTGGGCTCGCGTCGGCGACGGCGGGTGGGGTTCGGTGGCGCTCGGGTTCGGGGGACGGCCGCACGGGATGCTGGTGGTGACCGCCGAGCAGGAGGACGAGCTGCGCGCGTTCTGCAACCTCGTCTCTCGCCGTGCGCCCCACCTCAACGAGCTGGCGTGGGCATTGAGGCGCTTCGAGCTGGGGTGCGGGCGCGAGAGCTCCTACGAAGCGCTGAGCGACCACCTGCTCGCGCTACGTGCGCTACTTGAGCCGGAGGGTCCATCCAGCGGGCTGCTCGCCGAACGGCTCGCAACGCTCTGCGCCGCAACAGAGCACCGGGCGCAGCTGACCGAGCGGATCGACGCGGCCGTGGCGCTGGAGCGCGCCGTGATCGCCGGGTCCTTTCCAAAGCGCGCCGGCGGCGAGGCGCTCGCTACGGAGGTGGCGGACCATTTGCGGGCCCTGCTCAGAGACGTGATCTGCGGGCATCTCAACCCCGATCTCCGTGCGCTCGCCGACGAGCTGCTCCTCGGGCCCGAGGACGACGCACACTCGGCGCAGCAGCCGGTTCTCGAGCCGGTGGGAGCCTGAGCGAGCAGACGAGTAGTAGGGCAAGAGAGTGTCCTGAGTTGCCATGCGACGAGGTGCTCTGGCGTAGTCAGGCGAAGAGGTGCTCTGCGACCAGGGCCAGGCCCGCGAGGTCCTGGATGTCCTCGTCGAAGTGGGGGACGAGGATGGGGTCGCGCTCCTGCAGCTCGGAAGCCAGACGCGCGATGGTCTCGTGGTCGCGTTGGACGAGCACGTCGAAATCTGCCAGGTTGGCGGCGACACGCGCCGCCAACCGATCGCCAAGCTCGGGTGTGAGCAGGGCCGCGACCTCCGCCGCGGAGTGCCCGCCGAGGCCGTCGCGGTGGACGCGGTTGACGATCAGCTCGCTTAGGGACATGCCCCTTTCGGCGAGTCTGGCGGCGAGGAAGACCGCCTCCCCAGCCGGCTCGGGCTCGGGCGAGGTGACGACCAGGAAGGTCGTGGACTGCTCGCGCAACAGCGAGGCCACGCCGCGGGTGCGCTCGGCGAAGCCGTCTATCACACCTGAGACCGAGCGGAAGAACCTCGACAGATCGGCGAGCATGTCCACGCCTGTCACGCGCGCGAAGATCGAGAAGACGAGGGCGGTGGAGCGGCCAAAGAGGCGCGTGGCGAGCCCGCCGGGGGCGATGAACACCTTCAGGGCCCGTCCTTCCAGGAACCCCAACAGCCGTGTGGGTGCGTCGAGGAAGTCAAGGGCGTTGCGCGAGGGGGGCGTGTCAAGCACGATCACGTCGAAGTCGCGCTCGTGCTTGAGCTCATACAGCTTTGAGATCGCACTGAGCTCCTGCGAGCCGGACACCGCCGTGGAGAGCTCGCGGTAGATGGGGTTGGTGAGGATCTCCTCGCGCGCACGTTCCTCGGGCTCTAGCCGGGTGACGATCTCGTCGAACGTGCGCTTGGGGTCGAGCATCATCGCCCACAGCTCGCCCTTCATGTCGATGCCCTGGGCAGCGAACAACGCCGGGTCGATCCGATGTTGACCCATCTCTGTGTGCTCACCCGAAAGCTCGTCGGCCAAGCCCAGCGCGGCGGCCAGGCGCCTGGCCGGATCGATCGTGATCACGGCGACCCTCTGCCCGCGGGCGGCAAGCCCGAGGGCAAGCGCCGCGGAGGTGGTGGTCTTTCCGACACCTCCTCCGCCGAGGCAAATGCAGACGCGCATCCCGCTAAGGCGTGCCGGGAGGACCGTCCGCTTGCTCGCCGCCATCCCGGGATCGTAGTTCCCGTGCAGGAATCTCCCGACGCCATGCGAATACCCACCGGACGGCTTTCCCACAATCGAGCATCGGAGTTCCCGTGGAAGGAAAGGCCAAGGTCATCGCGTTCGCCAACCAGAAGGGCGGCGTGGCCAAGACGACGACAACGCTCAACCTGGCCGCCGCCTTCGCCGAGGAGGGTCATAGAGTGCTGTGCGTCGACATGGACCCACAGGGCAACCTCACGATGTCCCAGGGGATCGACCCGGACACGCTCGAGCAATCGATGTACGACGTGCTCGTCCACAAGGTCTCGATCCGCGAGGTGATACGCAAGCGTGAGATCGACGTCGCGTGCGCCTCCATTGACCTGGCGGGAGCGGAGATCGCGATGTCGACGATGATCGGCCGTGAGCGCTCGCTGCAGAAGGCGTTCGAGCCGATCCTCGAGGACTACGACTTCATCTGCATCGATACGCCGCCGAGCCTGGGGTTGCTGACCATCAACGCGCTGACCGCCGCCGACAAGGTGATTGTCCCCGTGCAGTGCGAGTATCTGTCGATGCGTGGGCTCATCCAGCTGCAGAACACTCTCGCGATGATCCGCGAGAATCTCAACCCGGGCGTTGACATCGAGGGTATCCTCCCCACGTTGGTGGATTCGCGCACGATCCACGCCAAGGAGGCGATCGAGATCCTCGAGGAAAACTTCGGGGACCGCGTGTTCGCCTCTCGTATCCGCAAGACTGTCCGCTTCGCAGAGGCGCCGGTGAAGGGCATGTCGGTGCTCAAGTACGAGCCGGATGGGGTTGCGGCTCAGTCCTACCGGCAACTCGCGCAGGAGGTTCTGACCAATGGCAAACGCTAAGCGCGCGAGCATGCGCGAAGGGCCGCTTGCGGCACTGTTCCGCAAGACTGACGAAGAGTCCGAGAAGGAGTCCGGCGGATCGTTCCCATCGGAGCGTCCACAGGAGAGCGAGGTGTCCCACCCGGCCGTGAACGCGTCCACCGCCACGCGCGAGATCACCCAGGCCAGCGACGAGCCGCAGGACGCGCACCCATCAGTACCCACCCCGCGGGAGCGGTTGCGGCACGCGTTCTCCTCGGAGCTCCCCGAGAACGTGATGGACCGTCCGGCGACGCGCCCCGTGATCGACGAGGATGCCCGCGAGCACCCGACCGATCGCGGATCGCTCAGTGCCAGCAACGGCGGAGCTCCCGAGCAGCCTGTGATTCGCGTCGTCGGGGTGGGAGGGGGCGGCGTTAATGCGGTCAACCGCATGGTGGAGGCGGAGGTCGAGGGCGTCGAGTTCCTCGCCGTGAACACCGACCTGCAGTCGCTGCAGCAGTCCACGGCCAACGTCACCCTGCACATCGGGGCGGAGCAGACCAGGGGATTGGGCTCCGGCTCGGACGCGAGTGTGGGCCGCCAGGCGGCGATGGAGGACTACGACCGTGTGAAGGCGCTGCTGAAGGGGTCGGACATGATCTTCATCACAGCCGGTGTGGGTGGCGGCACCGGGACCGGCGCGGCGCCGATCGTGGCCCGGATCTCCCGGGAAGTCGGTGCGCTCACCGTCGCCATCGTGACCAAGCCGTTCGGCTTCGAGGGCTCGCGCCGCGCCGAGCAGGCAGAGCACGGCGTGAGCGCGCTCGCCGCGGAGGTGGACACGCTGATCGTCGTGCCCAACAACCGACTGCTGGCGGTGCTGGACAAGCAGACCGCGATGGTCGAGGCCTTCCGCGTGGCCGACGACGTGCTGCGCCAAGGAGTCCAGGGTATCTCCGACCTGGTGACCCTCCCCGGACTGATCAACCTCGACTTCGCCGACGTACGCACGATCATGAGCGAGGCGGGAAACGCGCTACTCGGGATCGGCATGGGCGTCGGCGAGAATCGCGCGACGCAGGCCGCGATGCAGGCGGTCTCTTCGCCGTTGCTGGAGACTTCGATGGACGGTGCGCGGTCGATCCTGCTGTCGATCACGGGTGGCACCAATCTGTCGCTGTGGGAGGTCAATGAGGCCGCCAAGTCCGTCTCGGAGGCCGCCCACCCCGACGCGAACATCATCTTCGGGGCCATGGTCGACGAAAAGCTCGACGATCAGGTGTGGGTGACGGTTGTGGCTACCGGCTACGGCAGTGACGGTGTGCGCAAGAGCGTGAGTCGTCTGAAGGAGCCCGCTGGCGAGGTCAGGGTCCAGCGAGCCGGCTCGCCCCGTACGCCCCGCCGAGCGCCGCCCCGCCGCGGCCTGGCGGTCGATGAACTGGAAGTGCCCGAGTTCCTCCCCAACCTCTGAGGACTGTGCTATCGCTCTGTCATGAGCGGACGTAAAAAGGGGGTTGTGGCGGCCGGGCATCCGCTGACGGCGGAGGTCGGCGCGAGGGTGCTGCGGGAAGGGGGTAACGCGGTGGATGCAACGGTGGGGGCAATGCTCACCTCGTTCGTCGCCGAGCCGCTGTTGACCGGGCTGGGCGCCGGTGGGTACATGCTAGTGGCGGGGGGCGGGGAGGAGCCCATGATGCTGGACTTCTTCGTGCAGGCCCCGACCGATCGCACGTCGGCCGACCGCGGCGATGGTTCCCCAGCCGCTCTTCGGGCGATCGACGTGTCGTTCGGGGACGCCGCGCAGGTGTTCCACATCGGCCCGGCTTCGTGCGGCGTGTACGGTGCGCCGGCGGGTGTGTGCGAGGCGGCGCGGCGTTGGGGAACTGCCCCGCTCGAGGATCTGGCGGCGCCGGCGGCGCGGCTCGCGCGCGAGGGCGTCGTGCTGAACGCCGGGCAGGCGTATGTGGCGAAGATCCTGGGCGACCTCTTGACCTCGACGCCTGAGTGCGCCGCGCTGTGGGCCCCGGAGGGGCGCATTCTGCGCGAGGGTGAGCGCCTGCGCAACCCGGAGCTGGGCGACGCTCTGCTGCTGCTGGGGAAGGAGGGCGCCGGGCCCTTCTACCGGGGAGACGTGGCGGCGGCGGTGTGCGCCTGGCTGTGGGCCCTTGGCGGCTCGCTGAGCACCGAGGACCTCGCGGGTTATCGGGCGGTCGAGCGCGAGCCCGTGAAGATGGCCTACCGCGATCGTGAGGTCCTCACCAACCCGCCGCCCTCGGCCGGTGGGACGCTGCTGGCATACGCGCTGGCGCTGTTGAATCGCGGTCCCACGCCGCCGACCCTGCGCGGTGTGGTGCAGGCGATGGCGGCCGCTCAGTCCGAGCGTACGCCCGAATTCGTGGACGGGCTGGGCGAGGAGGGGTTCCTGGAGCGCTTCCTCGCCACGCGACTGGGAGCCACCACGCACATCTCGGTGCTCGACGGGGAAGGGTACGCGTGCAGCGCCACCTGTACCAATGGCGAGGGTTCGGGCATCGTGGTACCGGGCACGGGAATGCACCTCAACAACGTGATGGGCGAGGAGGACCTGAATCCGTTCGGCTTCCACCGTCATCCACCGGGTAGGCGCATGCCGAGCATGGTGGCCCCCTCGATGGTGATGCGCGGAGGGGAGGTGGAGCTGGTGCTGGGGAGCGCGGGCTCGAACCGCATCCGCTCGGCGCTGCTGCAGACGATCGTGGCGGTGGTCGACCACGGAATGCGAGCACGCGAGGCGGTGGCCGCTCCGCGCGTGCACTTCGAGAACGGCGTTCTGTACGCCGAGCCGGGGATCGACCTGAAGGAGCTGCCCGACACCAGGGTCGTGCAGTTTGGGGCGTTGAACCTGTTCTTCGGCGGGGTTCAGGCCGTGCAGCGCCTTCCACACGGGCTCATCGGCGCCGGCGATCCGCGTCGGGGCGGCGTTGCGGTGAGCGCGTGAGCTGCGGTCCTCGGGGCACCGGGGCCGGCCGCGAGGGCGGGGGGTGGAGCGCCTGTGGCGCGCGAAACAGACGCCCGGTCGCGATGGGCGCGGTCCTCACGACGCTCGTCGCCGGCTGTGGAGGGATCCAGGCGCCGGACCTGTTCATCGTCCAGCGCACCGGCAGCGTTCCGGGCGCGCGGTTGACGCTGTTGGTGAACGAAGAAGGTGGCGTTCGCTGCAACGGCGGCGCCACGCTGAAGCTGAGCGATCCGCAGCTCGTGCAGGCGCGCGCGATCCAGGAAGACCTGCGCGATCCGGCGTCGAAGCACATCTCGCTTCCAGCGCGCGCGGGATCCGTGTTGAGCTACTACGTGCGTGACGAAAACGGGAGCGCCCGCTTCGCCGACAACTCGGCAGGGCAGTCGGCGGTATTTCGCAATCTGGCGCTGTTCGTGGTGCAGACCGCACAGCAGGTCTGCCATCTGCCCATGTGAACGCCAGCAGGGCCAGTGTCCTAGCCGAAGCGCACCTTCCCGTTCGCGCGGGCGCCGGCCTCGGCACGCTCGACCAGCTCCACGCGCTTGATCGCGGCGCGCAGCAGGTGCGCGAGCAGCCGCAGGCGGGCGTTCTCCGAGCGCAGCTCGAGCAGTTCCTGCTTGGCGTTCGCTCCAAACTCCACGGTGCCCGCCATCCGGTAGGCGTCCAACTGTTGAAGCTCACCCTCCTGGAGTCTCTGGTCGGTGGCCTGCTCGACCAACTCCCTGTACAGCTCGCGAGTAGTCCGCGCAGCACGCGGGTCGAGTTCCTCATCGTGCTCGCCGAGGAACTCGACCACTCCTGCCGGGTAAGGGAAATCGTCCTGACGTTCGACCAGCCGGAAGGGGCGGGTCCCCCGAGCGAGGATGTTCAGCCGGCCGTCGTCCATGCGCTCGAGCATCTCCTCGATCCGGCAAGCGCAGCCTACCGGCTTCAACTCGGTCTCAGAGCACCACACGATGCCGAACTCCCGCCCGGTCTGGATGCACTCCTCGATCATCCTGCGGTAGCGGTCCTCGAAGATGTGCAGCGGCACGCTCTCGCTCGGCAATGCCACGATCCCCAGCGGGAACAGCGGAAAGCCCCGGAAGAGTTGCTCGGGCATGTACGCAGTCTAGGTTGGCTTGCGTGCGGCGACCATCAGGTTGTAGAAGATCGCCGCCGGCAGTCGCGGCTCGAGCAGCCTGCGGTCGAGGCCCTGCAACAGCAGGTAACCGCGGTGGGCGTACTGGCGCCAGGCCCATGGCACGTCGCTGGGCGCCGCCGTAGCCTCCAGTGTGCGACTGGTCCAGCCGAACCAGTTGGCCAGCAGCTCCTCACCGGTCACGCGCACGTTCCCGAGCCGCGCACCGTGCGCCAGGCGAGCGAGCTCGTCGGGGGCGAAGGCATGGACGTCGACCACGCTCTCCAAGGCGGAGTCGGACTCTCCACCCTCGACCGGCGGAGCGGGGCGTGCGCCGATCGCGCGACGCCACAGCGGCGCGACGGCGCCCGCGACCCGCTTGGGGACACCCGCCAGACGGTCGCCGTAGCGGGAAGGCTCGCCCGCGAAGAGCAATGTGCCCCCGGGGGCGAGCACGCGCTCGAACTCGGCGAACGCGCGCGGAAGGTCGGGGATGTGGTGGAGGACGGCATGACCAAGCACCAGATCAAAGCTCTCGTCTGGAAATGGCAGGCGCTCGGCGTCGGCGGGCTCGGTCTGAACCTCAAGCCCCACGCGCCTCGCGTTGGCCTGAAGAGCGCACAGCATGCCCGGGGAGATATCGCTGCAGGTGGCCGTGCCGATCACGCCCGCGCCGAGCATGTTCAGCGTGAAGTACCCCGTTCCTGCGCCGATCTCGAGCGAGCGGGGGTAGTGGCCGGGGGCGCGACCGAGCGCCTTGCGCACCTTGGCGAGCACCTGCTCGCGGCCGAGCTCGCCGAAGTCAATGCCCCACTTGGAGTCGTACCGGCCGGACGCCAGGTCGTGGTAGCGCGTGTTGACATCGTGGATCTCCTCGCTGCTGAGGGAAGGCGGCACGAGACGGCACCATATACTCGCGCGCCGTGGATGCGCGGGCACTCACGCCGCGAACCTCGACCGGTCATCTGTCTTGACGGAAACCCTCCACCTGCAGCGTGACCAGCCCGAGGGCGTTCCGTCGCTGGCGCTGACGGGGGAGCGTACGCTTCCGGACGTCCCGGCAGAGAACTACTGGTTCCGCCGCCACCTCGTCGTCTACGAGTGGATCGCGGCGCGCGTGCAGGGCATGCGTGTCCTCGACATGGCCTGTGGCGAGGGGTACGGCTCAGACGTGCTCGCCCGGACGGCCACAAGCGTGGTGGGGGTCGATGCCAACCCGGAGGCGCATGAGCATGCGCGGTTGCGCTACCGCCGCTCGAACCTTCGCTTCGCCCGTGAACCGGTCGAAACGTTCTTCGAGGAGGCCGACGCGGTGGTGTTCCTGCAGACGATCGAGCACCTACAGGACCCCCGGGCGGCGCTCCAGCATTTCTCCTCGCTCGTCGGAGCGCGCGGGACGGTGTTCGTCTCAACCCCGAACGTGCTCACGCTCGCGCCGAGGGGAGCGTCGCGCTCGGATAACCCCTGGCACGTTCACGAGTACCGGGCGGAGGAATTCGAGAGGCTGTGCGGCACATGCTTCGCGGCTGTTGAGATGTTCGGGGTGTTCCACGCTCGCAAGCTGCGCGTGCACGAGCTCGCGCTGCGGATGGGCTGGGATGCGATACATGCCCGCCTCCACCTCACAGAGCGCTTCTACGACTGGTTCACGCCCGCGATCGCGGCCTCGGACTTCGCGCTCAGAGCCTCTTCTGAGGCCGACGCCGATCGCGCCCTGGACTTCGTCGCGGTGTGCCGCCGATGAGTTCGGATCGCGAGCGTGGCGCCCTGGCGATCGTCCTGCACACGCACATGCCCTACGTGGAGGGCTTCGGTACGTGGCCGTTCGGGGAGGAGTGGCTGTGGGAGGCGATGGCCGGCTCCTACCTGCCATTGCTCGATCTCCTTGACAGGGGAGCCCCGTTGACGCTGTCGCTCACCCCGGTGCTGTGCGACCAGCTGGAAGCGCCGGGCGTGTACGAGCGCTTTGCGGCATTCGTGGAAGAGGTTTGTCGCCACACCCACGAACAGGACGCCACCGGGCTGCGCGGCGGCGGACAAGAGGCGCTCGCGCGCGAGCTGGAGCGCTCGTGGGGCGACTACTCGAGCGCGTTGGAAAACCTGCACGGGCGGGGCGGGGACCTGCTGGGATCGCTTGCGCCGTACGCCCAGTGGACCTCCTCGGCGACCCACGCCATCCTGCCTCTATTGGCCACCGATGCGGGGGTGCAACTGCAGGTGCAGACCGGTGTGAAGGCCCATCGCCGCCGCTTCGGCTACGGGTGGCGCGGAGGCTTCTGGCTGCCCGAGTGCGCATACGCTCCCTGGCTCCAGCAGGCGCTCGAGGATGCAGGTGTGCGCGCCACCTGCGTGGAGCTGACCAACCTGTTCGGACTGGGCGCGAACGAGCACCTGCGTCCGATCGCGACCGACTCCGGTGTGGTGCTCGCCCCGATCGACCGCAGCACGATCTCGCTGGTCTGGAGCGACGGCGGCTACCCCGCGAGCAGCGCCTACCGCGACTATCACAACCACACCGTCCATCGGCACAAGCCATGGAACAACGGCGGCGGCGCCTACGACCACGCCGCTGCGCTCGCGCTCGCACGAGAGCACGCCGGCGACTTCGTCGCGCGAACGCTCGCCCGTCTTCGCGACGCCAACGAGTCGGCATCCAGTGTGGGACTGCCCGGGGGCGGGCTGGTGGTGTTCGCCGTGGACACCGAGCTGTTCGGCCATTGGTGGTACGAGGGGCTTGAGTGGCTGCGCGGTGTCGTGGAGGAGTGCTCGGTCCAGGGGCTCGAGCTGGTGCGCTTGGACGATGGGCTGCAACGGTGCGAGCCGGCGCCGGTGAAGGGCAGCGAGGATTGGCAGGTGAGCACCTGGGGTGCGGACGGCGATCTATCCACCTGGTCTGGCCCGGCGGTTGCCGAGCTTGCATTTGCGATGCGCTCCGCCGAGCTGGAGCTCCTCGCCGCGGGCGCGCCCGCCGGTACGGCGGCGGTGCGCGAGCTGCTGGCGTTGCAGGCGAGCGACTGGCCGTTTCTGATCTCCCGCGATCTCGCAGCCCCGTATGCCCATGAGCGCTTCGACGGACACCGCCGAGCGCTGGCGCGCGCCCTGGCCGGGGAAACGCGTGCCGGAGTCGAGGATCTGCGCAACCTCGCCGTTGACGCGGCTCGCGGAGCGGCATAAGGCCGGCTCGCCCCTGCCAAGCGCCATCGGCTGGTCGCGACGCTCGAGGTGTCGGTGAACGGTGGCACGACGGTGAGGGGGACCGCCGCGGTCAACGAGGCACGTCCAAGCGGAAGTGAGCCTCACTCCCAGCGCATCGTCCGGGGAGCGTCGCGCATCCGGAGCGTGCGGGCGGGGACGCCGGCGACGACGGCGTTCTCTGGGACCTGCTTTGTGACGACGGCGCTCGTCCCGACGATGCTGTTATCGCCGATGCTCACCCCCCGCAGTACGCATGCGCCATAGCCGATCCAGACGTTGTGCCCGACGCGCACATCGCGCTTGTAGATCCCCTGCTCGCGGATCGGACGGTCGACCTCGACGGCGCCGTGGTCGAAGTCGATCAGCATCACCCGGTCGGCGATGATGCACTCGCGTCCGATCGAGACGTGCTGGTAGGCAGAGATCGTGCACTCCTGGCCCATCACCGTCTTCGCGCCGATGCTCACCTCGCCCTCGTGCACACGGATCTTTGAGCCGTGCCCGATCCAGGCCCAGCGGCCGACCTGGAGCGTGGCGTCCCGGCCGATCTCAAGCCGCGCGCCGGGACAGATGAAGCAGATGCCGTCGGTCTTCAGGCGCCGTCGGTAGCGCAGCTTCAGGAGCACATAGCGCGTGAGCAGGTGCGCGTAGGCGAAGCTCAGCATGTGGTTGGCGCGCATGAACCGTGCCAGCGCGAGCGGGCCGCCCGCCAGCGGCTTGGGAGCCCGGCGCACCCCCTCACCGCTTTCGCCGGCGGGCATCTTCGCGGTGGGTTCGGCGAGCAGCGGCTCCATCGCCGTCGAATCGTATTGCGCGATGGGCACCCTGCGATGATTGCCCGCGATGTCCGGCCCGACACTCGCCCAGCGGCTGCTCGACGGCGACCGCCGCGCGCTGGCGCGCGCGATCACCCTTGTCGAGAACGATCGCCCGGAGGGCTGGGCGCTCGTGAAGGAGGTCTATCCGCATACGGGCAAAGCCGCCGTCGTCGGCTTCACCGGTCCGCCGGGCGCGGGCAAGTCGACGCTGATCGGCGCTCTCACCAAGGCGCGGCGCGAGGCCGGACGGACGGTTGGTGTGCTCTCGATTGACCCCTCCTCGCCGTTCACCCACGGCGCTCTGCTCGGCGACAGGATCCGCCTCTCCGAGCACTTCCTCGATGGGGGAGTGTTCATCCGCTCGATGGCCAACCGCGGCGCCCTCGGCGGCCTTTCCGAGGCCGCGTTGCAGGCGGCGCTGCTGCTCGACGCGGCCGGGCGGCAGGACGTGTTCGTGGAGACCGTCGGCGTCGGGCAGGCGGAGATCGACATCATCGACCATGCCGACACGATCGTCCTGGTGCTAATGCCCGGATCGGGCGACTCGATCCAGGCACTCAAGGCTGGCGTGATGGAGATCCCTGACGTGATCGTGATCAACAAGGCCGACCATCCGCTGACGGACACGATGGTCCGCGAGATCCGCGGCGTGCTGTCGCTCGCCAACCTCGACCGCTCCACCGAGGAGGCTCGCCGGGCCTGGCGCGTGCCGATCGTCAAGACCGAGGCCACGCACGGCAAGGGCGTGACCGAGCTGGTCGAGCGCCTGGAGGAGCACCGTGCCCACATCCTGGCCGAGGGCCAGCTGACCGAGCGGCGGGCGCGCAACCTGCGCAACGAGATGCTCTCGATCGCCACGGCCCGCATGCGCCGCCGCCTGGAGGAGGACGTGCGCGAGGATCCGGAGTTTCAACGCCTGCTCGAGGAGGTGGTGCGGCGGCGGCTGGATCCTGCGAGCGCTGCGACCTTGCTGCTGGAGCGCTCGGGAGGCGGCCGAGCGACGATGATCGGATCGCGTTCGGCCTGGCGCGGTGGCCGCGGATGACCCTCGGCTCGCAATCCAGGTAGGGTCGATCGGCAATGGACCCCCTCAACTGGGTGGAGCGCAGCTGGCCGCTCTTGCGCCGGCTCATGGACGGCCACGTGGTCCTCTATCGCGCGAGCCACGGCCTGATCGGACACCGCTTCCCCGGGGCGCCACCGGTGCTGCTGCTCGATCACGTTGGCGCGAAGAGCGGTGTGGAGCGCACGAGCCCGCTGCTCTACATGCGAGACGGCCAGAACGTGGTGCTCGTCGCGTCCAAGGGTGGTTATCCCAGAAACCCCGCGTGGTTCCACAACCTCATGGCCAACCCCGACACCACCGTGCAGATCGGCTCGGCGCGCAGGGCGGTGCATGCACGCGCGGCCAAGCCGGCGGAGCGAAAGCGCCTCTGGCCGAAGGTCGTGCAGATGTACAGCGGCTATGACGGCTACCAGCGGCGTACCAAGCGGGAGATCCCGCTCGTCATTCTGGAGCCGCGCTAGGCGCTCGGCTAAGCGCTCAGGCACCGAGCGCGCGCGCGATTACCATCTGCTGGATCTCGTCGGTGCCCTCACCGATGGTGAGGACCTTCGCGTCGCGATAGAACCTGCACACCGGGTACTCCTCGATGTAGCCGTACCCCCCGTGGATCTGCACGGCCTCCTCGGCGCAGCGGACGGCCAACCGGCCGGTCTTGAGCTTGGCCTGGGCGGCGGTAAGCGTGAAGTTGCGCCCGCCGTCCTTCTCGCGCGCGGCCTTGTAGACGAGCAGCCGCGCCGCCTCGATCTCGCTCGACATGTCCGCGAGCTTTCCCTGGATCGCTCCGAACTTCGAGATCGCCTTGCCGAACGCCTTGCGCTCCTTGGCATAACGCAACGCCTCCTCGAGCGCGCCCTGCGCTAGTCCCACGCCCATCGCCGCAACCCCGATCCGCCCGATGTCGAGGATGTGCAGAAACTGCTTCAGCCCCGCCCCGCGCGGCCCGAGCAGGTTCTCCTCGGGCACGCGGCAGTCGCTGAAAGCCAGCGGGCGCGTATCGGAGGCGTTCCAGCCCATCTTCCGATACGGCTCGCCCTGCGTGTACCCGGGCGTGCCGTTCGGAACGATCACGTTCGAGATCTCCCTCCGGGCGCCCGGACTGCCTCGCTCGCCGCCGTTCGCGTCCGACTCTCCTGTGACCGCCGCGATGCAGACCATCCCCGAGATGTCCGTCCCGGCGTTCGTGATGAACTGCTTGGCTCCGTTCACGACCCACTCGCCACCTTCCAGCCGCGCTCGCGTGCGGGTGTTGCCCGCGTCCGAGCCCGCCTCGGGCTCGGTCAGCCCGAACGCGCCGAGCCGCTCGCCAGAGCACAGCTGCGGCAGCCACTCCCGCTTCTGCTCGCGGCTTCCGAACAGGTAAACCGGCTGGGTCCCCAGCGAGGTGTGCGCGCACAAGGTGATCGCCACCGAGGAGTCCACACGGGTCAGCTCCTCGACCGCGAGCGTGTACGCCAGCGTGTCTCCGCCCCCTCCTCCATACTCCTCGGGGAAGGGGATGCCCATCAGGTTCAGCTTCCCGAGCTTCTCGACGATCTCGTACGGAAACGATTTCGTCCGGTCGAGCTCCCCAGCGACCGGCGCCACCTCGCCCTCGGCGAACTCCCGTACCGTGCGCCGGATCAGCTCGTGGTGTGGGGAGAGGTCGAAGTCCATCTATGTGCAGTAGGAACGCGCCAGCTCCACCAGCAGGCGCACCCCGTAGCCCGAGGCCCCCTTCTCGGCATATGCCCGCCCGAGGTCCCAGGCCGAGCCGGCGATGTCCAGGTGCGCCCAGGGAATATCCTCGACGAAGTTCGACAGAAAGGTGGCGCCCACGATCGTGCCCGCCTTGCGCGCTTCCGGAGCGTTGTTGAGGTCGCCGTAGGTGCCCTTTATGAGCTCGTCGTACTCCGGGTGCAGGGGCAGCCGCCAAACGATCTCGCCTGTCCGCTCTCCCGCGGCGGCGATCCGCCCGGCGAGCTCCTCGTCGTTGCCCATCAACCCGGCGTAGGTCGACCCCAGCGCGACGATCACCGCGCCGGTGAGCGTCGCCAGATCGACGATCCGCTCGGCCCCCTCCGCCACGGCGTGGCAGAGGCAGTCGGCCAGCACGAGCCGTCCCTCGGCGTCGGTGTTGTTCACCTCGATCGTCTTACCGTTCGCGGCAACAACGATGTCCCCGGGCTTCACCGACCGTCCGCTGGGCAGGTTCTCGGTCGCGCCGACGACCGCAATGACCCTGATCGGCAGCTGCAGGCGCGCGATCGCGGCCACGGCCTCGATCACCGCGGCGCCGCCGGACATGTCGAACTTCATCTCCGCCATTTTCGCTCCGGGCTTCAGCGAGATGCCGCCGCTGTCGAACGTCACGGCCTTGCCCACGAATCCCAGCCTCGGTCCCTGCGCCTCGGGCCCCTCAAATCGCAGGGTGATGAGGGCCGGCTCCTGATCTGATCCCTGCGCGACAGCGGCGAATGCGCCCATGCCGCGCTGCACGATGCCGTCGCGTCCCTGCACCTCCGCCGTCAGCTCCTCCACGTCGGCCACAAGCGACTGGGCGTACGCGGCCAGAGCGGTGGGGGTGAGGTCGTTGCCGGGCCGGTTCTGCAGGTCGCGGGCTGCGTTTACCGCCTCGGCCACCAGCCCCGGCGCGGCGAAGACGCCCGCCAGGTCCTCGGGGGAGGTGACGATGAGGTGCTCCAGGTGCTGGAGCCTGGGCACCTCGCCATCGTCTGCGGCCGGCGCCGACTTGTGAGCGTCGAAGCTGTAGTCGGACAGGATCGTCCCCTCCACCAGGGCCGCTGCCACCGCGCCGCCGCCGTCCGGCGGGTTCTCCCAGCAGAGCACTCGCGTTGCCAGCTCGCGGGCGCGCTCGCGCGCCACGGCAGCGGCCACCCGAGCGCGCTCCGGCGTGAAGTGCTCGCGTGCCCCCAGCCCCACCAACAGCCAGCGCTTGCCCTCGGCGTGAGTCAGCGCGAGCGCCTTGAACGAGCGTCGGGCCTCGCCCGAGGCGAGCAGCTCGCTCAGCTCCCCTGGTGTATGTGGAGGGAGATCCTCGCCATCGAACACGCCCACGACGACCGTGTCGGCGTCGGTGCTCGCGCCGGGCTCGGTGGTGGATGAGACCTGCATGGTGCCGGCACGATATCCGGCTTGCCCTCGATTCGTCCACAACGCGCTCCGCTCGTCTCGATCGGCCCGAACGCCCGAGGATGGGCGCGGTGCCCGGCCGATCTGGCTGGGCTCGGGAGGTCCGTCCACTACCATGGCGGTTTCCCGTCCAATCTCACCCATTCACAGGAGAGTCACCTCCCGATGCCCAAGACCGTGATCCTCGGCGCCGCGCGTACCCCGATCGGCAAGATGGGCGGCGGTCTGTCCTCGCTGGATGCGACCGAGCTCGGCGGGATCGCGATCAAGGCCGCGCTCCAGCGCGCCGCGCTGGAGCCGGAGCAGGTCGAGCACGTGGTGATGGGCCAGGTGCTCCAGGCCGGCCAGGGACAGATCCCCTCGCGCCAGGCTCAGATCAAGGGGGGCATCCCCAAGGAGGTCTCCTCCGAGACCGTCAACAAGGTGTGCGCGTCCGGGCTGCGGGCGTCTGTGATTCTCGACCAGGCGATCCGCGCCGGGGACGTGCAGGTCGGCGTAGGAGGGGGCATGGAGTCGATGTCCAAGGCTCCGTATCTGCTTCCCCAAGCCCGCTTCGGCTACCGCATGGGCGACGCGAAGATGCTCGACGCGATGGTCCACGACGGGCTCACCAACCCGTTCTCGGGCAAGGAAATGTTCGTCGAGGCAACGGAGGTCGCCGACGAGCTCGAGATGACCCGCGCCGATATGGACCGCTGGGCCCTGCGCTCGCACGAGCTCGCGTTGAAGGCCATTGACGAGGGGCGCATGTCCGAGGAGATCGTGCCGGTGACGGTCAAGGGCCGTAAGGAGGACACGGTAGTCGAGATCGACGAGGGGCCGCGCCGGGACACCTCCCTCGAGAAGCTTGCCGCCCTGCCGGGCCTGGTGGGCAAGGACGGTTCGCACACTGCGGGCAACTCCCCCGGCGTGAACGACGCCGGGGGCGCGCTGGTGCTGGCCTCCGACGAGTGGGCCCTCGCCAACGACAAGGAGGCGCTTGCCGAGATCCTCGCCCACGCGCAGAGTGCCAATGATTTCGCCCGCCTGGCCACCACGCCGGCGAGCGCCGCAAGGAAGGCCCTGGACAAAGCGGGTCTGCAGCCAGGCGACATCGACGTGTGGGAGATCAACGAGGCGTTCGCGTCGGTCACTCTGAACTCGATCCGCATGCTGAACATCGATGCCGACAGGGTCAACGTCAATGGCGGCGCCGTCGCCCTCGGCCACCCGATCGGCGTCTCCGGGGCACGCATCCTGGGCAGCCTCGTGCTCGAGCTGCGCAGGCGCGGTGGGGGTCTGGGCTGCGCGGCGATCTGCTCCGGCGGCGGCCAGGGCGACGCGGTGATCCTCAAGGTCTAGTGGTCGGGGGCAGTAACGGTGCTGGCCGATCCCTGATCGGGCCGTCGCGAGCCGCGGCGTTCTTCGACCTGGACAAGACGCTCATGGCCGGCTCCTCGGGCATCTTCTTCGCTCGCGCGGCCTATGAGACGGGGATGATCTCGCGGCGTCGTCTGGTCCGCGACGCTTACGAGAACCTTCGCTTCCGCCTGCGCGGGTCCACCGACGATCGCGCCGACGATGTGCGCAGGCGGGTTGGAGAAATGATCGCGGGCGTACGGGTCCGCGACCTTCAGCGTCTCTCCCCGCGAGTCCTCGCGGGCGTCCTCCCGCGGCTCTACCCGCAGATGCTCGCGCGGGCCTACGCGCATCAGGACGCGGGTGTACCGGTGTACATCCTGACCGCCGCCTCCCAGGAGATGGCGGACCTGCTCGCCCACGTGCTCGCCTTCGACGGGGGTCTCGGCTCACGTTCTGAGATAGTCGACGGCCACTACACGGGCCGGCCGGCCGGCCCCTTCAACTATCGGGAGGGCAAGGTGCTGTCGATGCGCGAAGTGGCCGAGCGCGAGGGCATCGATCTGACAGTTTCCTATGCCTACTCGGACTCCGAGTCCGACCTTCCGATGCTGCGCGCGGTGCGACATGCGGTGGTCGTCAACCCCGACGCGGATCTCAGGCGGATCGCGGCGCAGGAGGGTTGGGAGGTGCTGCATCTGGATCGTCTCGGCCGTCGCCTGAAGGTGATCGGGGCGCTGGGTGCGGTCGCGGCGCTCGGCGGTCTTGGCAGGGTCGCGAGAGATCGCGCCGGGACGCGCTCGGGTCCGTCGGCATAATCTGCCGAGCGAATGTCCAGCACTCAGACCCACGGCAAGATCCGCGTCGTCGTGGCCAAGCCCGGCCTCGACGGACACGACCGCGGTGCGAAGATCATCGCGCGGGCGCTGCGCGACGCGGGCATGGAGGTGATCTACACCGGGCTGCATCAGACGCCAGAGCAGATCGTGGAGACCGTCATCCAGGAGGATGCCGACGCCGTCGGCCTGTCGATCCTGTCCGGCGCCCACATGACGCTTGGTTCCACGCGTGGTTGAGCTGCTCCGCGCGCAGGGCATAGACGACGTGGTGGTCACCGTCGGCGGCACGATCCCCGCCGAGGACATTCCCGAGCTGAAGGACCTGGGCGTGGCCGAGGTGTTCACCCCGGGCGCGCCCACGCAGGCGATCGTTGATTTCATCCGCGGAGCGGCCGCACCCCGCGGCTGATTGACGCGTCAGTCAACCACCCAAACAAGTAGGATCGCTCCCAACAGACCCAAGGAGTTGCGTGATAATGAAGATATGCGTCCTGGTTAAGGAGGTTCCGGACGCCGCCGTCGAGAAGAAGCTCGACCCCTCGACGGGGCGCATGGACCGCAGCGGGGAGAAGAATCTCAACCCGTACGACACGCACGCCATCGAGGCGGCGATGCAGATCAAAGAGGGGGGCGCGGTCCCCGTCGAGGAGATCGTGGCCGTGACGATGGGCCCGGACAGCGCCGTGCGTGCGCTCCACAAGGCCGTCTCGCTCGGCGCCGACCGTTCGGTCCATCTCAGTGATCCGGCGGTCGCGGGCTCGGACGTGGCGGCGACCGGCTACGCGCTGGCCAAGACGCTCGAGCGCGAGAGCCCCGACCTCGTGCTTCTCGGCCAGCAGTCAGACGACGGCGAGTGCTACACGATCGGCGCGGTCGTGGCCGAGCACCTGGGCATGCCGTCGCTCACGCAGGTGATCAAGATGGACATCGACTCCGAGGCCCTGCGCTGCGAGCGCCAGGCCGAGTACGGCTATGACACGGTCCAGGTGACGCTACCGGCGGTGATCTCGGTGGGCGACGCGATCAACGAGCCGCGCTACCCCTCGCTGAAGGCGATCATGGGCGCCAAGAAGAAGCCGCTCGACACGGTGACCGCCCAGGACGTCGAGATCGACACCGCGAAGGTCGGCAGCGACAATTCGGGGGCACGATGGGTAGCCGCCAAGCCGCCACCGGCAAAGGCCGCCGGAGAGATCATCGAGGACGAGGACACCGGCGAGACGGTCGAAAAGATCATCGCCTGGCTCGACGAGCGCAAGCTCATCTAGAGAGGAGCTGAACTGAAATGGCGAACATCCTGGTCTACGCGCTGCACTACGACGGCGCGATCAACAAGAACTCCCTCGGCGCCGTCTCGGAAGGCGCCAAGCTCGCCGCCGAGCTCGGTGGCGAGGCGCACGCGATCCTCCTCGGCCACGACGTCCCCGAGGAGCTGGCGGCGTCGCTTGGCAGCTATGGCGCCAAGAAGGTGCTCGTCGCCGAGGGTCCCGAGGGTCTCGCGCAGCCGCTGGTCGATGCGATGGCAGCTGCCATCACCGCGGGCGATTACTCCTACGCGCTGTTCGGCGGGGGTCTGCTGGGCTTTGAGATCGGAGCCGGTCTGGCCGCGCGACTTGGCGCGGGGGTGGCGATGGAGGTCACCGCCGTACGGGCGGAGGGCGGCGAGCTCGTCGCAGAGCGCCCGATCCTGGGTGATTCGGCGATCTCGGAGATCAAGTACCGGTCCGATGTCGGCATCATCATCGGGCGCCTGAACGCGTTTGAGATCAAAGAGTCCGGCGGCGGCAGTGCTCCCGTGGAGAAGCTCAGCTTCGAGCTGAGCCCGCACGCCGCGCAGGCGACGATGCTCACGCGCGGTGAACAGCGGGGGGCCGACGTCGACATCGAGGGCGCCGACGTCCTCATCGCCGGCGGTCGCGGTCTCGGCAAGGCCGAGGGCTTTGAGCTGGCCGAGGATCTGGCGAAGGCGTTCGGCGGCAACAGCGCCGTTGCCGCCACCCGTGCCGTGGTAGACGCCGGCTGGTACCCGTACGCCGCGCAGATCGGCCAGACGGGCAAGACGGTTGCGCCCAAGCTGTACCTCGCAGCCGGCATCTCCGGTGCGATCCAGCACAAGGTGGGGATGCAGGGCTCGGAGAACATCGTCGCGATCAACAAGGACGCAAACGCGCCGATCTTCGAATTCTCAGACCTCGGAGTCGTGGGCGATCTGAACAAGATCCTGCCGAAGCTCACTGAGGCCGTGAAGGAAAAGAAGGGAAGCTGAGCGGCATGGCGGGGTCAGGCGCCTCCAGCAATGGGAAGGTTGTGCCGGCGGCCTTCCCGCCACCGGTCGATTCGCCCAAGGAGTTCGTCAAGAGCGGTCTGGACCCCGAGGACGAGTTGATCGAGGTTGGTGTTGTGATCGTTGGCGGGGGCACCGCGGGCCTTGCGTGTGCGAATCGTCTGCTGCAGCTCCTCGCGGACGATCCCGAGACGATGGAGCGACTGGGCGAAGTCCCGGTGGCGGTGGTCGAGAAGGCCAAGACCTGCGGCGGCCACAACCTGTCGGGCGCCGTCATGCGCCCCGCGGCGCTCGAAGAGCTGTTTCCAGAAATGACCCGCGAGGAGTGGCGTAAGGAGGGCTTCGCCTACGGCGAAGTGACAAAGGAGGCGGTCTACATGACGCCGACTTCCAAGCTCAAGCTGCGCATCCCGCCGCCCCCGCCGTTCAGGAACCACGGCAACGAGGTCATCTCGGTCTCGGCCCTGGCCCGCTTTCAGCAGCGCCAGGCCGAGGACGCTGGCGCCTACATCCTCACCGAGACCTCAGCGACGCACCTGATCGTGCACGACGGGCGCGTGGTGGGCGTGCGCTCGGGCGACAAGGGCCGGGGCAGGGACGGCGAGCCGCTGGGCAACTTCGAGCCCGGCACCGACATCAAAGCTCAGGCCACCGTGCTGGCCGAGGGTTGCTGGGGTTCGCTCAGCGGCGCGGCGATCAGGGAGTTCGACCTTGCCGAGGGGCGCGAGCCTCAGGTTTGGGAGCTCGGGGTCAAGGAGGTCTGGAAGGTGCCCAAGCCACTTGGTCGCCTGATCCATACCGTTGGCCCCTGGCCGCTGAAGCTCTCGTCCAAATACGGTCAGATCGGCGGCACCTGGCTGTACCCGATGAAGGACGAGAAGACCGGCGATGACCTGGTCAGCATCGGCTTCGTGATCGACCTGGAGTACGCAGACGCGACGACCTCAGCACACGACCTGCTCCAGAAGTTCAAGCTCCACCCGCTTGTCAAGGGCATCCTCGCCGGTGGCGAGCGCGTTGCGTGGGGCGCCAAGGCGCTTCCCGCGGGCGGTTACTGGTCCATGCCGAAGCTTTCGATGCCCGGGGCGGTGCTCGTGGGCGACTCCGGAGGGATGGTCGACACCGTGGCCCTCAAGGGCGTTCACCACTCGCTGATGTCCGGCAAGCTCGCGGCAGAGTCGATCTATGCCGCGCTCGCGCGCGGCGAATCCTCATTCGAGTCCTACGAGCAGGCGATCGAGGACTCGCGTGTGGGCAAGGAGCTCTACGAGGTCCGCAACACGCGCCAACCGTTTCAGAAGGGCTTCCTTGCAGGGTGGTCCGCTGGTCAACCTCATGATCTTCACCAAGGGCCGCTTCCCGGGCGGGCGCTGGTCGTGGCATCGCAACGATGAGGAGCCGATGTTCATCGGCAAGACGAAGGACGGCTACCCCAAGCCCGACGGGAAGTACACGTTCGACAAGCTCTCCTCGGTGTTCATCACGGGCAACGCCACGCGCGATGATGCTCCGAACCACATCCGCGTGCAGAAGCACGTCCCTCGCGAGCTCGCCGAGACGTGGCGCTGGATGTGCCCGGCAGGAGTGTATGAGATCCCCGAAGACGCGCCCGAGCACGGCGACGTGGACGTCATCGTGAACTACACGAACTGCGTGCAGTGCGGAGCGATCACGGCCAAGGGCGGTCGGCTGACGACCCCCGAGGGCGGCGACGGTCCGCTGTATCAGATCACCTGACGCTCGGTCGGCGACAACACTGGGCGGCTCGGCTTCTCAGCGGGCGGCTCGGGCTTCTCAGCGGGCGGCTCGGGCTTCTCAGCGGGCGGCTCGGGCTTCTCAGCGGGCGGCTCGGCTTTCGCCTGCGGCCCCGTGGCGAAACATGCGCGTAAACGAGGTGTTACTGCATGTGAAGATGATGTCTACGACGACGAGCCGGTCCTACCGACGTCTTCTCCTCTCGCTTGCCTGTGCCCTCGCGCTGTGCCTTCTCCTCCTGGCTCCGGCGATGGGCCAGGCGCGCGGGCGGTCGGCGATCGCGAACCCGGGGGCGCTCCTGAGCAGCGCCTCCCTTGGAGGCGCTGCTCAGGGCGGCCTGCCCGGCGCCGGAGTGCAGGCGCCGATCGCGTCGGCGACGGTCGAGCAGTGCGTCACGGCGGTGACCCAAGGCGAACGTTCGGTCACGTTCTCCGGTGAAATGACGGCGATCTCCGGCAGCGTGCGGATGGCGATGCGGATAGACGTCCAGGAGCAGGCGCCGGGTGGAGCGGCGTTCCAAACGATCAACGCGCCCGGGCTGGGTGTTTGGCGCAGCTCCGATCCGGGAGTGAAGACCTACAGGTATCTCAAACAGGTTAGGAATCTGTTGGCCCCGGCGTTCTACCGGGCGGCAGTCCGCTTCCGCTGGCTGAATGCCAACGGTCGCCTGATCAAGGCCGTTGAGCGGAACACGCCCAGGTGCGGGCAGCCGGCCCCCCCGCCCGCGCCGTCGAGCGCGTCCTCGGCGTCGGGTGCCTCCTCGTCGCTCATCGGCTGAGCGCGCCCTCACGGCTGGGTCGGCCGCTCCCTCGATCCATTCCAACGCGGCCCCCGGAGCCGCCAACGGGTGGCGGTCGCGGGTCGATCGCTAGAATAGGCGGACGATGAAGGCGAACATCCACCCGAGTTATGTGCAGGCACATGTGCGCTGCACGTGCGGCAACGAGTTCGCAACCCGCGCGACTCGGGAGGAGCTGCACGTCGAGGTCTGCTCCAACTGTCATCCGTTCTACACGGGCAGGCAGAAGCTGCTGGACACCGGCGGACGAGTGGAGCGTTTCCAGCGCAGGGTGGCCAAGGGTCGCCTGCACTCGGCGCAGACCCGGTCTGCCCAGTAGCTCGATGTCCTCGCGGCTGGCCGCCGGTGCGCCGAAGACGCAAGTCGAGCCGAACGGGGCCGCCCCCACAGCCGAAGGCAACGGCGGCGGAGGAGAACCCGAGCTGAACGCGCAGCGCGATGCGCCGGTGGGGGGGCAGGCGGTACTCGAGGGCGTGATGATGCGCGGCGTCTCCAATTGGGCGGTGGCGGTGCGCAAGCCCACCGCCGAGCAGCTGAGCGAGGGCGAGCGCTTGCCGGAAGAGGGGGCGCGGGGCGAGATCGAGGTGAGCGTCTTTCCGCTGGACTCGGCGCTGAAGCGCCATCGCGCGCTGCGCCTGCCGATCGTCCGCGGGGTGGTGGCGCTGGGAGGGTCGCTGATGATCGGCTTCCGTGCGCTCGAGGTCTCGGCGAACGCGCAGTTGCCTCCTGAGGAAGAGGAGGAGCAGGAGATCCCGCGCGGCGTCTGGGCGGGGACCGTGGTCGTCGCGCTTGCGCTGGCGGTCGTCCTGTTCTTCTTGATTCCGGTGGGGTTGACGAGCCTGATCAAGGGTCAGTTGGGCTCCTCGGTGCTGTTCTGGCTGGTGGAGGGCTTGGTGCGAACCGGGATCTTCCTCGGCTACCTGTTCCTACTGTCCCGAGTGGGACACCTGCGGCGCGTGTTGGAGTACCACGGTGCCGAGCACAAGACGATCTCCTGCTTCGAGGCTCGTCTTCCGCTGACGCCCGTCAACTGCAAGCGCTTCTCCCGGCTGCACCCTCGCTGCGGCACGAGCTTCCTGCTGTTGGTGATGGTTGTTGCGATCTTCGTGTTCGCGCCAATCGGCCTGCCGGCCTGGTACTGGCTGGTGGCGACCCGCATACTCGGGGTGCCGCTCATTGCGGGGATCTCCTTCGAGCTGATCAAGTTCGCCGGGCGCAACCGCCGCAAGCGGTGGGTGCAGGCGCTGATGTGGCCGGGGATGAAGCTGCAGCTGCTCACCACGCGCGAGCCGGACTTCGACCAGCTCGCCGTCGCGATCGCCTCCCTGGAGGCGGTGCTTGCGCTCGAGACCCCCGGAGAGCTTTCGGCGGCGGACCTGGTGGGAGTGGAGGTCGTCGCGTAGGCACAGCGCCCCGAGGGACGTAGGCGCAGCGCCCTGAGGGAGTTGCTGAGGGACTCATAGACTGGGTGGGAATGATCGAAGACCTGGTCAAGCAGATCGAGACGCGATTCGTCGAGCTGGGCGCACAGATGACAGACCCCGAGGTGATCTCCGACCGGGAGCGCTATGCCGAGGTCGGTCGTGCCTATAGCCAGCTCGAACCGGTGGCAAAGCTCGCCGAACAGTGGCGCCGCGCTCGCGACGACGCGGCCGGCGCCGAGGAACTGCTCCTTGAGGAGGGCGAGGACTCCGGGATGCGCGATGAGCTGGGCGACGCCCACGAGCGGATAGAGGAGCTGGAGGAGCAGATCCGCCTGGCGATGGTGGAACGGGACCCCAACGATGAGAAGAGCGTGATCGTCGAGATCCAGGGCGGCGCGGGTGGCGATGAGGCAGGGCTGTGGGCCGGGGATCTCTACCGAATGCTCACCAAGTACGCCGAACGTCGCGGCTGGCAGGCCGAGCCGATGGACATCGGCGATGGCAAGTTCACGTTTGCCGTCAAGGGTGACGGGGCGTATTCGGTGTTCAAGTTCGAGGGTGGCACCCACCGCGTGCAGCGGGTGCCCCAGACCGAGTCCCAGGGACGGATCCATACCTCGACGGCGACCGTCGCGGTGTTGCCGGAGGCGGAGGACGTCGACGTCCACCTCGACCCGAACGACCTGCAGATCGACGTCTACCGCTCATCCGGCCCAGGCGGGCAGTCGGTCAACACGACGGACTCGGCGGTCCGCATAACGCACAGGCCGTCGGGGATCACCGTGTCGATGCAGGACGAGAAGTCCCAGCTGCAGAACCGGGAGAAGGCGCTGCGCGTGCTGCGTGCGCGAATGTACGAGCGCGCGCTGGCCGAGCAGCAGGCCGAGCTGGCCGCCGACCGCCGCTCGCAGGTCGGGACGGGCGACCGCGCCGAGAAGATCCGCACCTACAACTACGGAGAGCGGCGTGTGACCGACCATCGGATCAAGCTCACCGTGCACAACCTCGATGAGGTTCTCCAAGGAGAGCTGGACGAGCTCACCGCCGCGTTGCAGGCGGACGAGAAGCGCCGGCGCCTGCAGGCGCGGGCGGCGGCGTGAGGGGCACCTCGGCGCGTGAGGCGCTCGATGGCGCGATCACCGCAATCACCGCGGGTGGGTGCGAAACCCCCCGCCTGGACGCCGAACTGCTGCTCGGCCACGTGCTCGGGGTCGCCCGCGAGCGACTGCTCATGGACCCCGACCTGGTCGTGGAAGGTCCGGCCGTGCGCGCTCTTCAGGACGCCGTGCGCCGCCGCGCGGTGGAGCGTGAGCCCGTCGCCTACATCGTGGGACACCGCGGCTTTCGCCACCTGGACGTTGCCGTCGACCACCGCGCGCTCGTGCCGCGTCCGGAGACCGAACTGCTCGTCGAGCTGGGGCTGACGTTGAGGAGGGGTGCGCGCGTGCTCGACGTCGGCACGGGCAGCGGTGTGGTGGCGCTCGCGCTGAAGGACGAGCGCCCGGACCTCGAGGTGACCGGAAGCGACGTAAGCGAGGGTGCGCTCCAGCTGGCGCAAGCCAACGGGCGGCGACTAGGACTGAACGTGCGATGGCTGCGCGCGGACCAGTTGGCGGGCATCCCGGACGAGTTCGATGCGGTCCTGTCAAACCCACCCTACCTCGCCGAGTCAGAGCGCGCGGGGCTCGCTCCCGAGATCCTGCGCCACGAGCCCTTCGGGGCCCTGTTCGCCGGACCGGACGGGCTGGCGGCGATTCGCTCGCTGCTCGCATCCCTGTCTCAGCGCCGCCGGGTGGGCGTGGCGGCGCTCGAGGTGGGCGCGGGGCAGGCGGGGGTCGTCGGGGAGCTGATGGGTCTCGCGGGCTTTCAGTCCGTGCGATCCGAGCGGGACCTGGCGGGGATCGAACGGGTCGTGGTGGGAGAGCGGAGCGGATGATCCGGGGCGACGGGGAGGCGGGTGAGGCGCGGCTCGCGGCACAACGGGCGAGGGCTGATGGTCGTCGCACTCGATGAGAACGATGCGGGGCGCCTGACGGAGTGCCTTCAGAGCGGGGGGGTGGCGGTCTTTCCGACCGACACCGTCTACGGGCTGGGCTGCGATCCGGCCAACGAGCAGGCAGTGAGGCGCTTGTACGAGTTGAAGGGCCGGCCTGCGGATCGTCCCGCTGCGGTGATGTTCTTCGACCGGGAACGGGCGCTGGTGGCTCTCCCCGAGCTGGATGCGCAGGAGCGTGGCGCGATCGAAGCGCTGCTCCCCGGTCCGGTCACGCTGCTGTTGCCCAATCGCAACCGTCGCTTCCCTCTCGCATGTGGGCCCGAGGCGGGCAGCCTGGATACCCTGGGCCTGCGTGTGCCGCTCCTGCCCGACCCGCTGGCGGCGCTCGCAATGGCGCCAAGGCCGATGATGCAGTCCAGCGCCAATCTCTCAGGCGCGGCCGAGGCGAGGCGGCTGGACGATGTGCCGCGCCGGCTGCTCGAGGGAGCCGATCTGGTGCTCGACGGGGGCGAGCTGTTGGGCGTGGCATCAACCGTCGTTGACCTGCGCGACTATCAGCAGACCGGGTGCTGGAGCGTGCTCCGCGAGGGTGCCCTGGCGCTCGACGCCCTCGAACGCGTGCTTGCCTGATGCGCCCATGCTCCTCGCAAGCCGCTGGTTCGACGGCTGCCTCGCCGATCACCGGTCCCGCCCCCTGCTAGGTTGTAACAGCTGCCGCGACTGGCGCAGAAGGTGGAAGCAACCACCGGGAAGCGGTCAGCGAACCCGCCGCGCGCCTGGGCATTCACTTCGTCATCGCCTGCTCAAGGAGAGCGCCATGTCCGAGCTGAGCCCCGATTACTTCAACAGTCCGCTCGTGGACGTCGACCCCGAGATCGCCGAGGTGCTGCGAGGCGAGCTCGAACGCGAGCGGCGCACGCTCGAGATGATCGCCTCGGAGAACTTCGTACCCCGGGCAGTGCTCGAATGTCAGGGCTCGGTGCTCACGAACAAGTACGCCGAGGGCTATCCGGGCCGTCGCTACTACGGAGGCTGCGAGTGGGTGGACATCTCCGAGCAGCTGGCCATCGACCGAGCCAAGGCGCTGTTCGGAGCCGAGCACGCGAACGTGCAGCCGCACTCCGGGGCGCAGGCCAACGCGGCTGTCTACCACGCGCTTCTTGAACCCGGCGAGACGATCATGGGGCTCTCCCTGGCTCACGGCGGCCACCTCACGCACGGCATGAGGATCAACGTGTCCGGCCGCCTGTATGACATCGCCCCCTACGAGGTGGACCGCGAGAGCAGCGTGATCGACATGGATGAGGTGGCTCGCATCGCCCGCGAGCGTCGTCCGAAGCTGCTGCTCGCCGGCTGGTCGGCGTATCCGCGCCAGCTAGACTTCGCGCGCTTTCGCGAGATCGCCGATGAGGTCGGTGCTCTGCTGATGGTCGACATGGCGCACTTTGCGGGCCTCGTCGCCGCGGGTCTTCACCCCAATCCGGTCGAGTTTGGGGCCGATGTGGTCACGACGACCACCCACAAGACGCTCGGTGGGCCGCGCGCCGGGGTGATCCTGTGCAAGGAGGAGCACGCCAAGAAGATCGACTCCGCCGTGTTCCCCGGCCAGCAGGGCGGGCCGCTCGAGCACGTGATCGCGGCCAAGGCCGTGGCCTTCAAGCTTGCTGCCAGCGAGCTGTTCGCCGAGCGCCAGCGGCGCACCGTGGATGGAGCGCAAGCGCTGGCGCAGGAGCTCCTGAAGGCGGGTCATGGCGTCAACGTGCTCACAGGGGGCACGGATGTGCATTTGATCCTGGTAGACCTGCGCGAGACCGAGCCCGCGCTGACGGGCAGGCAGGCGGAGGACCGGCTGGCAGAGATCGACATCACGGTGAACCGCAACGCGGTGCCGTTCGATCCGCGTCCGCCGATCGAGGCCTCGGGTCTGCGCATCGGAACTCCCGCCCTGGCGACGCGGGGGCTGCAGCGGAACGACTTCACCGAAGTAGGTCATATCCTCGCGTGCGCGCTGACGCCCGAGTACCAGTCCCGGGCCGGCGAGCTGGCCGAGCGGGTGGGCACGATCGTCGAGCGCTATCCGCTGTATGAGCCGATCCCGATGGGCACTCCCGTGCGGGTGTAGGCCGAGCGCACCCGCACTCGGGCTGCCCTCGGCGCTTACCGCGGCGCCTGCGACCCCGGCGCCTGCGATGCTGTGCGCAAGTCGATGGCGCACCCGAACGAGCTCGACGCGCTTTACGCCTTCCTGGTCGCCGCGGCAGTGACCGCGCTGCTGACCCCGGTCACGATGCGCCTGGCGAGGGCCGTCGGTGCGATCGACCGGCCGCGCGAGCGAGGCCTGTCCGAGCGCCCCAGGCCGCTGCTGGGCGGGCTCGCGATCTTCGCGGGGGCCCTCGTCGCCGGCCTCATCTGGCTGCCCGTCGGATACGGCAAGCAAGCTGAACTTTGGCACGGGGTCCTCATCGCCGCCGCCGTGATCACACTGGTGGGCGCCCTGGACGATCGCTTCGACCTACCCCCGGCGGTGAAGCTGGCCGGCCAGGTGCTGGCGGCGGTGATCGCCGTGCACTTCGGGGTGGCCGTGAAGGCAATCACGCTGCCGTTCGTGGGTCAGCTGGCCTTTCCCAACGCAGGGGTGACGAACGCGGGTCCCGTGCTGACGGTCATCGGCCTGGTGGCGATGATGAACGTGGTCAACTTCTCCGACGGCGTCGACGGGCTCGCGGCGGGTGTCTGCGCGATCATCGCCGCCGCAATGGCCGTGATCGCGTTCGACCTGGGCCGCCAGCAGCCGGGTGTGCTTGCGGCGCTGACGGCCGGGGCGGCGCTCGGCTTCCTGATCTTTAACTTCCCCCCGGCGTCGAGTTTCATGGGCGACTGCGGCGCGAACCTGCTGGGCCTCTTGATGGGCGTGATCACCGTCGAGGCCGCGGTCAAGACGACGGCGGTCGTCTCGTTCGTCCTGCCCCTGATTCTGCTGACAGTGCCGTTCCTCGACACGACCTTCGTGGTTCTCAAGCGGCTGAAGTACAAGCAGCCGATCTACCGATCCGACAGTGAGCACTTCCACCATCGCATGGCCCGCATCGGCTTCTCCTCTCGCCGCACCGTCGCCTATCTGTACGCGTGGACGCTGCTGCTCGCGGGATTTGCGCTGGCGCTGCGGTTCGTCCCCTACTCAAACCACAAAGGCCAGCTGTACACCGGCTGGACGCTGGTCATGGTCGCGCTGGGGCTGCTGGTGGTGGCGGCCAGCGTCTACCTGGTGTATGTGCTCGAGATCCTCAAGTTCAGTCGCCTGGACGCGGTTCGCCTGCGGCGTCTGCGCCCGGAGGCCTCACCAGCGGAGATCGAGAGCGGCGTAGCCAGGGATCTTGAAACCGGTGAGATCGACGCCGTCTCGCCTGCCGAGGACGATGGCGTGTCCGTGCGCCCGCTGTCTGACGGGCTTCGGGTTGAGCAGGGGGTCCGCCAGCGGCAGGTGGATAAGGACCGCGTAGGCACAGAAGATGAGCGTGGCGGCCCGCAGGCGCCGATCGCTGCTGACCGCAGCTAGAGGAAGCACCCAGATCACGTACCATGGCAGGAGCCACGCGCTCGAGAACAGCAGCGCCAGCATCGTCCATCCCGCGCCGACGCGCCATTCGGCGCCCCGCGCGGTTCGCCACAGCGCGACGGCGAGCACCACCACGAAGAAGCCGGCAAAGAGGTGGCGCCACCACGTCGGTGTCCCGCTCAGACCCACCAGGCGCGCGGTCTCAGCCGGCACGCTGTGGGTCGACACCATCTGCTGCTGCTCACCCACGGCGCTCAGAAAGCCCAGCGCGTGAGCGCCGAAGCCGATCAGACCCACGGCCGCGAGCACCGCCAGGGCCAGCCACGCGATGCCCGCCACTTCTAGACGCTGGCGGGCCCGGGGGGGCGCGAGCACCAGGAATGGCAGCACGAGCCCCCCCGTGACCTTGATCCCGACGCTCGCCACAACCGCGATCGCAGCCGCACGGAAGCGTGGGTTGAGTCCGGCCGTGAGCGCCAGCGCGGCGGCGAGCAGAAGGAGGATCAGCGTGTCGTTGTGCGCGCCGCCCACCGCCAGCTCGAGCAGCACCGGGTTCAGGCCGACGAAGGCCGCCGCCCAGCACGGGGAGTGACCGAGCCTGCGGGCCGCCCGGGCGATCAGCGCGGTGGCGCCGAGGCTAGAGACGACCGCGACCGCCTTGAGGGCCCACAGCCCGCCCGCGAGTCCCAGGGGCGCGGTCGCGTAGCTTGCAAGCGTGAACAATGGGCCGTAGGGGGAGTGCAGGAAGGGCCAGCCGACGAACGGAAACACCGGGTCGGCGGGGGCTTCCGCGGCCACGTGCGTATAGGGGTCCAGGCCGTGCAGGGCTCCGAGGCGAGCGAAGCTCAAGTAGCCGAACACATCCTGGGAGATCAGCGGGGGACCCAGCAGCAGAATCACGTACGCCGCGGCGATCGCCGTTGCGAGCGCACGCACGGGCAGCGTTCGGGCCGCCAGCAGCACCAGCAGATAGCTCGCGCACATGATCAGCGTGAGGGTCTGGAAGCTGTTGCTGCCGATGCCCACGCCGAGGCCCTCGAGGGGCCCCGCCATCCAGCTGGGCCAGCCGCCGCTGCGCGACGGGACGTACTGCGAGGGTCTTGTGGCGGCGCCGGCGGTCAACAAGAAGACGGTCGTGACCACGCCGAGCAGGCCGAGGGCGCCCAGCGCCCGCACGGCGCCTGCTCCTCTCCGCGCGCCGCTTGCCGCATCGGTGCCCGCAGGCGCCGGCGCGGCCGTCTGGGGGCGGGCTGTGGGGATGGCGGCCTGTATGGGCTCATTGTTACGTCTTGGAGGCCTGCAAGTGTTTGACCGGCCCGGTAGACTTGCCAGCCGTTGCGCCGCCGGGGATATTGCATCTGCGGGCGCGCGTTTGCGTCGAACCCGGCGCGCAGGCGAGGCTTGATCCTTTATGCGACGCCCCCACCGCAAACCCACTTCGCGCCGGGTTCCCGGGCTACGCCGCGTCCTGATCCTGTCTGCCGACGTGGGCGAGGGTCATGCCGCCGCTGCGCGGGCGCTTGCCGAGCAGCTGGAGAACTCGCAAGAGCAGGCCGAGGTCACGGTCATCGACGGCCTCGCGGCGATGGGGCGTCTGGTGCGACCGGTGGTCGAGGACGGCTACCGCGTCCAGCTGCGCTTCTTCCCGCAGACCTACACGATCGTCTACTGGCTGCTCAAGCACGTGGCGCCGGTCCGTATGCTCGCGCGCGGGCTGCTGTGCCTGGCCGGCTCGCGCCCATTGGCGCGCAACATCGCCAGGCACGACCCCGACGTGATCGTGTCCACATACCCGGCGGTGACGGTCGCGTTGGCAAGGCTGCGCCGCACCGGAAAGGTGCGCTGTCCTACGATCGCCACGATCACCGACCTGACCGGCCTGTTCTTCTGGGCGCAGCCGGGCATCGACATGCATCTGGTGATGTACGGCGAGTCGATGCCCTCGGTCGAGCGCATCGCCGGGCCGGGAAGCGTGCGGCTGGTACGCCCGCTGATATCCGCCGAGTTCCTGCAGCCACGCTGTCCGCTCGGCGCCCGCCGCGCGCTGGACCTGCCCGAGGAGGGTCGCATGGTGGTCGTCTCGGGCGGAGGCTGGGGGGTGGGGGACATTGCGGGAGCCGTGCGCGAGTTCACCAGGGTGCCCGAGGTGAGCAGCATCGTCTGCCTGGCGGGACGCAACGATCAGCTCGCGAACAAGCTGGGCGCCGCCTTCGCCGAGGAGCCCCGCGTGCGCGTCTATGGCTTTACCGACAGGATGCCCGAGCTGCTGGCTGCGGCCGACGTGCTCGTGCACTCCACCGGTGGGGTCACCTGCCTCGAGGCCAGAGCTGCCGGCACGCCGGTGGTCTCCTACGGGCTGCCGGTCGGCCACGCGCGCCTGAACACGCGCGCGATGGCCGCTCTGCAACTGCTCCGCCTGGCAAACGACGCCAGCGAGCTGCGCGCGCAGGTGCAGGCCAGCTTCGCCTCTGAGCTTCAGGCGCCGCCGAGGAGGGACAGCGACTCGGCAGATACGCAAGGCTCCACCGCGGTCGACGCTGTGCTGCACACTCCGCGACGGGTGCGCCCGATCCCCCTCTGGCGGCTGCGACTGGTGGCGATGGCAACCCAGCTTGTGCTGCTGCTCGGCGTGGGCACGTGGATGATGTCGACCGATGAGGTCAGCGCTGTAGCCGCCAAGATCCTGCATGTACACCCGCTTGCGCGGGTTCACACAGACCGGCCCGACGTGGGCTTGATTGTGCGCGCGCCGGCGCGTGATGTGCCCCAACTGGCCGCTGAGCTCGCCGGCCGAGGTATCCATGTCTCCTTCGCGGACGACGCGGGCGTGCCGTCGCGCGTGATCATTGCCAGGCTGCGCGTGCTCGGCGACGAACTGCTGCCGGAAATACCCCAGTCTGCGACGCTCTTGCGCTGGGTGCGCACACGCGGGACTCTGCACGCGCAGGCGCGCGCCTTGGGCTTGGGTCATCGCTTCTACTGCCTGCAGCCGCGCGGAGGGCTGACGGTGGGTCAGATGGTGCTGGCGCGCACCGCCGGTGCCACCCCGGTCAGCGGCGCGCTGCGACTGAGCGCGACGGGCCGTCTGCCTCAGCGCTCCACACGGGCTGGCGACGTACTCGTGGTGGAAGTGGACGGATCGGCCTCCTCGGTGCTCGGGTTGGAGCGAATCGTCTCCTGGATTGGCGCCGCACGGCTGGGCGCCGAGCCCTTGACGTGGCTCACCCGCTCGCCTGCCATCAGCGCCAGCAGCAGCTGAGAGCGCGCCAGCAGCGCCGCTCCCGTGACCAGCAGCGCCAGCGACAGGGCCAGCGGAACGCCACCGAGCGGGGTCGCGCTGAAGTGCTCGCCCAGTAGGAGTGGCGCGAGCACGACTGGGATCACCGTCTGAGTGACGAACACAACCGGGGCCACCTGTATCGCCGGACGTGACTGCAGCGAACTCATCTCGCTCAGCACCCCGACCACGGAGGCCACCGCCGTTGACAGCCCCCACGCGATCGCCACGACCAACGCCCCCGTGGCGAGGTCATCGGAGGCCAACTTGGTTGCCACTCCGCTCCAGCCGAAGGCGAATCCCGCGCAGATCATCGTCACCGCCGCGGGCGAGCGGCCGAGCGCCCGCAGCAGATACGGCAAGAGGCTCGCCAACCCCAGGGCGCCGAGCACGAGCGCGATCGTCAGCTCCTCGGCGGTGTGGCTCGTGCTGCGCGGGGGAGCCGTCAGCGCCGCCCCGATCACGCCGATCACGATCGCCCACACCGCGAGATACTCGTAGCGCCCAGCGTGCTCGTTGAGCATCCGCTGCGCGAGGAACATCAGCAACACCAGGCCGGCCGCGAGCGTTGGCTGCACCACCACCAGCGGAGCCAACAGCAGGGCCACGACCTGCAGTGGCCAACCCAGGATCGACAGGCCCGTACCGACCAGCCAGCGCTTACGGCGCAGCAGGCCCCGGACGAGCGCCGGGCGCAGGTGGTCCTCGCTGGGTGACTCCTTGGCGGCTGTCGCCTGGAGCGCGATCCCTAGGCTGTAAAGGGTCGATGCGCCCACCGCTGCCCCGATTCCCAGCACCAGATCTACCATGTCCAGCCACGATCATCGCAGTCCCGGCAGTCCCGTTGCGCGCGCGCTGGCGGCAGCGAGCATGACGAGCTACCTGCTCCCGGGGCTCGCCGCGTGGGTGTGGCCCGCGTTGCGCGGGCCACTCGGGATCGAGGACTGCACGTCCAGCGGCGCCGGTTACGCGCTCACCTTCGACGACGGCCCCCACCCACTGGGCACCCCCGCGGTGCTCGAGATCCTCGCACGCGGGCACGTGAGCGCGACCTTCTTCCTGGTCGGAGAGCAGGTGCGGCGCAACCCCGCGCTGGTGGGGGAGATCGTCGCGGGGGGCCACGGGATTGGTCTGCACTGCGACCGTCACCGCAACCTGCTGCGCCTGACGCCGCGGCAGGTTCAGGCCGACATCGCGCGGGCGCAGGACGCGATCGAGGGGGCCAGCGGCCGCCCCATCGGCCTCTACCGTCCGCCTTACGGGGTCCTCAATGCCTCCGCGCTGCGGATCGCACGCGAGCACGGCTGGCGAACGCTCCTCTGGAGTCATTTCGGCAAGGATTGGGATGCGCGCGCCACACCCGAGTCGATCGCCACGCGGGTTACCCGAGGCGCCGGGGAGGGCTCGGTACTGCTTCTGCACGATGCCGACGACTATTCCGCTCCCGGCTCTTGGCGGCGCACGGCGGCGGCCCTGCCGCGTGTCCTTGAGACGCTCGCCCAGCGCGGCCTGGAGCCCGTGGCGCCCTGATGTCAAGAGTCTCTGGCGGGTAGATAACATCGAGGGCTTGTCAAGCGCGGTCTCGATCGACGTCCACGGCTCGGCCGTGGCGAACAGCCCGACCACAGGCTTCAGGGGGGACCCAACAGACGCCTTCTCGCCGGTGCAGACCCGGACCCGCTGGTGGGTCGAGGTGCTCGTCATCGTGTGGCTGTGCTGGGTGTACGACGCGATCACGAATCTCGCGCCGGTGCGCCTGCACCTCGCCATCGGCCACGCCCGAAGCGTGCTGCATCTGGAGCAGTCGCTGCACCTGGACCCCGAGCTGGCGCTGGACCGTTGGCTGGCGGGGCATCACACGCTCGGGCTGCTCTCCTCCGACTACTACGACAACGCCCATTTCCTGGTCACCCTCGGCCTGCTTGGCTGGCTGTGGTGGCGGCGGGCCGACCTCTACCGTCCGCTGCGCAACTCGCTCGTAGTGGTGAACCTGCTCGGGTTTGCCGTCTTCTGGCTCTATCCGGTGGCCCCGCCGCGGATGCTCAGGGGCTTCACCGACGTGGTGGCGTCCACTCATGCCTTCGGCGGTTGGCACACCGGGCCGCTGGCCTCGCAGGCCAATCAGCTGGCGGCGATGCCCTCGCTGCACATAGCCTGGGCGGTGTGGTGCACGCTGGTGCTCTGGCAGATCTCAAAGCGCCCGTGGGTACGTTGCCTTGCTGTCTGCTACCCGTGCGTGACCGCCTTGGCGGTGCTCGCCACGGGAAACCACTTCGTGCTCGACCTCGTGGGCGGGCTCGTGGCAATCGCGCTGGCGGTGGTCATCGTGCGACTACGGCCGCGCCAGCGGGAGCTGCCGAGCGGTGAGGTCGGCCGCCGCCCCCGGTTCCTCGCAAGATCGCCCTCCCCGTACCCCGTACCGCATGTCACAAACTTGTTACGAAGTCCAAGACCAGGTAGAGTAGGCGCGCCGCCGCAGACAGTTGAGGGATTGCCTCGACGGTTCCGCCGCAATCGAGCGCGCGAACTTTCTCGTCTGTAGGGTGGCCCTGCACAGATGCCAGACTTCGACGCCAGCGAAGAATCATCAGGCCTGTCCGCTACCGGGCACGGTCAATGTCCCGATTTCGCACCGATCCAGGCGCTGGTGCCGTCCTCGAGAAGCGCTCGATGGTGATCCCGCGTCACATCGAAATCGCCGCTCGGACCTCCTCCCAGGGATCTCCCTCGGCGGGAGGCGCCGGCGCCCTGCTCGAGAAGCGCTCGATGGCGATCCTCCGCTGTCTCGATGTCGTGCTCGTCGTAATCGCGGCGCCTGGAGCGCTGGCGCTCGGGGCGCCTGCGCTCGGCTACGCGATCGGGGCTGGGGCGTGGGTGGTGCAGCGCATCATCGCCCAGGCCGACAGGCGCTGGATCAACAGTGCGACCGCACCCCGGACACAGCTCGGCTTGCACCTGTTCGAGGCATTCGGGCGGATCTGGCTGCTGGCGGGGGCGATCGTCGCTGCGGGGGTGGTGGGCGGCCGCGCCGACGGCCTGACCGCGGCGCTGGTGATCTTCGGCGCGTACACGGTGGCATTCGTGGTCAGGGTGATCACGGGGCCGCCGCAGCCGCGGCGGAAGGCGATGCAATGAACCCGCGCACGATGAGCAGGGGCAGGAAGATCGGCTGGTCGATCGCGCTCGTCTACCTCGTGGGCTTGATCGGCTTCGCCGTGGGGTTCGGCATCAAGGGTCACAAAAACGAAAGCTTCAAGGTGATCGACGCGTTCCACCTCGAAACCTGGTTCCACATCTTCGGACCCCTCAACTTCGACAAGGGGGTCCTCTACCTGTTGATTGCAACCGTGCTGACGCTCGGGATCATGGTGTTCGTCGCCAGGCACATGCAGAGGCGTCCGAACCGCCTGCAGGTAGCCGTCGAGTGGGGGTACGGCCTGATGTCACGGCTGACGCGCGAGAACATGGACGAGGGCATGACCAGGAAGTGGTTCCCGCTCATATTCACATTGTTCGTGTTCATCCTCGTCTCCAACCTGATCGGGTACATCCCGCTGCCGGTCAACTCACACGACACGTTCAAGCTGTTCGGCCTGAACATCCCCTCGTTTCAGATCTACGCCGCGATAACGAACGTCGCCGTGCCGCTGGTGCTCGCCCTCGGCGTGTTCGTCGCATATAACGTCGAAGGACTCCGTGCCCATCACGGGTTCTTTGGGTACCTGAAAAGTCTGATCCCGGCGGGCATCAAAGGACCGATGCTGATCCTCATGTACCCGCTGGAGATCCTCTCGAACTTCCTGCGACTGCTCTCGCTGACGATCCGACTGTGGGCCAACCTGCTCGCCGGGCACCTGCTCATCGATTTCATGGCCGGCAACCTGGCGGTGCTCCTCGGCTTGCAGCTCCTGGGCTGGCTCACCCTGCCCATCGGAGTCGCCATTTACTTATTCGAGGCGGTGCTCATCGCCGGTCTGCAGGCCTTCATCTTCGCCATTCTGACCGCCATCTACCTGGGTGGCGCTACCTCCGCCCGCCACTAAGCACCCGACAAGGAGCTCTTCTGACAATGACCCATCTCTTGCTACCACTGTTCATCCACCTGATCGATCCGGTCGTCGCAGCAAGCACCACGGCGGCCGAAACCGGTGAAAAAGCGGGTAAATCGATCGCCCTCGGCGTGGGCGCCGGCGGCGGCGCCGCGGGCGCGGGCGCCGGCATCGGGATGCTGTTCGGCAAGGTGATCGAGTCCGTCACCCGCCAGCCGGAGATGCGCGATGAGATCGCCTCGATCCAGTGGCTCGGCTTCGCGCTCACCGAGGCGACATTCTTCTACGGCCTGGTGGGCGGCTTCATCGCCTTCTTCTTGTAGGTCGGTAATGCACTCCATCGCCACCATTCCGAGCATGCCGATCGCGAGCGAGTCGTGGTTGATCACGCCCAACGTCGGCCTCATGATCTGGACGTTCGTCGTGTTCGGGATCTCTCTCTACATTCTCATCAAGGCCGTCTTCCCCCGCATCCGCGACGCCCTTGACGAGCGCCGCCGCAGCATCGACGAGTCGATCGATGCCGCCGAGCGCACGAGGGTGGAGGCCGACAAGATCCTCGCCGAATACCGCGAGCGCTTGAAGGAGGCCAGGGTTCAGTCCGAAGGGATCGTCCAGCAAGCACGCCAGACGGCCGAGTCGCACGAGCACGAGGCACGCGACCGCGGGCAGGAGATCCTTGCCGAGGCGGCCAAGCGCGCCGAGCGCGACATCGACGCTGCCACCAAGCGGGCGCTCGACGACATCCGCCGGGAGGTCGCCGACCTCACGATCATGGCCACCGAGAAGGTCACGCGCAAGACGCTCGACGACTCCGACCAGCGGCGCCTGGTGGAGGAGGCTCTGAGCGAACTGGACTTCTCGGGCATCTCCTCTGGGGCCCAGAGCAACTGATGGAGGAGCTCGCCCAGGTATACGCCCGCTCGCTGTTCCAGGCGGCCCTCGAGCAGGGCCGGCTGGACGAGCTGCGCGAACAGCTCGCCCAGTTTGCCGACGCCCTGGACGAACATCGCGAGCTCGCCGTCTTCTTCTTCTCGCCCTACTTCTCGACCGCAGAGAAGCAGCAGTCGCTGTCCACGCTGCTCGACGGCGCCGACGAGCTCCTCCTCAACTTCCTCTCGCTGCTCATCGAAAACCACCGCATGCCCGTCATCTTCCGCATCCGTCAGGAGTACGAGCGGCTGTGGGATGAGGAGAACAGGACCCTGCCGGTCGAGATCACCAGTGCGATAGCGCTCGATGAGGCGACCACCGATAGCCTGGGCAGGACGATCGGCGAGCGCGCCGGGCGCAAGGTGACCCTGGCGGCGCGCGTGGACCCGGACATTCTCGGCGGCATCATCATCAGGGTCGGAAACTCGATCCTCGATGCCTCTATTCGCAACCGACTGGAGCAGCTGCGCAGGCACGTTGCCCAAGGAGCCTCCTAGATGCAGATCAATCCCGACGAGATCACGAGCATTCTGAAGAGCCGTATCGAGGGACTCGACAGCGGTACGGGCGAGCTGACCGAGGTGGGCACCGTGCTGTCAGTGGCAGACGGCATCGCGCGCCTTCACGGCCTCGAGAACTGCATGTCCTTCGAGATGCTCGAGCTTCCCCACGGGGTCACCGGCCTGGCGCTGAACCTCGAGTCCGACAACGTGGGTGCGGTGCTGTTCGGCGACTGGGAGCGCGTCTCGGAGGGGGACACCGTCAAGCGGACCGGCGCGCTCCTGGAGATCCCCGTCGGCGAGCAGATGCTCGGGCGCATCGTCGACCCGCTCGGCCGCCCGCTGGACGGCAAGGGCGCGATATCCGTCGAGCAGACGCGCCCGGCCGAGTTCAAGGCGCCGGGCGTCGTCCAGCGCCAGCCGGTCAAGCAGCCTATGCAGACCGGCCTCAAGGCGATCGACGCGATGATCCCGATCGGCCGCGGCCAGCGCGAGCTCATCATCGGCGACCGCCAGACCGGCAAGACCGCGATCGCGATCGACACGATCATCAACAACAAGGACACCGGGGTGGTGTCCGTGTACGTGGCCATCGGCCAGCGCATGTCAACGGTCGTTGCCATTGCGCAGACGCTCGAGGAATACGGCGCCCTTGAGAACACGATCATCGTGGCCGCCCCCGCGGATGAGGCGGCGCCGATCAAGTTCATGGCTCCCTACGCCGGCTGTGCGATGGGCGAGCACTTCCTCTACAGCGGCCGGCACGCGCTGTGCGTATACGACGACCTCACCAAGCATGCGTACGCCTACCGCCAGATGTCTCTGCTGTTGCGCCGCCCGCCGGGGCGCGAGGCCTATCCCGGCGACGTCTTCTACCTGCACTCGCGCCTGCTCGAGCGCGCCGTCAAGCTCAACGACGACCTCGACGGCGGCTCACTCACCGCGCTGCCGATCATTGAGACGCAGGCGGGCGATGTCTCGGCCTACATCCCCACGAACGTGATCTCGATAACCGATGGGCAGATCTTCCTGGAGTCCGCGCTTTTCAACTCGGGCGTGCGTCCGGCGATCAACGTCGGCATCTCGGTCTCGCGCGTCGGCGGCAACGCACAGATCGGCCCGATGAAGAAGGTCGCGGGAAGGATCAAGCTAGAGCTCTCCCAGTACCGCGACCTGGAGGCGTTCGCGCAGTTCGGCTCAGACCTCGATGCCGACACTCAGCGTACGCTCGCTCGCGGTGAACGCTTGGTTGCAACCCTCAACCAACATGAGCGCGCGCCGCTGGCGGTGGAGGATCAGACGGTGCAGATCTTCGCCGCCACCAACGGCTACCTTGACCGGCTGAACGTCGAGCGCGTGCCGGAGTTCCTGCTCGGCATCACCGAACGCCTGCACTCCCAGCATCCGGAGCTGCGCGAGAAGATCAACGGTGGAGATTGGTCGGATGAGACCCAGAAGGAGGTGGACGACACCGTCGACGCGTTTGCCCAGGACTTCGGCTTTGACCTCGACGAGGAGGGCCAGCCGTTGGACGAGGACGAGCCTCTCCCCCAGCGCGAGTCCCGCCAGCAGCAGGACGAGCCCGCACCCGACAAGGAGCCCCAGGCGGCCTAGCGCGGCCCGCCGAGCACAGCCATGGCCTCTCAGCGCGACGTCAAGAACAAGATCGCCTCGGTGAAGAACATCCAGAAGATCACACGGGCGATGGAGATGGTGGCCGCGGCCCGCCTGCGGCGGGCAGAGCAGCGGATCTCCGCCTTGCGCCCGTACGCCGATGCCATCGGGCGGATGACGCGACAGGCCGCACAGGCGGCCGGGGCAGAGGCCGCGCGCCTGCCGCTGCTCCGCGAGCACGAGTCCCAGACTGACGTGGGGCTGCTGTTGGTCACGGGCGACCGCGGCCTTGCCGGCGGCTTCAATTCCCAAATCATTCGCGCCGGCGTGCGCCTCTCCGCTGAGCTGGCCGAGGAGGGTCTGCGCAGCAGCTGGTATGCGACCGGGCGCCGCGGCGTCTCCTCGCTGGCCTTCCGCGGACACGAGCTCAGCGGCAGCTACACGGGCTTCGCCGATCGACCCACCTACGCGGACTCGCGCATCATTGCCGACGACCTGATCGGAGCCTATTTGGACGGCCGCGTCGATCGCGTGGAGATGGTCTACAACTCATACGTCTCCCCGCTCGCCCAGCACGTCACACGCCAGAGGCTGCTTCCGCTCTCACATCAGGCGATCGCAGGCGAGGAGGACCGCTCGCCGGACGCGCCCACAAGGCGGACGCCCGTTGACTACGAGCCGGACCCCGAGAAGATCCTCAGCCGCCTGGTTCCGGACTATCTGGAGATCTCGATCTACCGGGCGCTCGTGGAGTCCGCGGCTGGGTTCTTCGGGGCTCAGATGACGGCGATGCGCAGCGCGTCGGAGAACGCCGGCGAACTCATCACCGACTACACACTGCAAATGAACCGCGCCCGCCAGGCCGAGATAACCCAGGAGATCATGGAGGTCGTCGCCGGCGCAGAGGGCCTCAGCTAGGACGGGCCGCTGAGCCGCGCGATGCTGCGTCCTCGGTCGCTCGCGTGCTGGCCGATCGTAGATCCCGTCGATCTATGATCGGTACGCCACGCTCGGTGCGTCCTTGTCTCGCTTGATCATCGACCCGTCCCAGACGCGTGTTCTCACTACGAAACAACTTGGAATAGATAAAGAGGAGAATCAACACAATGGACGCCGCCACCACAGAGCCCACCAGCCCCGCGCAGCACTCCGGCAACGGGGACGCACGCAAACGCAACATCGGGCGAATCGAGGAGATCCAGGGCGTCGTCATCGAGGCCGTCTTCCCCGACCGCCTTCCCGAGATCAACCACGCGCTCACGATCGCCAGGCCTTCGGCTGCAGCTGACGAGGAGGCGCCCGGGATCAGTGCGGGCGCCGGCGAGGGCGTGCTCGTGTGCGAGGTTCAGCAGCACCTCGGCGATGACCGTGTGAGGGCCGTCGCGATGGACACGACCGACGGCCTGGCGCGTGGCGTCGAGGTGCTCGACACGGGCGGCCCAATCACGGTCCCCGTGGGAGAGGTCACGCTCGGGCGGATCTTCAACCTGCTCGGCGAGCCGATCGACCTCGGCGCGGAGCTGCCCAGGGACGTGGAGCGCCGCGCCATCCACCAGGAGGCCCCGCGCGCCGAGAACCTCACGCCGACAACCGAGATGTTCGAGACGGGCATCAAGGTCGTCGACCTGCTCGCGCCCTACGCCAAGGGCGGCAAGGTCGGGCTGTTCGGGGGAGCGGGCGTGGGCAAGACGGTGCTCATCCAGGAGCTCATCCACAACCTCGCCAAGGAGCATGGCGGGCTGTCGGCGTTCTGCGGCGTGGGCGAGCGCTCGCGCGAGGGCAACGACCTGTGGCTCGAGATGAAGGAGTCGGGCGTCCTTGACAAGACGATGCTCGTATTCGGCCAGATGAACGAGCCCCCGGGGGCCCGCATGAGGGTGGCTCTTTCGGGGCTGACGATGGCCGAATACTTCCGTGACAAGGGCCAGGACGTGCTGCTGTTCATCGACAACATCTTCCGCTTCGTGCAGGCCGGCTCCGAGGTCTCGGCGCTGCTGGGGCGCATGCCTTCCCAGGTCGGCTACCAGCCGACGCTGGAGACCGAGATGGGCCAGCTGCAGGAGCGCATCACCTCGACGCGAGAGGGCTCTGTGACCTCGGTGCAGGCCATCTACGTCCCGGCCGACGATCTCACAGACCCAGCCCCGGCATCGGTGTTCGCGCACCTGAACGCCACCACCGTGCTCTCGAGGGCGATCTCAGAGAAAGGGATCTACCCGGCGGTCGACCCGCTGGACTCCACCTCGACGATCCTCAAGGCGGACATCCTAGGTGACGACCATTTCCGCGTGGCCAACCGTGTCAAGGAGATCCTGCAGCGCTATAAGGAGTTGCAGGACATCATCGCGATCCTCGGCATCGACGAGCTCTCAGACGAGGACAAGCTGACCGTCCAGCGGGCGCGCAGGATCGAGCGCTTCCTCTCGCAGCCGTTCTTCGTCGCCGAAGAGTTCACGGGGACCCCGGGCGTCTACGTGCCCATCGCAGAGACGATCAGAGGTTTCGAGGAGATCATCGACGGCAAGCACGACGAGGTTCCCGAGAGCGCGTTCTTCCTGAAGGGCACCATCGACGAGGTTGTCGAGGCGGCAAGATGAGAGGCCGAAGACCGAACGGTCAAGGACGGCTGGACTGCCCTCCGGCACCCGTCACCGCGGACGCGGGGCTGGATGCCCCTCGGAGCTGACCAATGGCCCATACGAAGTTTCCAGCGGAAGTGCTCACCCCCGAGGGAGAGGTCTTCTCCGAGGAGATCGAGATGCTCTCCACGGTCACGACCGTGGGCTCGATCGGCATCCTGGCCAACCACGAGCCGCTGCTGGCCAGGCTCGAGCCCACCGAGCTGCGTCTGTATCGCTCAGAGACCGAGATCGTGCGCTTCGCGCAGGCCGAGGGCTACCTGCAGTTCGTCGAGAACCGGGCGCTCGTGCTCGTCGAGGAGGCCATCGCCCCCGCGCAGCTCGACCGCGACACCTTCCAGACCAAGCTATCCGAAGCACGGGGGGCCGCTGAGCGCGCCGAGCAGGGCAGCGAGGAGAGCGCCCGGGCGCTGCGCGACATCCGGCGCTACGAGGCGTTTCTGGCCGTGGGACAGTAGACTCCTCGCAGTGGAGACGGGCAGTCCCGCCACGGCTGACTTCGCGCGCAAGCGCCCCGGTTGGTTTACGACACATGTCTTCAACGGCATCGTCGCGGGCCTGACCAGACTCGGCATCAGCCTTCTCGGCTCGCGTGTGCTGGAGGTTCGAGGGCGTAGCTCCGGACAGCCGCGTCGCACGCCGGTCAACCTCCTCGCATTTGAGGGTGAGCGCTACCTCGTTGCCCCGCGTGGCGAGACCCAGTGGGCACGCAACCTGCGTGTGAGCGGACAGGGACGGCTGCTCGTCGGCAGACGCAGCGAGAGCTTCACCGCCACCGAGCTTGCCGACGCGGAGAAGCCGGCAGTGCTGCGTGCCTACCTGGAGCGATGGAAGTTCGAGGTGGGAGCGTTCTTCGACGGCGTTGGCCCGGACTCCTCAGATGAGGAGCTGCTCGGCGCAGCGCCCAAGCACCCGGTGTTCCGGGTACGTTCCGACGCCGGGTGATGGGCTCTGCTCGGGCAAGAGACATCGCAGCTCACACGCACCGACTAGCCTTCCTCGCCTCATGAGCGCCGCGAGCAAACGCGATCCAATCGGAGTGATCGGCACCGGCTACGTGGGGCTCGTGACCGCGGCGGGCTTCGCTGAGCTCGGCAGCGAGGTATGGTGCGTGGACATCGACGCGGCCAAGGTCGAGCGTCTGAAGCGCGGCGAGTCGCCGATCTATGAGCCAGGACTCCAGGAGCTCTTGGCGCGCAATGCCGGTCGGGTGCACTTCTCCACCGAACTGGCCGGAGCGCTCGAGCACGCACGGCTCTTGTTCGTGGCGGTGGGTACCCCACCGACCTACTCCGGTGACGCCGACCTCTCTGCCGTGCACGCCGTCGTCGATGCCATCCCGGCCTCGCAGCAATCGCGGGCCGGCCCGCACGCGCTGGTGATGAAGTCGACCGTCCCGTGCGGAACCGGGGCCTCCCTGCAGCGCACGCTCGGCGAGCAGGGCAAGGGAATGCTCGGATACGTCTCCTGTCCTGAGTTTCTGAAGGAGGGCTCGGCGGTGAAGGACTTCCTGCACCCCGACCGCGTCGTCGTCGGGGACAACGGCGACTGGGCGGGCGACGCGGTGGTCGACCTCTACGCTCCCCTGCAGGCGCCCCTCGTGCGCACCGACATCGCGAGCGCTGAGATGGTCAAGCTCGCCTCCAACGCGTTTCTCGCGACGAAGATCTCGTTCATCAACGAGATCGCCAACGTCTGCGAGGAGACCGGCGCCGACGTCGTCGAGGTAGCACGTGGCATGGGCCTTGACGATCGCATCGGCCCCAAGTTCCTGCAGGCCGGCATCGGCTTTGGGGGGAGTTGCTTCCCCAAGGACGTGGACGCGCTCAAGCAGCTGGCGGGCAACTCCGGGTACCACTTCCAGCTGCTGACCGCCGTGATCGAGGTAAACGAACTGCAGAAGCGGCGCGTGATCGGCAAGCTGCAGAAGCACCTTGGAGGCCTCGTCGGCAAGCGCGTGGCGCTGCTCGGTCTGGCGTTCAAGCCCGACACAGATGATATGCGCGAGGCTTCCTCGCTGGTGCTCGCCGCGCGGCTGAACGCCGATGGCGCCGCGGTCACGGCCTACGATCCCGTCGCCGAGGAGCAGGCTCGCAAGCTGGTCGGTGGGGTCTCGTTCGCCGCCTCTCCCCTCGACGCCGTCAGCGACGCCGACGCCGTAGTCTTGGTCACCGAGTGGTCGGAGTTCATGCAGCTCGACTGGAAGCTCATCGCCGAGGCCATGAGTGGCAATCTGGTGATCGACGGGCGCAACGCCCTGGATCCGGACGCCGTGCGCGGGGCGGGTCTGCTCTACGAGGGCATAGGAAGGCGCTGAGGCCATGCAGGCCGTGATCCTGGTGGGCGGCGAGGGGAAACGCCTGCGCCCGTTGACCTCGACCGTACCCAAGCCGGTGGTGCCGCTCGTGGACAGGCCGTTCATCTCGTTCATGCTCGAATGGCTGCGCACGCACGGGATCGACGACGTGATCATGTCCTGCGGGTTCCTGGCCACGAGCGTCCGCAACGTGCTCGGCGACGGCTCCGGCCTGGGGCTCCGCCTGCGTTTCGTCGAGGAGCCCGACCCGCGCGGCACCGCGGGGGCGCTGAAGTTCGCCGAGTCGCTGCTCGACGAACGCTTTCTCATGCTCAACGGTGACGTCCTCACCGACATCGACTTGACAGAGCAGATGACACAGCACCTCCAAACCGGGGCCAAGGCGACGCTCGCGCTGGTTCCCGTCCCCGATCCCACGGCGTACGGGCTCGTGCACCTGCACGAGGATCGCTCGGTAAAGGACTTCGTGGAGAAGCCGAGCTCCGACAGGATCGATACGAACATGATCAGCGCGGGTGCCTATGTGCTCGAGCGGGAGGTCCTGGAGCTGGTGCCGCAGGAGCGGAACGTCTCGATCGAGCGCGAGGTCTGGCCGATGCTCATCGGTAACGGGCTCTACGGGTTTCCATCGGCGAGCTACTGGTTGGACATCGGCACGCCCGAGCGCTACCTGAAAGGCACATTCGACATCATCGAGGGTAACGTCGAGACGGCGGTGAAGGGGCGACTTGGCAGCGACTGGCTGGCGATCGACGCGGACGCCGAGGTCAGTGGGCGGGTGATTCCTCCGGCGGTGCTCGAGCGCGGCGTGCGCGTCGCGAAGGGTGCGCATGTGGGCAGCCTGGCGGTGCTCGCTGGAAACGTGTCGATCGGCGCCGGCAGCACGGTGGAGCGTGCGGTGATCCTCAACGGGACGCAGATCGGCGAGGGCTGCACGGTGTGTGACTGCATCATTGCCGCCGGTTGTCGCGTCGGTCCGCGAACCCAGATCACGGGCGGGGCGGTGCTCGGCGAGGGCGTGACCGTCGGGGCAGACAACGTGATCACGCACGGGGCGCGTATCTTCCCTGGTGTGGAGTTGTCCGACGGCGCGATCAAGTTCTAGGTTCCACGCTCCAATCTCCAATGGCCCACCTATGCCCCCAGTTCCCGGTCCCCGTGCTCTCAGTTCGACAGGAGGCGAGAAGCAGATGAGCAAAGGCGGCGTCACCGCCACATCCACCGACGCGCTCTCACGTGAAGCGATCGCGCAGATCGACATCTCCGACCAGCTCGGCGACGTGCTGGCCCTGCCCGAACATCTGCGCGACGCCCTGTGGCGGGCCGAGTCGGCGATCATGCAGGACTGGGACACCTCCGCCGGGATGGTCGTCGCCGGAATGGGGGGCTCCGCAATCGGCGGCGCCCTTGCCCGCGCGGCGCTGAGCGATCACGCCACGCGGCCTATCTTCGTGACCCGTGCTTACGGGCTTCCACCGTGGACGACCCCGGACACGATGGTGCTGCTGGCGAGCTACTCGGGCAACACCGAGGAGACGCTCGCATGCTACGAGTCGGCAGGTGCCCTGGGCGCGCGGCGGACGATCGTCACCACCGGTGGGCGCCTCGCCGAGATGGCCCGCGCGGACGGCGTTCCCGTGATCCCCTTGCCCGGCGGCTTCCAACCCCGTGCGGCGGTCGCCTACATGACCGTCGCGGCCCTGGAGGTCGCGGCCCTGTGCGGCGCGGGTCCAAGGCTTACATCGGAGATCGACGTGGCGGCCTCGCACACCGAGCAGCTGGTCGCCGAGTGGGGACCCGACGCGCCCGAGGACTCGCTGGCCAAGGAGACCGCCCGTGGCCTGCATGGCACCACACCGGTGATCGCCGGCGCCGGGCTGACCAATCCGATCGCCTACCGATGGAAGACGCAGATCAACGAGAATGCCAAGCAGCCGTGCTTCTCGCACGAACTCCCCGAGCTCGACCACAACGAGATCGCGGGCTGGGAGGGCGCGCACGAGGTGGGGCGCTTCTCGGCTGTGTTCCTCGATGACTCCGACGCCCACCCCCGGGTGAAGGAGCGGATGGACATAACCGAGCGCCTGATCGCCGGCAACGCTGTGGCCAGCTTCCGACTGGAGACGCGCGGGGAGACGACGATCGAGCGCGTGATTTCGCTCGTTCTGCTCGGTGATCTCGTCTCGATCTACCTCGCCGTGCTGCGTGGAGTCGATCCCGGGCCGGTGAAGGTGATCGATGAGCTGAAGGCCGCCCTTGCCAAACGGTGAAGGTCGCTACAACAATGACCATGGAGATCGCACGATGACCCCAACCGCCACCCTCACGGAGACCGACTTCAAGGTCGCCGACCTTTCCCTCGCCGACTTCGGTCGCAAGGAGGTGACGCTCGCGGAGCACGAGATGCCGGGCCTGATGGCGATCCGTCGCGAGTATGCCGCCACCCAGCCGCTGAAGGGCGCGCGGATCACGGGCTCGCTACACATGACGATCCAGACGGCCGTGCTGATCGAGACGCTCACCGCCCTCGGAGCGGAGGTCCGCTGGTGCAGCTGCAACATCTTCTCGACCCAGGATCACGCTGCAGCCGCAGTGGCGGTCGGACCGCACGGCAGCCCCGATGACCCGAGCGGGGTTCCGGTGTTCGCCTGGAAGGGGGAGACGCTTGAGGAGTACTGGTGGTGCACCGAGCAGGTGCTCCGCTGGCCGGGGGGCGAGGACGGCGACGGGGGGCAGTCGTCCGGAACGGACGCGTCCGCCGCGGCGCGGTCGGGCCCGAACATGATCCTCGACGATGGTGGCGACGCGACGCTGCTCGTGCACAAGGGCGTCGAGTTCGAGCAGGTGGGGGCCGTGCCCGATCCGGCGAGCGCGCAGTCCGAGGAGTTCCAAGTCATCCTGGGCCTGCTGACGCGCTCGCTCGGGGAAGACCCTCAGCGCTGGACGAACATCGCCCGGCATATCAAAGGCGTGACCGAGGAGACAACCACCGGTGTGCATCGGCTCTATCAGATGGTCGAGTCGGGCGACCTGCTGTTCCCGGCGATCAACGTGAACGACTCGGTGACGAAGTCGAAGTTCGACAACCTCTACGGCTGCCGGCATTCGCTGATCGACGGTCTCAACCGCGCCACCGACGTGATGATCGGCGGCAAGATGGCGGTCATTTGCGGCTTCGGGGACGTCGGCAAGGGCTGCGCGGAATCGCTGCGCGGTCAGGGCGCCCGCGTGGTGATCACCGAGATCGATCCGATCTGCGCGCTGCAGGCGGCGATGCAGGGCTACGAGGTCAAGACGCTCGAGGAAGTTCTCGACAGCGCTGACATCTTCATCACCTCGACCGGCAACAGGGACATCATCACCGCCGAGCACATGGGGCGGATGAAGCACCAGGCGATCGTCGGCAACATCGGGCATTTCGACAACGAGATCGACATCGCCGGCCTGTCGAGGATCCCCGGGATCGAGCGGGTGAACATCAAGCCGCAGGTCGACAAGTGGGTGTTCCCGGACGGCCACGCGGTCATCCTGCTCTCGGAGGGCCGCCTGCTGAACCTGGGCAACGCCACCGGGCACCCGAGCTTCGTGATGAGCAACTCGTTCTCAAACCAGACGATCGCCCAGATCGAGCTGTTCAGCAAGAACGACGACTACGAGAGGAAGGTCTACGTCCTGCCCAAGCACCTCGACGAGAAGGTTGCCCGAATGCATCTCGACGCGCTGGGCGTGAGGCTCACGAGGCTTACCGACGAGCAGGCCGCCTACATCGGGGTGCCGGTGGATGGCCCCTACAAGTCCGACCACTACCGCTACTAACCGTTCAGGGCGATGAGAGCGATGGTGCTCGCGGCCGGGCTCGGCACCCGCCTGCGCCCGCTGACCTACGAGATCACCAAGCCGATGGTGCCGGTGCTCGACAGGCCGGTGATGGAGCACATCGTCGACCTGCTCGACAGGCACGGGTTCGACGAGGTGATCGCCAACCTGCACTACTTTCCGGACACGATCCGCGATCACTTCGGCGAGCGGATGGAGTATCGCTACGAGCCTGAGCTGCTCGGGACCGCGGGTGGGGTGCGCGCGTGCGCTGACTTCTTCGGCGGGGAGGCCTTCCTGGTGATCTCCGGCGACGCCCTCACGGACATCGACCTGGGGGCGCTCGTGGCCAGGCACCGTGAGACCGGCGGGATTGCAACGCTGGCGGTCAAGCAGGTCGCGGATACGCGCGAGTACGGCGTCGTACTGCACGACCGCGAGGGACGGATCACGGGCTTCCAGGAGAAGCCGAACGCCGATGAGGCGCTCTCAGATCTCGGTAACTGCGGGATCTACGTGTTCAACCCTGAGATCTTCGACTACTTTCCCGCGCGCCCGTTCGTGGATTGGGCGCAGGACGTGTTTCCCGTGCTGCTCGAGAACGACGTGCCGTTCCACATCCACGAGGTGCGCGAATACTGGAATGACATCGGTTCGCTGACCGAGCTGCGCAAGGGGACGTTCGACGCACTGCGCGGCGAGCTGCGCCTGGAGATGGAGGGCGAGGAGGTGAGCCCCGGGGTCATCGTGGCCGAGGACCGATCGAACATCGGCCAGCCGCTGCGGACAGACACCGACATCGACGGGATCGCGTGGATCGGGCGCGGAGTGCAGATTGGGGCGGGCGTCCGCCTAATGGGCCCGCTCGTGCTGGGCGATGGCGCGAAGATCGGCGACCGTGCGCAGCTGCGGGGGAGCATCGTGTTTCCCGGCACCGAGATCGCGGCCGAGTCGATCCTGATCGGCGCTATCGCCGGGCACAGCGGCATCCTGCAACGCCTGCGCCGGCGGGGTTAGGTCCTGCCCAACAGGGCTCAGGCAACCCCCTGTCCGTCCAGCTGGTAGCGCTCCTTGCGCAGCTGCTCGCGCTCTGACTCGGCCAGTGCCCGCATGAACAGCACAACCAGGGCGATACCCATCACCAGAGACTGCTCGACGGCCATGATCAGGCCGGCAATCGACTGGTCGTCGTGGGCTGAAACGCCCCAGACGCGCGTGTGGTCGACGTAGTAGGGGTAGAGCGCGGACGGGGCGAATGCAAGGCCCATGCCGAGTGCGCCGACGAACAGCTTGGTTGAGGCCATGTAGACGACCGGGCCCATGCCGCCGAGGCGCATGCGCGCGCGGATCGGGGAGAGCAGATGCCACCAGTAGAGCGAGCCCGCGGCGAGGAAGCTGACGTGCTCGAGCACGTGCGCAAGTGGGTGGCGCAAGGCGAGATCGTAGGCGGCGGGGACGTGCCAGCTCCAGATAACCGCGACATAGAGAACAACCGCGAAGGCGGGGTGAGCGAGCACGCCAGCACGCCGCTCCAGGTCGTGCACCGCCCGGGTGACCGGGCGCAGAATCACCTTCGTCATGCCAAGGATCGCGAGGATCGGCACAAGGTCCAGAAGCAGCGTGTGTTGGACCATGTGCATGAAGAACAGCTGATCGGCTAGTGCGTCCACCGGCGAGATGAGCGCGACGATCGCGGCGAGCAGAGAGCCGAGGAAGCAGCACAGCCGCCAAGCGGGCGCCTCGGCCGTTCGCCGGGGGGAGGGCCCCCGGCGCACGCGAAACCACCGCGCCAGGTAAGCACCGCCGACCATCGTCACACCGATCAGCACCCCGGGGGTCGTTGTCCAAGAGAGATGGGGATCCATCGCGGTAGAAGCGTAGACTCATAGGAGCCAACATCTCCGACCGAGAGGAGCCTGGGATGCAAATCGACATGAAGGGTCGCAACGTTCCGGTCACCGACGAGATCCGCATGCACGCCGAGCGTCGCCTGGACAAGGTCGCGCGGCAGGTCTCCGATCTCGCCCGCTTGGAGATCGAGATCTTCAGGGAGCCCAACCCCCGGGTCGCGAACTGCCACGTGGCAGAGGGGACGCTCTACCTGAAGGGCATCACGCTGCGCGCGCACGACGCATCGCCAGAGCTGCTGCACTCGCTGAACCTCATGGTCGATGAGCTTTCGCGCCAGGTCAAGCGCCACCGCGACAAACTGCGCCATCGCCGCGACCGCTCGGAGATCGGGGACCCGGCTGCCGCTGGCGAGGCTGCCCTAGCGGTGGCCCGCGTCGCCTCGCAGCCGTCGGTCTGAACGTTCCGGCGAACCCCGCAGGCCGGCCGGCCGGCATGCGGGCCGAAAGCTGTCGGGAGCTATCCTTGGTCGATGCCTTCCCTGCTCGATCGCGCGCTGAACGTCGGCGAGGCGAAGAAGTTCAAGACCTACCAGAAGCGCGTCGCGCTGATCGGCGCGTTCGAGCCCGAGCTCGAACACGACACCGACGCTGAGCTGCGCGAGCGGATGGATGTGCTGCGCGAGCGCGCGCGTGCTGGCGAGTCGCTCGATGCCCTGCTGCCGGAGTGCTTTGCCATCGTGCGCGAGACCGGCAAGCGCACGATGGGGATGCGCCATTTCGACGTGCAGCTGATCGGCGGCATGGCTCTGCACGACGGTCAGATCGCCGAGATGAAGACCGGCGAGGGCAAGACGTTGACCGCGACGCTGGCGGTCGTGCTCAATTCGCTCGCGGTGCGCGATGCGGACGCCCGGACCCGTCCGGCCCAGGACGCGTCTGAGGGCTCACCCGAGGACTCACCCGAGCAGCCCCCCGAACGCAAGGGCGTGCACCTGGTGACGGTCAACGACTACCTGGCACGGCGCGACGCGGAATGGATGAGTCCGATCTACGACGCACTCGGTGTGTCGGTCGGAGTGCTGCAGAACATGCAGCCCTACGACGAGAAGCACGCCGCGTACGCGTGCGACGTCGTGTATGGGACCAATTCCGAGTTCGGGTTCGACTACCTGCGCGACAACATGGCCAAGGATCTCGCGGAAAAGGTCCAGCGCGGACACGCGTTCGCAATCGTGGACGAGGTCGACAACATCCTGATCGACGAGGCGCGCACGCCGCTGATCATCTCCGGGGCCCCCGAACAAGCGGCCGACCTGTACGTCAAGTTCGCTCGCCTGGCGCCTCGGATGGTGATGGGCAAGACGCCGGAAGGCATGGATCCCCGTACGAAGAAGCAGTTCACGGCGGACTTCGACTTCGAGATCGAGGAGAAGCACAAGACGGTGTCGATCACCGAGCAGGGCGTCGCCAAGGCCGAGCGCTTTCTCGGGATCGACCACCTCTACAGGGCCGAGAACGGCCATCTCGTCAACCACCTGATCCAGGCGCTGCGGGCAGAGTCGCTGTACAAGCGCGACGTCGACTACGCGGTGATCGACGGCGAGGTGAAGATCGTCGACGAGTTCACCGGGCGCATCCTCGAGGGCCGGCGCTGGTCGGAGGGGCTGCACCAGGCGATCGAGGCCAAGGAGGGCGTATCGGTCCAGGAGGAGAACCAGACGCTGGCCACGATCACCTACCAGAACTACTTCCGCCTCTACGACAAGCTCGCCGGCATGACCGGAACTGCCCTCACCGAGGCGACGGAGTTCATGAAGATCTACAAGCTGCCGGTCGTACAGGTCCCGACGAACATGGAGATGATCCGCGACGATCGCAACGATCAGATCTACAAGACGAAGGAGGGCAAGTGGAACGCGGTCGTCAAAGAGATCACCGCGCGCCACGAGAACGGCCAGCCGGTGCTCGTGGGGACGATCTCGGTGGAGGTGTCCGAGCTCCTGGGTGACCGGTTGACCAAGCGCGGGATCGAGCACACGGTGCTGAACGCCAAGCCCGAGCACGCCGCACGCGAGGCGGAGACCGTCGCCGAGGCGGGCCAGCCGGGGGCCGTCACGATCGCCACGAACATGGCCGGCCGTGGCGTGGACATCAAGCTCGGAGGCAACCCCGAGCATCTCGTACGTCTGCAGCTTGCAAGAGAAGGTGTGGAGCCGGACGGCGCCGAGGAGTACGAGCGGCGTATGCGCGAGGCACTCCCGGGCGTGGAGAGGGTGGTGCAGGAGAACCGCGAGCGGGTGCTGGCGGCGGGCGGACTGTTCATCTGCGGCACCGAGCGCCACGAGTCACGGCGCATCGACAACCAGCTCCGCGGGCGTTCCGGGCGCCAGGGCGACCCGGGGGAAAGCCGCTTCTTCCTGTCGGCCGAGGACGATCTCGTGCGGTTGTTCGCGGGAGACCGCATCTACAGGATCCTCGACCGGTTGGGCGGCGTGGACGCCGAGGGCAACGAGGAACCGATCGAGGCAGGGATGCTCTCCAAGCAGATCGAGAAAGCGCAGCGGAAGGTCGAGGAGCAGAACTTCCTGCTCCGCAAACGCGTGCTCGAGTACGACGACGTGATGAACGAGCAGCGCCGAGTGATCTATGCCTACCGTGACGAAGTGCTGGAGGGGAAGAGCATTGGCGAGGAGGCCCGTCAGCAGGTCGTCGAGGTGATCGAGCGCACGATCGACCAGTACACGCCGGGGGACTTCATGGAGGACTGGGATCTCGATGGGCTGTTCACGGCGCTGGGCCAATTCTTCCCCCTCGACATCGCCGAGGGCGATCTCGACTCCGAGACGATCGACCGGGTTGCGCTCGCCGATCGCATCAGCGGTACGGCGCTCGAGCGTTACAACGAGCGCGAGCAGGCGCTGGGCGAGGAGCTGATGGGGGCGCTGGAGCGATTCCTGCTTCTGCAGATCATCGACGAGCGCTGGCGCGAGCACCTGTTCGACATGGACTACCTGCGCGAGGGCATCCACCTGCGCGGCTTCGCCCAGCTAGACCCGCTGGTGGCATACAAGAACGAGGCGTTCACGTTGTTCGGAGACCTGATGAACAGCGTCTGGGCCGACTTCGCGCGGCTGATCTTCAACGTCCAGGTGAACGTCGAGGGGGAGAACGGCGGCGGACCGCCGGTCCCGTCGTTCGCCGCCGCCGGGAGCTCCACCCGCGCGGGCCGCGTCTCATACTCGGGCGGGCGCAGCGCGGTCGGGGCCGGCGCGCTCGCCGCGGCGGCCGCCGCCGGTGGCGGTGCGGAGGGCGCGCAGGGATACGGGAGCGAAGGAACGGGAGAGGAAGCGCTTCCAGTGGTCGAGCAGCGCGTAGTCGACGAGGAGCACCAGGTCGGCCGCAACGACCCGTGTTGGTGTGGGAGCGGCAAGAAGTTCAAGAAGTGCCACGGCGCCTAGACGACCGTGGACACGGCGCGGGGCTGCGTCCTCGGTCGCTCGTGTGCAGAGCACACCACGCTCCCTGCGTCCTTGCCCCGACCACGGCCATCGGCCGCGGTGCCCGTCCACGGCCGCCTAGGAGCGTGGGTCAGTAAGGGCGGCTGAGCCGTCCGGCGGGTTTAAGACGATTCCGTCGTTCACGACGCGGAGGTTGTCATGTCGGCGGTGGTGGTGCAGGAGCGGCTGGTGGAGGTTGAGGCGGATGAGTCGGTGGTCGATGACCTCCGGCCGGTCGGGGAGGAGAAGACCTTCCGTCGGTATGACCCTGATCAGGTGCTGTTGATGGCCCCGGTGCTTTCGGACTGGATCCCGGAGGGGGATCTGGCGCATTTCGTCTCTGACTTGGTCGAGTCGGGCACGCTCGATCTGTCGGCGATCTACGCCTCTTATGAGGGGCAGTGTGGCTTTCCGCCGTATGACCCGCGGTTGATGGTCAAGCTGCTGATCTACGGGTATGCGAATGGGGTGATGTCCTCGCGCAAGCTGGAGCGCGCGAGCTATCGGGACGTGGCGGTGAGGATGTTGTGCGCCGATCAGCATCCTGACTACCGGTCGATCGCGCGCTTTCGCAAGCGGCACTTGCAGGCGCTGGGCGAGTTGTTCGTGCAGGCGCTGCGGCTGTCAAAGCAAGCCAAGCTCGTCGGGCTGGGGTCGCTGGCGCTGGACGGGACGAAGCTGCGCGCGAACGCCTCGCGGCACAAGGCGATGAGCTATGAGCGGATGGTCAAGAAGGAGCGGCGGTTGGAGGTCGAGATCGCCGAGATCGAAGCGAACGTCGACGCGCTGCTCTCGGAGGCCGAGCGGGTGGACGCCGAGGAGGATGAGCGCTTCGGCCCGGATCGCCGTGGTGATGAGCTGCCCGAGGAGCTCAAGCGCCGCGAGACGCGGCTTCAGAGGATCCGCGAGGCCAAGGAGGCGCTCGAGGCCGAGGCACGCGAGACCGAGCACCAACGGCGCGCCGAGCTGCAGGCGCAGGGCAAGAAGCCGCGCTCGCCGCGCGATAGGCGCGATGCGTTTGCGCCCAAGCCGAGCGCGCAGCGGAACTTCACCGATCCGGAGTCGAAGATCATGAAGACCTCGGATGGCTCTTTTCACCAGTGCTACTCGGGCCAGGCGATCGTGGACGAGACCGCGCAGGTGATCGTCGTGGCCGAGCTGTCCGATCACGCGCCCGACGCCCAGCAGCTCCAGCCGGCGCTCGAGCAGCTGGATGAGAACCTGCAGGCGATCGGCGCGCAGATACCAGAGGGTGCGGTGCTGACCGCTGACGCTGGCTACTTCTCCGAGGAGAACGTCGAGACCTGCGAGCAGCACAGGCTCGACCCGTACATCGCGACCGGCCGCTTCAAGCACTCAGAGCCACCGGCGCCGGCGGCGCGCGGGCCGATCCCTAAGCACGCCACCGCCAAGCAGCGGATGGCGCGCAAGACGAAAACCAAGAAAGGCCGCAGGCTCTACAGCCGGCGCAAGGCGATCGTCGAGCCGGTGTTCGGCCAGATCGGCACCGTCCAAGACGGCCGCCGGGTCCTGATCCGCGGCAAGCCAGCAGCCCGTGCCCAATGGCGCTTTCAGTGCATGATCCACAACCTGCTCAAGCTGCACCGGGCAGGTGGCCTGGCGCTACTGAACACCAGCTGAACACGATCAGCGCGGCTCCCCAGGGGCTGGGAGCCGGGGTCAGCGACCCGAATGACCACCGTGACACCGCCCGGCACGACCGCCAGAACCTACGATCTTCGCCGCTCACCCGCGACGCGAGCCCATAGCGACCCACGCTCCTAGGGGGTGGTTGGAAGGCCGAGCGAAGGTCGCTCCTGATCCCGAGGGCATGCCATGCGCAGGCGTAGCGGCGGCTGCAACACTCAGACGCGCGGCGCGAACGCCCATTGAGCTTGGTCGCGTGCGGCATGCCTCGCTGGTGAGGGGGGTCGGGGCGAGGTTGTTGGGCTCGGTGTGCGGCGGCGGTACAACCATGGCGCTACCGTCCTGGTAACCGAACATCGACCCCGCCTGCCATGGGCACGGCGCTCAGCGGCGGTGTGTGCGAGGGTTCGGCGCACCGGCGCTGATAGCGTGGGGGCATGGCCACCGACGCCGCCACCGAGTCCACGCCGCAACGGCTCGCTGCGATCCGCGAGCAGATGAAGCTGCTCGCGGACTATCTTTGACCCGGCTGGGCTGGGTGAGCGCGTCACGGCGCTCGAGCGCCAGATGGGAGAAGAGGGCTTCTGGGATGACTCCGACCGGGCTGCGGGGGTGTCGGCCGAGCACTCGCGCGCATCCAGGCGTATTCAGGCTTTCAAGGCGTTGCAGAGTGATGTGGAGGACCTCGACGGCCTGGCGGAGATGGCCGCCGAGGAGGAGTCGCTGCAGGAGGAACTCGACGAGCAGATCGCCGCGGTCGAGTCCCGCCTGGCCGCACTGGAGGAGCAGCGGCTGTTCTCCGGGCGCTACGACTCCGGCGACGCGCTCGTCACCGTGAACGCGGGCGCGGGGGGGACCGACGCGCAGGATTGGGCGGAGATGGTGCTGCGGATGGAGATGCGCTGGGGGGAGGGCCGTGGCTTTGAGGTTGGGCTGCTGGAGGCGAGCGCAGGGGAGGAAGCTGGGATCAAGTCCGCAACCTTCCGCGCCTCGGGCGAGAACGCGTACGGGCTCTTCGGCGCCGAGCGAGGTGTGCACCGGCTCGTTCGCCTGTCTCCGTTCGACTCCGCCCACCGCCGCCAGACGAGCTTTGCCGGGGTGGAGGTCGCCCCGGTCGTGAAAGACACCGGCGAGATCGAGATCAACGAGGACGACCTGCAGATCGACACCTACCGAGCCTCGGGCGCGGGTGGGCAGCACGTCAACAAGACCGACTCGGCGGTGCGGATCACCCACCGGCCCACAGGGATCGTGGTGCAGTGCCAGAACGAGCGCTCCCAGTCCTCGAACCGCGCGACCGCGATGGCGATGCTGCGCGCGAAGCTGCTCGAGCGGCGCGAGCGCGAACGTCAGGAGGAGATCGCGCGGGAGAAGGGGGAAGCGCAGGACGTGAACTTCGGCTCGCAGATCCGCTCCTACGTGCTGCACCCCTACACGATGGTCAAGGATCACCGCACCGGGCACGAGATGGGCGACGTTCAACGCGTTCTCGATGGAGATCTCGATGGATTCGTGCGTGCGTACCTGTTGACCGCGGCATCGTCGCCAGCGGATCGATGACGGACGGTCTCACCGAGGCGGTGAGGCGGGCGCTGCAGGAGGACATCCGCACCGGTGACGTCACCACGGAAGCCACCGTGGACGAGGGCGAGCGCGCGCGAGCGCTGATCACGCAGAAGGCCCCGGGGGTGATCTACGGGTTGGCGGCCGCCGAAGAGGCGTTCAAGCAGCTCGACCCCGACGCGCGCGTGGAGAGGCTCGCGCACGAGGGCGTGTGGGGGCAGGAGGGCGCTCCGGTGATGTCCATCGAAGGGCGCGCGCGTGCGCTGCTGACCGCCGAGCGCACGTCGTTGAACTTCCTCACCCACCTCTCTGGCATCGCCACGATGGCGGCCCGCGCGTCTCGCGTGGTGCAGGGGACCGGGGCAAAGGTGCTCGACACGCGCAAGACCATCCCGGGCCTGCGCATGCTCGAGAAGGCGGCGGTGGCGGCCGGTGGCGCAGAGAACCACCGCGCGGGGCTGTACGACGCAATCCTGATCAAGGAGAACCACATAGCGGCGGCCGGGGGGATCGGCGCGGCGGTGGCGCGGGCAGGGGCGCTGGCCCCGGAGCTGGCCGCGACGCTCGAGGTGGAGGTGCGCAACCCCGAGGAGATCGAGCAGGCGCTCGCCGCGGGAGTGCCGCGGCTCTTGCTCGACAACATGGACGACGCCCAGCTGCGCGCCGCGGTCGCTCAGGTGGCCGGCCGCGCGAGCCTCGAGGCCAGCGGCGGGGTGACCCTGGAGACACTCAGGGCGCGGGCGGAGACGGGGGTAGAATGGATCTCCATGGGCGCGCTCACCCACTCCGCGCCCGCGTTGGATCTGTCCCTGACCTTGGAGGTCATCCCATGATGTTCCCCTTCCCGGTCCCCACCTCAGACGGCCACTCGCCGGGGGTGCGGCGATGAACCTCCCGCCGGCCCCGACCCTGCCGATGGTGCCCACGGAAGTCCCTCAGGTCTCGCTCTCGCGGAAGGAGATAGCCGAGCTGCAGGACGAGGTGCGGGCGCTCGCGGCCGAGCGGGGGGCGGTGATCCTTGCGCACAACTACCAGGTGCCGGAGGTGCAGCAGGTCGCCGACTACGTGGGCGACTCGCTCGGGCTCTCGCGCAAGGCGGCCGCCGCCGGGGGCGAGACGATCGTGTTCTGCGGGGTGCACTTCATGGCCGAGACGGCCTCGATCCTGTGTCCGGAGAAGACCGTGCTGATCCCCGACCTCGACGCCGGCTGCTCGCTCGCCGCGTCCATCGACGCCGAGCAGCTCGCAGCCTGGAAGGCGGAGTACCCGCGGGGGGTGGTGGTGATGTACGTGAACACCACCGCCGAGGTGAAGGCGCTCACCGACTACTGCTGCACCTCGGCCAACGCGGTGGACGTGGTGCGCCACGTCTACGACACCCATGGCGAGGACACCGAGATCCTGTTCGGCCCGGACATGTGGCTCGGGGCGTACGTCGAGAAGGAGCTAGGCAGGAGGATGCACGTGTGGGACGGCGAGTGCCACGTGCACGCGGGCATCCGCCCGTCTGACATCGAGGCCACCCGCTCCGCCCACCCCGGTGCGGACTTCCTCATCCACCCCGAGTGCGGGTGCACCACGAGCGTGATGGAGTACGTCGCCGCGGGAGACGTTTCGAGCGAGGGAGTGCACATGCTCTCGACCGGCGGGATGCTGAAGTACGCTGAGGAGGCCGAGCACGACTACACCGAGCATGCCGAGCACGAGTCCCATGCGCAGGCTCGCCACCTGCAGGGTGGGCGTGGGGACGTGTCCGGGTCGCACGCGTCCCTCCCGTCACGCCCCGAGGTCGTGGTGGCAACCGAGATAGGCATGCTCTACCCGCTGCGGATGGCCGCCCCCGACGTCGAGTTCATCCCCGCAAACCCCAATGCGTCGTGCGTGTACATGAAGATGATCACCCTCCCCAAGGTGCGCGACGCCCTGCGGGATATGAAGTACGAGGTGCGCGTGCCCAAGGAGATCGCCGACAGGGCACGCGGTCCAATCGACCGCATGGTGGCAATCGGCTGAAAACGCTATATAGCAATACGCTAAGTATCTGGGTATCTACTTAGCGTATGTGCTACCATCCACGTCATGTCGTTGACCGCTGACCATGTTGCCAGCGAACTGATCGCAGATATACGCCGAACGAGCGGATTGAGCCAGGCGGAGCTGGCGCGGCGCGCGGGGATGCAAAGCTCGGTTCTCAGCGCTTATGCACACGGGCGCCGGCAGCCCTCGGTGGAGTCGATGGCCCGCATCGCTGCGGCGGCCGGGGTTGAACTGCAGCTGGCGCCGCGGGCCGATCGTGCGGCGACGGAGCACGCCGGGAAGGTCCTGTCCCAGGTACTCGACCTGGCTGAGCATCTGCCGTACCGACCGCGGCCGGAGCTTGCGTATCCGCCGCTGATCCGACTCGCGGCGTGAGCGAGCTCGGCGACCGTCTGCTCGCCGTGCACGACGCGCTCGATCAGGCGCGAATCCCACACGCGATCGGCGGCGCCATCGCGCTTGGCTACTGCACGTTCGAACCACGGGGAACCAGGGATCTTGACGTCAATGTCTTCGTCGGGCCAGATCGCGTAAAGGACGTGTTCGTCGCGTTGCCGAAGGGTGTGGCGATCAGTGGGCTCAGCCTCGAGCAGGCAGAACGGGACGGACAGGTCAGGCTGTGGTGGGAGCAGACGCCGATCGACCTGTTCTTCAGCGTCCTTCCCTTTCACGATCAGGTTGCCAGCGAGGTCCGGCAGGTCTTCTTCGAGGATCGTTCGATCCCCGTGCTGAACTGCACGGCGCTGGCTGTCTTCAAGGCGCTGTTCGACCGGCCACGGGACTGGGCGGACATCGAATCGATGGTCGAGGCGCGCGCGCTCGATCTCGGGGAGGCGTCCCGGTGGGTGAGAGAGATGGCGGGACCTGACTCCGCCGAGGCACGAAAGCTGGCTGAGCTCGGTTCCTAGAACTCCTCGGCGGCATGTGGCCCCACGCACGCCACCGCGAGCTTGTCCGCCACGCCCGCGGCCACCTCGCGGACCTCGCCGTAGGTGACCTTGTCCAGTGCCGCTATCGCCGCGTCGGGGTCGATGTCCTCGCCGAACACGATCTTCTGGTTGGCGGCGTAGCGGGCCACGGCGTTGGTGTTCTCGAACGCGAGCACCAGGCGACCGGCGGCGTAGGCGCGGGCCCGCTGCACCTCCTCCTCGGTGGGCCCCTGCTCGCGCAGTTCCTCGACGATCTCCCGCATTCGCGTGTACGCCTCCACGCACTTCGCCGACTCCAACCCCGAGCCGAGCTGCAGGATCGGCACGTCGGCGAACGCGTGGTCGATGGCATACACCGAGTAGCACAGTCCCCGCTTCTCACGGATTTCCTCGAACAGCCTCGACCCCATCGAGCCGCCCAGGAGAGTCGAGTAGATCGACAGCGCCGCGCGCTCGCGCACGTCTGAGACCGCGATGTCCGGCCGGTAGATCATGCGCAGGTGCGATTGGTTGGTGTCGCGTTCCTCCACGAGCGTCTTCGGCGCGAAGTCCGGGGCGGGCACGTAGGGCTCGGGTGTGGGCAGGGGCGGGAAGCGGGCGAAGCGCTCCTCCAGCTCTTTCTCGACAGGGAGGTGATCGAGATTGCCGGCGAGGAACGCCCCCCCGCGGGCGCCTGCCCAGCGGCGCTCGCGGAACGCGACGATCCCCTCGCGCGTGAAGCTCCGCAAGTTCTCCTCCGGGCCAAGCACCGTGCGCCCGAGCGGGTGCTCGCCGAAGGCGGCGCTGTCGATCAGGTACTCGGCGACCGTCGAGGGCTGGTCGTAGGCGCGGTTTATCTCCTGGATCACCACCCCGCGCTCGCGGTCGAGCTCCTCGGCGTCCAACCGCGGGCGCCCGACGAAGTCGGAGAGCAGGTCGATCGCCTGCCCCGCGCTCTCCGCTCGAACCGTGATGTGGAAGGCCACGAGGTCGTGGCTTGTGTAGGCGTTCAATACGCCCCCCAACCGCTCCGCGGTCTCGTTGACGTCCCTGTGAGTGGGGTACTTCTCCCCCCCTTGAACACCATGTGCTCGAGGAAGTGGGCCATCCCGTTCTCCTGCGGGCGCTCGTTGCGAGCGCCCGCGTCGAACGCCACGAGCACGGTCAGTGCGCGGGTGCCTGGCAGGGCGATGCTGTGAACGGGCAGGCCGTTTGCCTGCACGGTGGTGGTTGAGATGTCGGCCACTCACGCCCAGCCTAGAGCAGCACGCCCCGCTGCTGCGTGCGATTGCTGTCTTGGCCACCCGTCCGCCCGCCGTCTCGGGCGTCTGGCTGCGGCGCTTGCCGATGGTCTGACCCGTAGTCTGCGGGGCCATGTCCTCCCAACGACGACAACGACCGCTCGTCGCGCTTGCGGTGGGACTGGCGATGTTGGTGGTGGGCGTCTGGCTGGGGGGGCATCCGGAAGATTTGCCCGCGTTCGCACGTGGCCCCTTCGTCTCCGACCGCTCGACGCGGGTCGTCGGCGAAGCGATCGAGCGGATCTCAAGCGACTACTATCGGCCGGTCACCGAGGGCCGGCTCTCTGATGCGTCGATCGCCGGAGCCGTGGCGGGTCTCGGCGACCGCTTCTCCCACTATCTGTCTCCGAACGAATTCCGCGAATTCAACTCGCCGCCGCATTTCACTGGCATCGGCGTGGACGTCACGGGCGACACGCACGGATCTTCAATCCTGCGGCATGGGTTGGTCATCGTGCGGGTGTTCGACTCCACCCCCGCGGCCCGCGTCGGGCTGGCGGCGGGCGAGCTGATCGTTGCAGCGAACGGGGGCAAGCTCGGAGGACTATCCGAAGCGCAGGCCGCCGCGTTGATCAAAGGGCCCCCCGGGACCAACGTCACGCTCACGGTGCAGGCTCGCCCCGGGCCGAATGCCAAGCATGGAGCCACGCGCGCGGTGAAGATCACCCGTGCGACGGTCGCCGAGCCCGTGGTTGCCACCGCCACGCACACCATTCATGGGGTCAAGCTCGGGGTGGTCGAGCTCGCGACGTTCAGTCCCGGGGCACATGGGGAAGTGCGCGATGGCGTGCAACACGAGTTGCGGATGGGTGCGCGCGGGATCGTCCTCGACCTGCGCGACAACGGTGGTGGCCTCGTCGAGGAGGCGCAGCTGATCGCGAGCATCTTCATTTCCAAGGGCACGATCGTCACCACGCGCGGGCGCACCCAGCCGACGGGTACGCTCACCGCCACCGGCGGCGCGATCTCCCCTTCGATCCCGCTTGTGGTGCTCGTCGACGCCAACACCGCCTCGGCCTCTGAGATCGTCACTGCCGCCCTCCAGGACCATCGCCGGGGGACCGTCGTCGGCATCCACACCTTCGGCAAGGGCGTCTTCCAGGAGGAGGAGCCGCTCTCAAATGGCGGCGCTCTGGACATCACGGTCGGCGAGTACTTCACGCCCAACGGTCGCAACCTCGGCGGCGGGGGTATCAGGCAGGGCGCGGGCATCACACCGGAAGTGCTCGTTCCCCGCGGGGTTGACACCCCGCTCGGCCTGGCCGTCGCGCTGAGAACGCTCGCCGCGAAGGTGGCGGCCGCGAATGTCGCGGCCGCGAAGCCGAAGTGACCCCCGCGATCGTGGCGGTGCTCCAGAAGCGGGGCCGGTTCTGGACGGCCGAACCGCTCTTTCCCGCACGAGGTACCGGCCGAGATCTCTCGCCACCGGGGCCAGGAAGGATTGCGCTCGGCGCCCACCTCGGGAGTGGCGCGGGCGCGAAGGCGCGGGCCGGCGACATCGTGCTCGTGGAGAGCGCCATTCCGACCGGCGGGGGTGGGCAGCGCACCGGCCATGAGGGGCAGCGCACCGGCCAGGGTGGCCGGCGGACCGGCCAGGGTGGCCGACAGACCGGGCGGGGCGGGCAGCGGACCGGGCGGGCGCGGGTGGCGCGGGTGATCGGCCGCCCGGACGTGGCTCGTGAGGTGATCGAGGCGCTGATGCTCGATCGTGGACTCATCCGCGGGTTTCCCCCCGGGGTCCAGCGCGAGGCGCTCAGCGCAAGCGATCGGGGTCGGCAGCTGAGCCAAGCGGGAGAGGACAGGCGCGACCTGCGGGGATTGCCGACGTTCACGGTCGATCCGATCAGCGCACGCGACTTCGATGACGCGGTTTCCGCCGAGCGCATCGATGGAGGCGGCGTGCGGGTGTGGGTGCACATAGCCGACGTGAGCGCCCACGTCTCGGAGGGATCCCTCCTTGACCGGGAGGCGCGACAGCGTGCCACGAGCGTGTACGTGCCAGGGGCGGTGGAGCCGATGCTGCCGCAGGAGCTGTCCAACGACGCCTGCTCGCTCCTCCCCGGCCGCGATCGCATGGCGGTCACCGTGGAGTTGGAGCTTCACGGCGCCGAGGTGGGGCGCACGGCGTTCTACCGGTCGCTGATCCGCTCGGATGAACGCCTGGACTACGAGCGCGTGGACCGTATCTTCGCCGGGCGCGAGCCCGCCGGCGAGCCCTGGGGGACGCCATTGTCAGCCGCGCGTGAAGCCGCCGCGACGCTTCAGCGAGCGCGCGAGCAGAGCGGCGCGCTCGTGCTCGACTCCGAGGAGCCTGAGTTCTCCTTCGACGATCAGGGACACGTCTCAGAGATCCGTGCCCGCGTGCAGACCGAGTCCCATCGGTTGATCGAGCACCTGATGATCGCCGCGAACGAGTCCGTCGCCCGTCTGCTGGCGCAGCGCGGAGTCCCTTGCCTGTATCGCGTTCACGAGCGACCGGAGCCCGACCGGGTGGAGCGGCTCGCCGATCAGCTGGCCTCGCTCGAGGTGCCCACCCCGCCGCTTCCGAAGCATATGTCCCCATCCCAGGCAGCCGAGCTCGTGGGGCCGATCTCCAAGCTCGTAGACGATCACGTGCGTCGTATCGGGCGGGGCCGCATCGCGCTCAGCTCGCTCGTGCTGCGCTCGCTCAAGCAGGCCTACTACTCGCCGAAGAACATCGGCCATTCGGGCCTTCGTTCCTCGGGCTACTGCCACTTCACCTCCCCCATCCGCCGCTACCCCGACCTCGTCTGCCACCGCGCGCTGCTCTCGGCGGTGGGTGGCCCGGAGAGCGCCCCGCGGGCCGGCGAGCTCGCAGAGCTTGGGGCATGGACTTCAGAACGCGAGCGCGACGCGGTCACGATCGAGCGCGATGCGGACGACGTCGCGCGCTGCTTCGCCCTGGAGCGGGCGCTGTACGAGGGGGGCTGGGAGCAGACGTTCGGGGGAGAGGTGGTCGGGCTGATCTCCGCTGGAGCGTTCGTGGCGTTTCCCGCGACCTCGTGGCAGTACGAGGGGATGCTGCCCGTGCGAAGCCTGCGTGAGGCGCCCGCCGAGCGGGACTCGGCCGGCGAGTGGTGGGAGATCAACGAGCTGGGCACGGTCCTCCGCGGCGAGCGCACCGGCTCGACACTCAGACTCGGCGATCCAATCGAGGTGCGCGTGGCTCGCGTGGACCCGATCCGCGGCCGCGTCGATCTCTCCGCGCCCGGTGACGGTCGCCACGAACGCCGCAGCGGAGCCCGGAAGGGCGGAGCCCATCGATCCTGACCGGCGTCGACGGTAGGTGCGGGCCGGACCATCTAGGCTCGGGTCGTGGCAAAGGGCAAGGGCAAGCGCAAGATGGGTGCGGGGGACGTGGCGTCCAACCGCTACGCTTCCCATCGCTACGAGCTGATCGAGCGGCTGGAGTGCGGGATCGTGCTGGAGGGCACCGAGGTCAAGGCCCTGCGTGCCTCCGGAGCCCAGCTGAAGGACGGATATGCGGCGATACGCGACGACGAGCTGTGGCTGCACTCCATCCACATCCCCCCATACGGTCCCGCCGCGCGCGAAAACCACGACCCTGAGAGGGTGCGCAAGTTGCTTCTTCACCGCCGCGAGCTCGACCGCATCGCGGGGCGCGCCAAGGAGCGGGGGCTCACGCTCGTGCCCACGCGCATCTACTTCTCCGGTGCCCACGCCAAGGTTGAGATCGCGCTCGCCCGCGGCAAGGACCTGTACGACAAGCGCCAGTCCATCCGCGAGCGGGAGACCAAGCGGGATATGGAACGCGCCGTGCGCGAGGCCAGGCGGTAGGCGAACCTGCCGGCACGCCGGGGGGGCGGCGCACGATCCGTCCGGTGCGCCAGATCGAGCCGACGCTGTGCCCAGCTGTGCTGGACCGAGCCGAGGCTGTACCCAGCGGAGGTTAGATCGAGCCGAAGCTGTGCCCGGCTGAGGAGAGGATGTGCGTCTCGTGCATCCCCAGCGCCAGCGCCACGATCAGGCCGATGTACACGGTACCCACGAGCATCCGGTGGCGCGACGATACGCGGTAGTAGGCGGCCTGCTCGAGCGAGCGCGTTTTGCGCTGCTTCCAGCGGCGCCAGGTCTCCATGCCTCCGAACAGCACGATGATGAGCAGGATCGGGTTCGGGAAGATGAACACCATCGCGACAAGCGCGCCAAAGCCGATGAACCACATCCATGGGGCCATCGCCGCCATCGCCCGCCCGCCGTCCAGCGGCACGACGGGGAGCAGGTTGAACAGGTTGATCAGGAACCCCACGTAGGCCAGGGCGAGCAAGAACGAGCTGCCGGTCAGCCCGCCCACCACGGCCACCGCCGCCGCGGCGAGGCTGCCGAGGATCGGCCCGGCGAGCCCGACGCGAGCCTCCGCGAGCGCGTTCTCGCCGAGCGACTTGGCGAAGATAGCGGCGCCCAGGAAGGGGATGAACATCGGCGCGCTCGCCTTGATCCCCTCCCGGCGCAGTGCGATCACGTGGCCCATCTCGTGCAGGAACAGCAGCAACACGAACCCGGCCGCGAACTCCCACCCCCAGAACAGGCTGTAGGCGGCAACCGACACCAGCGCGGTGCCCGAGGTCGTGAGCAGCTTGAGCTTTGGCAGCAAGAACAGCAGGCCCTTGATCGCCGCAAAGAACTTGGCGATCACCGCCGCCACCGCCGCGAGCAAGCTGCCGGCCCGCTTGCGCACGTTGCGCACCGGCGCCGCCCCGCGCGAAGGCTCGCCGAAGGGATTCTCGCCTGGGCGGGGAACCGGCGAGGCCGCTGTTCCGCCGGGGAGCGCACGCGTCGCCGGAGGCACGGAAATCTGGCCGCTGTCCATGGCTCCATTGTGGCAGCACCGATAAAGCGCTCCCTAACGAGCGTCGTTTCTTTCGGAACATGCGGGGAGATGCTCGCGAGGAGCTTGCATTCCCCCAGGGCGGGAGCTACGTTGGATCCAGACGCGGAACCGAGCCGCAAAGAGCGAGGCCACCGAGGTGTGAGGCCGCGCCACCCACGAAGAAGGGCCTCCGGGTCCAACTGAGCGGGTTCCTCAAGCGGCCCGGCGCCGCGTCGTTTTTTGTCCTCCCACGTTTCCGCGTGCGCTCCCGCCGCGCCGCCAGCGCTTCTTCTGCCGTGCGGCACGCGCTTCTCCCGCCGCGCCGCGCGCGCCCTGGTCCGTCTTCCCCCCGCCCTCGGTTGTCCGTCTCTCGGGCCTTCCTCATCGGAGTTGCTGGGGTCGGTTTGCGGGCGCGGCTACAATGGACAGGCAGAACATCCCGGGGACGACAGGCTTCGACGTGGTCGGCTCGTGGGGGTGGTCGCGAGTCGAGGTCCCGGGCGGCCTCGTAAAACTCCCGGGAAACCATAAGTGCGGACTCTTCACGAGTTCCCCTCGCCGCTTAGTCAATAGCTAAGTCGTGAGGTCTCGGGCCCCGCTCGCCTGCGGCGGGGAAGGCCGGGATCAGAAAGCAGGCTCACCCGGCGCGGTCCGTCTTCGCCAAGCTGGGGAAGCTCAAGGAGACTGGTCCCCTGCAACCCCGCCGGCGATGGCCAGCAGGGGATGAGATCAGAGCGCCGGCTACGCTCGTAGAAGCCACTCTCACGCGATTACGGACGTGGGTTCGATTCCCACCGTCTCCATTAACAGCCATTTTGCAGGGGATTAGTGGAACCTGCCGGGAACGATTGCGTGCGCAATCATTCTGCGTCGTCCTCGGCCAATACTTCGACCATCGTTGCAGCGGGCTGGTCGATGTCCCAGTCCGCGTAGACATCGCCGGTCGCCTGTATCGAGGAGTGGCCGAGTAGCTATAGCTTTGCGGCGTCCAAGCCGATAAGGGTTCGATGGCTGCTCACGGCGACGACGCCCATCGATCGATTGCGCCGCGGTCCCGAGTTCTCCGATGGAGATCTGCCGGCTTCTGCAGTCGTAACGGCTTTCTCACAGCCGATTCCTCCGAACCAGCGTTGCACGTGATGGAGGCGACGCCAAGCGAAAGTAGTGCGAGGTGATTGCGACATGAACCACATGGACCGCCAGGAGCAGGGTCACCGGTTCGAGCTCGTGCGTGACGTGCTTGAGTCCGCCCCGGATGCGATGGTCGTCGTCGACGAGGATGGCGCGATCATGCTCGTCAACGGCCAAGTCGAAGAGTTGTTCGGTTACCCGCGCGACGAGCTGATCGGAGAGCCGGTTGAGTTGCTGATGCCCGAGCGCTTCCGCGCTGCACATCCGGGACATCGTGCTGGGTTCATCGGAACGCCCGACGTGCGCCCGATGGGCACCGGGCTCGAGCTGATGGCGCGCCGAAAGAATGGGAGCGAGTTTCTCGTCGAGATCAGCCTGAGCCCTGTACGGACGCCCACAGGTACGACCGTGGCGGCGGCCATCCGCGACATCAGCGAGCGTAAGCGGGCGGAGAAGAGTCTGCGCGCTGCGCGTGATGAACGCGCCAAGGTCAATGAGCTGATGGACCACTTCTTCGAGCCGGAAATGTTCGTGATCGCCGGCTTCGACGGCCATTTTCAGCAGGTCAATCCGCGTTGTGAAGAGATCCTCGGCTACTCCTCTGAGGAGCTGACTGGCCGGCCGTTCATGGACTTCGTCCATCCGGATGACGTGGCGGCGACCGAAGCGCAGTACTCCACGCTACAGGGTGGCTCGGAGGCGATCGCGTTCGAGAACCGCTACCGCCGTAGGGACGGAAGCTACGTGTCGCTGTCGTGGAACGCGATCCCTTCGGTCAAGCACGGCTTGATCTACGCCATCGCGCACGATGTCACCGAGCCGCGGCGAGCCGAGGCCGAAATCGCGCGCTTCGCCGCGGTCGTGAGCTCCACCGAGGACGCGATCTTGACCAAGGACCGTGATCTGACGATCACGAGCTGGAACCAAGGTGCCGAAAAGCTCTATGGATACGAGGCTGCTGAGGTCATCGGCAAGCACGTTGAGATTCTGATTCCAACCGAGCGCGCAGGCGAGGATGCCCTTATCCTGCGCCGCGTGTTGGCGGGCGAACACGTCGAGCATTTCGACTGTCAGCGCGTCCGCAAGGACGGGAGGCTGATCGACCTGTCATTAACGGTGTCGGCCATCCGCGACCCATCGGGAGCCATCGCCGGTGCCTCGTCGATCGCGCGCGACATATCTCAGCGCAAGGCGGCCGAGGAGGCGCTCGAGCAGGCGCGCGTGGCGGCGGAAGAGGCCTCGCGGATGAAGTCCGAGTTCGTGGCGAACATGAGCCACGAGATCAGAACGCCTCTGAACGGCGTCGTCGGGATGACCGAACTGGTGCTCCACACAGACCTGGACGAAGACCAGAGAGAGTGTCTGGATGCGATCCGCACCTCCGGGCATGCGCTGATGAAGGTGATCGACGACATCCTCGACTTCTCCAAGATCGAGGCTGGCGGGCTGGAACTCGACCACTCGGACTTCGACCTGCGCCGGATGGTCGACGACGTCCTTGCGATGGTCGCGAGTACGGCGAACGAGAAGCAGCTCGAGGTGGTGGCGCGGGTCGACTCCGAGGTCCCAACGATGCTCCGCAGCGATGGCAACCGGATCCGCCAGGTGCTGGCCAATCTGGTCAACAACGCCGTCAAGTTCACCTCCCAAGGCGAGGTGGTCATCCGTGTCGCTGCGGTCGACTCGGGTGCTGGCAGCGTCTTGTTGCGCTTCGAGGTGTCGGACACCGGGATTGGCATGGAACCCGCCCTGATCGGGCGCGTGTTTGAGTCCTTCGTTCAAGCCGACGCGTCCGTGACCCGTGAGTACGGCGGCACTGGCCTAGGCCTTACGATCTCCCGCCGGCTCGTTGAGCTGCTGGGCGGAGAGATCGGCGCGAGCAGCAGCCGCGGGGAGGGCAGCACGTTCTGGTTCACCGTCCCCTGCCAACTCGGGGCCGACATTCAGGTCTCGCGCCCTCCGCTCGACACCGACGGCCTGCGGGTGCTCGTCGTCGATGACAACGAGATCAAGCGGGCAGTCCTCGACTATCAGCTGCGCTCCTGGAATATGACCTGCGAGCAGGCGGGCGACGCCGAGCATGCGCTCGAGTTGATGCAGGCGGCCGTAGCCGAGGGCAAGCCTTACACGCTCGCGTTGCTCGACTACCAGATGCCGGGAATGGATGGGCTCGGCTTGGCCGCGAAGATCAAGGCCACTCCTCAACTGCGCGCCACGCACCTGCTGATGCTGACGTGCGCTCGTACCCAAGAGAAGGCATGCCGCGACGCCGGAATCGAGGGTCTCATGACGAATCCGGTGCGTCAGTCGTCTCTCTACGACGCGATCGCCCAGGCGCTGGGTGTAGATCGGCGACGCGCGAGGCGCAGCACCCCCGCGGACATCGAGGACAGCGCTCGTGGGCGCGGTGAGCTAATCCTCGTGGCCGAGGACACCCGGAGCAACGAGACGGTCGCTGTACGTATGCTGCAGCGACTCGGCTATCGCGTCGACGTTGCACGCGATGGTGGCGAGGCCGTCGCGATGAGCAACCGCTCCGACTACGCGGGGATCTTCATGGACTGTCAAATGCCCGGCCTCGACGGCTACTCGGCCACCCTGGAGATCCGCCGCCGCGAGGGCCGGCGCAGTCACGTGCCCATCATCGCGATGACCGCTCACACGATGCCAGGTGACCGTGAGAAGTGCCTGGCGGCCGGCATGGATGACTACATCGGCAAGCCCCTGCAGATGGGTACGACGGCCGAGGTCGTCGCGCGCACGATTCGCCGTGCCAGGGCTCCAGAGACCTCCCGAGCCCCAGCCGAACAGCCGATACGCCGACCCAAAGGTGCTCGATCCGGCGCAGCTGGCGGACATCTCCGGCAGTGACCCCCGAAGAGCTGAATCCCGACGTCGCGATCATCGGCGTCGAGATGCGAGCTGCGGGCAACGCGAGAGATCAGTTCACGCGTCCGGCGCACCGCGATCGTGGTCCTGTCGGTCGGTGACCAGCGCGCGTGTGCCGAGCTTGTCCTTCAGGTGCCGGATCCGGAACCCGTTCGCCGTCCCGTCGGAGACCGGCCGTGGAACGAGGAAGCAGCCGACCCCTCGCGTGCCCACGGGCGCGCCACGTGGGCACGCTGTGACGAGGAACTGGTCGGCGTCCGCCACCGAGCGGAACCACTTCTCGCCGGAGATCCGCCAGGCGTCGCCTTCGTGGACCACCTCGACGCGGTTGGCGCCGACGTCGGACCCGCCCTGCACCTTCGTCAGGAACTGCTCTCCACGGTGACAGACTCCTCGCGATTCGAAGGCGAAGAATCCGCTTGTACGGTGGGTGACCTATTCCCCCGTCACTTGCTAAACCCAAGGTTGGGGTCCTCTTCAACCTACTCGTCCAGCCAGTGGGCAACATCCTGAAAGCAGGCTCGGTGATAGCAGTGGCGCACCGGCCTGTCGGGTAGCTCCTTTGCCACCGACGTTTCGCGCGACTCCCCTTCGGTGAATACGACGATCGGCTGCTCGCTACCGGGTAGCGGTAGCAGCGGGCGCCGCCAATTGGGTAGCAGGGGTAGCAGGCATCTCCTCGACGCACCCCAGCGCTTTCTTCGAGTGGCAGCGCGTCCTTGGCAGACTCAGCTGCCGAGTGCTTCCTTACCCTTCACGGTGTCGGCGATGTACTCACCGCGAATGACCTTGCCGTTACTCAGCGTGAAGGGGTGCAGATAACGTGACTCGGTTGATCCGCCTGGGCCGGTGGCGCTTTGAAGGCCGCGGACCACCACGTGGTCGCCGGCGTCGATGTACTCGTCCGGGTCCACGCCGAACCTGCTGAAGTAGTTCGGAATGTCCGCAAAGTTCGCCAAGACCGCGTCACGGCCACGCAAGACGCCGCCGGTCGGCAAAGTGTCGGGTGATTCCAGTACGACGTCCTCGGCGAAATACTTTCCGACCCCCTCCAGATCACCCCTCCTGAAAGCTTCATACGCGCCGCGTGCGACCTCTACGTTCTCGACTGACCTCGCCTCTCCTCTATCGCGGGTGTGAGGTTCGAGCCTACATCAGTAGGTCTGTCGGGGCCCCGAGACGCATGGCCACGTCGTCAACGGCCGGCGAGCTTCAGCACGAGCTTCGTCAGGGATAAGACGAGAGAAACGACTACGAGGAGAACGACATCATGAGCGACCATGCCGACACTGCCCGCCGCTTCTTCGAGTTGCACACATCCGAGTGCCCGCTGCTGCTTCCCAATCCGTGGGATCTCGGCTCGGCGAGTCTGCTTGTCTGGCTGGGGTTCAAGGCGCTTGCTACTACCAGCGGCGGCTTTGCAGCATCATTGGGTCGACTCGATGGCAACGTAAGCCGCGAGGAGGCGATAGCTCATGCGGGCGCCGTTGCCGAGGCGACCGGCCTTCCCGTCAACGGGGATCTAGAGAACTGCTTCGCCGATGACCCCGCCGCGGTCGCGGAGACGGTGAAGCTCGCGCTCGACGCGGGCCTGGCGGGGTGCTCCGTCGAGGACTGGAGTGGGCGTGAGATCTACGACGTTGGCTTGGCGGCCGAGCGCGTCGCGGCGGCGGCCGAGGTCGCCCACGCTGGGCCGGTGCACATGGTCCTGACTGCGCGCGCGGAGAACCACGCACACGGACATCACGATCTCAAGGACACGATCGCACGGCTGGTGGCCTACCAGGCGGCCGGCGCAGACGTGCTGTTCGCGCCAGGGCTGCGCGGCATGGAACAGATTCGCTCCGTCCTTAACGCGGTCGACCGTCCGATCAACGTACTGGTGTCGCCGTGGGTGCCCGGAATAGGCGAGCTCGCCGAGGCGGGTGTCAGTCGCGTCTCGGTCGGCAGCTCGTTCGCATTCGCGGCGTACGGCGCGCTCGTCGAGGCCGCGAGGGAGCTGCAGGATGCAGGCACCTACGGATTTCTCGAGCGCGCGCGGCTCGGTTACAACGAGGGGGGGCGGGACGCGTTCGCCCACGCGTAGCTCTGTTCATGGCCAACCGAGAAGCCACTACCCCTAAGAGGAGCGCGCGAACAGCCGCAAAAAGAGCAGGAAGATGTTCAGCACGTCCAAGAAGATCCCGGCGGCGAGCGGGATCGCCTCGTTGGTGCCCGCCCGGCGCAGGCGGTTGAAATCGATCACCGTGTAGAGGCCGAAGATCGCCCGACCCGCCAGCGCGTAGACCGTGTACACGGCGCTCGTTCCCGCAGGAGATGTTACGAAGCCGTCGAGCTCTCGCCCGCCTGCCTGGGCCTTAGAGGCGTTACAGAAGGTCTCTGTGCGCGAACGTGAGCTTGACGGCTGGACGGCAGGCGACCGGCTCGTAGCCGTCCCGTCTCAGCCGTGTGATGAGCGCGCGGGCGTCTCGCACCGAGCCCGTGTGGTGGAGCTGGACGGCGAAGACCTTGACTCCCAACGCTCGCAAGTCGAGAGTCGGGAGCACGTCGTACTCGCCGCCCTCGATGTCGAGCTTGAGCAGGTCGATGCGCTCGTCGCCCAGCTCGGCCATCAACGAGGGCAGCGTTCGCCCGGGTAACTCGATGAAGCTGCGGGACTCATAGAGTCCCGCCGAGGACACCGACCGGCTCTGTGGGTCGTGGGTGACCTGCATGCGAACGGGACCGTCGCTGGTCACTATTGCGGCCTGTCGTGCGGTGAAGCGCGGCTCATCTCCCGCTTGCCGGGTGGCTGACTCGACATATTCCGCAACGGCCTCGATCGCACGCACCGTGGCGTTGTAGCGGCGGATCAGCTCCAGATCGAAACTGATGTCGCCGCCGGCGCCCACGGAGTAGCAGATCCAGGACGGGTCCACCGGCTCGCCGGGGATCGTCCATCCCCCGTATGAGCTTCCGAGGTCGATCAAGCCGGGGGCTTCGCGCAGCTTCGTGCGTGGTAGCTGGTGCTCGAACCAGCGGCGCCGCAGCGCGTTGCGCAGCTTGGCCGGACGCAGCTTGTGCAGGGTCATCGGCATGACGGCGTTAGTGCCGGGGGAGGAGTCCCAGGGAGACGACGTCGGTCGCGACCGCCAGTAGCTCCCGTAACTGCTTCTCGTCGCGGCGTAGCGCGTCAGGCCGCCACGCAAGGCTGATGACCCCGTTCCACGCCGCCCAAAGGAACGTGGCGACCTGCTCAAGATCGACGGCTCGCCCTTGGCCGGCCTCGACCCCGCGGCGGAGCGCATCGACGAGGCGTGCGTTCTGTTGGTCAACACGCTCGGCCAGTCGCCTAGCGAGCTCGCGTCCCGCCGGGTACTTCCCGGGGTCGGGGGGGAAGGCGAGCATCCGGAAAAAGTCGGGGTGCTCGAGGTAGAAGCGCAGGTATTCCTCGGCAGCCGCCCTAACCTGATCGACGGGCGAACGATCGTCGGTATAGGCGCGGTCCATGTAGCTGCGATCGATGGCCAACGCGCGGTCCACGACCGCCGCGTGCAAGCCTGCCTTCGAACCGAAGTGGTTGTAGATGGAGCCGACCGCAACGCCCGCGCGGTCGGCGATGTCCACCACCGTCACCTCGTCCGCGGGCTGCTCACCGAAGACATCGTTGGCCGCACGCAGCAGCGCGTCGGTCGTGCGTCGCTTTCGCCGATCCAGGCGTTGTCCGTTGGGAGCGCTTGCGGGCTCGCCCATGGTCTTCCCGGGAGGTGTCACTGTTGCAATCGTTGCAGAATGGGGCCGGTCGTGCTGCCGTAATCGGCCTTGTAATGATTGCAAGATACCCCGTCCCGCCCCGTCTCGACCTGATCGTTCCCCTAGCGAGGCATCGAGGTATTCGGTCTGCGCCTCCCGCGATGAGGGGCTCGCCATGGTACGTATCGCGCTAGGCGCGTTTGCATGGTTCGCGCCACGGAGGATGAATCGCCTCTTCGGCGTGCATCGAGACGACGACTCGCCCGCGCTGATCTACATGGACCGGGTCTTCGGCGTTCGCGCGATCTCCCTCGGGGTCGGCTATCTCGTCTCGAGCGGCGAGTCGCGCGAGCTCTGGCACCGACTGTGGCTGTTGTGCGACACGGCCGACACGGCGATGGGCGCTGCGATGACTGCGCGTGGCGAACTCTCGTCGTTGACGGCCATGCAGGCGCTGGCGATCACCGGCGGCGCGACGGCGATCGACCTCGTCGTGTTGGGCGCCCGACCGGGTCGACGGGGATGTTGAAATCGGCGAGCGCACAAACGCAGAGACCGAACCCGAGCGATCTTCGGCGGATGTAATGTGTGCGCATTGGCGACGGGAGAGTCAGAGTGCCTGCGCCGAGCCAAGAGGAAAGGGGTTGAAATGCGTGGCAGGATCTTCGTCGTGGCCGTAATCGCCACCGCGGCTCCAGCGCTTGCCCTCGCGTACGGTCTGACAGCAGCGGAGGCGACGAGAACGGTGACGATCGCGTCCCACATAACGATCACGAGCAAAGGACTGACGTTCAGCGGCAACGTGACGTCGAGCAACGCGGCGTGCCGGAGCGCCCGCAAGGTGACTCTCTACCGCAAGCAGTCGCAGGTGCTTGGCTCCACCACTACGAACTCCTCGGGTGGCTGGAAGATCACGGCGTCCGGATCGGCCGGAATCACCTTGGGCCACTTCTACGCAAAGGCGAAGAAGCGAAGTGAGGGCACAGCGGGGACGATTTACGTCTGCAAGGCCGCGACATCGAAGACAATCCCGTACAAACCGTAGGGGCCGCGGCGGCTCCGGGTCGCCGCTCGTGTGCCTGCACGGGTTCATCGACACCTTGCGGACGTGGGAGCTCGTACTGCCGGAGCTCGAGCGCCATCACGAGGTACTTGCTCCGACGCTTCTCGGCCACGCGGGCGGGCCACCCATCGAGGGTGAGGTCAGCGACGCCCTGATCGCCGATGCGATCCAGTGCGCGATGGACGACGCTTGCTTCCAGACCGCGCACATCGTCGGCGACTCGCTCGGCGGCGTCGTCGCCCTCCAGCTCGCCGCGCGCGGCCGGGCGGAGTCGGTCGTGGCGCTTGCTCCTGCCGGCGGATGGGTGAAGGGCGATGACTCCTTCGGCGAGCTGCTCGCCTTCCAGGCGCGGATCCACGAGCAGCTCAAGGCGGCCGCGCCCTACGCGGAAGCGCTCGTCGCCTCAGCGGAGGGTCGCCGCCGCGCGACGCACTTCATCGCGACGAACTTCGATCACATTCCCCGGCTCGACCTTCCGCTCGAGACGGCGCAGCTCATCGTCGGCTTCACGGCGCTGCCGGCTTGATCGCCAGAAACAGGTAGCGGTTCAGGCTGAAGAAGTACCCGTCGCTGCCAGCACGGTCGCCTAGATCGGCTGCCCACGCCTCGACCTCCTCCGCCGCTACGCCGACGGCGCTCGCAGCGAGGTGGTGGATCTGGTGGGCGCTGTAGGAAGGCTCGTCACCGCGTGGGTCCAGGATCACGAATGCGTCCCGGTGGATCACCTCGAGGCCGGCGACGTTCAGATGGGCGGCGAGCGTTCGCGGCAGGTGTGGGTCGGCGACCCTTCGGCGCCAGCCGTCCAGCACCCTCTGCATCCTTGCAGGATCGCTCGAGTGCCAAACGACAGCATCCCAATCGGTGTCGAGGATGAGCGCGCGCCCACCGGGCCGAAGGACGCGCCGCAGCTCGGCGAGGGCAGCTGGCAGGTCCTCGACGAACTCGAACACCTGGGTGGCTGCGGCCGCGTCGAAAAGATCGTCCGCGAAGGGCAGCGCGACGCCGTCGGCGTGAACGAGTTCGACGTCGTCGGCCGCCGCGAGCGCGAGCATCTGCTCGCTCACGTCGAGGCCACACGCGCGACCGCCGGGGCCCACGAGGTTTGCGATCTCCCGCGTCAGATGTCCAGGTCCGCAGCCGAGGTCGAGCACGCTCTCACCCGGCCTCGGCGCCAGGAGGTCGATGACAACGCGGCGCTGCATCTGCATCTCGGGGGTCATGCTGAGCGCCTGAATGCGCAGTGCCGGCTGCTCGTCGTAGCGGATGACGTCTCTCGATCCTCGCGCCGAGGACGTCCCTTCGATCACTTCTGCTTGCCGATCCAGGAGAGGATGGCACGGGAATGGGTGAGGACCGTCCCGTCGGGCAGCTTGAGCGCGGGCAGCTTCGTCGCTCCGGTGGCGTCGCGCAGATCCTCACGCGAGCCCTTGCGCAGGACGGGGATCGGACTGCCATGGGCGGCGATCACCTTGTCATACTCGATGCCAGCGGCGCGGAGCGCCTCCTGCACACGGCGACAGGGATGTATCCGCGGGCCACCTTCATCGCCGTGGCAAACGAACAGCGTGGGGTTCTCCGCCATCTTCGTCCTCCGGTGCGTGGGCTCGGCGTGAAGCCTAGCGTCGCCGAGGGCTGCGGCGCCTCTCCACGAATCGTTCCTTCCTGCGCCCAGCCGGCTCTCGCGGCCGACTCCGGTTCTGCGTCAAGCCAGTTGCTCACGTAGGGCCTGGCCGGCCTCGACGGCATCGCCGCGCAACTCCTCGATCTGAGCCTCGCCGACGTCGGGGTCGTCTCCTCTTCCGAGATGCTCCAGTCGCTGGCAGCAGAGGCGCAGTCTGCTCGCCCCCAGGCTTGCGCTGCTTCCCTTGAGCAGATGCGCCAGGCGTCTGACCTCGCCGCTGTCGCCCCGCCGCACCGCCTCCGTGATGTCGGCGACGCACCGCTCCTGCTGCTCTTCGAACTTGTCGATGAGCTCCCTGCGCATATCCGGCGTGAGCGTCTCGCGCAGCTGGAGAATCGTGGTTTGGTCGAGCACCTCCTCCACACGGGGGGAGGGAGCCGCTGCGTCGCGCCGCTCGCCGCTGCCTGCGCTCACGGCTCCTGCACGTGGCTCCTCGACGGGTAGCCAGCGGCGCACGACGGTCTCGAGCGCCGCATGTCGCACGGGCTTGCTCAGATAGTCGTCCATTCCGGCCGCCAAGCAGCGCTCACGATCGCCGGGCATCGAAAGCGCGGTCATCGCGATGATGGGCACATGGCGGTCGTTCTCGGCTTCGCGGATCTGCCGCGTTGCCTGAAATCCGTCAACCTCGGGCATCAGGCAGTCCATCAGAATCGCGTCATAGTCGTATCCGGTCGCCATCTCGATTGCCTCCCGGCCGTTGTGGGCAACCGCCGTCTGCAGTCCCAGCTTGGCCAGAAGCGCCTGTGCGACCTTGCGGTTGATCTCGTTGTCCTCGGCGACCAGCACCAACAGGCCCCGGCCGACCGTGGTGCTCGTCTTTCTCGGCTCTGGAGCGACTCGTGCGGGGGCGCTTGCGAACGCGTCCGTGATCGCCTCGTATATCGCTGCCTGGCGAGCGGGCTTGATCAAGCTTGCAGAGATTCCGAGGCCCTCGAGCTGCGAGGCTTGCAGGGGAGCCGAGCTGAGGATCAGGAGCCTCAACGCGCCCAGGACGGGTCGCTTGCGGATCTCGCGCGCAAGCTCCATCCCGTTCGCCTCCGGCATGTTGAAGTCAAGCACAGCCAGCTCGAAGGGTTGTCCATCGCGCGAGGCGCGCTCCAGCACCTCGATCGCGGAGCTGGCTCGATCGACGCTTTCGCAGGCCAGTCCCCAGTCTCTCGTGTACTGCTCGAGAATCGTCCGGTTCGTCGCGTTGTCGTCGACGACGAGGGTCCGCAGGCCTTGAAGATCTGGGCGGGATCGAGCAGCTCGGGCCGCGCTCTCCACCGGCGGCAGCTCGACGGCGAACCAGAACGTGCTGCCGCCACGCTCACGGGGCTCGGTGCCGATCTGGCCTCCCATGAGCTCGACGAGCTGGCGCGAGATCGCGAGTCCGAGGCCCGTCCCGCCGTACCGTCGGGTGGTGGATTGATCGGCCTGCGTGAATGCGTCAAACAGGATTGAGGCCTGTCCTGCGTTGATCCCGACTCCGGTGTCTGAGACCGAGAAACGGAGCTGGTCGTTTTCGTGTTTGCAGACGCGAAGGGTGACCTCTCCGGACGCCGTGAACTTGACTGCGTTTGAGAGGAGGTTGAGCAGGATCTGACGCAGGCGGGCTCGATCGCCCCACACCGTGAGGGGCACGTCGGGATCGACCCAGTGGTTGATCTCAAGACCCTTGGAGTGCGCCTGCTCGGCGAGCATCTGCGTTGCCTCCTCGACGGCCCAACGGAGCTCGAAGTCGCTGCGATCGAGCTCGAGATGGCCGGCCTCCCCCTTCGAGAAGTCCAACACGGCGCTGATCACCGCCAGCAGCGCCTCTCCGGACGCGCCCATCGCATCGACGTAGTCGCCCTGAACCGGATCCAGCGGCGTCACGCGCAGAAGGTCGGTCATCCCGATGACTCCATTCAGCGGCGTGCGCAGCTCGTGACTCATGCTGGCCAGGAACTCCGACTTCATGCGCGAAGCCTCGATCGCCTGCTCCCGGCTCGTGCGGAGGTTCTCCTCTATCTGCCGGCGCTCGGTCACGTCGCGTGCGGTCGCATAGACGAACCCGTCGTCGATCGCGCCGGCGCTCCACAGGAGCCACCGATAGGAGCCGTCCTTGCAGCGGTAGCGGTTTTCGAACGCGATGACTTCACCCCCTGCCGCCTGCCTCTCGTAGGTCTCCTGCGTGGCCTGCAGATCGTCCGGGTGGATGAAGTCCGTGAACGGGTGGGTGGTGAGCTCCTCTATGTCGTAGCCGAGCATCTGCTCGGCGGCCGGGTTGATCCGGACGAAATGCCCGTCGGCGTTTGCGATGGCCATCAGGTCGAGCGAGAGAGCGAAGAACTTGTCGACCTCCGCACTGGCCTTCGCGAGCGCTCCCTCAGCCATCCGCTGCGCGTCCTCGCGCTCACCTACCGCTCGCGCGGTTCTGAGCACGAGAAACGAGAAGACGACCATCATCGACCAGGCGAACAGCGCGAGCCCGTAGCGCGTGTCGTACAGTCCGGCTTCCTGACCCAGCAGGCGCAGGAAGCCGAGCAGCAGCGGAACGAGGAGCGCCGCCGGCAGCAGTCTTCGCGCCAACTGGCCGGCGGCGTCGCGCCGCAAGAGGATCGAGGCGGGTGGGCGATCGATCCGCTTCGCGATCAGCCCCGCGGCGAGCAGGAGCAGAGCCACGAGCCCCTGCAGCGCCACGCCGGTCGGGCTTGTGGCCCCACGAAGGGCATTCGCGTCGTAGAGGTATCCCACAGTGGTCATCAGGGCGACCGCGGCCGTGCTGATCACCAATGCACTGTTCAGCCGTTGCTGGGGAGAGTCGAGCGTGATCAGTGCGCCGGCCAGCAGACAGAGCACCAGTGCGGTCTGCGGCGCAGGTCGGCCGGGCGCTGTCCTGTGCAGCGGGCCGGACACGAGCAGCTGGTCTATTCCGAGCGACACGCCGAAGACCCACTCGAACAGCGTCGCCAGCGCGACCACGAGCACGAACACCGACAGGGCTGCGGCCCAGCCTGGAGCCCGACCACGGGCCCTGAGGATCATCGTCGCTCCGCAGGCCATCATGCAGACAGCCGTGTTGAACTTCATGGCGGGAAGCGACGGGCTGACCTGCGTCAGCACGCGGCTGTCCATGACCCAGCCGACTGCAACGACGGCGCCAGTCAGGATCGCTGCCGTCCCGGAGATGGCGGGCAGCAGAGCTACGAACCGCGGGATCGGGAGAAGCTCGCTCTCGCGTTCCTTTGCCCTCGCGGCGGTGACCGGGGAGGGAAGGGTGGCCATCTCTAGGCCGTCGATTCCCACGATGTCCGCAAGTTGCCCTGCTCACGTGCATGCACCATCATCGAACTGACCAGCGAGTCGGCTAGGGCCTGTAGAGCAATACCCTTGAGGCAGTACGCCACGGCACCCGCCCGCATGAGCTCGCGGTGCGTGACATCCGAGGTGTCGCTCGAGAGCACTACGACGGCGACTTGAGGGGCGACCTGGAGGATTCCGCGAACTGCCCACAGGCCGCCACCCTTCGGCATGTCGACATCGACCACGGCGACATCCGGCTGACTTCTTTCGGCGAGCTCGACCGCCGCGCCGCTGTCAATCGCGACCCCCACCAGCTCGAAGACGCGGGCCATGGACATGCGCAACATCGATCGGACCACCGGGTCGTCGTCGGCGACGATCAACCGCCGACGCGGACGCTCTGAGCCGGTGGCGATCATCGACCGGACGCTCCCTTCAGGCCAGCTGTGCGACGGAGTGAGCAGGGTTGGCGCAGGCACCGTGGGCTCGCGATCGGGGTCCTATCGTCACCTCGGCATCTCTGCGTGAGTAGCCCCCCGGCACAGGCGCCATTCGGCCACTTCGGTAAACCGCGTATGCAGCTCCCGCGCCCCTCACGGTGGCACTGATTGGCCGGCGGACCCCGCCGAAGATTCGCTTTGTGTCGCTTCCACGCGGTTGCGTCCCTCGGCCCTGGCCGCTTACAACGCCCTGTCGGCCGCACGCTAGAGCGCCTCGAGCTGCTGCGCCACGTCACGAGTGGGCTATGAGTGCGCAGCGGATTCCGGTAAGACGAACTTGAGCCCGCGCGGCCGTCCATTCCCATGGATCGGTCGCGGGTCTCGTCGATCGCCACTGGCGGACCCGTCGTCCGGCGATATCGATGTGGCGAGGCTCAAGTGGGGGCTTCGAGCTGACGATAGGAATGGACTGCGAGCCCAGATGCCTGCGAATACACACCCACCATGCAACGTCGCTTGCGCGGGAGCACCCAGCCGATGACTCCTCCAGATGCAAACAGTCGTCGCTCGCGCTTGATGCTGTCAGGCGACGAGTCCGATGCGGTCGTCCGAGCGCTGCTGGAGGCCGGTGCGGTCAGCTACCGACGCAAGGGCGCCTCCACACAGGCTTTGGCCGAGACTCTCACCGACTCGATCCGAGTGCACGCCGCCCAACGGTCCCTCGCGCCGAGCGCACAGTCCGGGAGCGCGGCTTAGTCCAACGGGCATCGGCCCTTGGCGTGGTCAAAGATGATCTTCAAGCGCCCGCCCCACGACGGCTCTCCGGCCCGGACGGGGCACGGTTCGGATGTGAGCCGCGTTGGCCAGTCCGTCGCCATCCTCCTCGTTGCCACCGGAGTCTGCCTCTCGCTCGTGTGGGGCCTCAACGCCCTGGGGCTCAACACCGCGAACACGATCGTCCTCGTGCTCGGTCTCTCGATCGCCGTGGTGTTGGTTCGCGACCGCGCCCTTCGCCTCACGATGGATCGCCTGCGACGGGAAATCGCGGTGCAGAAGAGCGAGCTCGGGGAGGCGATCGAGGCGTCCCGCGCGAAGTCAGAGTTCGTCGCCAACATGAGCCATGAGATTCGCACGCCGCTGAACGGAGTGATCGGGATGACCGAGCTCCTCCGCGAGAGCAGTCTGGACTCGGTTCAGAGGGAGGACGTCGACGCACTGTCGGCATCGGGCGATGCGCTGCTGTCGGTGATCAGCGACGTTCTGGACTTCTCGAAGATCGAGGCGGGGCGTCTGGAGCTCGATCCCACCGACTTCGACCTGCGCGACGCCGTGGGGGAGGCCTGCAAGCTCGCCGGGCAGGTAAACAGCGCGGGTCTTCACATCGGCCAGGAGATCGACCCGGAGGTACCCGTGATGGTGCACGGCGATCGCGCTCGTCTGCGCCAGATCCTGCTGAATCTCCTGTCAAACGCCCTGAAGTTCACCGCCGCGGGCGAGGTCATGGTCAAGGTCCGCCGCCAGGAGGAGGATCGCCTGCACTTCGCCGTTTCAGACACCGGTGTCGGAATCGATCGGGATCGGGCCTCGCAGCTGTTTGAGGCCTTCGTGCAGGCGGACCAAACCACGGCGCGGCTGTATGGGGGAACCGGTCTCGGGTTGGCGATCTCACGCCAGCTCGTGCAGCACATGGGGGGAGAGATCGCCGCCGAGCCGCGTCCAGGCGGGGGCAGCGTCTTTTGGTTCACGGCCGAGCTGCCCGAGGTCACGCCAGGGGCCGCCGCACACACTCCCGTTTCGGAAACCTCTCGAGGAGAGCGGCCACGATCGTCGACCAGCATGCCGCTCGATCGGGGACCGCTGGTTCTGATCGTCGAGGACAACAAGATCAACCGCCTCGTCGCCGAGGCGCTGCTGGCCAAACTGGGTGTGCGAACGGCGCTCGCCCACAGCGGTCGTGAGGGGGTGGAGATGGCGAGCGCGGTCCACTATGCGGCGATCCTGATCGACTGCCAGATGCCCGAAGTGGACGGATTCGAGGCAACCCGGCAGATCCGTCTCGCCGAGAACGGAAACGGCCACCACGTGCCGATCATCGCCATGACCGCTCTCACGATGCCCGGCGATCGAGAGCGCTGCCTGGCCGCGGGAATGGATGACTATCTCAGCAAGCCCATTCGCGGCGGCGAGCTCGACGACATCATGCGAAGGTGGCTGCCCGGCGATGAGCTGCAGGCCGAAGCCTCGCAGGGTGCGAGAGACGACGGGCCGAGCTCGAACGGTGCGTCCGACGAGTCCGAGGAAGTGCTCGATCAGGCCACGATCGTGCAGCTCCAGGACACCCTGCGACCGGAGATGCGCCGGCAGCTGATCGACACCTTCGAGGAGCAGCTGGATCAGTGCGTCGATGACATCGCCATTGCAGTCGAGCGCGGCGATCGCGGGGAGGTCAGGCGCGTGGCACACCTCCTCAAGGGCTCGAGCGCAAGCCTCGGGGCGAACCGCCTGCGGCTGTGCTGCCGGCGACTGGAGCACACCGGCCGGCAGGCAGACGCGAATGTCAATGAGGAGCAGATCGCGGAGTTGCGGGCCCTGGCAGCGGAGGGCCGCAAGGCGCTCCGTGAGCAGCTGGCGTGAGCTTCGCGGCGCTGTCGGGGTTGCACGCGCGCGGCGAAGGCGAGGATCAGCTCGGAGGTCTCATACGGCCTCTCGACCAAGTCGTCTTCCAGAAGTCGCTCACGACTGATGGGGCACCTTGAATCCCGGCGCAAAGGCGTCTTTGAGCCCCGGTCCAACCATCGCCGCACACTACTGCCCATAGAACCCGTTTCAGGCTCCAAGGGCCGGCTGCGGTGTGCTCTACTCAGGTCGCCGCTAGGCCGCGACGAGCACCCGTGCCGTCGTCTGACCCGCGGCGATGACGCGGTTGCGACCGGCGGCCTTGGCGGCGTAAAGCGCCCGGTCCGCCGCCGTGAGCATCTGCGATGGCGTGGCGGTCTCCTCGCTCAGCACCGCGACACCGGCGCTCGTGGTAAGCACGGGCGGGTGCTCGCTGCTCCAGTGCGAGAGCTCCATCGCGGTCCGCTCGGCGAACTCCTTGGCGGCCTCGGCGTCGGCGTCGAACAGGACGACCGCGAACTCCTCGCCGCCCATGCGCGCGAGCAGGTCCGTGACCGAGCATTCGCGTTCGAGGATCCGCGCAAAGGCGCACAGCGCCTCGTCGCCCGCGGAATGGCCGAAGCCGTCGTTGACTTCCTTGAAGTGGTCGAGATCGAAGAAGATCATGCTCAGGGCGAGACCCGAGGCGCGCGCGCGCTCGATCTCGCGCTGGAACGCGTGGCTGAACGCGCGGCGGTCGAGCAGGCCGGTGAGGCCGTCCGTGGCGGCCGCGACATTGAGTTCTTCCACGATCGCGTCGGTGCGCCGGGCCTGGTACTGGACGGCGACCAGGATGATCAGGAAGAAGGAGACAACCGAGGTGTACATGACGATCGGCACCTGGACGTCGTGCGCGAACACGAGCGCGACCGCGAACGACACGCTCATCACCACGCTCGCCACGCGGGCGTCGCGTCTGCTGCCGAAGTAGCCGCAGTTGAGCGCGGGCCATACGTAGTACAGCGGGGTTGGTCCCAGCGGATTCGCGACCGCGACGGCGGCGCTTACGAAAAGGATCGCGCCGGAGAAGGCGAAGAACTTGATCACCCCGTCCGGCAGCCCGCGTCTTACGGCCAGGAAGACGCCCACGCCGGTGTACACGCCGGCGAGGATCACGAAGGCGGCATTGCTGCGGTTGGAGCTGTAGAGCGCGCACGCGATCAAAGCGGTGACGGCGGCCATGAAGTACCCCACCGCGATCAAGCGCCGGAGAATGTCGAAGTTCTTGTGCCGCCAGGCTGGGAGCTTGGCGGTCAGATCGTTGGGGGTCGAGATGATGGACATGTGGCGTGCGGCTGAATCGGCGCTTCGACACCCCCGCTTGACATCATGCGGCAGATCTCGGCGGATGTCCGCCACAGCACGGCGTACGCGCGGCGAACGCGAGGATCACCCGGAGGTCGGGCTTACGCGCTAACGCTCGTCGTGCGGGAGATGGGGCGCGAGCTCGCGGCGGGCGATCGAAAGCTTGTGGACCTCATCGGGGCCGTCGGCGAGGCGGAGTGTTCGCAGGTGGGCATAGGTCGAGGCAAGGTGGAAGTCATCAGCGACCCCGGCGCCGCCGTGGACCTGGATCGCCCGGTCGAGAACGTTCAAGGCGATGTTGGGCGCGGCCACCTTGATCGCCGCGATCTCTGTGCGCGCATGGCGGTTGCCGACGGTGTCCATCAGCCAGGCGGCCTTGAGCGTGAGCAGGCGCCCCATCTCGATTTCGATGCGCGACTCGGCGATCCAGTCCTGGATGTTGGCCCGGGCTGCGAGCGGCTGGCCGAAGGTGACGCGCGAGGCGGCGCGCGCGCACATCGCCTCCAACGCCCGCTCGGCGGCGCCGATGGAACGCATGCAGTGGTGGATGCGCCCGGGGCCGAGGCGGGCCTGGGCGATCATGAACCCATCGCCCTCGCCGGCGATGAGGTTCGAGGCGGGAACGCGCACGTCCTCGAACAGGACTTCCGCGTGACCCTCATGGTCGTAGTAGCCGAACACGGGAACGTTGCGAACGCGCGTCACACCGGGGGTGTCGAGGGGCACGAGGATCTGGCTCTGTTGCTTGTGCCGTGGCCCGTCCACGCTCGTCTTGCCCATCACGATCAGGATCCGGCAGTTGGGGTGATAGGCGTTGGAGGTCCACCACTTGCGCCCGTTGAGCACGTAGTCCTCGCCGTCGCGCTCGATGCGCAGCGCGATGTTGGTGGCATCTGAAGATGCCACGTCGGGCTCGGTCATGGCGAACGCCGAGCGGATCTCGCCTTCGAGCAGCGGGGTGAGCCAGCGATCCTTCTGCTCGGGCGTGGCGAACTGGTAGAGCACCTCCATGTTGCCGGTATCGGGCGCGGAGCAGTTGCAGGCCTCCGAGGCGATGGGCGAGCGCCCGAGGATCTCTGCCAGGGGCGCGTAGTCGCTGTTGGACAGCCCCGCCCCGAGGGAGGCGTCGGGCAGGAACATGTTCCACAGGCCCGCCTCGCGCGCGCGCACCTTGAGCTCCTCCATGATCGGCGGCTGATGGTGAGCGTCGCCGGATTCGTGCAGCTGGCGCTCGTACAGCGCCTCCGCCGAGTAGACGTGCTCGTCCATGAACGTGGTGAGGCGCTCCTTGAACTCGGAGCAGCGCTGGCTTGGCTGGAAGTCCATCGAATCCTCCCTGGTGGCAATGGGCCTAGGATCATCCCCGATGAGCCGAGAAAGTGTCAGCTACCGCGCGGCCGGTGTGGATTACGACGCGCTCGACGCCGCCAAGCGCCTCGCGATGGCCAAGGCGCTGTCGACCTCGTCGCTGCTCGCGGCCGCGGGCGGCCGCGCACTCGACTCATCCCGGGGGGAGCCGGCGTTCGTGTTCGAGCTCGACGGGCGGGCGTTCGCGTTCGTGGTCGAGGGGTTGGGCACAAAGTCGATGAGTCGCGCGCGAGGTGTTCGAACGCCAGGGGATCAACCGCTTTGGTGATGTTGCCTACGACACGGTCGCCGCGATCCTGAACGACCTCTGCTGCGTGGGGGCGCTCCCGCTCGTGGTGAGCGCCTACTTCGCCACCGGAGCCTCGGAGTGGTACCGCGAGTCCGAGCGCGCCGCCGCGCTCTTGGAGGGTTGGCGCAGCGCGTGCGCGGACGCGGGCTGCGTCTGGGGCGGCGGGGAGTCCCCCTCGTTGCCGGGGATGCTCGGCGAGCGGGACATCGAGCTGGCGGGAGCTGCCGTGGGCGTCGTGCCCGAGGGCCGCTCCCCGATCCTCGGGGAGGAGCTCGAGCCCGGCGATGAGATCGTGCTCGTGGCCTCCAGCGGGCTTCACGCCAACGGCGCCTCGCTGGCCCGTCTGCTCGCCGCGCGGCTGCCCGACGGGTACGCGACGGCGCTGTCGAGCGGCGTCACCCTCGGCGAGGCGCTGCTCGAGCCGTCGGTCATGTACGTCCCGCTCATCTCCGCCCTGCTGCGGGCGGCGCTCGAGGTGACCTACGCAAGCCACGTGACCGGCCACGGCCTGCTCAAGCTGATGCGCCCTGACAAGCCGCTCACCTATCGCATCGAGAGGCTCCCGGCGGTTCCCGAGGTGCTCAGCTTCATGGTGGCCCAGGCCGGGCTCGACTCTCACACGGCGTACTCGACCTTCAACATGGGATCGGGCTATGCCCTCTACTGTCGCGCCGGTGCCGGCGGGGAGATCGTGCGTGTCGCCGAGGGGCTCGGGCTCAGCGCGCTCTTGGCCGGACGCGTGGAGGAGGGCCCCCGGCGGGTGATCTTGGAGCCGGTAGACGTGTGTTTCGCCGGCGGGGAGCTCGAGCTGTCGGCCCGCCATCCCTAACCCTCTTATTGAGGCTGATAGCTCGGCGCCGACGCCGACCCGACGGTTTCGCGACTCAGACCCGGGGGGCTGACACGCGACGAGACAGCGAAATGCACAGCTGGCCGGATGGGGCGCGATCCTGCGCAACTTCGGGGCTCGCTCGCGTGTTACCAACTTGCAATGATCCGTCCAAACGGTATAAGGTGGCGCTCGCAAAGTCGCCATTGTTTCCCGGTGAAAATGCCGGGGATCTCGATATCGCCGGACCGGCATGGCTCCGGAGCTACCCGGATCGAGGCGGACCTGTCCATCAAGCAGAGGAGAGAATTCTGATGCGCAGAGCATCCACCTGTCTGGCCGTGCTCGGCCTCGCCGTTCTTGGCCTGCCGGTCGTCGCGTCGGCGGCGCCCGTGGTCACGTTGAAAGAGAAGGCAGTTCCCATTCCGGGCTTCCCGCACACCGGCAACATCCTCGGCGCGGGCACCGCCGGGCAGTTCGAATGGACGATCAAGGGGACCGAATACGGTGGCTTCCCGCCGCCGCTGATCGGGGTCAACACCTACCTGCCCGCCGGCACGAAGCTTCACCCGCAGGGGTTCGCGACCTGCTCGACGGCCGCGCTTGAAAAACTCGGAACGGCAGCCTTCGGAACGAAGGCGTGCCCGAGCAAGTCGAAAGTCACCACCCAGGGCGGGGCGGATGGAGTCGTCTCCTTCGGCCAGACAAGGGTCCCAGAGCACGTGCAAGTGTGGGGCTTCTTCGCGGCCGGCGGCAACCTCCAGTTCTTCACGAAGGGAAGCGAACCGGCGGCGTTTGAATTCATATCCCCGGCCCACGTCATCAACTCCAACGCCCCGCAGACGCTCACGACGGTGCCGCTGGTCGAAACGGTGCCCGGGGCCCCCGACGCCTCCACCGAAGCGATCAACGTCACGGCGGGCGCCGCTTACAAGCAGGGCAAGAAGACGGTCTACTACGCCACGATGCCGAAGAAGTGCCCGAAGGGCGGCTTTCCGGTGAAGTCGGAACTGATATTCGCCGGCCTGGGCGGCCTCACCCAGCAGACGGTGACGAGCACCTACAAGGCGCCCTGCCCCAGGAAGTAAGCGGCAGCGGCGTTCTCATCTCCCTCGGGGCGTAAACTCGGGGCAGCTAAGAGGGACGGGCGGCACCACCGAGCCGGTGGGCCGCCCGCCTTGTTGTTGATCGTAAGGGGAAGGACCGGGTTGAGGACGAAGTCGGGCGGGTGGAGGAGGGGCGTGGCCGGCGCCGCCGGTGCCGTCTGCCTGGCCGCGCTCGTGGCGGTTGCGCTGCTCGCCACCTCGGCCGGCGGCGGGGGCGGCTACACGGTGCGCGCGATCTTCGACGACGCCGCAAACGTCACCCCCGGTGAGAACATCAAGGTCGACGGGGTCAGGGTGGGGACGGTCGCGTCGGTCGCCCCTACGCCCCAGGGGAAGGCCGCGGTCGTGCTGCACGTCGAAAGGGCCGGCTTCCAGGACTTTCTCGCCGACGCCAGCTGCACGATCCGTCCCCAGGCGCTGCTCGGTGAGAAGTTCGTCGACTGCCTGCCCACCCAGCCGCGCGTGGAAGGCACGCCGCCGCCGCCTCCGCTGTCGACGATCCCCGCCGGCCAGGAAGGCGCCGGGGAGCGGCTTCTGCCCGTGCAGAACACCCACAGCCCGGTCGACCCCGACCTGGTCAACGACATCACGCGCCTGCCCGAGCGCCAGCGACTGACGATCATCCTCAACGAACTCGGCGTCGGCCTGGCCGGGCGCGGGAGCGATCTGAACGCCGTCATCCGCCGCGCCAACCCGGCGCTGCAGGAACTGGACAAGGTCCTTGCGATCCTCGCCAGCGAGAACCGCGTGCTGGCCAAGCTGGCCGTGGACTCCGACCGGGCGCTGGCGCCGCTGGCGGCCGTGCGCAAGCAGTTCGCCGACTACTTCGTGCAGAGCAACACGGTCGCCCAGGCGAGCGCCCGGCACCTCGGTGCGCTCGAACGCAACCTGATCCTCTTCCCTCCGTTCCTGCGTCAGCTCGGTCCCGCGATGGAACGGCTTGCGGCCTTCGCCGACCAGACGACGCCGGTGTTCACCGACCTGGGCGTCGCGGCCCCCGCTATCAACCAGACCTTCACTCGCCTGCCGGCCTTCTCGAACAGCTCCTTGGCCTACTTTCAGAGCCTCGGCAAGACCGCCCAAGTGTCCGGACCGGCGCTCGTGGCCACGCAGCCGCTGCTCCGCCAACTGAGCTCACTCGGCGCTGCCGCCAAGCCGTTCGCCGGCAACTTCTCCGACCTGCTCACCAGCCTGCGCTCAACCGGAGGCCTCGAGCGCATCATGGACTTCATCTTCCTTGGCGCCGGGTCCGCCAACGGCTATGACGCGCTCGGTCACTTCCTGCGTACCGAGGGGCTCGCCACGATCTGCTTGAAATACGTGCTCACTCCAGCCCCCGGGTGCAATGCCAAGCTGACCTCCACGACGGGTTCGAGCGCGAGCGGTGCCGCTACCAAGGCGAGCGTGGCCGTGAGCCCCACGACGACGAGCCTCGTGATGGCGCGGACGCTCGCGATACTCAAAGGCGCCACGCCGGCGCAGGCGCTGGCCAAATACCCCGGCTCGGTGACGGCCGCGGGTGAAGCCTCGGGCTCGGGCGCCGCGAATGCGACCGGCCCGGCGGCCCAGCCGGTCGGTGGCGCCAGCGCGGGCACCACCTACTACACGCCCTCGGCCGAAGGCTCCGAAGCGGGCGGGATGCTGCTCAACTACCTTCTCGGCAACTGAGCGATGCCATGACCCAACGACCACCGCTCCTCGGTCCACCGCTCGTCGGTCGGCCGCTCCTCGGTCGGCTGCTCGTCGGTCGGCCGCTCCTCGGTCGGCTGCTCGTCGGTGTGACCGCGCTCGCGCTGGCCGCGCCCGCGACCAGCCTCGCGGCCGAACCTGGCGTCATCACGACGGTGAGCTCGCCGCCCGCGACGACCACCGCCACCCCCGCGGAAACCCCTACGACGGCGCCCCCCGGCTCGACGGGGGAATCTCCTACACCCCCCGGCTCTACGGGGGAATCTCCTACACCCCCCGGCTCGACGGGGGAATCTCCTACGGTGCCCGCGCCCGCGGGCTCGGGCGTCGGGGAAGGCGCGAGCACACCGCAGGTGCAGGGCCAGCATTCGCAGGGGAGCACAGCCGGTGCGCCGCCCCGGGCTTCTCGCGGTCGCGTGAAACCGACCGGCTTGCCGGCGAGCGGGCAGGCCGAAGCGACGGGGGTCGGCCCCTCGGCGCCTGCCCGAGCACCTAAGAGCGCGCCCTCACCCTCGACGCTCACGCCGTCCTTGCCGCTCGCGCTTGAATCCTCGATCGCCGGCGTGCCGAGCTTCTTCATCGAGAGCTTCCGCATCCCGCCGTTCCTGCTGCCGATCTATCAGGCGGCCGGCACTGCATACGGGATCCCCTGGCAGGTGCTCGCGGCCATCAACGAGGTGGAGACGGACTACGGGCGGGACCTCAGTGTCTCGAGCGCCGGGGCGGAGGGATGGATGCAGTTCCTGCCCTCCGAGTGGGCCCAGTACGCAGTGGATGCCAACGGCGACGGCTTCAAGGACCCTTACAACCCCGCCGACGCGATCTTCGCCGCCGCCAGGTACCTGCGGGCGGCCGGCGGCGCCACGAACATCGAGGCGGCCGTCTACTCCTACAACCACTCGCAGGCGTACGTGGACTCGGTGATGCTCCGCGCCCAGCTGCTTGGGGGTACGCCGACCGGGCTGCTCGGCGCGGTCACCGGGCTCACCGAAGCGCGCTTCCCCGTTCACGCCGCATCGCATTTCAGCGACGGCTTTCCCACGGCGCCGACGAGCGAACACAGATCAGAGATCGGCCAGCGCCCCCCGAAGACGCTCGTCGGCACGACGATCTACTCGCGGGCGGGCGCGCCGGTGATCGCCGTGCAGGACGGCGAAATCGTGCAGGTCGGCGACTCGCCCTCGCTCGGGCGGTTCCTATCGCTCCGCGACGCCTACGGCAACACCTACGTCTACGCGCAGCTCGGGGAGGTGGCGGCCCTGTATCCGGTGCTCGTTCCCCACACGCACACGGCGGTCAGCGCCCGGATCGCGCAGCCCGGCCGCGCGGTCGAACCGGCTCCGAGCGGTCCGGCGACGGCAGGCGCGCAGCCGCGCTCGCCGATGTCCGAGGCGGCCACCGTGTCGGGGCTTGCGTTGGGAGCGGCGGCTTCTCTGGAATCGGCTCCCGCCTTCTCCTCGCCGCGGCCTGCCCCATCCGCGTCGCCGGCCCCGCTGCGGAAGCGGCCGGCGAGGGTGCGAGTCTTCCGGGAAGGGCCGAACGACGTCTACCTGCACACCCTGCGCGCCGGCGTACAGGTGCTCGCGGGAACCGTGCTTGGTCGCATCGGTGGCGGGGAGAGCGCCCAGGCGGGCGGGCCGCACATGCTCTTCCAGATCCGCCCGGCCGGGGTGAATGCGCCGCTGATCGATCCGAAGCCGATCCTCGACGGCTGGGTGGCGCTCGAGAACACGTCGATCTTCAGGGCCAAGGGCGAGAACCCCTTCCTGGCCACCTCGCCGACGGTCGGGCAGGTGCTGCTCGAGTCCAAGCGCCAGCTTGAGCCCTTGGTGCTGCACGACCCCGGTGTCCGTCTCGCCCGATGCGCACGGCAGGACATCCAGGCCGGAAGGGTCGGCAAGCGTGTGCTGGGGGCGCTCGAGTTCCTGTCGGTGTCCGGGCTGAAGCCGACCGTGTCCGGGCTGCCGTGCAGCGGAAACCCGGCGCCGGCGGTGGTGAGCAACGTGGACGCCAGCTCAGGTGAGGACGCGGTGGACATCATCGCGGTCAACGGCATCCCCATCGCCGGCCGTCACGGCCCCGGCTCGATCGTGGACATCGTGGTTCGCAAGCTGCTGACGCTGCAGGGCCTCGCAAAGCCGCAACGGATCGTCAGCGTGATGAGCTACCCGGGCGTCGCGAATGCGTTCGCCACGCCGAGTGCCCGCGACATCCACGTGAGCTTCCGTCCGCTGAACGGGGGCGCGGCGCATACCGCCGGGGCATTCGACTCGGCGCTGACCGCCAACGAGTGGACCAGGCTGATCGCGCGCCTGGGCGAGATTCCCGACCCGACCGTGGCCAGCGGACCCTCGCCGGCCGCGATCCCCGACAAGCCCGGCGCTCAGGGCAAGAGCGGCAGGGAAGCGAATGGCAACGGCTAGCCCACCCGCTCCGCCGCCCTCGACGCCTCCGTCGCGCGTCGGTCCCTCGGTGCCGGCGGGCCGCACACGAGGACCCCGCTTGGGACGGGTCCTCGCCGTGAGCGCGCTCGGCGCCGTGGTGCTCATCGTCGCCTACCTCGTGTTCGCGGGCGGGAGCGGCGCCAACTACCAGCTGATCTTCGCCGACGCCGGCCAGCTCGTGAGGGGCGACCAGGTCCAGGTGGGCGGCGTTCCGGTGGGAGCCGTCACGAAAATCGTGTTGACCCACGACTTCAAAGCGAGGATCACGATTCATGTCAACTCTTCGTTGACCCCGCTGCACGAAGGCACGGTCGCCCAGGTCAGGGTGCCGTCGCTGTCGACGGTCGCCAACCGCTACATCGCGTTGACGCCCGGCCCCAACAGCGCCCCTGCACTGGCGCCGGGCGCGACGCTGCCAGTGTCCGCGACGAAGGAAGTAACCGACCTCGACCAGCTGTTCAACACGCTGAACCCGAAGACGCGCACGGGTCTGCAGCGCGTGATCCAGGGGTTCGCCGAACAGTTCGCGGGGGCCAGCCGCGCCTATGGGGTCTCCGCTGAATACACCCCCGCCGCGCTGGCCGCGACCGACCACTTCCTGGCAGAGCTCGTGCGTGAACAGCCGGTCTTCACGAGCTTCGTCGTGGAAACCGCCAAGGCGCTCACCACGATCGGCGCGCGCTCGGAACAGCTCACCGACCTGATCGGAAACGCGAACACCACCTTCCAGGCGATCGGCTCAGAGCAGTCGGCCCTCGCCCGGGGACTGCGGCTGCTGCCCGTCACGCTTCGCCAGGGCAGCCGCACGTTCGCCGAAGTCCCCTCGACGTTCGCCGCGCTCACGCAGCTGGTCAACGCGTCCAAACCAACGGTCAAGCCGCTCGAGACGTTCTTCCCCCGCCTGCGCTCGCTGCTCGTCACGGCCACGCCCGTCGTGCACAACCTCAGCCTCGCGTTCAGCCGGCCCGGACCGAACAACGACCTCACCGATTGGGCCAACGCGCTGCCGGCGCTCGCCAAGCAGCTGTCGACGTCCTCGCCGGCCACGGTCACCGCGTTGCGCGAATCGGTGCCGATAACCGCCGTCTTCGGTCCCTACAGCCCCGACCTGCAGGGTACCCTGCGCACGTTTGGCCAGGCGACCGCCTACTACGACGCCAATGGTCATTACGCGCGCATCAACCCCGTCTTCCCCGACTTCACGCTCGGCGCGAACAACAACCTCACCCCCGCGGCGAACGCGCAGCAGGGCCTGGCGAACCTGCTGCACGGTCAGCTGCGCCGCTGCCCGGGCGCGGCCACCCAGCCCGCGGCCGACGGGTCCTCGCCCTTCACGGCCGGGGGACAGTTGAGCTGCGACCCCTCGGAGCTGCCCTGATGAACCGGCGCCGTGGTGGTTCCCTGGCAGGCAGCCCTCTGTTGATCGGGGCGATCACGACGCTGATCGTGGTCGTGGCCGTGTACCTGTCCTACAACGCGAACAACGGGCTGCCGTTCGTCCCGACGTACAACATCAAAGTGGCCCTGCCCCAGACCTCGGGGTTGGAGGCCTCAAACGCGGTGCGCATCGGTGGATCGCGGGTTGGGATCGTCAGGTCGCTATCGGTCCATCAGGACCCCGCCACGGGACGCGTCACCGCGATCGCAGACCTCAAGCTCGAAAAAGGAGTGGAACCTCTGCCCGCCGACACCACCGTGGTCGTGCAATCGCTCTCTTCGATCGGGCTCAAGTACCTGCAGCTCGAAAAGGGCACATCTCATCGGACGCTGAAGGCGGGCGCGACGATCCCTGCCACGCAGGTGCGCGAACCGGTCAACATCGAAGAACTATTCAACATGTTCGACCGAAGGACGAGGACGGCCAACCAGGTGAACCTGAACAACGTCGGCAACGGCCTCGCCGGACGCGGCCTCGGGCTGAACAACTCGATCGCGACTCTGCGTCCGCTCCTCACGAACGCCATTCCCGTATTTCGCAACCTGGCCGCTCCCGCAACGGGCCTGCGCGAGCTGTTCATCGCACTCGACCGGGTGGCTTCCCAAACCGCCTCGGTGGCCGACACCAACGCCGCCCTCTACGTCCACCTCGACACGTTCTTCGCGGCCTGGGCCTCGGTCGCCCGCTCGCTCGAACTGGCGACCGAGGGTGGACCGCCCTCGCTCGAACAGGCCATCTACTCGCTCCCCTTCGAGGCGTCCTTCACCGAAAAGCAGACGGAGTTCATGCGGCTGCTGCGGCCCAGCGCGAGCCTACTGGTCTCCGTCGCCCCGCCGCTCGCGCACGCCGTCACCGTGGGCGCCGTGAACCTGCGCGCCGCCACCGCGCTGAACAAGGAGCTGGCCTCCTCGGCACAGGCGCTGCAGACCTTCGGCGAAAACCCCATCGTTCCCCTCGCCCTGGAAGACTTCACCCAGACGCTGCAGCTCGGCAACCCGGTCCTCGCTGGGCTCGCGCCCGTGCAGGCGACCTGCAACTACGTCACGCTCGCGTTCCGCAACCTGGCGAGCCTGACGGCTGAGAACATCGGCCTCGGGACGCTCAGCCGTGCGGGGATCGTGCTCGCACCGACCGGGCCCAACAACGAGGGCTTCCCCTCCTCGGCGCCCGCCAGCGGACCGTCGACCGAACACGGCTTCAACAGCACAGTGGTGATCAACAACAACTTCGTTCACGTGAATCCCTATCCGAACGTCACCGGCCCCGGTCAGCCGAAGGGAAATTGCGAAGCTGGTAACGAGAACTTCATCGCGGGCAAAGCAGTGATCGGCAACGCGCCCGGCACCACCGGGACCAACCACGAAGTGACGAGCCGCGAAGAAAACCTGTTCGGTGAAAAGTATCCGAGCTCAACGCTCACAGATCTCGGCTTGAAGCCGACGACCGCGAACGGGAAGGGAAGATGAGGAGTCCACGCTTCTGGCGCCGCTACGATCAGACGCCGGTCGTCGAGCTGGGGCGATCCAACCCGGTGCGCGTGGGGATCGTGTTTGTCGTGCTCATGATGATCCTCGTGTTCTTCGGCTTCACCAAGCACATCCCGTTCAAACATGGCTTCCGCCTGAAGGCGGTCTTCTCCACGGCCGTGAACGTCCGCTCGTCATCACCGGTGCGCGTCGCGGGGGTCGATGTCGGCAAGGTCAGCGGGGTGGAACGCGAGGGCAACGCCGGGCTCGTCACGATGGAAATCGAATCGAATGGCCTGCCGATCCATTCCGACGCGACGGTGAAGATCCGTCCGCGCACCTTCCTGGAAGGCAACTGGTTCGTCGAACTACAGCCGGGCAGCCCGTCGGCCAGGACGCTCTCTTCGGGCGCGACGCTGCCGATCACGCAGACCTCCGACCCTGTCCAGCTCGACCAGGTGCTCAACGCCCTGAACACCGACACACGCGCCAACCTCCAGAACTTCCTGATCGGCCTCGGCGACGGGTTCACGCGCAAGCCAAACGCCGCCGACAACGCCGAACAAGACCCCGAATTGAGCGGCCTGAACGGGGCGCAGGCGCTCAACAGGGCCTATCAGGAAGGCCCGGCCTCGCTTCGCGGCGCCGCGGTGATCAACCAGGCGATCACCGGCACCGATCCGCACGACCTCTCAAAACTGGTGGCGTCCATCGGCAAGGTCACGGCGGCGCTGAACGTCCACGAGCAGCAGCTCGGCGAACTGGTCGTCAACACCAACGCATTCTTCCGCGCGTTCGCGGCCCAGTCCGCGCCACTGCGCACGACCGTCGCCGAGCTGCCGAGCTCGTTGGCGGCCATCGATCGCGGATTGGCCTCGCTCAGCGCCGCCCTCCCGCCGGCGCGTGCCTTCGCGCTGGACATCCTCCCAGGGGTCAAAGCGACGCCGGCGGCCATCGCGGCGCAGCTGCCCTGGATCGAACAGGTCGAGGCCTCGCTCGCACCGACCGAGCTCGGGGGGGTGGCCCAGGGCCTCGTCGAAGCGGCTCCATGGATCGCGCGCCTGAACAGCGAACAGACCCCGCTGTACCACGAAACGGAACTGTTCAACAAGTGCCAGACGAACCTGATCTTCCCGGCGGGCAACACCAAGCTCCAGGACGGGACGAGCACCTCGGGCGTGGAAGACTACAAGGAGTTCTGGTACTCGCTGGTGGGCCTGAACTCCATCGGTCAGAGCTTCGACGGCAACGGCACGATGGCGCAGTTCCTGCTCGCGAGCAGCGGCCAGACGCTGCGCTCGGCGCCCGTGTCGATCCTCAACACGAACATCAAAGGCCTGCGGCTGCTCGCCCACGCGTCGCTGCCACCGCTTGGCACGCGTCCGGCCTACCCCTCCCAGGAGCCGCCGTATAAGCCGCTCGTGCCCTGCTACACCCAGACGCTGCCCAACTTCAACGGCCCGCTGTCGCAGGGCCCGGCCGACGGGAGCGGATGATGAACCCCACCGATGGCCACCCTCACGAAGGCGGGCTGGGGGTCCGCGACCAGATCGAGCGCTACCGCTCGGCGTTCATCTCCGTGGTCACGATGATCGTGATCGCAGCGATCGTCGGCGGCTACATTCTCGCGCACGAGAACATCAACCTGCCGGGGTGGTTTCCCTTCCTGGGCAAGAACTACTACACGCTGAAGGCCAACTTCCAGACCGCCCAGGCGCTCACCCCCGGCCAGGGTCAGGCGGTGACGATCGCCGGCGCGAAGATCGGGGAAGTACAGAGCGTGGATGTGCACGAAGGGGTCGCGACGGTGACCATGCGCCTGACCCCGAAGTACGCGCGCATATACCGCGACGCGACGCTCTTGATGCGTCCGAAGACCAACCTGCAGGACATGACGATCGAGGTGAACCCGGGCACGCTCGCGGCCGGGCGGCTCCCCAGCGGCGCAACGGTGCCGATCTCCCAGACCGCCCCGAACATCGACTTCGACCAGTTCCTGGCGGGGCTGGACGCCGAAACGCGCGCCTATCTGCAGGCGCTCTTGGCAGGGGCGGGCGAGGGGTTCGGCAATAACGGCAAGGCGCTGTCGGCCACGCTCAAGCGCTTTTACCCGACCGCGCGCGACGTGCGGGAAATCGCCCAGCAGCTGGAAATCCGTCATGCGAACACGGCGCGCTCGATCCACAACTTCAGGCTGCTGATCGAAGCGCTGGGGGAAAAGGACACGCAGCTCTCGCAGCTCGTCGACGCTTCCAACGCGGTGTTCGCCGTCTTCGCCAGGCAGGAACGCAACGTCGAAAGCCTGCTGCGCCTGCTGCCCGGCGCGCTGGCCAAGACCAGGACGGGACTGGGCAAGCTCGCGGTCGCCGCCAACGTGCTGGGCCCCACGCTGCGCGAGCTTCAGCCCTTCGCGCGCGCGCTCGGCCCCGCCCAGGAAGCCACGCGGCGCCTGGCCGAACAGACCACCCCGACCTTCAAGAACGAGATCCGGCCGTTCGCGCGCGAAATCCTCCCCGTCGTCAACGAAATCAAGCCCGCCACCCAGCAGCTAGCCGAAGCATTCCCGCAGCTCACCACGAGCTTCGCGGTGCTCAACGAATTCTTCAACGAGCTCGCCTTCAATCCAAGCGCCAACCAGGCCGGCTTTCTGTTCTTCCTGGACTGGGGCAATCACAACCTCAACAGCGTCCTCGGCTCCGCCGCGGCGCACGGGGCGCTCGGGCGCAACCTGACATACCTCAACTGCAACGTCGCGCCGATCCTCAAAGGAATTGCGGAAGTCAATCCGACGGTCAACCTGCTCGTCGGCCTGCTGAACCCGCCCGACGAAGCGGCGTGCAAGAGCGCCGGCATCCTCAAAGGCTCGGCTGCCGCCGCCAGCTTGCGCGTGCACCCGAAGGCGCCGCCAGGCGGCCTGTTCCCCGGCCTGGACACGCGCGTATTCGGCCAGGCGCCGCTCATCACCGCTCAGGCCGCGGGGTCCGGAAGCTCAAGGAGAGGCGGCTGAGATGCAGAAGCGCGCGCCGACGCTCGGCAACCTGCTGATGATCATCCTGTTCGCGCTGAGCTGCTTCGGGCTGCTGCTGTTCCTGTGGGAGTCCTTCGGCGGTCCCCTGCCGCTCAAGCCGAAGGGCTATCGCTTCACGGCGACCTTCCCGCGCACGCTCGCGCTCTCCGAAGAGTCGGACGTGAAGATCAGCGGTGTGAACGTCGGCCATGTGGTCTCGCTGAAGCTCGGCAACGACGGCCGCACCGACGCGACGGTTGAACTCAACCAGCAGTACGCGCCGATCCGCAGGGACACGCACGCGATCCTGCGCCAGAAGACGCTGCTGGGGGAGACCTACGTGCAGCTGATTCCCCAGAGCCAAAGGGGTCCGTTCCTGCGCGACGGGGCTCAGCTGCCCAATAGCCAGGTCGAACCGTTCGTGACGCTCGATGACATCCTCTCGCTGCTGACACCCACCACGCGGCGCAATTTCCAGGCATGGATGCGCTACCAGGCCGCGGCGATCGCCGGTCGCGGGGAACAGCTCAACGCCTCCCTTGCCACGTTCGAACCGTTCGTCGAACACGCCAACCAGCTGGTGCGCATCCTGGCCTCCCAGGAAGGGGCCGTACGGGCGCTGGTGCACAACACCGGGGTGGTCTTCGACGCGCTCGCCGGGCGCGACCACGAGCTCGAAGGGCTGATCACAAACGGCGAGCTCACCTTCCACGCGGCCGCCGAATCAAGCCAGGAGTTCGCCGAAGCCTTCCAGGCGCTGCCCGCCTTCGAGGCCACCTCGATCGTCGCGCTGCGGACGATCGACCGCTTCTCCGTCCTCGCCAGCCCGTACCTCGACCGAATTCCGCCCCGTCGAGCGCCAGCTCACGCTGCTGCTCCAGGCAGCAAAGCCCTTCACGCCACAGTTCAACAGCTTCCTCACCGCCCTGGGACCGCTGACCACGGCCGCGAAGAAGGGCCTGCCCGAAACGGCGAAGGTCCTCGATCTCACTGTCCCGGTGCTTGAAAACCTCAGACCGGTGCTGCACAACCTCGACCCGTTCCTGCAATCCCTGGGCGAATACGTGCCCGAGCTGCAGGCGTTCTTCGCCAACCTCACCGCCGCCACCAATGCTCACGGCGCCAACGGCAGCGCCGTAGAAAACGGACAAACCAGGGGCCCTCAGCAGCACTACCTGCGCACGATGCTCGTCTTCAGCCCGCAGAGCCTGGCGATCTACCCCCAGCGGGTCGGCACGAGCCGCTCGAACCCCTACTTCCATCCCGGCGCCTTCCGCGCCCTTGGCAACGGCGGCCTGCAGGTGTTCAGCAACAGCTCGTGCGCGAACTCGGCCCCGTCGGTCAGCGGACCGCCCAACGAAGCGATCTCCCAGAGCCTGATCGAACTGATCCTCCAGTTCAAAGTCGCCAACGCGCCGGAAAGCCCCAACGTCGTGGCGGCGCCCGCATGCAACCAGCAGGGTCCGTTCACGTTCAACGGCCACACCAGCCAGTTCCCGCACGTCACCTACGGAGGAAAAGGATGAGCGAGGAGCCCGGGCTGACCGACGAGTTCCAGTACCACTCCGGCGAGGCTCGGCCTCGACGGCGACCCGGCCGCGGGCAACTGGTCGATCCGCTGCGTGGACGTGCACAAGCGCCTGGGCGGGGTGGCCGTCCTGAACGGGCTGAACGTCGCCTTTCCCGACGAGACGATCACCGTCGTGCTCGGCCCGTCCGGGACGGGCAAGAGCGTGCTGATCAAGCACATCATCGGGCTGATGTTCCCGGACTCCGGCGACGTCATCGTGGACGGACAATCGGTTCCTACCCTGACGATGCCCAAGCTGCTGGCCCTGCGCCGCAAAATCGGCGTGCTCTTCCAGGACGGCGCCCTGTTCGGGTCGATGTCGGTGTTCGACAACGTCGCCTTCCCGCTGCGCCAGCACACGGGCTCCTCCGAGGCGCAGATCGCCAAGCTGGTCTAAGAACGCCTGGCCGACGTGGGGCTGTCCGAGGCGATAGACGACCTGCCCTCCCAGCTCTCCGGGGGGATGCGCAAGCGCGCCGGGTTCGCGCGGGCGCTGGTGATGTCGCCGGACATCGTCATCTTCGACGAGCCCGACTCGGGGTTGGATCCGGTGCGGACGGCGCTGTTGTGCGAGCTGATCCAGGAGATGCACGCCCTCCACGGAGGCACCTACATCGTCGTGACCCACAACATCGCTTCGGCCCGCCAGATCGGCGAGTACATCGCGCTGCTGTGGAGGGGGCGGATCGTGGATGCGGGCGACGCCGAGAGGATGTTCTCCTCGGAGAACCCGTTCGTGCGCCAGTTCCTCAGCGGATGAGGCCGAGGGCCCGCTGACCATGGATTGAGTTTCCCGGGCCATGGCAAGTATGTAGGCGCAACACGTATGGAGGGACGGCCCCGCCCTCCTCCGTCCATCGACCGTCCCTCCCGTCTTAGGACTCCGACTCTCGTCAATTCTTTCGCGAGGAGGCAGTAGAGCACTCCTACATGGTGAACAAGTCGAGTGACTACTACGGAAAACGGGCTGAGCAGGGCAAATAGCTGGGGCCTAGCCACCGGGTCGCAGTCTCCTGCTACACGACGAACGTAATGGGCGTGCACGGCCTGAAACACAGAAAGGAGGGGCGGCCGCGTCCTCCTCCCGAGCCATCCGTCAGGCCGCCCCTCGAAGTCCAGGACTCCGACTCTCGCCAGTCCTTTCGACGAGGAGGCAGCAGGGCACTCCTCACGGTAAACAGATCGAGTGAGTTACTAAGGAAAACGGGCTGAGCAGCGCAATTGGAGGGGTCATCGCCACCGGGTGGCAGCTCGTGTACACTACGAACGTATGTTCGTGCAAACACCTGTTCGCCAATACGTGCTCTGACTACACACTTGCCATGGTCGTGTGCGTCCATCTACCCCGCTTCGAGTTGGTGGTCGCCGCCGGGGGGCCGGAGGCGCTGACCGGGCGCGCCCTGGCGGTGGCGCCGCTCCTCGGCTCTGAGCAGCGGGTGGGAGAGGTCTCCGGGGCGGCTGAGGCCCGGGGTGTGACCGCGCGGGATGATCCTCGGGGAGGCGCTCGCCCGCTGCCCCGATCTCCTCCTCGTGCCCGCTGACCCCATGGGGGTCACCGAGACCTGGGAGAGCGTGATGGGCGCTCTGGAATCGATCGGCGCGGCCATCGAGGAGGCACGCCCGGGGCTCGCCTACTTCGAGGCCGACGGGCTGCGCGGGCTCCACGGCACGGACGCCGCCACGATCGCCGCCGCCCGGCGAGCGCTTGACCGTCCCGCGCGCGTGGGGGCCGGGCCGACGCGCTTCTGCGCGCTGGCGGCCGCCCTGGCGGTGCGCTCGCGCCGGCCGCTCGTGCTGGATGGAAAGGATGCCCGGCGCTGGCTCGCCGGCCGGCCGGTCGGGCTGCTCGGCTTCCGAGCAGAGACCGAAGCGCTGGTCGAGCCGCTCGAGCCGCCTCGGCGTGCGCACGCTCGGCGAGCTGGCGAAGTTAGGACGCCCCGAGCTCGCCGACCGCTTCGGGACGGCAGGTGTCTTTGCGCACCGGCTCGCCTGCGGCGAAGACACACCCCTGCGGGCGCGCGCCGTCGAGGAGCGCCTGCAGGAGACGCTGCTCCTCGGCGACGCGAGCTCCGGTGAAGCCCTGGAGCGCGTGCTTGGCGTGCTGGTGGACCGGCTGCTGGCCCGACCGGAGCGCCGTGGGCGCACGCTGCGGGTTCTCGTGCTCTCCGCGCGCCTGCTCGCGGGCGGTGCCTGGCGCGAGCGCGTTGTCTTCCGCCAGGCACTCTCAGACCCCGAGCGCATCGGGCTGGCGCTGGGGGTGCGCCTTCTGCTGCTACCGGCTCCGGCCGCCGAGTTGGGGTTGACCGTCGAGCGTTTCGGTCCTCCCGCAGGCGAGCAGGGGGCGCTGTTTGACAAGGATCCCGCGCACAGCGCCGCTCGTGTCGCTCGCCTGCGCGAGGCCGTCGCCCAGGTGCGCGCCGTGGCCGGGCCGGATGCGGCGTTGCGGGCCGTGTGCGTTGATCCAGACTCGCGCGTGCCCGAGCGGCGAGTCGTGCTCGCGCCGTTCCCGGGCTGATGGTTCGCCCCCTCAACCTTCCCCGGCCCGCGCGCGTGCGCTGGGGCGACGGCATGCCGAAGGAGGTCAACGGCGAAGCGGTCGAGCTGCTGCGCGAGTCCTGGCTGGTGGAGGACCGCTGGTGGACCGCCGAGCCTCTGCGCCGACGCTACTGGGAGCTCGTGAGCGAGCGGGGGCGCAACATGATCGTCTTTCACGACCTGCGCTCCGGTGGCTGGTTCCTGCAGGGTCCGTGAGCGGGTGTGAGGCGATGGAACGGCCCACACCTCCATACGCAGAGCTGCACTGCCACTCGGCGTACTCGTTTCTGGACGGAGTCTCGCTGCCGGAGGAGTTGGCGCAGCGTGCGAGCGAGCTGGGCTATGGGGCGATCGCGCTGACCGACCACAACTCTGTCTCAGGCTCCATGGAGCTGGCCCAGGCGGCCAAGACGCGCAGTGTGAGGGCGATCCACGGCGCCGAGATCGACCTGACCGCAGAGGCACTACCCGGTGGCCCCCGCGATGGGATCGGCTCTCGCCATATCACCCTGCTCGTGCGTGACGGGCGCGGTTGGAGCAACCTCTGCCGGATCATCACGCTCGCTCACTCGCACACCCGCGAGGGGGCTCCTCGGCGCGAGCGCGCGGAGGCGTCTGTGGACCTGCAGGTCGTGCTCGACCATGCCGAGGGCCTCATCTGTCTGACCGGCTGTGCCGAGCGAGCTGTGGTCGGTGGCGGCGTCCACGACGAGCCGACGGCGCGGCGATTGCTCGACGCGTTCGGGCCGGAGGGACTGTATGTGGAGTTGCAGCGTCCCTACGCCCGCCACGATCGCGCTCGCAACAACGCGCTGGCCGCGCTCGGCCGGCGGCTGGGGGTTAGGTGCGTGGCCACCGGCGATGTGCACGCGCACGCGCGTGCCAGAGCCGAGCTGCAGGATGCGTTTGTGGCGCTGCGCAATCACGCCACGCTCGACGCCTCAGAGCCCTTGCGTCGAGGCAACCACAGCCACGTGATGAGCACGCCCCGGGCGATGGCCAGCCGCTTCGCGGATCACCCCGAGGCTGTCCGCGAGACGCTGCTCTTGGCCGAGCGGCTCACGTTCAATCTCAACAAAGATCTCGGCTACCGCTATCCCGGTGCCGAGGATGCAGGCGCCGAGCGGCGCCTGGCCGAGCTGTGTGGTACGCGCCTTCAGGATCGCTTCAGCGCAGGGGCCCGGGCGGAGGCGCACGCGCGCCTGGAAGAGGAGCTGCGCGTGATCGGAGGGCTGGGGCTGGCCGGCTTCTTCCTTCTGCATCACGACATGCTCGAGCTCGCCCGCGAGGTCGCCATCAAGGTGCGGGGTCCGGACTCGGTGCGCGCGCTGCTGGCGCCCGGACGCGGGCGAGGGTCGTCCGTCTCCTCGCTCGTGTGTTATCTCGTCGGGCTCTCTCATATCGACCCGATCGCCAACAGGCTGGCGCTCGGGCGTTTCCTGAACGAGGACCTGCACGGGCTGCCCGACATCGACCTCGATTTTCCGCGGGACATCCGCGAGGTGCTTATCCCGCGCGTGCACGAGCGCTACGGGCGCGACCACACCGCGCTGGTTGCAGCCTTTCCGACATTCCGCGCGCGGGGGGCGATCCGCGAGCTGGGGAAGGTGCTTGGCCTGCCCGCCGGCGAGATCGAGCGCGTCGCCCGCGGGGCCGACCCGTTTGGGCCAGGTGCCGATGACATCGCCTCCGCGCTCTCCTGTCGCCGCCCGCACCCCACGGGCGCAACGCCGCTCGCCTCGGAGCGCTGGCGCTGGCTGAGGCGCCTAGTCGAGCAGGCATACGGGCTGCCTCGCCACTGCTCCCAGCACTCGGGTGGGATGATCGTCGCGACCAGGCCACTGATCGATTGCTGCCCGGTCGTTCCCGCCGCGATGGAGGGCAGGCAGATAGCCCAGTGGGACAAGGACTCGTGCGCGGACGCGGGCTTTTTGAAGATCGACCTGCTGGGCCTGGGCATGCTCTCGGCGGTGGAGCGCTGCGTGGAGGAGATCGCGCGCGTGCGGGGCGAGCGCATCGATTTGTCAAGGATCCCGTTTGACGATCAGCGCACGTTTGAGGCGATCCGCGCGGCCGATACGGTCGGCGTCTTTCAGATCGAGAGCCGCGCCCAGATGCAGTCGCTGCGGCGGACGCGGCCGATGAACCTCGAGGATCTGACCATCCAGGTGGCGATCGTGCGGCCCGGGCCGATCCAGGGCGGGGCGATCAACCCCTACATCGAACGCCGCCGGCGATTGCGCGAAAACCCTGCGTATGAGGTCCCCTACGATCACCCGGCGCTCCAGGAGGTCCTCAAGGAGACGCTCGGCACGATCATCTTCCAGGATCAGGTTATGCAGGTGGCCGAAGCCTTCGCCGGCTTCAGTCCCGGGGAGGCGGACGGGCTGCGCCGGGCGATTTCTCGCAAGCGCTCGCAGGAGATGCTCCAGAGCTACCGCGAGGACTTCATCGCGGGCGCACTGCGGCACGCCGGCGCTGAGCGGGGGACGGCGGAGCGCGTCTGGAAGATGGTCGAGGGCTTCGCCGGCTTCGGCTTTCCCAAGGCCCACGGTGCCGCCTTCGGCCTGCTCGCCTATCAGTCGACGTGGTTGCGCGTCCACTATGGCCCGGAGTTCCTGTGCGCGCTCTTGAACGAGCAGCCGATGGGCTTCTACGCCCCCGACACCCTCGTGCATGAGGCCGAGCATCGCGGGATCGAGGTGCTCGGCCCCGACGTGAACGCCTCGCATGTGCTGTGCATCGTGGAGGCCTCCCCCGGGAAGGAGAGTCCCGGTCTCGGTGTGCGCCTCGGATTGGGCTATGTCAAGGATGTGGCGGCAGAGGAGGTGCGCGAGCTCGTGGCCGAGCGCGAGCGAAACGGCCCCTTCTCAAGCCTCCGCGATCTTGCCTCGCGCGTTGGCGCAGGGCGCAGGATGCTCGAGCAGCTGGCCTGGTCAGGTGCCTGTGACGGCCTCATCGGCGAGGGGGACCGCCGAACTGCCCTGTGGCAGCTGGGCGTGGCCGCTCCCGGTCAAGGAGCGGGCGAGAGCACCCAGCTCGCGCTTCCAATGGAGCTGCCGGCGCCGCCGCGCCTGCGTTCGCTCGGCCGCTGGCAGCGGCTGATCGCCGACTACGCCACGAGCGGGGTGACGGTGGGTGACCACGCGATGGCCGTTCTGCGCAAGCGGCTGGCGGTCCCGATGCTCGCGACCAGCGCCCAGCTCGTCCGCCTGCCCACGGGCTGTTCGGTGTCGGTGGCGGGGCTGGTCATCGCTCGGCAGCGGCCGGGCACGGCCAAGGGCACGATGTTCCTGCTGTTCGAGGACGAGTGGGGGACTATCAACCTGATCGTGCCAAAGGCGGTGTACGAGCGCCACCGCCACCTGGCGCGAGCCGAGCCGTTGCTGCTGGCCAGAGGCCGCCTGGAGCGCGCGGAAGGGGTTGTCAACGTGATCGTGCGAGAGCTGGCCGCACTCGAGCGCTTCCTCTCTGACGGTGTGGTGGAGGGTGAGGAGCCGGCGGTACGGGCGCGCGTACATCGTCTGCCAGAGCGTAAACCCTCACCGGGGGATGCTGAGGTGGGATCGAGCATGCGCGCAGTGGTGCCGCCGATGCAGAGCTTCGGGACAGGGCGGCGACGGTAGGGACCGACGCCGTAGAATCGGTGACGCATGGGCACGGATTCACCGGCGCGGCCGATGTTGACGGTGGATCGTTGTCGTGCTGACCGAGGCCTCGGTTCCCAGCCTGCTTCTCGTTCAGCGTGCATACCCACCGTTCGCGGGCGAGTGGGCCCTCCCGGGGGGCTTCGTCGAGGAGGGCGAGCAGGTCCTTGATGCGGCGCCGCGGGAGCTGGCTGAGGAGACCGGCCTGCAGACAGCCTCGTTGCGGTTGCTCGGCGTCTACGACACGCCGGGGCGAGATCCCCGAGGCTGGACGGTGTCGATCGTATACGGCGCCACGGTGCTGCCTAGAGGAAGCTGTCAGCGGCGCCGACGACGCGCGCGACGCGCGCTGGTTTCCCACAGACAGTCTGCCGAAGCTCGCCTTCGACCACGCCACGATCGTCGCTGATGCGCTGGAGCGACGTGAGGGTGGGAGGCCCCCGCGGTGAAGCTCGGGCTTTCCACCGATGAGCTCGAGCGCTCGAGCTCCGTCAGCGCCTGACACCCCTTCAGCCGGGATGGAACGCAAGCAGCTGACCGTCGGGGTCGCGCAGCGACAGGCCCCCGTCCCGCTGGCGTTGGCCGGAGGACTCTGAGGGCAGCTCGCCCAGCCTGTGCTCGAGCGCATCAATCGCCTCCAGGCTCCCGAGCTCGAAGTCGACCTCGCGCAGGCCCGGGGCAGTGTCAGGAGCGGCCGTGGCGCCCCGGCTCTGCCACGAGTTCAGCCCCACATGGTGGTGGTAGCCGCCGGCCGCCAGGAACGCGGCCGAGGGGAGCTGGGCCTGCTCCTCGAAACCGAGCGCCTCACGGTAGAAGGTGGCGGCGCCGGGCACGTCGGACACCTTCAGATGCACATGCCCCACAACAGTGTCCGGTGGCACGGCTGGGGTGGGCTCCCGGGAGGATTGTGCGAGCAGATCCTCCAAGTCGAGGGGCAGCGTGGTCATATTCACACCGTGGCCGCTGGCGGGTCGCTCCCACTGCTCGCGCGGGCGGTCCGCGTAGAGCTCGATCCCCAGACCGTCGGGATCGCTCAGGTACAGAGCCTCCGAGACCCCGTGGTCGGCTGCTCCCTCGAATGGCCAGCCCGTCTGAGCGACCCGTCGCACGCTCTCGGCGAGCGAGGAGCGGCTCGGGTGCAGCCAGGCCACGTGGTAGAGGCCGGTGCTGCCCGGGGGCAGGCGTGTGGGAGCCGCGATGTCGGTTAGCACGAGCGCCGGACGCTCGGCGTCGGGGCCGAACTGCGCTCTGTGCTCCTCCTGGACGATCAGCGGCAGGCCGAGTACGCGTTCGTAGAAGTCACTGCTGCGGGGGAGGTCACTCACGGCGAGCGCCACCGAGCGAATGCGAAGGGCGGGATCGATTGGGCTCATCTCTTTGGAGGGTAGTCCGCAACGGGCCGACGCGCTTACTCAGCGCGGCTGGACCACGAGCGTCTGGAACCCCCGCCCGACCGCTCCGCGCTCGTCGTGGAGCACGCTCTCCGCGAGTCCGGTGCCCCCGCCGTGCAGCAGGGTGCGAGCGTCCAGGCCGATCCATTCACCGAGCGGCGGCCGGTGCAGGTGGATCGTAAGATCCGCGTTGATGAACAGGAAGCGGTCGAACGGCAGCGTCGCGCTGACGCCGTTGCCGAAGTCCGCGGTCGCCGCCAGGCGCATCAGCGGTGTCAAAGGCTCACCGGGGAGAAGCGGGTGGCGCAGGCGCATCCACACCCGCCCCGGTCCGAGCGCTCGAGGATCGCCGAGCCAGCGCATCTCCATCGCCGTCGCCGCGAAGCTCGCATCGCTCGAGCCATCCAGCGCAAAGCGCACCTCTCTACCGGACTCGGGTGATGGTAGCCGCGCGTGCTGGAGCGGGGTGGGCTCATCGTGCGGCCGCCGGTCGGACACCGGCAGATCTGCCGGGACCTCCCGCACGCGCAGCGCGCTGGCGCGACAGACGAGCTCCTCGCCGACCCCTGCGGGACCGCCGGCACCGCCGCCCGAGCGCTCCACGCTGTGTGCCCCCCGGCGGGCACCCAGTCCGGAGGCCTGTGTCGGGCTGCGTGCCCCGGCGGTCAGCTCCCCGGCGAGCTCCTGGACGCGCCGCCCCGCGCGCACTATGCGTGCCGACAGCGTGAGCGGGGCGAACGGGATCGGGCGCAGGAACTCGAAGCCGAGGCGCGCGATGCGCAGCTCCGAGCCGGGCTCCATCCGTTCGAACGCGGACGTGAGCAGCGCAGCCGGCGCCCCGCCGTGAAGCGCCTGCGGATCCCATGGTCCGCGTGCGTGTTCGGTCGGCGTGAAGCGTTCGCCGTCGGCGAGGAAGACGCTCTCGGCCATCGGCTTCAATCCGGCAGCCGCGCGACGAAGTCGGCCAGCTTGCGCGGGTCGCGCAGAGGCGGGCCGTGGCCGAAGCACGCGAGCGCCGGCTCCAGCGCCGCGAGCTTACGCGCGGACTCGCGGTTGCGCGCCGGGTCGGGCGTGAACATGGCAGGCGGCTCGCGCAGGCCGGAGATGCCCGTCAGCGTGTTCATGTTGAACAGCACGTCGCCCAGGATCAGCACGCGGTCGGATTCGCGCCAGAAGGCGACGTGCCCGCGCGAGTGTCCGGGAGTCTCCAGCACGGTGAATCCGGCCACCTCGTCGCCTTCTTTCAATGCGCGCGCGACCGGGTGCGGGGGCCCGGTCCAGTAGTGCTCCCGCAGTCGATTCAACCAGCGGGGTCCCTGGCTGCTCTGGAGCCCTCCCGGTGTCTCCATCGCCGGGACGTCGCCCTGCCCGCACCACAGGGGTATCCCCAGCTGCTCGCAGACCGCGTGGCTTGACCCCTGGTGGTCGGGGTGGGCATGTGTGAGCGCATGCGCGGTCAGCGTCCGCTGGCTCATCTGGCGCATGATGCGCTTCTCCGCCTGCCTCGTGGCCGCGTCGATCAGCACGTCTCCGGCCAGGTACACGTTGATCAGGTTCGGCGGCCATCCGCGCAGCAGGTAGACGTCATCGGCCAGTTCCTTCATGTGTACCCCCTTTTCGGAGTCAGGTCTGCGATTGCTCCCACGAGAAGCCGCGCACGGCCAAGTACAGCCCGAACACGCCCCACAGCCCGATCACGGCCAGCGCGTCGAGATTGCTGCTCAGGCCCGACCCGGTCACCATCGCCCCGTACAGCCCGTCGATGAGCGGCTTGAGCGGAAGCGCTTCGGCGATCGTGAGCAGGAACGCGGGGGCGCTCTTGTTTTCGAAGACGAAGAACGAGACGAAGACCACCGGCAGGAACACGGCGTTCACATAGGCAGCGGTCGACTCGAAGTTGGGGATGACGTGTGCAAAGGCAACCCCCAGCGCGGCCAGGCACACGACGCCAGCGAGCACGAACACGATCAGCTCATCCCAGTGGGCGGGCCAGCCGATCCCGAAGAAGACCCGTCCGCAGAGCACGATGATCGCAATCTGCACCGCCGTGTTCGTCACCGCGTTTCCGGCGACGCCGCCAAAGTAGGAGCTCGTGGGCAACGGTGTCCCCCGGACGCGCTTCAGCACGCCGCGCTCGCGCAGGAACACGATGTTGTAGGCCAGCGCCGTGAACGTCGTCGACATCACGCTCATGCCCGCGATTGCAGGCACCAGCAGGTTCAGGTCGTGCTGATTCCCGCGCAGGATGACTCCACCACCCACCAAGAACAGCAGCGGGAGCAGGAAGTTGAAGAACGCCGCGCTCGGGTTGCGCCAGAACATCCGGCGCTCCAGACGGTACTGCCGCCAGGTCAGGGCGAGCGCATCAGGCATCCGCTGCCCGTTCCCGAGTGGGCCGTCCGTCGGGCATCCTCGCAGGCCGTGGGTCAGGCATCCGCGGTCAGCTCCAGGTAGACGTCCTCGAGCGTTGGCCGTCCAACGGTCAGCTCCTCCAATCGCTCCCCACGCGCCAGCGCCTCGCCTGTGAGCTCGTTCAGCAGGCCCGTGGGGTCTTCGGTGTGCCGTTCGACCAGCTCACCGTCGCGATCACGGTAGGCGACACGGTAGTGTGACCCTCCAACGCCGAGCTCGCGCGGCGGACCGATCGCGAGCACGCGCCCGTCCTTTACGATCGCCACCCGGTCGGCCAGCTCCTGGGCCTCGTCCAGGTAGTGGGTGGTGAGCAGGATCGTCTTGCCCAGGTCGCGCAGGCCGCGCACGGTCTCCCAGGCCGCATGTCGCGCGGCCGGGTCAAACCCGGTTGTGGGCTCGTCAAGGAAGATCAGCTCCGGATCGCCCACCAGCGCCAGCGCGAAATCCAGTCGCCGCAGCTGTCCGCCCGAGAGCTTGCGGCTGCGCACGTCCGCCTTCTCCTGGAGGCCGGCCAGCGTCAGGACCTCCTCGACATCGCGCGGGCGCGGGTAGAAGCCGGCCCAGTGGCCGAGCACCTCGCGCGGAGTCACGTGGCTGTAGATACCGCCCGACTGCAGCACGATGCCGATGCGACGGCGCAGCTCGATCGACCGCCTGGCCGGATCGTGGCCGAGCACCGATACCTCCCCGTCGCTGCGCTCGCGGTAGCCCTCGAGGATCTCCACGGTCGTCGTCTTGCCGGCGCCGTTCGGACCGAGCAGGCCGAACACCTCACCGCGTTGCACGGTGATGTCGATGCCACGTACCGCCTCGTATTCGCCATAGCGCTTACACAGGGCGCGCACCTCGATGGCCGGGGCCGTGTGGCTCACGGCTCAATGATCCCAAGCGCGGCGTTTCCTCCTACCAGTGAACGCCCCTCGTCAGCGTGGCCATCGCGATCTGCTCGAACGAGGCTCGCTCGTGGACGTTCTTCTCGCCCTTGGAGGCGGCTGAATCTGGGAACACGCGGTAGGCGAGGTGGAGGATCCGGTCAACCGCCTTCGGCGAGAGCGCGTAGGCCACCTCGCCGAAGGTCCCCAGCGGCGTGCCCATGTGCTTTGGGCGCGAACGCAGCGCCTCGCAGATCATTTCCCCCGCCTCCTCGGGGGTGATCGCGGGAAAGGCGTCGTACATCTTCGTCGGGGCGATCATCGGGGTGCGCACGAGCGGCATGTGGATCGTCGTGAACGTCACCCCGTCGCCGACGACCTCCGAGGCAACCACGCGAGTGAACGCGTCGAGTGCCGCCTTCGAGGCGACGTACGCGGAGAAGCGCGGAGGATTCGTCTGCACGCCGATGGAGGAGATGTTCACGATGTGTCCCGAGCCCCGCTCGCGCATGTGCGGGAGCAGCCCGATGATGAGCTTGACGGCGCCGAAGTAGTTGAGTTGCATCGTGCGTTCGAAGTCATGGAAGCGGTTGTAGCTCAGCGCGATCGACCGCCGGATCGAGCGCCCGGCGTTGTTCACGAGCATGTCGACTCTGCGGTGGTCGGCCAGCACCCGTTCGACCAACCGGTCGACGGACTCCATGTCGGCGAGGTCGGCCGCGTACACGTACGCGGTGCCGCCCGCGGCGACGATCTCGGCACGGACCTCCTCTAGCTTCTCGACGTTGCGGGCCACGAGCAGCGGCACCCCGCCTGCTGCTGCGAGTTTCACGGCGCTCGCCCTGCCGATTCCCGAGGAGGCGCCGGTGATCAGGACGTGCTTTCCGCCGAGAGCCCCCTTCATCGAGCTTCCTTTGGCGAGGTCGTCCATCTCCCGCTCCCAGTAGTCCCACAGCCGCGCCGCGTAGTCGTGCAGAATCGGAGGCCGCTCCAATGCAGAGCCTTTCAACGCCCGCTCGGCGCGGTGCGTGTCAAACCTGGGCTTCAGCTCCATGTGAGAGAGCACCTCCGCGGGGATGTCCAGCTCGCGCAGCGCGATTCCACGCGCCTGGTGCAGCGGGGGAATGCGCAGCAGCAGCGACAGCGGCCAAGTCGGCAGTGCGTCGGTCAGCCGTTTGTCGACGCTCACCGCAAAGCGGGGCGCGTGGGCCGCGGCGGCGAACTCGTTGAACACCTCGTCCACGCGCTGGGTTCGCGGGTCTGTCAAGTGGAAAGCCCTTCCGTCCAGATCGGGCTCATGCGCGATGTGGTCGAGCGCCCCCGCCACCCAGTCGACCGGCACCACGTTCGTCCTGCCCAGGTCGAGACCTACCAGGGGCACCCACTCCGGTAGGACCGTGCGCATGCGCTGGATCGCCTTGAAGAAGTAGTAGGGCCCGTCGATCTTGTCCATCTCACCCGTTTGCGAGTCGCCCACAACGATCGCCGGGCGATATACGCGCCAGGGTACGTATGGCTGCTCGCGCACGATCCGCTCGGCCTCGAACTTGGTCCTGTGGTAGGGAGAGGGCAACTTCTGTCCCTCGTCGAAGAAGTCCTCCTCGAACAGCCCCTTGTACTCGCCGGCTACCGCGATCGAGGAGACGTGGTGCAGGCACTCGACCTCCAGCGCCCGCGCCAGTTCCACCGCGTGCGTAGTCCCCCCGACGTTGACCGCCGTGTTGAGCTCGGCCGACGCGGTCATGTCGTAGAGGGCGGCGAGGTGGAAGAAGTTGGCGACCTTGCCGCGCAACTCGGTCACCCGCTCCTGCTCGACTCCCAGCAGCGGACTGCGGAGATCCCCGAAAACCGGCTGGATTCGTTTCGCCGCCGAGGCCCCCGCCACGATGCTCCAACGCTCGATCAGGTCCTCCAGCCGTCCCTTTGAGCTCTCGCGCACAAGCACGTAGACCTTGCCCTGGCGCTGGTTGAGCAGCCGCTCGATCAGGCGTCGTCCAATGAAACCGGTCGCTCCTGTTACGAAATAAGCCACGGTGAGACGAGCATATCGGGATGACCACGGCAAGCTGCGTCCGGGTAGGCCTACGCTCCGGCCCCAGCCCCCGCGCGGCCCTCGCCGGAGGCAAAGCGCGCGGCGCCTCGCGCGCCATCCTCGAACACCTCCGGACCGGCCTTTGCCTCCAGGGCAAGTCCCTGCGCGAGCGTCAGCCCCAACCCGTCGATTGCCGCGCGCCGGTCGGCGAGCATCGTCCGCTGGGGAAAGCTCGCGAGCCCCTCGGCGAGTGCCAGCGCGCGCTCGAGGTGAGCGCCCGGTGGAACGACCTCGGTGAGCAATCCCATCGACAGGGCCTCACGGGCGCCGATCATCCGTCCCGTGAGGATCAGGTCAAGCGCGCGCCCGAGCCCGACGATGCGGGGTAGGCGCTGGGTGCCGCCGTCGATCAGCGGCACGCCCCAGCGACGCTCGGGGCAGCCGAGCGTGGAGGTCTCGGTTGCGATCCTCAGGTCGCACCACAATGCCAGCTCAAGGCCCCCCGCCAAGCAGAAGCCCGAGATCGCTGCGATGGTCGGCTTGGACGACGTCAGGCGGGTGAAGCCCATCGGGCCCTCCTCTGTGTCCAGCCGCTCCACGAACGTATCCGTTGCCTTGAGGTCGGCGCCCGCGCAGAAGGACACGCCCCCGGCACCTGTGAGCACCAGGACACGTGCCTCCTCATCCACCTCGAAGCGCAGGTAAGCGTCGTGCAGGGCGGCGGCGGTGGGTCCATCCACGGCGTTGCGTCTGTGCTGGCGGTCGATCGTCACCAGCGCCGCCGCACCCACGCGCTCATAGTGGACAGCGCTGTCTTCGGGGCTGGCGGCGGGCTCCGGGCTCGTGGCGGGCTCCGGGCCGGCGTCTGGCTCGCGGTCAGCGTCTGGCTCGCGGTCAGCGTCGGGCTCGCGGGAGAGGTGGGACTCGCTCATCGGATGTCCACCGCGCCGGCGGACAACGTGATCGGGCCTACCAGCCGCCGCGCCACTGGACGTCGCCCAGGGCTTTGTGTGCGGCCTTGCGCGCTTCCTTGCGCTTATCCAGATGCCGCTGGATCATGCTCATGACGAACACGAACGCGGGGAAGAAGATGATGAGGATGAAGCCTGCATCGGTCACCACTTTGTCGTCGGTCGCGCCGTAGAAGCCGCGACCGTCGTTTTCGGCCGCCGCCGCCGGGGCGAGGACGAGTGCCTGCAGGAGTGCGAGCAGGAGGAGTCTGATCGTCAGGCGGCGCATGGTGGCGGGAATCCTATCGAAGGCCGGGGCCGCTCCGCGGGGTGAACGGCATCCTGTCTGGAGCCGAGCCGACCTTCACGTTCCTGCGGCGACACCGACGTTGCCGTTTCGATTCGCGGGACGGGAGGTCCCGCGGAGGTGACTCTCTCCTGACCGTCTCTCCTGACCGTTCCGGCCGCCACGGCGGTAACCTCGGCCGGCCATCCCGGCCGGCCCTAGTATCCGAGCCGATGGCCTTATTGATCGCATCAGACCTGCACAAGGACATGGCCGGGCAGCCGCTGCTGCGCGGGGTGTCGTTCAAGCTCGAGCGCCGCGAACGGATGACCATCGCGGGACGCAACGGCACCGGCAAGACAACGCTCCTGCGGATGCTCTCGGGTGAGACCTCCATCGACGGGGGCAAGCTGAGCGTCGCCAAGGGCGTCCGGATCGCGCTGCACGACCAGCGTCCGCCGCGGGGCACCGCCGGCCGAGCCGGTGGTCGAGGGATGCCGTTGCGCGAGTACCTGCTGTCCGGCTGTGCGGAGGAGCTCGAGATCGAGGCCGAGCTGCGCGAGCTGGAGGGAGAGATGTCAAGCGGCGCCGCCGACGAGGCGATGCTTGCTCGTTACAGCCGTGCCCAGGCGCAGCTGGAGGCTCGCGGCGGCTATTCGTGGCGTGAACGCGCGACCACCATGGCGCGCGGTCTGGGGTTCGTCGAGGAGGACTTGGATCGTGCCCTGGACACCTTCTCCGGCGGGCAGCTCACGCGTGCGTCGCTTGCCCGAGCGCTCGCCACCGGTGCCGACGTGCTACTGCTGGACGAGCCCACCAACCATCTCGACATCGAGTCGCTGGAGTGGCTCGAGCAGACGCTCGTCGAGCTGGACGCGGCGGTGGTGCTGGTGGCGCACGACCGCTGGTTCCTGGAGGCGGTCGGCACGGCGGTGCTGGAGATCGAGGGCGGTCGCGGGCGCTTCTTTGCGGGAACGTGGCACCGCTGGCGCCGAGAGCAGGCGGCGCGCGAGATCGCGCTGGGCAAGGCGATCGACTCCCAGCGGGCCGAGATCGCCCGCCTGGAACGGTTCATCGAGCGCTTTCGCTACAAGGCCACGAAGGCACGCCAGGCGCAGTCGCGAGTGAAGAAGCTCGCCAGGATCGAGCGCATCGAGCCGGGGTCCAAGGTGGGGAAGGATGGGAAGGGCCTGGAGTTCACCTTCTCTGCGCCCGAGCGCTCGGGACGGGTGATCTTCGAGCTTCTGGACGGCCGCATCGAGGTCGGTGGGGGCGGAGAGGGCGGGGACCGTGTAGATTCCGGGGAAAAGGGAGGCGGCGACCGTGGGAAGTCTGGGGAGAGCCCAGTCGTGTTGCTCGAGCACGCCGAGCTGTGGTTGGAGCGTGGCGAGCACGTCTCGCTTGTTGGTCCCAACGGCACGGGCAAGACGACGCTGATCGAAACGCTCGCCGGACGGCGCGAGCTCGCGGCTGGGAGGCTGAGCATCGGCCACAACGTCCGGATCGGCTACCTCTCCCAGCACGCCGACGAGCTCGGCGCCGGTGGAGCCCCCGGTCAGAGCGTCGTCGAGGCAGCGCAGCGCGCCACCGGGCTGACCCCGGGGCGGGCGAGGGCGCTGCTCGGGCGCTTCCTGTTCTCCGGCGAGGATGCAGAGAAGCCGCTCGAAGGGCTTTCCGGCGGCGAGCGGCGGCGGCTGTCTCTGGCGATCCTCGTGGGGTCGGCGACCCCGCCCAACGTGCTGATCCTGGACGAGCCCACCAACCACCTCGACCTCGACAGCCGGGAGGCGCTCGAGGATGCGCTGCGCTCCTTTGAAGGAGCGATCCTGCTCGTCTCCCACGACCGCGCGCTGCTCGACGCGGTGGGCACGAGGACGATCGCCGTCGAGGGAGGGTCGCTGCGCAGCTACCCCGGCGGCTGGCCCGAGTATGTGCGCGTCCGCGACGAGCAGCGCGCTGCCCCGTCGCCCAGGACGCTCCCGCCTCGCACGGCGGCCGCGGGCGCGGGGACGACGCGCGCCGCCAATGGGTCGGGGCCTGGCCCGGATGGCGCTCTGAAGGGGACCGCGGCAGGTGCCGACGGGAAACCTCCGAAGGGGAGCACGAAGCCGAAGACCAAGGGAAAGTCACCCTCGAAGAACCGCCTGAACGATCAGCAGAAGGCCGAGCGCGCGGTCGAGGAAGCCGAGGCAGCGATGCGGGCGCTCGAGGAGGAGCTGGCCGACCCGGCGGCGTGGGCCACGCAGTACGAGTCGGCCAAGTCCCAGGCGCGGCACACCGCCGCCCGGCGGGCGGTCGAGGATGCCTACACGCGCCTTGAGGCGCTCATAGAGTGAATGTCATGAACGGAATAGCCTGGGGGTTCCAGGCCATCGACCGAACGAGCCTCCCAATGAGGGCCTGATGAGCAGCAACCTTCCGAGCCACGCTTAGACTTCTCGCATGGACCCTTAGACTTCTCGCATGGACCTGGTGAAGACCGCGCGTAACGTCGCGATCGTCTTGGCGATCGCCGCGGCAGTCTACTTCCTGCCCGGGGGGGGACGCGCGGCCAGCACGTTCGAAGCCGTGCTGTGGGTGGCCTTCGGTATCGGAATCGCCTATTTCCTGCTGCGCCTGTACCGCGAACAGCGGATCGCGCTGCATGGGCTCGGCGACAGTCACCGAGGGTTGCTGTACGGGGCGCTCGCCGGCGGCGTGTTCTTGGCGACGGCCCGGCAGCGAATGTGGGCGACCGGTCTCGGCGAGCTCGCGTGGTTTGCCCTGAGCGGCCTCGTTATCTATGTCCTCCTCGTCGTGTACCGCCACTGGCGCACCTACTGACGGGCCGTGCGTGCGCGCCCGTCGGGCGCCCTATCGTCGTGTGGTGGGCGGCGCTTTGGCGCCTCGTATCCTCGGGTGGATGGCGGCGACCGAGACATTGCTGGACAGCGGGGACGCGAAGGCGAGCCTCGCCGAGCAGCGTCGCGCGCTGCCCGACCAGCCCGGTGTGTACCTGTTCAGGGACGGGCGGGGCCGCGTGGTGTACGTCGGCAAGGCGAAGTCGGTGCGCAAGCGGGTGGCGTCGCACTTCTCGAAGGCCCAGGTGCCGAGCAGCCCGGGTCATGCCGAGATGGTGGCGAGCGTCGAGCACGTCGAGTGCGTCGTGGTGGCCACCGAGGCGGAGGCCCTTCTGGCCGAGCAGAGCTTCGTCAAGCAGTACCGGCCTCGCTTCAACATCAGGCTGCGCGACGACAAGTCCTACCCGTTCATCGCGATCTCTCTCGACGAGAAGTTCCCGCGGGTGTACTTCACACGCGAGCGCCACCGCTCTGGGCGGGCCTATTTCGGTCCCTACTCGAATGCCAAGCGGGTGCGGGGGACGCTCGAGGTGCTGGCGAAGGTGTTCATGTTCCGCTCCTGCACCGGCCCCGAGCCGGGCCGGCGCAGCGGCAGCCCGTGCCTTGACTACTACATCAAGCGCTGCGAGGCGCCTTGCGTGGACTACGTCTCGGAGAAGGACTACCGCGCGAGCATCGACGGCGTGATCGACTTCCTCTCCGGGCGCTTCACCGCGATCGAGCGCGACCTCGACAAGCGCATGCGCGAGGCGGCGGCGACGGAGGAATTCGAGCAGGCCACGCTGGAGCGCAACCGTCTGCGGGCAGTGCATTCGCTGCTCGAGCGTAGGCGCGTGGCCAACGAGTCGGTGGGCACGCTCGACGCCGTGGCGGTGGCCGTCGACGGGAGGGAGGCCAACGCGCAGGTCTTCCAGGTGCGCGATGGAGTGCTCTCGGACCGCCAGTCGTTCTACCTCTCGAATGAGACCGAGAGGGAGGTGGGGGAGGTGGCGGAGGAGTTCATGCTGCAGTACTACGGCGGACACATGTCGATCCCCGCGCTCCTCGTGGTGCAGCGCGATCTGGCCGAGCACGCGGCGCTCGCCGACGCGCTTGCCAGACGGCGGGGGGGACCGGTCGAGCTGCGCGCCGCCGAGCGTGGCGAGAAGCGCAGGATTCTCGAGCTGGCAGAACGGAACGCCCGCCTCGCCCTGGACCAGGAGCGCCTGCGCTCCGAGCGTCGCCGCCAGGGTCGAGTGGAGGCGCTCGAAGGTTTGCAACAGGCCCTTGGCCTGGATGTTCCCCCGATCCGGATCGAGTGCTTTGACATCTCCAACCTCGGCGGCACGCACACGGTGGCCTCGATGGTCGTGTTCGAGGGCGGGGCGCCGAAGAAGGCCGACTACCGCCGCTTCACGATCCGCACGCTGGACCAGTCCTCCGACGACTACGCCGCGATGGCGGAGGTCCTCGGCCGGCGCCTCGCGCAATGGGAGCGCCAGGCCGACATCTCCCCGCACGACCCTGCATATGACGCGAGCTTTGGCTCGCTGCCAAACGTTGTGGTGATCGACGGCGGCAAGGGCCAGCTCGCCGCTGGGCTCGCGGCCCTGCGCGGGTTTCGTGACCGCGGCGTGGCGGTGGTCTCGCTGGCCAAGCGTATAGAGGAGCTGTTCATCCCCGGGCGTCCAACGCCGCTGGCGCTCGACCACTCCACGCCCGCTCTGCAGCTGCTGCAACGAGTGCGCGACGAGGCGCACCGCTTCGCCGTAACCCATCACCGCACAAGACGCGACCGGGCGATGACGGGCTCGCTGCTCGACGAGTTGCCGGGGGTGGGGCCGGCGCGCAAGCGCGCGCTGCTCACGCACTTCGGCTCGCCCGAGGCGATCGTGTCAGCCTCGAGCGAGGAACTGCAGGCGGTGCCCGGCCTGCCGGCGAAGGTGGCGCGGGAGTTGTACGGTCATCTGCACCGCGCAGGCTGAGCCGGCCGACGGGAAACCGGCGGGACTGTCCGGCGGACAGGGCACAATGGATTGGTGATGGCCGTGATCAGGCCCCCGCGTCGGCCGCGCGTCGCGGCAGATAGGAAATCGCCTGTGGCGTCCGGTGAGTCGGCCGCGGTGTCGCGCCTGCAGGACCTCGTGGTGATCACGGGCTTCTCCGGGGCGGGCAAGTCGACCGCGATGAACGTGTTCGAGGACGCTGGGTACTTCTGCGTCGACAACCTGCCCCCAGAGATGATCCGCTCGCTGGTGGACCTGTTCGTGCACGAGGGTTCCAAGGTCGAGCGCGCCGCGGTCGTCTCGGATGTTCGCGGGGGCGTGTACTTCGAGTCGCTGCGGGCGGTGGTGGACGATCTCGACGCGCTCGGGCTGAGCCACCACGTGCTGTTTCTCGAGGCGGCCGAGCAGACGCTCGTGACCCGCTATAAGGAGACCCGCCGCCGCCATCCCCTTGCACCTGACGGCAGCGTAGCCGAGGGAGTTGCCTCCGAGCGGGCTCTGCTCGAGCCGTTGCGCGGTCGTGCGGACCTCGTGATCGACACCACCGGCATGTCCGCGGCGACGCTCAGGCAGAAGATCGCCGCGGATCTTCTGCCCGGTAAGGCCGGCGGTCGGCTGGCGCTGACGTTCATGAGCTTCGGCTTCAAGCACGGGCCACCCCGGGGGGAGGACCTGGCGTTCGACGTGCGTTTCTTGGCGAACCCGCACTACGAGCCGGAGCTGCGCGAGCTGACAGGCCACGACGAGCGCGTCGTGGACTACATCGCGCGCGATGGACGGTTGGAGGAGCTTTACGTAAGGCTGCACGCGCTGCTGGACTTCCTGCTGGCGCAGTATGTCGCCGAGGGCAAGGCGCACCTGGTGATCGCGATCGGCTGCACCGGCGGACGCCATCGATCGGTCGCTATCGCCGAGCACCTTGCCGAGCGCTACCGCGACCACGACGAGTTCGACGTTGCGGTCGCCCATCGGGACATCGAGGAGCGTCCGCGGGGCTCCTGAGTGACCGGGGCCTGCTCGCATCCTCCGCCGGGTCTTTCGGTGCGCGGGTCCCGCCGGGGCGTTCACGCGGCAGCCCGCTGATAGCCTTCCCCTCGCTGGGCGCCGGGGCCACGCTCCCGAGGCCGGCATCGTTCATTCTCGGTTCAGGAGGCAGTGAATGCCCGTTCGCGTTGGAATCAACGGATTCGGCCGAATCGGCCGGAACGTGCTCCGCGCCGCCAAGGCTCGGGAGGGAGCGGCGGCTCCAGACATCGAGTGGGTGGCCGTCAACGATCTCGTCGACTCGGCGACGCTCGCTCACCTGCTCCACTACGACTCGATCCTGGGTCCCTACCCGGGTACGGTTCAGCCGCTGGAGGGCGCGCTGGAGGTCGATGGGCAGGAACTGAAGATCCTCGCCGAGCGCGATCCCTCCGCCCTTCCGTGGGGTGAGCTGGGAGTCGACGTCGTGATCGAGTCGACCGGGCTGTTCACCAACCGCGAGAGCGCCGCCAAGCACCTGGCGCAGGGGGCGAAGAAGGTGATCATCTCGGCCCCGGCCACCGATCCGGACGCGACGGTGGTGCTGGGGGTGAACTTCGACGAGGTGTATGACCGCGATCGGCACGACGTGATCTCCAACGCCTCGTGCACGACGAACTGCCTGGCGCCGGTGGCGAAGGTCGTCAACGACACCGTGGGGATCAAGCACGGGCTGATGACGACGATCCACGCGTACACGGCCGACCAGCGGTTGCAGGACCTCCCGCACAAAGACCTGCGCCGCGCCCGGGCTGCCGCGATCAACCTGATCCCCGCCTCGACGGGCGCCGCGAAGGCGATCGGCGTGGTGATCCCAGCGCTGCAGGGCAAGCTGCATGGCTTTGCCGTACGCGCTCCCATTCCGACGGGGTCGGTAGTCGATCTCACTGTCGAGTGCAACCGAGAGACGAGCGTGGAGGAGGTCAACGCGGCGTTTAGAACGGCCGCGGAGGGTGGTCCGCTGCAGGGGCTCATGCAGTACACCGAGGACCCGATCGTCTCCAGCGACATCGTCACCTCGCCGTACTCCGCGATCGTCGACTCGCTGCTGACGGCCGTGCTCGACGGCACGATGCTGAAGGTCATCGCGTGGTACGACAACGAGTGGGGCTACTCCAACCGTCTGGTGGACCTGGTGCAGAGGGTTCTGTGAGCGCACGGGGGCGGGGGCTCACGGACAGTGGTTTGTCGAGGGGGATATCGTGACGGACCACGAGAACAGCGAGGGGTGAGCCGATGAGAAGCCTTGACGAGTTGGACGTGAGCGGCAAGCGGGTGCTGGTGCGGCTCGACCTCAACGTGCCGATGGGCACGGGCGCGGACGGCGAGCGTGAGGTGGCCGACGACACGCGGATCATGGCGGCGCTGGGAACGATCGAGGAGTTGCGTTCGCGTGGGGCGAGGCTGGTGCTGGTGTCTCACCTTGGCCGCCCGAAAGGCGAGCGCGATGAGCGGCTGTCAATGGCGCCGGTCGCGGAGCGCCTGCGAGGGCTGACCGACGCGAAGGTGACGCTCGCGCCGGCGGTTGTCGGCGATGAGGTGAGGACGCTCACCGAGAAGCTCGGGAGGGGTGATGTGCTCGTGCTGGAGAACGTGCGCTTCGAGGAGGGCGAGACGACGAACGATCCGGATTTTGCTGCCGCGCTGGCGCAGCTGGCGGATGCCTATGTGGATGATGCCTTTGGAGTGGCCCACCGCGCCCACGCGAGCACCGAGGGGGTTGCGCACCTGCTGCCGAGCGCTGCGGGACGCCTGCTGGAACGCGAGGTGCTGACGCTCACAAAGATCATGCACACGCCGGACCGCCCCCTTGCGGTGATCATCGGCGGAGCCAAGGTGGCCGACAAGATCGGCCTGATCGACCGCTTCCTGGAGGTCGCCGACGTGCTGATGATCGGCGGTGCGATGTGCTTTCCGTTCCTCTGCGCTCAGGGCCACAGGGTGGGTGAGTCGCTCTGTGAGGATGAGGACACCGAGCATGCGCGCGGTCTATTGGCGCAGGCCGTCAGGCCGGGGCGGGCCTCGGTGATGACGCCCAGCGACCTGGTGATCGGAGATCGCTTGGCGCAGGACGCCGAGCATCGTGTGCTGGGCGGCGTGGAGGTGCCGAGGGGCTGGATGGGTCTGGACATCGGTCCGTCCACTGCAGAGCGTTACGCTCGCGAGATCGCGCGGGCGGGGACCGTGTTCTGGAACGGGCCGATGGGCGCCTTCGAGCTGGAGCCGTTCGCGTCGGGGACGCGAACGGTGGCGGAGGCGGTCGCGAAAGCGAAAGGCGTGACGGTGGTCGGGGGCGGGGACTCGGCCGCGGCGCTGGCGCGGTTCGGGCTGGAGCACGCCGTCGATCACCTCTCCACGGGCGGAGGGGCGACGCTTGCGCTGCTGGAGGGCCAGACCCTCCCGGGTGTGCAGGTGCTCCAGGGCGCGGGCGTGGCTTCGTGACCGACCCGACGCCGCTGATAGCGGGCAACTGGAAGATGCACAAGACCGTGGCGCAGGCCGAGGAGTACATCCAGGCGCTGTTGCCGGCAGTCTCGGCGGTGGACAGCGTGGATGTCGCGATCTGCGTGCCGTTCACCGCCCTGCAGGCGATGGTTGACAGCGCGAGGGGATCGCGCGTTGAGGTCTACGCGCAGAACTCACACCAGGAGCCCGAGGGTGCGTTCACCGGTGAGGTGTCAGTTGGGATGCTGAGCGAGGTGGGCGTGCACGGGGTCGTGCTCGGTCACTCCGAGCGGCGAGAGCTCTTCGGTGAGACCGACCGGGCGCTCGCCTTGAAGGTGCCCGCTGCGCTGGGGGCAGGATTGAGTCCGATCCTGTGCGTGGGCGAGACCGAGGCCGAGCGCGACAATGACGAAACCGACCGCAAGTTGCGCCAGCAGATCAAGGAGGACCTCGCGGGTGTGCCGGCCGAGCGGCTGGCGGAGGTGGTGATCGCCTATGAGCCGATATGGGCGATCGGCACCGGCAGGGTGGCGACCCCGGAGCAAGCGCAGGAGGCGATCGCGTTCATTCGGGCGCTCGTGGGCGATCGCGACAGCGGGGCGGCCGAAAGCGTGCGGATCCTGTACGGGGGATCGGTGAAGCCGGAGAACGCGGCCGAGCTCTTGGCCCTCAAAGACGTCAACGGGGCGCTCGTGGGCGGCGCATCGCTGCAGGCGGGCGCTTTCGCGCAGATCGTCGCGTTCGCCGCGAGATGACCGATCCCCCCGGCCCCCCGAGCCTGCCCGCGCCCTGCGCCTGCCTGGTGGTGCTGGACGGATGGGGGCTGGCGGAGCCTGGACCCGGCAATGCCGTATCGCTCGCGCGCACGCCGGCGTTCGACACCCTCTGGGAGACCTTCCCACACACGACACTCGTGGCCTGCGGGAAGGCGGTGGGGCTGCCCGACGGGCAGATGGGCAACTCGGAGGTGGGGCATCTGAACCTGGGCGCCGGCGCGGTGGTGCGTCAGGACCTCGTGCGTATCGATGACGCGATCGCCGATGGCTCATTTGCCGAGAATGAGGTCCTGAGGGAGGCGTTCACGGGTCAGAGCGGGTGGGGGCCGCCCGCAAGGGTGCACGTGCTGGGGCTCGTGTCCGACGGCGGGGTGCACTCCTCGCTTGAACATCTGCGGGCGCTGATCGGGATGGGGCGCGCGCTGGGGGTCGAGGATCTGGTGGTGCACGCGTTCACCGACGGGCGCGACACGCTGCCGCACGCCGGCGCCGGATATCTCGCCGAGCTCGACCGCGCCCCCGCCGTCAGGGTGGGGTCGGTGGTCGGACGCTACTGGGCGATGGACCGCGACCGCCGCTGGGAACGGACCCAGCGGGCCTACGACATGCTCGTGCACGGACAGGCGCCGCACCATGCGCCCAGCGGCGAGCGGGCTGTGTCCGAGGCCTATGAGAGGGGGGAAACGGATGAGTTCATCGAGCCGACGCTTGTCGGCGAGGAGGCCAGGATCCGACCGCGCGACAGCGTGATCGCGTTCAACTTCAGGCCCGACCGCATGCGCCAGCTGACGAGGGCGCTCGCCGAGTTCGGGTTTGGGGAGGGCGCCGGTGAAAACGCTGAGGGCTCAGAGGAGCTTCCCGGCTGGACCGGCCGGGGGGGTGCGGCGCCGATAGTGCGCTACGCGACCTTCACCGAGTACGAGGAGGGCTGGCCCTACCCTGTCGCCTTCCTGCCGGAGCGCCCGCAGACGACGCTTTCGGTGGTGCTCGCGCAGGCCGGCGCCTTACAGCTGCACGTGGCCGAGACCGAGAAGTATCCGCACGTCACCTACTTCTTCAACGGTGGCGAGGAGGCCCAGCTCCTGGGCGAGCGGCGCGAGCTGGTGGATTCGCCGCGGGACGTGCCGACATACGACCACAAGCCGCAGATGAGTGCGCGCGAGGCTGCCGGCGCGTTCGTGAGCGCCTGGAGAGAGGATCGGCCACGGTTCGCGATCATCAACTTCGCGAACGCCGATATGGTCGGGCACACCGGCGTGATCGAAGCGGCGGTGAAGGCCATCGAGACCGTGGATGGGTGCCTCGATGAGGTGGTGGCGGCGGTGCGCGACGCCGGTGGGGTGTGCGTGGTGACCGCCGATCACGGCAACGCCGATCACATGCTCGAGCCGGACGGCAGCCCCAACACCGCGCACTCGCTGAACCCGGTGCCGTTGATCGTGACCCTCCCGGGGGTGTCCCTCCGCGAGCGGGGCGGCATCCTGGCGGACGTGGCGCCCACCGTGCTGGATCTGCTGGGGATCGAGCAGCCCCCCCAGATGACCGGTCGCTCGTTGCTGGAGGGGCGATGAACCTGATTGATGGGCGACCTGCCGGCCGACGCTCCCACGTAGCGGCTTTCGACGCTGCTATGTTCGTTTGAGAAAGGCTTTACGTTCAGACCGCCATGTCGATCGCGACCGCCGTCAAGGTTCCCCCCCGGGAGCAAGAGACCCTCACCGTGGGAGAGATGCGCGCCTGGCGGGGCCTGTTGCGTGCGCACACGTGTCTGGCCAAGCGATTGGACGCCGAGCTCGATCAGGCGCACAGGCTGCCGATGACCTCCTATGAGGTGCTGCGCCATCTGGAGGAAGCCAGCGGGGGGCGCATGCGCATGTGTGACCTGGCTGAGCGAGCGCAGCTCTCGCGCAGTGGACTCACACGGCTGGTGGATCGCCTGGAGCGCGATGGGCTACTGGAGCGATGCTCCTGCGAACACGATGCGCGCGGGTCATACGCCTGCCTGACACAGACCGGGCACGAACGGTTGGAAGAAGCACGCGGAACGCATCTGGCGGTAATCAGAGAGCACTTTCTCGCGCGCTTCTCCGAGGGGGAGTTGAGCGTCCTGGCAGACATGTGGGAGCGCATAGCGCCCTGCAATGGCCCTGAGCCAACCGCCTGCTGAGCTCCCCAAGGGTCGTCAACGAATATCTGGCGAGCGAGACCGGTCTGAATCCTCGTCTCGCTCAAGGGCCACCAGCGTCTCATTCCTCGATGCCATGTGGCGACGATGGCGGCGGTGGGCGACGAGCGCGGCGCCCCCGGCGAGCAGGAGGGCCGCGACCCCGTAGAGGCCGAACGCCTGGATCGCGTTACCGGCCGACTGGCCGAGAGAATAGGCGAGCAGGCCGATGGCGGTTGCCCAGCAGATGCCGCCACACGCGTTCCAGAACACGAACGATCTCCACGGCATGTGCGTGGCGCCGGCCAGCCACGATGCCCACACGCGCAGGCCGAGCAGAAAGCGCCCAAAGAACACGGCCTTGGGCCCGTGACGCTCGAAGAAGGGCTCCCCGGTTGCGAGCACCTGCAGGCGCTGGCGGTGAAAACGCCCAGGTCGCTCGAGCAGCCAGCGCCCTCCCTTGCGACCTATCAGGTAACCGAGGTTGTCACCCGTGATCGCAGCGGCGGCCGCGAGGGCGATGACGAGCTCGATTTTCAGCTGACCTCGGCTGGCAAGCACGGCGCCGGTAATGAGCGCGGTCTCACCGGGGACGGGGACACCGCCGGACTCGGCCATGACGAGCAGGAACAGGAGGGGGTAGCCGATGTGGCTGACGTCGACGATGGAGGCGAGCATGTGCGGGCACTCCTATGGTGCCGCAGAGGCGACTGCCTACTTGGTGTTTTCCAGAACGAGCTGCTTCAGCGCCGAGGAGGTCTGCCGGACGTCCGAGTAGACGACATTGCGCAGCGTCACCTTGGTTGGCGCGGGCGCGGTGATGAGAACCACCGCGACGACAGCAGCAGCGAGTAGGAGCAACGCAAGCACGGCCAGAAGCAGACGCGAAGTCGCAGATCGTCCGCCGCCTCGCCGGCTCGGGGACGCGGAGGAATCGGCCGGGGCGACCGCGCGCGCCCGCTCTCTGGGCGGTCCGGGGCGAGGTTGACGAGGGGTGGTCGCGCCGGTGGCCGCGCCCGCGCGCTCGGCGCCGCGCGAGCCGCCAGATCCGGCGCTCCTCGCGAGCACGCTCGTGGCCTGAGTGGCGGGAGCCGGGCGTCCGCCGGCCGGGCGCTCAGGGGGTGCAACGCCGTGTACGCCATCGCTCAGTGCGTGTCCCATCTCGCGGGCGGTCTGGTAGCGGTCTCGTGGGTCGAGCGCCAGGGCGATCGCGACCGCGTCGGCCAGCTCGGGGCTGACCGCGGCGACAAGCGTGTCGAGGGTAGGCGGCTCTTCCTGTTGCTGCTTGAGCGCCAGCTCGGTGAGCGAGGTCGCCTCATACGGCAGGCGCCCGGAGATGAGCTGGTAGGCGACGACCCCGAGCGCGTAGAGGTCGGCGCTGGGCCCCGCCTCCTCGCCGCGCGCCTGCTCGGGCGCCAGGTAGGCGGCGGTGCCGAGGACGGAGCCGACCTGTGTGATGCTCGACTGCTCGGTTGCCTTGGCAATGCCGAAGTCAGCCAGCTTCACCTCGCCTTCGCGCGCTCGCAGCAGGTTGCCGGGCTTGACGTCGCGGTGGACCACGCCGTGCCGGTGCGCGTAGTGCAGGCCCTCACAGGCCTGTTCGATGATAGAGATGGCCTCCTCCACCTCGACCCAGCCGGCGTCGCGCAGGATCTCCGCGCAGGAGGACCCTTCGATGTACTCCATCACGATGAAGTACTGCCCCGTGGTCTCATCCTGGCCGGAGTCGAACACCTGCACGATGTTGGGGTGGACCAGGCGCGCCGCGGCCTGCGCCTCGCGCTGAAAGCGAGACACGAAGGTGGGGTCCTCGGCAAGGTGCTCGGCCAACAGCTTCACCGCCACCTGGCGCTCCAGACGCAGGTCGAGGGCGAGGTGAACGGTGGACATCCCCCCGAAGCCCAGCCGGCTCTGCAGGCGGTAGCGCCCGGCGATCTCCACGCTGGCCGATCTGTGATCGTTCATTTGCCACCTTCCTGACCGCCGGCCCCGGCCCCGCCACCGCCGCCGGGGCGTGCGGCGCCTTCACCTGCCCCGGCGCCTCCCTGTTCTGAGCCCGCGCCCGGCGAGGCTTCGCCTCCGCCGGGCGCGGGCGTGCCGCCACCCTGACCAGAGGTCGTGGGGGTGGTCGTCGGGGTGGTCGGGGTGGTGGTGGTGGTCTGGGTTACGGTGGGGGTCGTGGGAGTGGTGCTGGTGCTCGTGCTCGTGGTGGTCCGCGGGGACGTGCGGGTCGTGGTTGTTTGCGCCAGGGGCTGTTTGCACAGTTCGAGTGCGTCTGAGTGCAGCTTTGACATACCTTCGCGAAGCCTGTTGCGCAGTCCGGCATCGACGGTAGGGGGAAGCGCGTCGAAGTCCTGTTCGGCCTTGAGGATCGCGGCTTCGGTGGCGGTGCAGCTACCGTTGCCGTTTTCGGCCGCCTGGGCGACGGCTTCGAAGTCGCTCTGCAGAGGACCCGCGTTCCCGACGGGGATCAGGCCCGCACCGGAGCTCCCGCAGGACACGAGCAGAGCGGCCGCGACGCCGAGCAGGCAGGTCACGGCGATGCGCACCATCCCCATCCCGATCGGCGTCGCGATCGACGGCGGCATCGGGACGCGAATCGCCGACCGATTCGGCCGTCTGCTCGATGGTGAGCCGTTGCGCATGGTCATTGACCGTACTCCAGGCGCTCGGCGAGGGAGTCCGGCAGGCGCGCCGCGCGGATGGCGGCTGCGGCACCGGCCACGTCGTATTCGACGCGCCGAAAGGAAGCCGTCAGGTCCACGAGGTCGAGGAGCAGCCAGGCGGCGCGGGGGTCTCCGTCGCGCGGCTGGCCGACGCTGCCGGGATTGAGCAGCCATTCGCCGTCGGCGATGTCGAGCTGCGCGCCGTCACGCTGGGGCTCTCCCGTTGTGAGCTCGCCGCGGCGGCGCACGAACGAGAGCGCGACGTGGGAATGGCCGATCAGACAGACGCGGTGGCGCTGCTCGTCCAGGCACAGCTCCGCGAGCAGCGCGGAGAGGACGTACTCCCAGACCGGGTCACGCGGGCTGGCGTGGTAAAGGCCCATCGCTCCCTCCTGCCCCTGTGGGCTCAGACTCGCAAGGAAGGCGAGGTTCTCCGGCGCGATCACCTCCTGTGTCCACTGCGCCGCGAGGCTCGCGCCGCGGGAGAACTCGTCCAGCGGGAGCTCGCCGGTGACCGCGAGGTCGTGGTTTCCACACAGGCACACCGCGGCGTGCTCGCGCGCGAGCTCCACGCAGGCGTCGGGCTCCGCTCCGTAGCCCACGAGGTCACCGAGACACCAGAGCTCGGCGGCGTCGCTGGCCGCGACCGCGTCGAGCGTCGCCTCAAAGGCGTGTCGGTTGGCGTGGATGTCGGAGATGACCGCGATCTTCATCGCTGTCGCTGTTCACTGCCGCGCGGCCTCACTCCTCCTTCGAGCCGGCCTCCGTCCCGCCATACTCGGGCAGGTTCTTGATGCCCTCGCGGGTGCGCCACTTGGAGTAGTTGTCCTCCATCGCGTCGATCAACTCGCGCATGAAGCGCGGGGAGAGGTTCACGCGGGATACGACCACGCCCGGCACCTCCTCGGACTCGACCTCGTGGTCGACCCGCGCGAAGGTGACGGTGAACTCGTAGTCGGAGTGGCTGACGTTCGCGAAGTTCGCGTATACGCCCCCCATGATCTCGGGGGAGAGATGGATGTTTATGTGGCGCTCGGCGCCTGAGTCTTGGTCGGTCACATGGCTAGTATCGCAACCGCCGGGCCAAGATCCATAACCGAGGCCGATTCCGACCATGACCGAGGCCCATTCCGACGATGACCAAGCCACATCTCAACGCCCCGTGACGGCACCTTCCACGCCGCTGGACGGCCTGCGCGGAGCTGTGCTGGCGGCTGCGGAACAGCTGGCGGGCCGACCTCTGGTCGGAGGGCTCTCGGGGGCCGCTGGGACCGCGGGCGAGGCTGAAGTATCTTCGGTTCGCAAACGGGGGGGAATCACGCTTGAGCGCCCGCCGCGCCCAGACTTAGGCGACTACTCGACGAACGCCGCGCTGCTGTTGGCAGCCGGTCTCGGTTCCCCCCCTCGCGACGTCGCGCAGCGTCTGGGGAGCGCCCTGCAGGAACGGCTCGGCTCGAGCCTCGAGCGTTTCGAGGTGGCGGGACCGGGGTTCCTCAACCTGTTCCTCGCAGACTCGTGGTTGACTGGTGCGCTCGCCGATGTGCTCGCCACCGCGGAGGAGTTCGGGGCCGGTGGGGCCGAAGCGCCCGAGCGTATCCTGATCGAGTTCGTCTCAGCCAATCCCACCGGGCCGATGCACGTCGGCCACGCCCGCAATGCCGCCTACGGAGACGCTCTTGCCCGCGTGCTTTCGTTTCACGGTCACGATGTGGAGCGTGAGTTCTACGTCAACGACGCCGGCTCGCAGGTGCGTAAGCTCGGCGAGTCGGTGATGGCGCTGGCACGGGGCGAGCCCGTGCCCGAGGACGGCTACCGCGGTGCCTACGTGGAGCAGCTCGTCCACCTGGTGAGGACCGACTCGATGGATGTCGCCGAGCTGGGCCGCGCCGCCGTGACCGCGATGGTGGCCGAGATGCAGGCATCGCTCGCCGCCTTCGGAGTGAAGGGCTTCGGTCATTGGGCCTATGAGAGCGCCCTGCACGAGGGCGACCCGAGCCCGGTGGTGCGCACCTTGTCGATCCTCGAGGAACACGGGCACACCTACGAGAGCGACGGTGCGCTGTGGCTGCGCACGACCGAATTCGGCGACGACAAGGACCGTGTGCTGGTGCGTTCCAGCGGCGAGCACACATATTTCGCCTCCGACATCGCCTACCACCAGGACAAGCGCGAGCGCGGCTTCAATCGCCAGATCGACGTGTGGGGCGCCGACCATCACGGCTACGTGTCCCGGATGAAGGCCGCCTACGAGGCCCTCGGTGGAGACCCGCAGCGCCTGGAGCTGCTGATCATGCAGCTCGTCCACCTCATGCGCAGAGGCGAGCGCGCGCAGATGTCAAAGCGAGCCGGGGAGTTCGTAACCCTCGACGATCTGCTGGCCGAGATCGGCGTTGATGCCATGCGCTGGTACCTGCTGGCGCGCTCACACGACACGACGGTCGACCTCGACGTGGATCTGGCGCTGGCGCAGTCCAGCGAGAACCCCGTCTACTACGTGCAGTACGCACACGCGCGCGTGTCCTCGATACTCGCCAAGGCAGGACCGGCGCGCGTGCGACCGATCGAAGATCGGCCAGCGCTGGGCAGCATCGAGGACTCGGACGATCCGACGCGCGAGCCGCTCCACGCGGCCGAGCGTGCGCTGATCGAGCAGCTGATCGCGTTCCCCGCCGAGGTCGACGAGGCCGCCGAGCGGCGCGCCCCGCACCGAATCGCGGCCTACGCGCTCGAGCTGGCCCAGGGCTTCACGGCCTTCTACCGGGACTGTCGAGTGGTGGGCGCCGAGCCCGAGACCGTCGAGTCCTTTCGCATCGCGTTGTGCGTGGCGAGCGCACGTACGATTGCCTGCTGCCTGGACCTGCTCGGGGTGAGCGCTCCGAAGGAGATGTAGCGAGAGGGTCAGGGGCCGATGCAGGGGGGCTCGTGCAGATCGTGGGGGTGCTCGTGCAGATCGTCTGTTTTCAGTCGGGCGCGCTCGGCCCGGTCCGGGGCGCGAGCGCAGATCACTCGGCCTCAGTCGAACCGCGCGAGGTCCGCGTCCAGGCGGGCTGCGTCGGCTGGGTCGAGCGTCGGAGGGGGCGTCTCACGGGTGCCCTGAGCACTGGCTTGGCGGCGCCAGCGGGGCAGGAGCAGGGCGAGCGTCGTGACGAGCGCAAGCAGGACTGCGAGCGGCACCAAATAGGCGGCCAGGTCGAACCCGTGCGCGCGCGGCAGGCCGAGCACGGCGGTGCCGTACTGGCCCACCAGTGCCTGCTTGATCTGCGCTTCGGTCTGACCCTGGGCGATCAGGCTCTGAATGAATGCCCGCTCGCGGTCGGCCTGCGGTGACTGGGCGACGTTCAACGGGATTTTGCACGTGACGCACATCACCTGACGCTCGATCGCGGGCAGGGAAGCGCGGGGCGCGGTGTCGGTGGTCGCGGCCGCCGTCGTAGGAGTGGCTCCCAGGGTCGCCGCCACGCCGAGCAGCGCGAGCAGACGGCGCCAGCGAATAGCCGCAGCCCTCATGAGCTCTGCGCGAGCGCGATCGCGCGGTTCAGGAAGGCTTGGCCGATCTCCCCCCGGGAGATGGCGATGATCTGGCCCTGGCGGTCGATGATGAAGCTCTCCGGCAGCTGGTCGCTCCCATAGGAGTGCGCGAAGGCGCCATCGCCGTCGCGGAGGTTGGGGTAGGTGAGGTGGTAGCGCCGGACGAAGGCCAGCGAATCGGGTGACAGGTCGAGGGAGGCGACGCCGAGCACCGTGCCGTCGTGGCGTTCGAGCCGGCTCTGGGCGTGCTCGAGCAGGGGAGCCTCCGCCTGGCATGGTGCGCACCAGGACGCCCAGAAGTTCAACACTACGACCCTCCCCCTCAGCGAGGCCAGCGAGGTGTCGCTGCGCCCGGCGAGGCTCGGCAAGCTCGGCAGCACGCGGGTGGCTTCGGGTGCCTGTGGACGCTTTCCGTGCGCGACCCGTTCGTCGAGCGTGCGGTTGGCCGACTGCGCGGAGACGCCGTAGATGAGCAGTGCGACGAGACACGCTCCGGCGAGCGAGGCGAGGATCGGGAGGGCGCGGCGCTTCACGGGCCTCCAAGAGTAGACCGCAGCCGCGTAACATCTGCGCCAACGCGGCGGTAGCTCAGTTGGTAGAGCGTGAGCTTCCCAAGCTCGAGGTCGCGGGTTCGACCCCCGTCCGCCGCTTCTGGTCTCAGAGCCGGACCGGGACACCGTCACACGCCACCTGAATGCGATCGAGAAAAGGCTCCGCCGCCCTCTCGATGCCCGCCAGCCCGAGCTGGAGGTCGCTGCGCTTGGAGGAGCTCGGCCACACCGCCATGCCAGCCAGGCGCCGGTCACCCAACCCCTGCAGTGGGCTCATTCATACGCCACCGAGCGGGGCGCACGGGCTCGATTGGGACCATGTGGTGCATTTCAGATGGCGAACTGACCACATTGGCGCACCATAGCCTGGCCCAGAGCTGATACTCCTTAGCTTGATGTAAATACATGTTCTTGCGTGGAGGATCGGGGATGCAATGCCGTCTCGTGTGCGGTTCCCTCGAGTCAGTAGGCACGCGAGCGATGGGTCCGGGCGTTCCCTCCTCCTGGGCGCCCGGACCCAAACAACGGGCGACAAACCAAGCAAGCTCGATTTCGGTGCAGGATCCGGCGGCTCCTCGGCATTGAGGGTTCGACGCCCGTCCGGCGCTCCAGGAGCCGGTCCTGCACCGGAAAACAGCCGCTTAGGCGACGGCAGCCTTCTCAAGGAAGGCTCGCTTTGGGCCGATTTGCCCGAGATGGCCACTCACGAGCCACCCCCGACCTTCGGAGAGGATGAGACGCTGACGCCAGCGGCGCGATCCGCTCCACCACGTCATCACGGGGAGGATGTCCGCGCTCTCGGCGAGGCATTGAAAGGGCGAGCCCACGAGGTGCTCGAGCGAACGGTTGCGCGAACCATCGGATCGGGAGAGGTCGTCGATGCTCAGGTGCAGGAGAGCTTCGAACGAATCTGCACCGGCTCCACGATGGCGGTGGCCCGCTGGATCGCCGGGGAGGGCATGGAGGTGGCTCGTGACACCAGCCAGGACGCCTGGCAGATCTTCGGCGAGCTGGCGGCGCACCGTGCGGCGTCGCTCAGGGAGGTGACCAGGCGCTGCCTCTGCTGGCGCGACGTCGTGGCCGAGGTGCTCTGCGAGAGCGCCACCCCACGGGGAGCCTCGCCCGAGACGCTTTCTGGGGCCCTGTCCATGCTGCAGCAGATTCTCGAGTTCAGCCTGGTTCGCATCTGCGAGTACTTTGAGTCCGAGCGCCTGCGAACGGACGAAGAGCTCGTACATCGCAAGGAGGAGCTCGCGTTCCTGGTGACCCACGACGCGCTCACCGGTCTGCCCAACCGCACGCTCATCCTGGACCGCGTCGAGCAGATGCTCGCGCGCTCCGCCCGCAGCCAGACACCGGTGGCGGCGATGTTCATCGATCTCGACAACTTCAAGGGCATCAACGACACGCTCGGCCACGGCGTGGGCGATGAGCTCCTGCGAGCGGTCGCCGCGAGGCTCGACGGAGCGGTACGCGGCGCCGATGCGCTCGGCCGCCTCGGAGGGGACGAGTTCGTCGTGATCTCCGATGAGGTGTCGCTTCAGGTCGGGCCAGAGCTCATCGCCGAACGCCTGCTCGATGCTCTCAAGCGGCCCTTCCATCTCGGGGCAGGCGAGGAGACGCGCTTGACGGTGACGGCAAGCATCGGAATCGCGATCGGCGAGCGAACCTCCGCCGATGAGCTCCTGCGCGACGCGGATATCGCGATGTACCGGGCCAAGTGGGACGGCAAGAATCGCTACGTCGTGTTCGAGACGGGCATGCACGCCGCGGTCCAACACCGCATGGAGCTTGAAATGGATCTGCGCGACGCCCTTGAAAACGACGAGTTCTTCCTCGCCTATCAACCCACGTTCGCCCTGAGCGACATGAGGCCCAACGGAGTTGAGGCCCTGATCCGCTGGAATCACCCCACGCGTGGGGTCCTGCAGCCGGAAGACTTCATTCCGCTGCTCGAGGAGACCGGCCTGATCACGGAGATCGGCAGGTGGGTTCTTTGGGAGGCCTGCTCTCAGGGCGCGGCGTGGCGGACGGCCGGGTATCCCGTCGGGATGGCCGTGAACGTCTCGGCACGCCAGCTCGACTCCGATCAGCTCATGGCCGACGTCGGGGGTGCGCTCTCCCAGAGTGGCCTGGATCCGGGAGCGTTGACGATCGAGATCACCGAGACGGCGCTCATGCGCGACATCGATGAGACCTCCGGCCGGCTGGCCGCCGTCAAGCGGCTCGGCGTGCGCATAGCGATCGACGACTTCGGCACCGGGTACTCCTCCCTTGCTCATCTGCAGCGGTTCCCCGTCGATGCGCTCAAGATCGACCGCTCCTTCATCTCGGGAATGAGCAACACCCCGCAGGGCGAGGCGCTCGTCCACACCCTCGTGCAGCTCGGCAAGGCCCTCTCGATCGAGACTTTCGCCGAGGGCATCGAGCAGCAGCACGAGCTCTCGGTGCTCAGAGCCGAGGACTGCGAGGCGGGGCAAGGCTTCCTCTACTCCCGGCCACTCGACGCGGCCGCCACCGAGGCTCTCCTGCGTAGCTGGGCCGAGAACGGCGCGGTCGTCTCTCAGTTGTAGGAGGGCGGTGCCGGCGCATCGCCGCGAATGCCCCCGATCGTTGCCAGTAGTTCCCGAGGCGTGGTCCCGCCGAGCACGCGTAGGCGGTGCAGGCGGTAAGGGTCGTCCTGGGGGTGGGCCCACCCCGGGACGACGGTGGTGGAGCCCGCGTAGCCGGCCGCCCTCACCGCGGCGATGACCGTCGCGTTGTAGTGGCCCGAGGGGTAGCAGAACCAGTTCACGGGCACGTGGTAACGCCTCTGGAGGGCCTGCCGTGCGAGCGCCACCTGGTAGTGCAGCTGTTCGGCGCCCAGGGTGATCAGGTCGGCATGGCTGAACCCCTGCGTGTCGAGCTCCCAGCCCGCGGCGAGCAGGCCGCGGATCTCATCTGCCCCGAGTCCCCCCTGGGAGGGCGGTAGGCCGGTGAGCTGAAGGTTCTCGTCGCCGACCCACCCGAGCCGGCGAAGGACCGGCAACGCCTGGGTGTATTGGGATTGGTAGCCGTTGTCGAAGCTCAGCACGATCGGCTTGCCCGTTCCGAGCGGCACGCCCTTCCGCCAGTACGCCTCCACCTGGTCGAGCGTCACCGCGTGCCAGCCGGCACTCTTCAGCCCCTGCATCTGCGCGCCGAACTCGCTCGGCGTCACGTACAGGCCGGGGAACGGCGCTCCCGGTGGCGGTGCGGCGATCACGTGGTACATCAGAATCGGAACCGCCGCCGTTCCCGGGCGGCCGGCGGGCGAGCTCGCCGTTGTCGTTTCCCTCGAGTGGCCTGAGTCCCGCTGGCGCACCTGGGTGGAGGAGTGCGCCGGGCGCGTCTGGCCGCCCGCTCGCCTGGATGCGCCGCCCGAGCGCCCGGCCAAGATCACGACGGCCACGGCCGCCGCCGCCACGGCCAACAGGCCAGCGGCTCGCCGACGGCGACGGCGAGCCGCCCGCCGGCGGGCCTCACGACGGGTGTGGAGAGCCTCGGGGTTCACCTAGCTCGAGGCCGAGACGACCCTCACGCGACCTGCGCACACCGGCAGAGCATAGAGCCGGATAGGCTTCCGCCCGCAAATGGCCGTGACGGGAGCGGCCCGCCACTATGGGGTGTCCGCCGCGGCCATGGGGTGGCTGGCGGAGATCTTCCCGCTGTTGTACGTGGTGCTGGCCATCCCCTCTGGGATCCTGCTGGATCGCTGGTTCCGTCCAGTGCTGGCCCTGGGCGGCGCACTGGTCGCGCTCGGCGGGCTCATCCGCCTTGGCGGCGAGACGTTCGCCCGGGCGATGGCCGGGCAGATGGCGGTCGCGGTCGCCCAGCCCGTCGTGCTGAGCGCCGTGAGCAAGCTCGCCGGCGAGTATCTGTCCGTGGATCGGCGGGCCGCCGGTATCTCCGTAGGCTCCGCGGGCAGTTTCGTGGGGATACGCCTCGCCCTGCTGCTGGGTCCCACCTTGGGGGGCCACGGGCACCTACAGCGGCTGCTCGTCATCGACGCCGTGCTCGCCGTGATAGGAGCGGTGGCGCTGGCGGCTGCGCTGCGTCGTCCCGGGGATGCGAGCGCGGAGCACGCGGCGATCACCGGAAGCGCGGCTGGGAGCCTGTTGGGGCTTGCGCCGATGCGCATGCTGTGCGGTCTGGTGTTCCTCGGCTTCGGCATACTCGTGGCGCTCGCCACATGGCTGCAGACGCTCCTGCAACCCGCCGGCGTCTCGGAAGCGGCGGCGGGTGGACTGCTCGTGGGAATGGTGATCGCCGGCGTCCTCGGCTGTGCGGCGCTGCCGCCGCTCGTCGCACGCAGGGGCGCCGAGCGCGGCTTCATGCGCGGCGCCGTCGTGGTCAGCTCTCTGGGCTGTGCTGCGCTCGGACTGGCGCCGTGGCTCGGCGCGCGTGCCGGGCTGATGGCGCTCATGGGCTTGTTTCTGCTGCCGGCCCTGCCGATCGTCCTCGCCGCCGCCGAGCGGCTCGCGGGGGCCGCGGCCGGCACGGCGGGGGCGATCGTCTGGATGGCGGGAAACCTCGGTGGCCTGATCGTCGCCCTGATGGTCCAGATCCTGATGCATCACCCCACGGGGGCGTTTCTCGCGATGAGTGCGGTATCGCTGCTGGGGCTCCCCCTCGCTGCCCGGCTGGCCTCGCCGCCGCCCGCGCAGGAGCCCGGCGGCCGTGCGGCCCCCGCAGCCGCCGGCTGACGATCGAGCCGTCGCGTCGCTGGGCTACTCGAGCCCGTACAGCGGCGTCATCCTCCGCCGTAGGAGACGACCAGGTCGGTTGCCACGCCGGCGAGGAAGCCCGCGGCGAGCAGGTAAAGCCCGAAGGTGCGATACCCGTATCGGCGCATTCCGATCCAGATCTCGCCGATCACGTACAGGATCGCGCCCCCCGCCAGGGCGTAGAACATCAGCTCCAGTGGACTCGAGTGGACCTGATAGCCGACGATGGTGCCGAGCAATGTCGGGCCGCCGGCGATCAACCCGGCCAGACCCAGCCACAACCACGACGGTCGCTGGCCGCCCAGCGGGCCTACGATGCCGAAGCCCTCGGTCGCGTTGTGCAGTCCGAAGCCGATGATCAGCACCGTCGCCAGACCGATCGCGCCGGCTCTCGCGGACACCCCGATCGCAAGGCCCTCGGCGAAGTTGTGCAGGCCGATGGCCGCCGCGATCACAATGCCGGTCTGCATGGCGCGTTGCCGTGCGTCCGCGCCTTCCTGCCCCGATGGCCTGACCGGGTCGGCTCCGAGGGCCGCCGCGGCCTCGCCCCCGGCGATCGGAGCAGGCGGGCTCCGACGTGAGCGCAGTCTCCGCTCGATGGCGGAGATGCCGGCGGTCCCGACGGTGAAGCCGACCGCGAGCAGGCCGAACAGGCCGAGCACGTGACCAAAGCCGGTGGTGTGGGCCTTGAACTGCGCCAACGCCGTTTCGAGGATCGCCTCGCCGTGCTTGGTCACATCCATGAAGATGAACGCGAGAATCCCCACCGAGAACATCGCCAGGCCCACGCGCATCCGATCGTCGATCCGCTTGACCCGTCCCAGCGGCAGGCCGAGGTAGATCGTAAAGCCGGCAATCGCGCCCAGCGCAACCGTTTCGCCGAAACCCATCCGCACCTTTTCTTGGGTTTGCCCGCCTAGTTAGGTACCCCTAACTTCTACCACACTGCTCGAGATTCGGGGCCCGGTCCCGTCCGCCGGGCTTCTCGACCGCACTGCTTGAGATGCGGGTCACGGTCCCGTCCGCCGGGCTTTCCGGGAGAATCCCCGCATGCATGTCACCGCGAAGGCCGACTACGCCATTCGGGCCGTCGTGGAGTTGGCTGACAGCAGCCAGGCATCTCCTCGCAAGGTGGACCAGATCGCGCGGGCCCAAGACATCCCCGTGTCCTTTCTGGAGAACATCCTCACGCAACTGCGCTCCTCCGGGATCGTCCGCAGCCAGCGCGGTCCTGAAGGCGGCTACTGGCTGGCCCGCCCACCTGCGGAGGTCAACCTCGCGCAGGTCATCCGTGCCGTCGAGGGTCCGTTGGTCGGAGTGCGCGGGCAGCGCCCGGAGGAGATCGAATACGACGGCTCGGCGGAATCACTGCAGCAAGTCTGGCTCGCGCTGCGCGCCAACCTGCGCAAAGTCCTCGAGCACGTCACGCTTGCGGACGTTGCCTCGGGCAAACTGCCGAAGGAGATCACGGCTTTGACTCGCCAAGAGGAAGCCTGGCACACGCGCTAGGAGTCCTTTCAAACAGGTTCTACGAGGCCGCTGAGTGGCGCTGGGCGATGCGCGATGGGTCCGCATCTTGGACGCGAGGACCATCGCGCGGACTGCCTGTCGGCTCATCTTGGCTGGCGCCGGACGTTCGCGTGGGGCCCGCCGGACGGTCGCAAGGAGGTACGCAGGACGTTCGCGTGGGGTCGCTTAACGGTAGGCTGAAGCTTGTCCATACTGGCGACGCCAGCCATCTAAGGAGACTCCGCCCGATGCCAGCTCCGGTCACATCCTCAGTCGCCAGCCCCGAGGCAGCTCAAGCGGTGGAGGCCGCCGTGGAGTCGATCGCCGACGCGGCGGGCCAGGAGGTGAGCTTCTCGCTGGAGTTGAACCAGGACCAGAAGGATATCCGCGACTGGGTCCACGGTTTCGCCGCCGACGTGGTTCGTCCGGCCGCCCACGAGTGGGACGAGCGCGAGCAGACCCCCTGGCCGATCATCCAGGAGGCTGCGAAGATCGGCCTGTACGGGTACGAGGGCGTTGCACAGTTCTTCGCGGACCCCACCGGCCTGGGTCTGCCGATCGTCAACGAGGAGCTGTTCTGGGGAGACGCCGGCATCGGCATGTCGATCATGGGAACCACCCTGGCTGTCGCCGCAATCTTCGGCCAGGGAACCGGCGGGCAGATCGGCGAGTGGATCCCCCGCTGCTTCGGCACGCAGGACGATGTCAAGGTCGCAGCGTTCTGTGCGTCCGAGCCCAACGCCGGCTCGGACATCTCCGGCGTGCGTACGACCGCCAAGTTCGACAAGGCTGCGAACGAGTGGGTGATAAACGGCCAGAAGGCGTGGGCTACGAACGGGGGCATCTCCGACGTGCACGTAGTCATCGCATCGGTCGATCGCGAGCTGGGCTCGCGCGGTCACGCCGCGTTCGTGGTGCCGATGAGCGAAGCCAAGGGCATCACCCAGGGCTCGAAGGTGTCCAAGCACGGATTGCGCGCCTCGCACACCGCCGACGTGTTTCTCGACGACTGTCGCGTCCCCTCCGGATACGTGCTCGGCGGCAAGGACAAGCTCGACGCGCGCCTCGCCCGGGTGCGCGAGGGCAAGAAGGGCAACGTCTCAGGCCGCAATGCAGACGTTCGAGTCCTCCCGTCCGACGGTCGGCGCCCAGGCGCTGGGGATCGCTCGCGCCGCCTATGAGTACTCGCTCCAGTACGCCAAGGAGCGCGAGCAGTTCGGCAGGATGATCATCGAGAATCAATCGATCGCGTTCACCCTGGCCCGCATGAAGATGGAGATCGACGCGGCCCGCCTGCTCGTCTGGCGCGCCTCATGGATGGGACGCAACCAAGTGCAGTTCGAGAACGCTGAGGGTTCGATGAGCAAGCTGAAGGCCGGCGAGGTCGCCGTGTGGGTGACCGAGCGCGCGATCCAGATCCTCGGCGGCAACGGCTACGCGCGCGAGTTCCCCGTCGAGCGCTGGCACCGCGACGCGAAGATATACGACATCTTCGAGGGCACTGCGGAGATCCAGCAGCTCGTGATCGCGCGAGCGATCTCTGGCATGCACATCAAGTAGGGCCCTATTCGGGCTCGGCGATTTCGACCGCGCGGAAGCCTTCGAGGGACCGTCGAGGAGGAAGGCTCGCCATGCGGTCAAGCGGCGCGGGACGCTGGCCAAAGTCAGACCTTTCGGACGAAACCAACGCACGTCTGTCTACAAGATTCCGCAGTTAGCGATCAAAAGCCGGAGCGAGCACTTCACAGGGCGCTTGCGCGTGACTATGGTCCGGCGCACAGCGATCCTATGCGGGGCCACGGCCGTGCTGGGGGTTGCACTTCAGAGAGCGGAGCGAGTTCGTGGTCACAAGCTGGCCGTCGCGTTTTGGTCCGTGCAGCCACCTCGTCAGAAGGGATGCGAGATGCTAGCCAAGAACCCACCCGGCGACGGCGCGCGACCGATTGGATGACGTGCTCTCCATCCCGATCCCAAGCGCCTGGCTGGGCTTCTTGACGCGTTCGGTGGCCAACCTTGAAGAGCTTGGACGGTTGCCGCCTCCTCCTCGGCGACCGTTCAGGGCAGCGCGGAGGTTCGGCTCCTTCCTCCCGCGCGCTGGAACGGGCGCGGGGACGTCCCCCCCTCGGTGTCCCCGCGCCTCGTTTATGCAAAGGCGAGCTCCAAGCCAGCGCCGAGCCTCGTCTCCCGTCTGAGCCCGGTGGGATCGGGTGGTCGATGGGGCCAGCCCGAGGCACCCCGCGGGCCAAGTCCAACCGTCAGGAAGACCCGGGGAGGAAGTCGCCACCCTCCCCGGGCGGAGGAGGTGAGAAAGAAGCGTCAGGTGCGTCTACATGGCCCGCGTCTCCCGGCCTGGGCCGGGGGGGACACAGGCCAGATTACCAGGCTGAACGTCGCGTTCGCGCGGGGAGCAGGTGAGCTCTACCACGCCTGTGCGGCGTGGCAGCGTGGGCACTTCACGGTGGTGGACACCGGCGCTAGGAATACGCAACCGCACTCGCAGTTGTAGGAGGCTTGATCGGCCGGGCCGCCGGCCTCGCGCACGCGCTGGACCGCGAGGTCGGACGGTTCCAGCACGGGCGTCCCGGCATGTACGGTCCTCGGTGCCTGCTCGCCCGGACGCCTGCGTGCGTGTCGCCGCTGGCGGAGGGGGTGGGGGATGCCTGCTTTCATGGCTCTGCCCGTAGAGACTCTCCGCATGCCCGAAGGTTTCGCTTTGTGCCCGAAGGTTTCGCTTTGCAGGCACGAATTCCTACGCCCAGCAGCCGGCCGGGGCCCCTGGCCATGGCTCTGGGGGACGCCGGGAGCGCGAAACAGGCGGGGACGGGGAGGACGGGGTTTGAGATACTTGGCGGCGATGAACCCCGCGCGCAAGCGAACGGTGCGCCTGATTGTGGCGTTGAGCGCGGCTGTCGTGCTGGCGAGCGCGCTGATCTACACCAGCTTCAGCGCCGCGAGCCCGGCTCTCAGCCCCAGCCAGCTGATCCGCCTGGCGCAGCCGGGCCGCAGCTACCAGCTGACCGGCACCGTCGTCAAAGGGTCGGTTCACCGCGAAGGGGCCGTCCTTGACTTCGGCGTGGAGGATAGGGCAGGCGGGACCGCGATTCCAGTGGTCTACACCGGCACCGTGCCGGACCCTTTCCGCGAAGGACGCGAGGTGATCGTCACCGTGGAGGCGCAGGGCGGCCGGTACGTCGGCGAACGCGACTCGCTGATCACCAAGTGCCCTTCCAAGTACAAGAACGCCCCGCCCAGCGAGAAGCAGAGCTACTGAGTGCCGGCGCTCGTGCTGCCCGCCCCCCACACAGACAGTAGGTGCTGATGGCCGCGCTCGGGCGTGCCTGCCTGCTGCTGGCGCTCGTCGTGTGCGCGTACGGCATCTTCGCCTCGCTGTATGGCGTGCGCAGCGGGCGGGCGGAGTTCTCGGAGTCCGCGCGCCGGTCGGTGTATGCGCTGGCGGGGATCCTGACGGTGGCGTTCGTCGTGCTCGAGATCGCGTTCCTGCGCAACGACTTCGCCTTCAACACGGTCGCCGACACCTCCAGCCGGACCACGCCGGTGCTCTACAAGGCCGCCGCTGTGTGGTCCTCCCAAGAAGGCTCGCTGCTGCTGTGGGCCTGGCTAATGTCGTTGTGGGCGAGCCTCGCGCTGTTTCTCACCCGAAGGCGCATGCGCGACGTGGCCGCCTACGCGACGGCGATCCTGCTCGGCTTCGGAGGGTTCTTCATCGCCTTGATGGTGTTCTACGCGACTCCATTCGCAACCACCAGCCCGGCGCCGGCCGAAGGCGTGGGGCTCGATCCGCTGTTGCGCTTTCCGACGATGGTCATCCACCCGCCGATGCTCTACTCGGGGTACACGCTGTGCACGATCCCGCTTGCCTTCGGCATGGGGGCGCTGCTGGCACGCCGAATGGACGCCGAGTGGATCAGGGCCACGCGCCGCTTCGCGTTCGCCGCCTGGCTGTTCCTGGGGATTGGCATCCTGCTGGGCGCCCGCTGGTCCTATTCGGAGCTCGGCTGGGGTGGCTACTGGGGCTGGGACGCGGTCGAGAACGCGTCGTTGATGCCCTGGCTCACGGGCACGGCGTTCCTGCACTCGCTAATGATCCAGGAGCGGCGCGGGATGCTGAAGGTGTGGAACGTCTCGCTGGTGCTGGCAACGGGCACCCTCGCAATCATGGGCACCTTCCTGGTGCGCAGCGGGGTCCTCAACTCGATCCACGCCTTCGGCGGCGCGACCCTCGGCGTTCCGTTCGTCGCGCTCATCGCGGCGCTCATCGCCGGCTCAATTTACCTCGTCGTTTCGCGTCGTGACATGCTGCGCTCCGAGCACCGACTGGACTCGTTGTTGTCCCGCGAGTCGATCTTCCTCGCCAACAACCTGGTGCTCGTGGGGCTGTGCTTCGTGATCTTCTGGGGTACATACTTCCCGCTGATCTCCGAGGCACTCACGGGCCGGGAAGCCTCGGTCGGACCGCCGTGGTTCGATCGCTACACGGTTCCCCTCGCGCTCGTCTTGGTGCTGTTGAGCGGGATCGGACCGGTGATCGCCTGGCGGCGCGCGACTCTTGCCAACGCGCAGCGCAACCTCGTGGCGCCGGCCGTCCTGGCCCTGCTCGCGCTCGCTGCGCTGTTGGGTGCGGGCGTGCGGGAGAAGCCGTTTGCAATTGCGATGTTCTGCTGCGGCGCGTTCGTGTTCGGCAGCATCGGGCAGGAGTTTGTCCGCGGTGTGCGCGCCCGGCGCGCGATGGCGCAGGAGACCGCTCCGGTCGCGCTGGTGGCGCTCGTACGGCGTAACCGCAGGCGCTACGGCGGCTACATCGTGCACACGGGCATGGCGGTCCTGTTCATCGGAGTCGCCGCGTCCTCGTCCTTCCAGCACGCATCCGAGCTGGCGCTCTCGCCAGGTCAGTCCACGCGCGTTGGCGCCTACGCGATCCGCTACGTGCGCCCCACCGCGACGATCACGCCAAGGTACGATGCCGCGCACACCGGCTCGACCCTCAGCCTGGGAGCAGTGCTCGACGTGACCAGGCACGGACGTCAGGTAGCCACGCTCCGGCCGAGCGAGGGCTACTACGCCTCGGAGGAACCCAGCCAGGGATCGGTCGGAAGCCTGATCGGGGGCCAGCCGGTCAGCCACGTGAGCATGGACGCCGGCGTCTCGCGCGACGTGTGGACCGCGATCCAGCCGGACATTGAAGCCCCTGCCCTGCAGAGGATCGTGACAGTCGGCAATCGAACGCTGCCACCGGAAGAGGCGGTGGTGGCGATCGGCTACCTGGCCCGCGCCTATCTTCAGCATCCACCGCCGGCGCAGTTCCACTTCATCGTCTCCCCGCTCGTGATGTGGATCTGGGTCGGCGGCCTGGTCGTCTTCGGTGGGGGCCTGATCGCGATCTGGCCGACGCCGAGCGCCGTGCGCCGCCGCGTCAGCATGCGCTCGCGAGCTCGGGCCGCGCATGGCCTGGCACGCGCCTGACCGCGGTCATGGCGAGATCGCGTCCGGACGCCCGGACCGAGGGGCTCAAACGGGCCGAGGCCCTCGGGTGAACCTACCGGTCCTGATCCTGACGTTGGCGCTGCTCGCGGTTGTGGTGCTGGTGGTCAGCGCTCCCCTGCGCGCTGCGCGTCGTCAGCCCGATCCCGAGCCCGCCGAGCGGCACGAGCTCGAGGTGGCACGCGAGGCCAAGTACCGGGAGATCCGCGACGCCGAGCTCGATTACCGCACGGGCAAGCTCTCGCGTCAGGACTATGAGGCCGTTGACGGCGCGCTGCGCGCCGAAGCGGTCGAAATCATCAAGCGGCTCGAGCTTCTCAGGCCCAGGGCCTCTTGAGCAGCACGATCGCGTTCACGAGGAACAGGATCGAGAAGAAGATTGTCCAGCGGTTGAGGTTGCGCTCAACCATCGATCCACCGCCGAGCGGTCCCGTGCCTGTCCCCACGCCGAAGGCCCCCGAAAGGCCGGAGTCCTTACCGGAGTGCATGAGCACCAGAAAGATGACGATCACCGAGAGGGCGACCTGAAAGACGGACAGGATGGTTTCCACGCCGACAGACTACCGCGTCGGATCCGATCCTGAAGCGAAGTTCGTGTGGTTTGCCGTTGGTGTGGTTTGCCGCAAGCCGAAGTGGTGTGGTTGGCCGCGAGCGTTACCGGCAGGAGGATCCCGGGACGGGCGAAAGGGCGGCCGGTGCCCGCTTTGGGCAGGATTACGAACCCTTTACGGCTTTGTGATTGCCTGCCGATAAGACTCTTGGGTGGGCGTACCCGCGAGCGTGGGCTTGCAGCGCCGACCACGACCATGGGACGACCGCAAGATGAGCCACTTTGGCGCATGCCGCCGATGAACAGCCCCCGCCGCCGAGCTATGCGGGCGGTGCTGTCCGCTCTCGCCGGGGGCGGGCTCACCGCGGCCAGCCTGGGCGGACCCCTCAGCGGCGGAGCGCTCGGTGCCACCGTGCCCACGGGGACGGCCACCCCCCCGGAAGGCACCCCGAGTCCGGTGACCACGGGCAGTCCGGGGGCCCAGGAAACGACCGCGGCCCCCCCGTCGAACACGACCCCCACGACGCCCCCACCCCCGCCCTCCCCTTCGGGGACCTCGACCGCATCGCACGCCAGCACGCCGCCAGCGGCCGGCGCTGCCCCGGAAGCCCCCACCGTGGTGCTGCAGAACAGGCAGAAGACCACCCCGGCCAGGCGCGCCGAACGCCACGTCAGGGCCAAGCACGCCGAAGGCAACGTCACGACCAAGCCCGCCAAGCCCGCCAAGCCGGCAAGGCCGGCAACGGGTACCACCGTCACAAAGGGGGTTGGCTCGACGTCCGGCCACAACAACGTGGCGCCCCCACCGCAGCTCGTCGCCGGGCAGGCTGGAGCGGTTGCGGGGCAGTTGGCGTCCTCGGCGGCATCCGCGCAGGCGCTCGCCTTCTACCGCATCCCGCTGTTCCTGCTTCCGATCTACCAGGCGGCCGCCGTCCAGTACGGGGTGCCCTGGCAGATCCTCGCCGCGATCAACGAGATCGAGACCGACTACGGCAATAACCAGTCGGTGTCCACCGCGGGTGCCGTGGGGTGGATGCAGTTCATGCCTGCGACATGGGCGCAGTACGGGGTGGATGCCCTGAACGCGGGCTACGCAGATCCCTACAACCCCGTGGACGCCGTCTTCGCCGCCGCCCGCTATCTGCGCGCTGCCGGTGCCGCGCAGGACCTGCGCGCGGCGATCCTCGCCTATAACCACTCCGAAGAATATGCCGACTCGGTGCTGCTACGGGCCAAACTCATCTCCACGTACCCGCGGGCCGCGATCGCGACGCTCACGGGCCTCGTAGACGATCGCCTGCCCGTGACAGGGACGCAGATCGGGTGGGGGTCGCTCCTCCCATCGCCTTCGAGCGCCACCGCGAACGCAGTATCGGCGCCGGGTCGCACCCCGGCCCCTGCCCCGACCAGCCCGACGGCCGGATCGACCGGGTCATCGGCAGGCTCCTCGCCGAAGCGCTCGGTGACGTCGGGTTCATCCGCACCCCCGGCGCCCGCGGTTGCCGCCGCCCTAGCGACGGGCAGCGCCGGCTCGGGCGCGCAGGCTGCGCAGCTGGTCGATGTGCTGAGTGCTCGAAACGCCGAGGTGGTGGCCGCACAGGACGGTCGCATCGTAAAGCTCGGGAACTCTCGCAAGCTCGGCAAGTACGTGATCCTGCGCGACGTGTACGGCGATGTGTTCACCTACTCCGGCCTCGGCAGCATCGCCCCCACCTACCGTCTCCCCAAGCTTTCCCGTGGGCCGGTCAAGGCGCCCGTGGCGAATGGCGCCGGCGCCTTCGCTTCGGCGCCACAGCAGCTCCCGCTCACCCTGCACGTCAAGACGCCCCCTCGGCACGTCAGCGCGCCCCCAGCCGCCACAGAACCCGGTCAGGAATCCACCCCGGAAGGCTCGGCCGAATCGACGCCTGCGGGCATGGGCCAGGCGCGCCTGTTCGCCCACCCCGGCAACCCGGATGCGGTTGCCGCGGCCGCGGCCGCGGCGGGCAGGGCTGGGCGATCGGTCCTCGTCGGTCACCCTCTGCCGTTGCGAGGCGGATCCGTCGTAGCCGAGGGTACGGTGCTGGGTCGCGTGCGTGTGCCGCTCGGGGCCAAGGACGGCCACTTGCGCTTTGCGATCCGCCCGGCAGGCGATCCAGGCACGATCGACCCTCGGCCGATCCTGGCGAACTGGGTCCAGCTCGACGCGGCGCTGCACCCACAGGGTGCGAGGGGCGAATCGAACCTGCTCGGAGCGACCGCGGGCGAGGTGCTGCTCATGTCACAGAGCCGGCTAGAGCGCGAGATCCTGTCGGACCCGGGCATCGCCATGTCGGCCTGTTCCCGCCACGAAGTGGCCTCTGGGTTGATCGACAAGCGCGTGTTGGCGGCGCTCGCGTTCCTCTCGCGCAGCGGCCTGAAGCCGACCGTGGGCACGACGCGCTGCGGCGCCAGCGCGCACTCCCCCGGGGGGTACTTACCGGCCAAACCTATCGCCGACGCCGTCACCATCTCGGAGATCAACGGTGTGCCGGTCGCCGGTCACCAGGGCTCCGGGTCGATCACCGACGCGACCATCCGCACGCTCCTCACGCTGCGCGGCGAGTTCATCCCCCATCGGATAGTCAGCCTGATGCAGTACCCGGATGCTCCGGCGACGCTCGCGCGTCCCGACCACGCCGACCACATCGAGGTCGACTTCTCACCTGGCCCGAAGCTCGCACCCAACCAGGCGTCCATCGCGCCGACAGCCACCGTCGCCCACTCGGCGGGCGCTGGAAAGGCCGCCCCCTCGCCGCTCATCGTGACCGGTGAAATCAGTGCGACCGAGTGGGACCAGCTGATTGCGCGCATCGCCGCGCTGCCGGCGCCGAAGGTATCCACGCAGCCGAGCTCCTCTGCTATCCCCGATCCCAAGCGCGGATAGGGATCGAGACCGCAGGCGCGCGCGCACCCTCCCCGTGAGGGCCCAGGCCGCCCTCGTCGACAACTGCTCCAGGACGCCTCGCCTGTCAAGGCCTGCGAAGAAGCCTGGAAGTGGGCACAAAACTCCGAAAGCTGGGGCTCGATTCGCTTGTCCAACACGAGGTAGCCGCGGGCACCGTCTGCGATGATCCGCCACGATCTCGATGTACGGTGGAATTGATCTCGGCGGGACCAAGATCCAAGCGGCGATCGTTGACGATGATCACAGCGTGCTCGGCTCGGCTCGTCGATCCACGCCCACGACCGGCGGTCCGCCGGCTATTGCCGCGGAGATGGAGGAGACGCTGCGCGACGCCGCCAAGGCCGCCGAGATGGAGCCCGCGGCTCTGGCCGGCGTCGGGGTCGGATCACCCGGCACGATCGATGCCGGCCGTGTGACCAGCGCCCGCAATCTTCCCGACTGGCAGGGAACCTTTCCGCTGGCAGCGACGCTCGAACGCGCGCTCGGCTGCAAGGTCGAGGTCGGCAACGACGTTCAGGTCGCGACCGACGCCGAGTTCAAGCTGGGGGCGGGACGCCTCTACAGCTCGCTTCTGGGCGTGTTCTGGGGGACCGGTGTCGGTGGTGGGCTGATCCTCGACGGCAAGGCATGGACGGGACGCGGCGCTGCCGGCGAGGTCGGGCATATCGTGGTGAAGATGGGTGGCGCACGCTGCACCTGTGGGCGGCGGGGTTGCATGGAGGCCTATGCCGGCCGGGCCGCGATGGAAAGGCATGTGCACAAACTCCAGCAGGAAGGTAGGAAGACCGACCTGTTCAAGCTCATGGACGAGCGCGACCGTACCCGCCTGACGAGCAGCGTCTGGGCGCGTGCGCTCGAGCACGGTGATGAGCTGGCGATCCAGGTCCTTGACCGTGCTGTGAGGGCGCTCGGCGCCGGGATCGCCTCGGCCGTCAACGTGCTCGATGTCGAAGGCGTGATCATCGGTGGTGGGCTGGGCATCCGGCTCGGTCACCCCTATGCCAGGCAGATCGCCGAGGCGATGCAGCCGCATCTGTTCGCTGACTCGCGTCCGCCGCACGTCCACGTGGCGGCGCTCGGCGATCTTGGTGGAGCGATCGGGGCCGCGCTGCTGGTCCACGCCGAGGGGTAACGTTCACAGCCCTGTGGCACAGCCCGTAGTGCACCTTTCATCGGTCATACGCAGTCCGCTGCTGGACCGAGCGGGCGAGCGGCTCGGTCGGGTCGAGGATCTGATCGTGCGCCTCGCCGATGGCGGCTATCCGCCGGTGACTGGACTGAAGGCGAGGATCGGGGGGCGTGAGCTGTTCGTGCCGGTGGACAGGATCGCGACGCTCGAGCCCGGAGCGGTGCGACTGTCCGGTGAGAAGCTCAGTCTCGGTCGCTTCGAGCGCCGTGTCGGGGAGGTGCTGCTGGCTGCGGACGTCCTTGGGCGCAAGCTCGTCGACGTCCAGGCCGATCCGCCGAGACTCGTCACCGCCCATGAGATCGAGCTTGCCTGCATCGACGGCTGGTGGAGGGTCGTCGGTGTGGATGACACCGTGCGGGGGCGGTTGCGGCGTGCCCTGCCGCGCCGCCTGCGGGGCCTGATCGTCGATCGCCCCTATCTCGATTGGGCCAACATGGAGCCCTTCGTCGGCCACGTCCCCACTGCCCGCCTGCGCTTCTCCTACCGCAGGCTCGCCAACCTCCATCCCGCTGAGATCGCCGATCTGGTGGAGGCGGCTTCGCACGAGGAGGGGGAGGAGATCATCGAGGCGGTGCGGCAGGATCGCGAGCTCGAGGCTGACGTGTTTGAGGAGCTCGACGAGCATCACCAACTCGAGTTCATCCGTGAGCGCCCGGACGCACAGGTCGCAGCGGTGGTCGCCCGCATGGCCGCCGACGATGCGGCCGATCTGATCGTGGAGATCGACCAGGAGCGGCGGGGGCGCGTCCTCGCCCTGCTGCCGCCCGCTCAGCGGCGCCAGATCGAAGCGCTGCTGGGCTACAACCCATCCACCGCCGGGGGCCTGATGAGCCCCGACTTCATCAGACTGCAAAAGCACGACACGGTTGCAGCAGCGATCGAGGAGGTGCGCGCCGGCGATCTGGCGCCGGGCACGCTCACGACCGTCTATGTGCTCGATTCCGAAGGCCGGCTCGCCGGCTCGGTGTTCGTCGTCACGCTGCTGCGCGCCGATCCCGGCAGCACGCTGGATGAGCTCGGCGAGCACGAGCCGGTGTCGGTGGGGACAGACGCCGAGGTGCCCGAGGTGGCGCGGATGATGACCGACTACAACCTCGTGATGCTCCCGGTGCTCGACGAGGAGGAGCGGATGGTAGGGGTGGTGACGGTCGACGACGTGCTCGAGCTCACGCTGCCCGCCGGTTGGCGGCGACGCTTCGGGGTAGCCAGTGACTGAGGGCTCCCAGAACCCCGCCGGTGCTAGGCTGAGCGCTCGATGAGCCTATACGCGACGCGTGGAAAGGAGGCTGGCATGGATCGAGAACAGCCGCGAAGTACCGAGCCGGCCGCATCCGTGTCGGGCTCGTCCCTCCTGGCGTAACTGCTTCCCTGGGACCCGTCCGCGTCGGCGTGCGCCGAGACGTGACGCCAGAAGCAGTCCCGAGGCAGAAATGGAGGTTGCCGAGATGGCCGAGGAGCAGACGACGCCGACTCCCATCGCCCCGCCGAGCGTGGTGGGCGCTGCTGCGCGGTCGGCCGGCGTGCCCCCGGTCCTGGACGACGCCCACATCGGCGACATCCGCGGCGCGCTCGGGACGATCGGGATGCACGACAGTGGGGAACGCCACGGATGGCGCTCGCGTGGGATGGCGCTGCTGGCGATCATGGGCCCCGGCCTGATCGTGATGGTCGGCGACAACGACGCGGGCGGTGTCTCGACCTACGCGCAGGCGGGGCAGAACTACGGAACGAGCCTTCTATGGGTCCTGCTGCTGTTGATTCCCGTGCTGATCGTCAACCAGGAGATGGTCATTCGTCTGGGAGCGGTAACCGGCGTGGGTCATGCCCGACTGATCTTCGAGCGCTTCGGCAAGTTCTGGGGCGCCTTCTCGGTTGGCGACCTGTTCCTGCTGAACTTCCTCACGATCGTCACCGAGTTCATTGGCGTGAGCCTCGCGCTCGGCTACTTCGGGGTCAGCAGCTACCTGGCCGTCCCGATCGCGGCGGCGACGCTGATCGGAATCACCACGACCGGCAGCTTCCGCAGCTGGGAGCGGTTCATGTACGTGTTCATCATCGCCAACTTCCTCGTCATTCCGCTGCTGATCCTCGCTCGCCCGCACGCCGGCGACATCACCCATCACTCGCTCGTCCCGAGCATCGCCGGCGGCGCCAACTCGACCGCGGTGCTGCTGATCATCGCGATCGTGGGAACCACCGTCGCGCCGTGGCAGTTGTTCTTTCAGCAGTCGAACATCATCGACAAGCGGATAACCCCGCGGTGGATCAACTACGAGCGCGCGGATACCGTCATCGGGGCGTTCGTCGTGGTAATCGGCGCCGGCGCGCTGATCGCCGTCACCGCGTTCGCGTTCGTCGGCACCGCGGACTTTGGCAAGTTCGTCGACGCGGGCACGGTGGCCACCGAGCTCGCGCAGCAGCTGGGATCCACGGCCGGGGCCTTCTTCGCGATCGTGCTGCTCAACGCCTCGCTGATCGGCGCGGCGGCGGTGACGCTCGCCACCTCCTATGCCTTCGGCGATGTCTTCGGCGCCAAGCACTCTCTCAACCGTGGACCGCTGGACGCAAAGCTCTTCTACGCGAGCTTCGCCCTGATGGTGACCGCGGCGGCCGGTATAGTGCTCATCCCCGGCGCGCCGCTCGGTCTCATCACCACGTCGGTACAGGCCCTGGCCGGCGTGTTGCTGCCCAGCGCGACGGTCTTCCTGCTGCTGCTCTGCAACGACCGCGACGTGCTCGGTCCGTGGTCGAACCCTCGGTGGCTGAATGTGATCGCCAGCGTGATCATCGGGGTGCTCGTCGAGCTGTCTTTGATCCTGATGGCGAGCACGATGTTCCCGAAGCTGAACGTCACGCGTCTGTTCACCTACCTTTCACTCGCCCTGCTGGTGGGCTTCGCGGGGATGGCGATCTACGCGATGCGCAACAGGCCGAGCGCGACGGCCATTGACCTCCTAAAGATCCCGAAGGAGAAGCGCCTCACATGGACGATGCCCCCGCTTGCGCTGCTCGAGCGCCCGGTGTGGTCGCCGGGGCGAAAGGCGGGCATGCTCGTGCTGCGGGGCTACCTCGTGGTCGCTGTGCTGTTGCTGATCGTCAAGACGGTTCAGCTCGGGCACTGAGAAGTTCCCCGCGCCGAGCGGCACGGCTAGTCTCCTGCGAGGCTCTTGGGGACCGGCAGCCCCTGGGGTGGGGGATCGTCGAGCATCAGGCGGGGGACGGTCACCGGACGCAGGCCCCGCCTGCGCAGCCCGGCGACGATCGCCGGGAGCGCCGCGATCGTCTCCGAGCGGTCTCCACCCGCGTCGTGCATGAGGATGATCGCGCCGGGGTGCGCGCCGGCGAGTGCACGCTGCACGATCGCCCGGACCCCCGGGATGGTGTAGTCGCGGGTGTCGGTCGACCACAGGACCATGAGCAGGTGCATGGCGTGCAGCTCTTTGAAGGTGGTCGCGTCGAACGAGCCGTAGGGCGGGCGAAAGAGCCGGGGCCGCGGTCCACCGAGCAGTTCGATCCGCGCGATCTGTTCGAACAGCTCTTCATGCTGGTCGTACCGCGACAGGGCCGCCATCATCGGGTGGGTCTCGGTGTGGTCGCCGACGACGTCCCCGGAGCGCAACTCGAGGTGTGTTCCGCCCGAAAAGTATCGCTCCTCCACGCCGATGGCGAAGAAGGTCGCCTGCACGTGAAGCCTGTCCAGGACGCCCACGAGACGTTCGGTATAGGGGCCGGGTCCGTCGTCGAAGGTGAGCGCGACCTCGTTTCCCTTCGAGCCACCCGCCGTGACCGCCGGCGTGTAGGACAGAACCCGGTCGACCGCCCTGCCCTCGGCCTGATCGGTCAACGCGGCTTCTTCGGCGGCGCTCAGCCGCGCCGCGAGGTGGCGGGTGGCCGGGCCCGCGCCGACCCGCGATCGGCTCGCGCGATGTCCGCCGCCGGAGGCAACCGCGACGATCAGCAGCACGAGAATTGCCACGAGGGCGAGGGCGCCGCCGGCGCGGCGGCGGTGAAATGTCCCGGGCGCGGCGCGAGAAGGCCCGGTTGCTTCCCCTGGAGGAGAGTCCGGGTCCGGCTTGCGCTCGGCGAGCGCAGTGGAGCGAGGCTCCTCCCATGTCCAATCCCAGCGTTTCATGCCTGTCTTCTATCGCAACCGTCGCGGAGGGATCGCCTCGCTCCCGGCCGGACCCATCTATGTTGACCGGTGATGCTCCCCTTCTGGACCTCCATCGCCCTGCTCTCCCTGGTCCAGGGGGCGGTGGTCGCGGTTCCCGGTGCCCTGACGGCTCCCCGGCTCGCACACCTCTCCGGGCGGCGCTGGGCGGCGATCCTACCCGCGTCGGTGATCGCCTTCGTGTTCGTCGCGCGCGCCGCCGAACGTGCGAGCACCCAGGGCATTTCATACCTCGCGCTCTGTACCGTGCCGGTGCTCGCGGCGCTCGCCCTCGGCTGGTTCGTTTGGGATGCCCATCCGCCCCGCCCGGCGAGGGCGCTCCTCGTCCTGCCCTTGTTCGCGCTCGCCTGGGCCGACCGCGGCGGCCTGGCGGGGGAGAGCGCCGCGCTCCTGCTCTCGGCGCTCAGCTGCGTGACGCTCGGTGCGCTCCTCGCCGCCGTCACGCCCCCTCGGTGGCTGGCGGCGGGCATCGTGGCGATGGCCGTGGCGGACACCGCGCTCGTGGTATCCGAAGAGCTGCAGCGTCCGAACAATGCCCTCAACGCCGCCCATCCCGTGGCGGGCCTGCCGAAGCTGCAGAGCGCGGTGCTCGGCTCGGCGGCGATGGGCTACGGGGACCTGTTCGTGGCCGGCGCTCTCGGTGCGCTGCTTGCGGTCACGGTGGGACGGTCGCTGCAGGTGCGAGCGGCAGCGCTCACCGCGTTGCTGGCGCTGGGCTTCGACCTGCTGTTCTTCCTCGTCAACGAGCTGCCCGCCACGGTGCCCGTCGCGCTCACCCTGCTGATCCTCCTGGTCGCACGCCGTCGGGGACCGTCTTGGAGACTTTCGCCGAGAGCGCCGCTGCCTGGCGAGCCCGACCGCGGCTCACCTGGACGGGACCGCCCAACAACGGCTCCGACACAGTCCTCCGGACTTCGTGCGCTGGTGTCACGGACCGGTCGAGCGCGGCCTCCTTCGGGTCGGCATCCAGCTGCGCGGTGACCACGCGTGCCGCGGTCTCGACCGGGCTCGGGGGGAGCATCTCGCGCCCGGAGGAAGCGCCGGCCTGCTCGATGCGCCGCACCTGGGGGACGACACGACGGTCGAACGAGCCCACCGCCTCGTTGTAGGCGCCAATCGCCGAGTCGAGCTGGCGGCCGATCTTGGCAAGCGGCTCGACGAACCGGCCGAGCCGGCGGTGCAGCTCGCGCGCTGACTCGGCGATCTCGCGCGCGGACTCTGCGATCAGCTCCTGGCGCCAGCCATAGTGGACCGCCCACAACAGACCGATCAGCGTGGTGGGCGTCGCCATGAGGACCTGCTGCTGGACGCCGTACTCGATCAGCGCCGGGTCCGCGGCGAGAGCGGCCTGGTAGATGCCATCGGAGGGCACAAACATGATGACGAACTCCGGCGCCGAGTCGAACTGGTGCTGATAGCCCTTGGAGGCCAGCTTGGCGATGTGCTCGTGCGTCTGTGACGCGTGACGGGCGACGTGCAGCTCGCGCTCGTCGTCGGTGGAGGCCTCCAGCGCCGACAGGTAGGCGTCGAGGGGGACCTTCGAGTCGACCACGATCAGCTTCCCACCCGGCAGGCGCACGAGCATGTCGGGACGCAGCCGCCCATCGTCTGCGTGGATCGTGCTCTGCTCGACGAAGTCGCAGTGAGAGACCATACCGGCCATCTCGACCACGTTGCGCAGCTGGATCTCCCCCCAGGAGCCGCGTGTCGTCGGGCGCTTCAGCGCGGAGACCAGGTTGCCGGTCTCTTGGCGCAGTGTGCCCACGCCGTCGTTCAGCTGGCGGACCATCTGTGCCAGCTCGCCCTGAGCCTGCCTGCGCTCGCGCTCCAAGCGGCCGATCTCGCTCTCCATCCTGCCGAGCTTCTCCTGCACCGGCGCGACGAGTCCCTTGATCTCCTCCGCGCGCCGTGCCATCTCGCCGGTGGCGCGCTCCTCCTCGGCGCGGCGCTGGTCGGCGAGCCGCTGCGCCAGCGAGTCGCCCGTCTGCGCGAGCACGTCCACCGAGATCGCCTTCAGCTCGTCGCGCATCCGCTCGCGGTTGGGGTTGATTCTCGCGAACGCGATGGCACAGATGCCGCCGAGCAGGACTCCGATGATGAGCAGTAGGACACCCATGGATACCCACCAGGTTGACATCTCTCTCGGACGTGCCTACGCGGAGCGCGCTCCGCGTGCTTCATACCGCGTGGCCGCCTGTTCGAGGACGCCGAGCATCGCCGGTGCCGCCGGAACCAGACCGGCGCCGGCGGGCATGGCTGCGATCACCTGCCTGACCGGCGGAGCCGGGGAGAGGGCGCGAATGGTGACGTCCTCGCGGACCACCGACAGGGCGAGCTCGGGGATCAGGGCGACCCCGACGCCGGCTGCCACCAGACCCTGGACCGTCTGATAGTCATCGCTCTCGAACGACACGTTTGGCTCGAACCCGGCGGCGTGGCAGCAGCGGATGACGTGGCGGGCGCACGGGCTCGACCGGGAGGTCTGCACCCAGGCTTCCCCCCGAGGTCTTGCAAGCGGAGCTTCTCCCTCGCCGCGAGCGCGTGGTCGCCGGGCAGCGCCAGGTACATCGGGTCCTCGAGCAGTTCCACTACGGTCATGCCCTCCTGCCGCGGGCTCTCGCCGGCGAACTCGAACAGCAGCGCCAGGTCGAGCTCGCCCGCGATCAGACGCGGCACGATCTCCTCGGGCTCGCCCTCGGCAAGCGTCAGCTCGACGTCAGGGTACGAGGAGCGGAACGTGGCGATCGCGAGCGGCATGAGCGTTGCCCCCGCCGTGGGAAACGAGGCCATCCTCAGCCTGCCGCCGTGCAGACCCGCGATCGCCGACAGCGCCGACTCGGCTGCCTCCAGGCGCGCGAGGATGCCCTCGGCGTGACCGACCAGGGTCTGGCCGGCAGCCGTCAGGCTCACCCCGCGGGCGTGGCGCTCGAGCAGCGTCATGCCCGCCTGCGCCTCGAGCGCGGCGATCTGCTGGGACACCGCCGACTGGCTGTAGGAGAGCGCCTCGGCCGCGCCGGAGAACGACCCCCGGTAGGCCACCTCCTTCAGAACCCTCAGCCGACCGACGTTGAGCATAAGTATCACTTATATCATCGATCATAAAGATCATTGGAGCTGATGGAAGGAAGATGTCACGATCTGGCCGAAAACCACTTTCGATCGCCCGATATCGGCCAATTCAGAGGATGGGAGCAAGGATGTCCGCCAAGATCATCGTTTCCTACGACGGCACCGCAAACGAGGACGACGCCATCGCGCTCGGTCGCGTGTTCGCGCGCACGGGTGCCGAGGTGTCGCTCGCCTACGTGCGCCACACCCACGAGCCCGACCGTGACCGCGAGACGCTGGCCCAGCACGAGGCCCAGGAGCTGCTCGAGCGCGGCGCTGCGCGGCTTGGCATCGAAGATGCCCCCCTGCACGTCGTAACCGATCGTTCCACGCCCGAGGGCCTGCGGGCGCTCGCCGAGGCTCAGGGAGCCGACGTGATCGTGTTCTGCTCGGACTCCCACACCGCCAAGGGCCACATCACGGTCGGCAACTCCGCCGAGCGGCTGCTCGAAGGCGGCCAGACCGCCATCGCGATCGCCCCGGCGGGTCTTGCCGACGGCGTGGCGGAGGCGAGTGTGCGGCGGATCGTGGCAGTCGGCGATGCCGACGGCGGTGCCGGAGCGACCGCTGAGCTTCTGGCCGGACCGCTCGGAGCGACGGTCGCGCCGGTTGCCAACGACGATGCCGACCTGTTGGTCATCGACTCACGTCCCGAGGCGGAGCAGGGTCGGACTTCGATCAGCTCCTCCGCGGCGCACCTGATCGAGATCGCCACCTGCGCGGTGCTCGTCGTGCCCCGCGGCGTCACGCTGCAATTCGGTCGGACCACCGCTGGAGCGGCCGCGTAGCGCAGGCACACCGCGTAGAGCAGGCACACCGCGTAGAGCAGGCACACCGGGGGCACAGGCACATCTCACCCGCCCTGCGCTGGTGCCGGGCGGGTGAGGTGTGTTCAGCGAGTGGATCGCCCGCGCGCTCGCGCGAGCAGGTGACGCGCCAGCGCTCCCACGAAGTCCAGCGTGCCACCGACGAAGTGGCCCGCCGGACCGGTGCACAGCCACGTCTCCACCCGCCTGTGTGCCGAGGAGTTGCGCGGGGCGCTCACGGAGTGGCACGGTATCGTGGCGGGGGTGCCAGTTGCCGTGAAGACCACCGTCACCGAGCTTCCGGACTCGCGCGTGCGCCTACAGGTGCAGGTGCCGCCGAGCGAGCTGGAGGGACGGCTGGAGCACAAGGCGCACCAGCTCGGGCGCGAGTTGAAGCTTCCCGGCTTCCGCCGGGGAAAGGTGCCCGCTCCCTTGGTCATCAAGCGAATCGGCCGTGAGGCCGTGCTGGAGGAAGCCGTCCGCGAGACCCTCTCCAGCTGGTACTCCGACGCGATCGAGACCGCGGGCATCGTCCCGGTGGGCGACCCGCAGGTGGCTCTCGGAGACCTTCCGCCGGCCGGGGAGGCGCTGGAGTTCTCGATCGAGATCGGGGTGCTCCCCAAGGCCGATCTGGGCGCGTACGAGGGTCTCGAGGTCGCCCGTCGCGAGCCCGCGATCGAGCAGGAGCAGATCCAGCAGGAGATCGACGCCATGCGCGAGCGCCTGGCGCGCCTGGAGACGGCAGAGCGCCCGGCCGCCGCGGGGGACTTCGTCGTCGTCGACTACGCCGGCTCGCTCGTTCCGGCCGATTCCTCCGGCCAGGAGTCCAAGCTCCATGCGCTGCCGGGCGGGGAGGGCCGCGACCAGCTGGTCGAGCTGGGGGCCGGCAACCTGATCCCCGGCTTCGAGGAGGGCCTGCTCGGGGCGGGCGCCGGGGAGACACGCACGGTGGAGGTGTCGTTCCCGGCTGACTACGACAACCAGGATCTCGCCGGACAGAAGGCGTCCTTCGAGGTGATCGTCAAGGAGGTCAAGCTCAAGCAGCTCCCCTCCGTGGACGACGACTTCGCGATCGACGCCGGCTTCGACAGCATGGAAGAGCTGCGCGAGGACATCCGCCGCCGGCTGATCGAGGTCGAGGAGGCGCGCATAGAGGCCGAGTTTCGCCAAGCCGCGCTTGACGCCGCCGTGGCGGAGGCGCACGTGGGGCTCACTCCCGAGCTTGTCAAGGCGCGGGCGCAGGAGATGTGGGAGCGGATGCTCCACTCGCTCTCCCACCGCGGAATCTCGCGCGAGGCCTACCTGCGGATCGCGGCCCGCGAGGAGGGGGAGATCCTCGCCGAGATGGAGCCCGACGCCGATCTGGCCCTGCGCCGCGAGGCCGTGCTCACGGCCGTCGTCGCCGCGGAGGGGATCAGCCCGTCCGAGCAGGAGCTTCTCCAGGCCGTCGCGCCGTCCGCCGAGCGGGAGGGGATCGAGCCCGAGACGCTGATCTCAGACCTGCGCGCTGGCGGGCGCCTGCAGGAGGTCCGTGAGGATCTCGCAGCGCGCCAGGCCGTCGAGCTGATAGCGGACCGGGCCAAGCCGATTCCGGTCGCACAGGCCCAGGCGCGAGAAAAGCTGTGGACACCGGAGAAGGTTCCCGACCGACCGGACGCGGCCGTGCCGTCCGGTCGGTTGTGGACGCCGACCGATCAAAGATCGGCCAGCTAGCCTTCTAGAGGAATCCGGGCGGCGAAGCGAAACCAAAGCGAGGAGTATGAGCCCACTTGTCCCCATGGTCGTCGAGCAGACCTCCCGAGGCGAGCGCGCGTTCGACATCTACAGCCGTCTGCTCAACGAGCGGATCATCTTCCTGGGCACGCCCGTCGACGACCAGATCGCGAACCTGATCGTGGCTCAACTGCTCCACCTGGAGTCCGAGGACCCGGAGAAGGACATCTCCCTCTACATCAACTCTCCGGGGGGATCGGTCTACGCGGGCTTGGCGATCTACGACACGATCCAGTTCGTAAAGCCCGACGTGCAGACGATCTGCGTGGGCATTGCGATGTCGATGGGCGCGCTGCTGCTGGCGGGAGGGGCGGAGGGCAAGCGCATGGCGCTGCCCAACGCAAAGATCCTCATCCACCAGGTCTCCTCGAGCTTCGAAGGACAGGCAACAGACATCGAGATCCACGCCAAAGAGATCATCGACGTGCGCCGACGGCTGGATGAGATCATTGCCAAGCACACGCACAAGCAGCTTGAGGACGTGCGCAAAGACACCGACCGCGACTACTTCATGAGCTCCGAGGAGGCCAAGGAGTACGGCATCATCGACCGCGTGATCTCCGAACACTAAAGGACGGCCCACCACCGGCTTCGACGGCGGTGCCGGCGGCGCGACCGTCCGACGCGAGTAAGAATGAGAAAGCGATAACCATGGCCAGACCCACAGATTCCAACGAGCAGCTCTTGTGCAGCTTCTGCGGCAAGTCCCAGCGACAGGTTAAGAAGCTGATCGCCGGTCCGGGCGTGTATATCTGCGACGAGTGCATCGACCTGTGCAACGAGATCATCGACGAGGAGCTGTCCACTCCACCCGCGTTCGACCTGGAGAACCTGCCCAAGCCGCGCGAGATCTACGATGTCCTCGACGACTACGTAGTCGGACAGGACCCCTCCAAGCGCACGCTGTCGGTGGCCGTCTACAACCACTACAAGCGCGTGCAGATGATGATGTCCGGGGAGTCGGACATCGAGCTGCAGAAGTCGAACATCCTGCTGCTCGGTCCCACCGGCTGCGGCAAGACGCTGCTCGCCCAGACGCTCGCGCGGATCCTCAACGTGCCGTTCGCGATTGCCGATGCGACCGCGCTGACCGAGGCCGGGTATGTGGGAGAGGACGTCGAGAACATCCTGCTCAAGCTGATCCAGGCTGCCGACTACGACGTGAAGAAGGCCGAGACGGGAATCATCTACATCGACGAGGTCGACAAGATCGCGCGCAAGGCCGACAACCCCTCGATCACGCGGGACGTCTCCGGCGAGGGGGTTCAGCAGGCGCTGTTGAAGATCCTCGAGGGCACCCAGGCCTCGGTGCCGCCCCAGGGTGGGCGCAAGCACCCCCACCAGGAGTTTCTGACGATCGACACCACCAACGTCCTGTTCATCTGCGGAGGGGCGTTCGCCAACCTTGACAAGGTGATCGAGCGACGGATCGGGCACAAGGGAGTGGGTTTCGCGGCGGCGATCGAAGCCAAGGCCGAGCGCGACACCGGCGAAGTGTTCGAGCACTGCCTGCCCGAGGATCTGATCGAGTATGGACTTATCCCCGAGTTCATCGGCCGTCTGCCGGTGATGTCCGCCGTGCACCAACTCACGCGCGCGGACCTCGTGTCGATCCTCGTCGAGCCCCGCAACGCGCTCGTCAAGCAGTTCCAGCGCTTCTTCTCCTTCGACGGCATCGAGCTGGTGTTCTCCGAGGACTCGTTAACGGCTGTCGCCGAGAAGGGACTGGCGCGTGAAACCGGAGCCCGAGGGCTGCGCTCGATCATCGAGGAGATCCTGCTGGAGGTGCAGTTCGAGCTTCCCTCCCGCCGTGACGTGAAGAAGTGCGTGGTCACCAAGGAGACCGTCGAAAAGGGCCTCACGCCCACGCTCGTCACAGAAGCTGCGCCGGAAGACGCTGACGACGCCTCGCTGCACGAGGAGTCGGCCTGAGGCGCTCTGCGCCGACCGTCTCGGAGAGGCGTCCCGCTGTCGGGTGTGCGGGGTGTGCGTCGTCGCTACCATCGCGGCTGTGAGCAAGTCGAAGCTAGACCGCGTGAAGGCCCTGCCGTGGCTCATGCTGCTGCAGGTCGGCGTGGTCGTGGGCAAGCGCTGGAGCGCACTCTCGCAGAAGGAGCGAGAGCGCCTGACCTACCTCCTGCGCGAGTCACGAGGCCGCATGGGGAACCTGAGCACGAGGGAGCGCAACGAGCTGCGCAGGCTTTCTCGCAAGCTCGATCTCGGGGGCGTCGGACGCGAGCTGCTCGCGCTGATGCGCGGCGGGAGCCGGCGCGGCAAGCGTCGCTGATGCGCTGGCGCAAATGTGGGCCCGCGACGGGGGCAACCTGACACCACCATGGCGGATGATCTCGACCAGCTCTCCACCCACGAGCTTCACGAGCGCGCCATACGCCGCGCCGAGAAGCATCTGGACTTGAAGTTCTTCTGGTCGCTGCTGAAGCTGATCCCGGCCGCCAAGGCGGTCAGCGGAGATGAGGGGGAGGCCGACTACGACATCCAGTTCTCCAAAGGGCTGATCTACGACGCGGTCCACGCCGGCGACGGGGAGCTGGGCGAGGCGCTGCGTCCCGTGTTCATCGACTACCTGCGCAGGCACCCCGACGGGTAGAGCGCCCGACGCGCGCCAGGGTTACCCCTCAAACAGCATGTCTTCCGAGCGCAGCAACCATTCCGCGGCCCACTCGGGTCGGCCGTGCCCCCCGGCACGTCCCGGCCGCGGCGGTCGGCCGATGCGGTGGAGCGAGGCCCAGGCCGTGCGTCACCTGCGTTCGCTGGAGCTGTTCGGAATGCGCTTCGGGCTTGACCGGATGCGGCGGATGATGACCGCGCTGGGCTCTCCTCAGGCGGGCTTCGACACGATCCATGTGGTCGGCACGAACGGGAAGTCCTCGACGACACGCATGATTGCCGCGATTCTCGAGCGCCATGGGTTGCGCACAGGCGCTTACACCTCGCCCCATCTGACGTCCTACACCGAGCGCGTGCAGGTGGCCGAGCGCAACCTCGAGAGCGACGCCTTCGCCGCGGCGATCGCCCGGGCGGCCTGGGCGGCGGAGCGAGTCAACCGCACCCTGGCGGAGGACGATCATGTGACCCAGTTCGAACTGCTCACGGCAGCCGCTCTCTCGGAGATGGCCGAGCAGGGGGTCGAGGTGGCGGTCGTGGAGGCCGGGCTAGGGGGTCGGTATGACGCGACGAACGTGATCTCCTCGCGCGTGACCGTGCTGACGAACGTGGGGCTGGAGCACACGCGCTGGCTGGGGCCGACGGTGAAGGACATCGCCGATGAGAAGCTCGCGGTCTTGCAGCCGAACACCACGCTGGTGCTCGGCGCCGACCTGGCGGTACAGGGTCTCGAGGTGGCCAGGAGGGTGGCGGGCGATCGCGACGCGGGCATCGTCAGCGTCCCCGGCCCGACCACCACCGTGCCGCTGCTGGCACGGGGGTCGTTCCAGCAACGCAACTTCGCGCTCGCGCGTGTGGCCGCCGAGGCCTATCTGAGGGGCGGGAGCCATCGAGCCGCGACTGCGACGGTTGCTGCGGAAGGTGACGACCACGAGCAGGCCGTGCGCGCCGCGGGGGAGTCCACCGCTGTACCTGGACGGCTGCAGCTCATCGACGGCGACCCGCCGACGGTGCTCGACGGGGCGCACAACCCCGACGCTGTCAGGGCGCTCGTCGAGTCTCTCCCGGAGGTGCTCGCGGGGCGACCCACGGCGGTCGTGTTCGGGGTGCTCGAGGACAAGGACGCCGCGGGTATGCTCGAGGCGCTCTTGCGAGCGTGCGAGCGCGCGTGGTTCACCGCTCCCCCGAGTTCTCGCGCCCTGTCGCCGGCCGCGCTCCAGTCGCTCGCACGCCAGCGCGGCTTCGTGTCGGTCGCCAGCGAGCCCAGGCCGTGGCGGGCGTTCGAGCAGGCACGGCGCTGGGCAGGTCAGTGTGGGGGGATGGTGCTCGTGACGGGCTCGGTGTACCTCGTCGGTGATCTCCTGGGCCGGCTCGAGGACACCGGCCCCGACACCCTGACCGGGCCGCAGGCTCGCAGGGACTGGCCGAGCTGATGAACGACGAGGGTCCATCGGTGCTCACGATGGTCGGTGCCGTGGCGCTGATCGTGGCGCTCGTGATCCTGGTGTTCTTCGCCGCTGGCTACGGATTCGGCCGGTTGTTTCTCTAAACTCAGCCCGTCGATGCCGACCCTGGCCTATTTCGGAATCGAAAGCAGCGGCCTGAACCTGGTCATCGACCTGCTGATCGTGTTCTTGGTTGTCCTGTACCTGTCCCTGATCTACTGGACCTACACGGATGCTCGTCGCAGGATCGCCGACCCGATGCTCGTGGGCTGCTCCACGGCGGCGTCGCTGTTTCCCTACGTGGGCACGATCATCTACATGATCGTGCGTCCGCCCGAGTACCTCGAGGACGTACATGAACGGGAGCTCGAGATACAGGCCGCCGAGGCGCGCTTGTACGAGCTGGACAGCGCTCTTTGCCCGCACTGCGACTACCGGATCGAGCGCGACTTCATCCGTTGCCCGAGCTGCCTGCGCAAGCTGAAGGAGCGGTGCGCGAGCTGCTCGCGTCCCCTGGACCAGGCTTGGACGATCTGCCCATACTGCGAGACCGAGGTCCCCGGCGCGGTCTCCTCCCGTCGCGCACGCCGCCGCCGCACGCCGCCGGTGGAGAGTGGCCGGGCGGAGATCGTAGACACCGCTGCCGACCCACCGGAGCGCGGGGGTGGCGGGGGGCACACAGCCCGACCCAGTCCTTCCGACCGAGTGCCCGCTGGGTCAGCCCGACCCAGTCCTCCGGACCATGTGCCCGCTGGTTCTCCCCGATCCAGTCCTACCGACCGTGTGCCCACCGGGTCAGCCGGAACGGCTGGGTCCCAGGAGCCTGGGCCGGCAGTGGGTGGTCCGCTCGCAGAGGCAGACCCCGCTCGGATCGGCCGGCCGGGCGAGGAGGATGGCGGTGTCCGCGCTGCGCCCGTGGCGGCCCCCGAACCGGCCGCTGGGCCGCGGGGTGCCGAGCGCACGCCCGCTCGCGCGGGGCGACCAGGGGGTCGTCCCCACTCGACCTCCTGAAGACGACCCTCCAACGAACCAGAGGAATCCATGGACCGAACGCTGATCCTTGTCAAGCCCGATGCCTTCGCCCGGGGGTTGACCGGGGAGATAGTGGCGCGCTTCGAGCGCAAGGGGTTGAAGATCGCAGCGCTGCGTCACATGACCGTGAGCAGAGAGCTGGCTGAGCGTCACTATGCCGAGCACGCCGAGCGCCCGTTCTTCGGCGAGCTCGTGGACTTCATCACCTCCGGGCCGATCGTGGCGATGGTGCTCGAGGGTCCGAACGCGGTCAGGGCGGCGCGGCAGGTGATCGGCGCGACCGATCCGCTGGAGGCCGCCTCCGGCTCGATCCGAGGCGACTTCGCGGTGGAGATGGGACAGAACATGGTTCACGGCTCGGACTCGCCGGAGTCCGCCGCGCGCGAGTCGGCGCTGTTCTTTGGAGAGTCCTAGCTCGTGGGGGGCGTCCGTGGAGGGGGCGGGGAGCAAGGCGGGCACGGGCACGCACGCCGACCCAGTCCTTCGGACCGTGTGCCCGCTGGGTCAGTCCGGACGGCTGGGCCAGGCTGTGTGCCCGCTTGGTCACCGCGCTGAGGGGCGGCGTCCTGCGCTGGTGCTGGCCTCCGGTTCGCCGCAGCGGCGGGCGGTGCTCGAGCGCCTGGGAGTGGCGTTCACGGTGCGCCCGTCCAGGGTGACCGAGCTCGATCGGGGCGATCCGGGGGTGACCGCGAGGGAGAACGCGTTGCGCAAGGCGCGTGCGGTGCGCAGGCCCGGTGCGGGGGAGGCGGTGCTCGGGTGCGACACGCTGGTCGCGCTCCGGGGTGCCATCCATGGCAAGCCCCCGGACGAGAGTGCGGCCCGCGAGACGTTGCGAGCGTTGAGCGGTAGGACCCACGAAGTGATCAGTGGGCTGGCGCTGCTGCTCGCAGGCGAGGAACGCACGGCGATCGCGCGCACGTCAGTTACCTTCCGCGTGCTGGGGGAGGATCTGCTGGAGTGGTACCTCGCCACGGGGGAGTGGCGCGAACGGGCGGGTGGCTATGCCATCCAGGGCGCTGGAGCGGCCCTCGTCCGCAGCGTGGAGGGAGACTACGAGAACGTCGTCGGGTTGCCGCTCGCTGCCCTGCTGGACCTCTACCCGGAGCTCTTGAAGCGATGACGAGTGCGTCCGTGGTGCCCGTCCGTGCGTACGCGGCGGCTGACGTGAGGGGCGGTCTGGCCAAGCAACGCCTTCGGCCTGTGAATCCCCTGGCGGTGGTCTGAGGCGAGGGCGGGCTTTCGCTACACTGGCCCGCGGGTACCCCCCGGACACGCGGCGGTCGCCGAGCGCCTCGCGGTGCAGCGCCGCGAAACCGAATCCGAGCGTGCCCTCTCTCGATACATGGGCATTTTCAGCTACCTAACCGGATTCGGCGGCCGCGACATGGCGGTCGACCTCGGGACGGCCAACACGCTCGTGTATGTGCGGGGCCGCGGGATCGTGCTGTCGGAGCCGAGCGTGGTGGCGATCGACTCGCGCACGGGTGAAGTGCATGCGGTCGGCATTGAGGCCAAGCGCATGCTCGGTCGCACGCCCGGCACGATCCAGGCTATCCGCCCTTTGAAGGACGGGGTGATCGCCGACTTCGACGTGACCGAGGAGATGCTCAGGCACTTCATCCAGAAGGTGCACCAGAACCGCTGGGCGCACCCGCGCGTGGTGGTGTGCGTGCCCTCCGGGGTGACCGGAGTGGAGAAGCGCGCCGTCGAGGAGGCGTGCCTGTCGGCGGGTGCGCGTACGGCCTACCTGATCGAGGAGCCGATGGCGGCGGCGATCGGGGCGGGGCTGCCGGTCGGCGAGCCGACTGGCTCGATGGTGGTGGACATTGGCGGGGGCACCTCCGAGGTGGCGGTCATCTCGCTCGGCGGGATCGTGGTCTCCCAGTCGATCCGGGTGGGTGGAGACGAGATGGACGAGGCGATCATCAACTACGCCAAGAAGGAGTACAAGCTGCTGATCGGTCAGCAGACCGCCGAGGAGCTCAAGCTTGAGATCGGCTCGGCCTGTGCAATGGCCGAGGAGCTTCAGGCAGAGATCCGCGGGCGTGACATGGTCGCCGGGCTTCCCAAGACGGTGGTGCTCACGAGCGAGGAGATCCGTCAGGCGCTCGAGGAGCCGGTGGGCCAGATAGTCGATGCGGTCAAGGAGACTCTCGATCGCACACCGCCGGAGCTCGCGTCTGACATCATGGACCGTGGCATCATGCTTGCCGGCGGCGGCTCGCTGCTCCAGGGACTGGATGAGCGGTTGCGAGAGGAGACCCAGATGCCGGCGCACCTGGCCGAGTCGCCGCTCACCTGCGTGGCGGTCGGATCCGGACGCTCGCTGGAGGAGTTCGAGGCGATCCATCGTTCCAACCGCAGCTCGCGCAACCGCAAGCGGCGATAGCGTCTCTGTGACGGACCCACCCTCCGGACCCGGCGACCCGGACCCGCTCCCTCGAATGTACCCTTTCCTCTGAACGCTTCGGAAGGTAGCTATTCGTGTACGACAAGACGGTCCGGCGTCGACGTGCTGTGCTCGCGGTGCTCGTCGTTCTCTCCCTGCTGCTCCTGACGGCCTACTTCGGCGAGGCTCCGGGCGGCCGTCTGCACGCCGTGCAGCGTGACTTCTTGACGGTCATCTCACCGATCCAGAACGGTGCGAACAAGGCGCTGAAGCCGGTCCGGGACCTGTTCGGCTGGGTCCATGACACGGTGCACGCGAAAACCCAGCGCGACGAACTCCTCAAGCAGGTCGACAAACTGCGGGGCGAACTGATCGCCAACCAATCTGAAAAACGCTCCTATCGCCAGCTGCTGGGCATCTACCACCTGGACAACCGGCTGAGCGTCAAGGACTACCGTCCGGTGGCCGCGACGGTGGTGGGCAAATCACCGAACATCTGGTACGCGACCGTGGTGATCGACAAAGGAGAGTCGGCTGGGGTGCACGTCAACGACCCCGTGATCAACGGCGAAGGCCTCGTGGGCAAGGTCGCGCAGGTCGCCTCCGACGGAGCCCAGATCAGCCTCATCACCGACAGCACGATGGGCGTATCGGCGAGGATCGGCACGAGCAACGCGACGGGAATCGTTCAGCCCAAGGTCGGCGATCCCAACGACCTGCTGCTCCAGTATCTGCCGGCGAACACCCAGGCCAACCCCGGCGAATACGTCGTCACCTCCGGCACGGTGTCCCCCGGCCCCGATGAATCGCTCTATCCGCCGGGCATACCGATCGGGCAGGTTACCTCGGTGAACGAAGAAAGCGCCTACAAGTCGGTCAACGTGCGCCCGGCTGCAAATCTGCACAACCTCGACGTCGTGCAGGTGCTGACCGCGGCTCAGGGTACGCTCCCGACCAACCTGAGCCGCTTGGCCGCCAGCCTGCCGGTCGGCCAGAGCACGGGCGCAGGCGGTGCTTCAGGAGAACAGCTCGCCTCGACGGAAGCCGGCAAATGACGGGTTCGAGGCTGTCCGGCGCGCTCTTCCTCCGGATCGCCGTGCTCTCGGTGGTGGTCGTGTTCGTCCAGATAGGGGTGGTCTCGGAGGTTCCTGTACTCGGCGTAAGCATCGACCTTTCCCCGCTCGTGGTGGCTTTCGTCGGGCTGCTGTGCGGTTCGACGCTCGGAGCGGCGACCGGCTTTGCCGTCGGGCTGCTCGTCGACCTGATGCTCGTGCAGACGCTGGGGGTGACCTCGTTGATCTTCACCCTCATCGGCTACTGGTCAGGGCGCCTGCGGGAGTTGCGCGATCCCCAGGCCGCGCTGACGCCGCTGCTCGTGGGCGCGACCGCCACGGCTGCCTCGCTTGTGGGGTATTCGCTCGTGGAGTTCCTGCTCGGAGTTGATGCCCCCGTGAGCCTCGAGCTGGTGCGTCAGATTCTGCTCGGGGTCGTGCTCAACACGGTGGTCGCGCTGCCGACGTGGGCGATCGTGCGCCGCTCTTTGGAGGGTGGTTTGCCGGATGACCCCCGACGCCGGCGCAGGCCCCGGCGCGCGTACACGACCGGCGGTTTGAGCCCGCTCTCACGTCACCCATGAGCACGCTCGAGCGCGCTCGCCCGAGCGACCCGCGCCTGCCGGTCTCGCCGCAGCTGGCCCTGCGCGTGGCGGTGCTGGGTGGGGTGGCGATGGCGATGTTCGCGATCATCTTCTTCCGCCTGTGGTACCTGCAGGTGCTGACCGGCGAACAGTACGTCCAGCAGGCGCAGGCCGATCGCGTGCGCGACCTGCCGATCGCCGCGCCGCGTGGGCAGATCCTCGACCGCAAAGGCCAGCCGATCGTGAGCAGCACGGTCACCAACGCCGTGCAGATCGTGCCCTCCGCGCTGCCGCCCACAGGCGCCCCGCGCCTGGCCCTCTACCGGCGCCTTGGGGCCCTGCTGGGGATGAGCGCGCGGCGAATCGAGGCGCTCGTGGTGAAGGGACGCACCGTCCTGCCCTACGCGCCGGTAACGATCAAGACCGATGCCGGCCCGGGGGTGCTGACCGTGCTGGCCGAGCGACAGAACGAGTTCCCCGGCGTCCTCCAGCAGCCGGTCTCGATCCGGGACTATCCCTACGGCGAGATGGCCGCGCAGGTGCTCGGCTACGTGGGCCAGGTCTCAGAACCAGAGCTCAAGTTGCGCGCCTTCCATGGCGTTCAACAAGGAACCGTGGTCGGCCAGGAAGGGCTTGAGTACTACTACGACCGCTATCTGCGCGGCCAAGCGGGGATGCAGCGAGTGGAGGTCAACGCCATGGGCTACCCGGTTCCGAGCAACCTCGCCACCATCCAGCCGCACGCCGGATACAGCCTCAAGGTGACGCTCGACCGCGGTCTGCAGCAGGAGAGTGAAAAGGCGCTGCTGCAGGGCATCGAAGCGGCGAGGGCGGGGGGCAAACCGGCCGTGGCGGGCGCGTTCACGGCGATCGACCCGCGCAACGGGCAGATCCTGGCGATCGGCTCCTATCCGGGCTTCAACCCGAACAAGTTCGCCAAACCGCTCACCAAGGCCGAATACGCCGCGCTGGAGGGCAGCGGCAGCGCCGGTGGACCCCTCACCGACCGTGCGGTCAACGGCACCTATCCGACGGGCTCGACGTTCAAGCCGATCACCGCGATGGGAGCGCTCGAAGGGGGGGTCATCAACCCGTCGGAGGGCCTCGGCGCCGGTCAGTGCATATCTGTTTCGACCGAGCAGTTCTGCAACGCCGGCAAGGCCGACTATGGCCCCGTGGGGCTGGTGGAAGCGCTGAAGGTCTCGTCAGACACCTACTTCTTCGAAGTGGGGGAGCTCGCCAATAGTCACGGCAATGTCATCCAGAACATGGCCCACGAGCTGGGGATCGGCCAGCAGACGGGGATCGACCTGCCGAGCGAGTTCGATGGGATCGTCCCCGATCGCGCGTGGCGGGCGCGAGATAACAGGCTGGAGGTCAAGTGCGAGCATCAGAGGCACCGCTCCTCGTGCGGCTACGTCGCCGAAGTCAGGCCGTGGAGCGTCGGCGACAACATGCAGCTGGCGGTCGGCCAGGGCGATCTCCTGACCGACCCGCTGCAGATGGCCGTGGCCTACTCGACGCTCGCGAACGCCTACCGGAACGGGGGCGAAGGAACGGTCGTGACGCCCCACCTGGGAACGGAGGTCGACGACTCGCAGGGCAGGCTGGTGCAGGCGCTGCCCCACCCGCCAAAGCGCCACGTGCATCTGAACTACTCCGACCTGAGCCTCGTGATGGAAGGCATCCACGAGGCGGCGAGCCAGCCGGGAGGCACCTCGGCCGACGTGTGGACGGGCTGGGACCAGTCTCAGCACCCCGTGTATGGCAAGACGGGCACCGCCGAACACGTCGGGCACGAAGACCAGTCGTGGTACATGTGCTATGTCGCGGACCCCCAGCGGCCGATCGTGATCGCGGTGACCGTCGAGCAGGGTGGATTCGGCGCCGAAACGGCCGCGCCGATCGCCCGCCTGATCGCCTCCAGGTGGTTCGGGGCGTCCCTGCGGTTCGTCGCCGGATCGTCAAAGACACGATGAGCCTGTGAACCTATGAGCCCACCCTCGAGCTCGGCGTCGGCCGGCGCATCGCCCATACGCTCCTCGCCCATTCAGGCGACCGATGATCTCGCCGCGCCCGTGGGCGCGCGCACGTTCTCCTTTCCGCTGGACCCTCTGCTGACGCTTGCGGTGTTGGGGCTGGCGATCGCTTCGATCGTGACGCTCGGTCCGGCCACGCAGAACGTGATCGCCGGCCAACCCGACTACTACGTCCACCGCCAGGCGATCTACCTGATCGCGGGCGGCCTCTTCATGCTGGTGCTCTCGCGCGTGGACTACGCACGTCTGCGACAGCTCAAAAACGGGATCTACGCCCTGCTCATGCTCAGCATCCTGGCGGTGCTCGGCCTCGGTCACACGGCCCAGGGAGCCCAGCGTGCGATCGCCCTCCCGGGCTTCTCCTTCCAGGCATCGGAGCTCGGCAAGGTGCTTATGATCCTCGCGCTGTCGGCGTTGGTGGTGGACCGGTCGCGGCGCCTGCGCGAGCGCGACACGACGGTACGCGTGATGCTCGCGGCGCTGGTGCCGGCGATGTTCGTGGTCGCCCAGCCGGACCTCGGCTCGGGGATGGTCTACATGGTGATCGCGTTCACGCTGCTGTTCGTGGCGGGTACGCCCTGGAGGCAGCTGGCTGCGCTCGTCGTGCTCGTGGTCCTATCGCTCTCCTTCGTGCTCGTGGCCGCGCCCGCCGCGGGGGTGCACGTGCTCAAGCCCTATCAGACGGAACGGTTGACGGCATTCCTGCACCCGACGACCAACTCCCAGAAGCAGGGCTATCAACAGGAGGAGTCGAAGATAGCGATCGGGTCCGGGCAAAAGACGGGCCGCGGCGTGAACGCCCCCCTGGTCCGCTTGAACTATGTGCCGGAGAGCCACACCGACTTCGTCTTCGCCGCCGTCGGCGAGCAGGACGGCTTTCTCGGCGCGGGCCTTGTTCTCTCGCTGTACGCCCTACTGATATGGCGCACGCTGCGGATCCTGGTGATGGCAAAGGATCTGTTCGGTTCCCTGGTGGCGGCGGGCGTAGCAGCTATGCTGATGTTCCAGGTTTTCGTCAACGTGGGGATGACCATTGGGATCATGCCAATTACCGGCGTCACGCTGCCGCTCATGAGCTATGGCGGCTCGTCGGTGATCACCACCCTGTTGGCGGTGGGCCTGTTGCAATCTATCTACGTCCAGGCGCGTGCTTCTCAAGCGCTGAAGGGCCGCGTACTGCGCTATTAGACACCAATGTCCGCCGAGCACCCCCCGCCAGACCGCCAGCCCGCCCGTTCACCGCAGGATGCGCCCCTCCGGGTGCTCCCGGAACGCCGTGGCAAGGACCGCGGCGCCGGGGACGCGCCACCGGTCGGTTGGGCGCGTGCGGCCCCACCGGCCTCGCGCGCGTTTACTCGCTGCCCACGCACGCGGTGCTCGGCCCGTTCCAACACCGAAAGACTGGATCAAATTGAAAAAGCAAGTACTTGTCAGCGTCGATCGCGCGGAGACGCGCGTGGCGCTTCTGGAGGCGAGCGGTACGCCCGCCGCCTTGCGGACCTCCGCGACCGACCGAAAATCGGCCCGCCCGCGCAAGCGTCGTGGGGGTCCCGATGCCGGATATCGAATCGCCGAGCTCTACTTGGAGCGCCGCGGCGGACGTTCGATCGTCGGCAACATCTATAAGGGCAAGGTCGACAACGTACTACCCGGCCTGGAGGCCGCGTTCGTCGATATCGGCCTCGAGAAGAACGGCTTCCTGCACGTCGACGAGATCGTTCTCCCAGGCGTCGCAGCGCCCAGGCGCGGCCGTGGAAACGGGAGCGGGCGCAAGATCTCAGACCTCCTCACGCCCGGCCAGGAGATCGTGGTGCAGGTTGTCAAGGATCCCCTGAAGACGAAGGGCGCGCGCCTGTCGATGGAGTTGACGATCGCCGGGCGCTACATGGTCTACGCGCCGACGGGCGAGGGGATCGGCGTGTCCCGCCGCTTGGAGGATCGTGAGCGCGAGCGCCTGCGCCGACAGACAGCGAACCTCGAGCTCGGCGGCGGAGGGGTCATTGTCCGCACCGCCGCCCACGGCGCCAAGCGGGAGGACTTCGAGCGCGAGCTCAAGTACCTGCACAAGCTCCACGAGGTGCTCGTCAAGCGAGTGCAGGAGACGACTGCACCGTATCTAGTCTTCCAAGAGGCTGACTTGTCGGTGCGGGTGGTGCGCGACATCTTCTCCACTCATTTCGAGCGGGCGATCGTCGACGATGAGCAGCAATACCACCGGCTGGTCTCATTCTTCGCGCGCACTGCACCCGAGCTGGTCGAGCGGGTTGAGCTGTGGGAGCAGAAGGAGCCGCTGTTCGAGGTTTACGGCGTGAACAAGGCGATCGAAGGCGTCATGTCGCGTAGGGTCGACCTGCCCAGCGGCGGCTATCTGATGATCGACTACGCCGAGGCTCTGACCGTGATCGACGTCAACTCGGGCAGCTTCATCAGCCGGGGAAAGGGCGCCGGCCTGGAGGACACGATCACCAAGACCAACCTCGAGGCCGCCGAGGAGGTGGTCAATCAGCTGAGGTTGCGTGACATCGGCGGCATCATCGTGATCGACTTCATCGACATGGCGCGTGCGCGCAACCGCGACGCGGTCATGAAGACGCTCAGAAGGACGCTCGACGAGGACCGTACGAAGACCTTCACCGCCGAGATCTCGAAGCTCGGCCTGGTCGAGATGACCCGCCAGAACGTGACCGACGGGGTGCGCGAGATCATGAGCAGGCCTTGTCCCACGTGCGAGGGTGAGGGGGTGATCCGCTCCGAGGAGACGATCGCGATCGAGTTCGAGCGCAAGCTTCGCGACGTGGCGGTCGAACACCCCGAGGTGGACGCGTTTCTCGTGCAGATCAATCCCCGTGTGAGCACCCAGTTCACCGGGCATGACTCGCGGGTGCTGCACGTCCTAGAGGCGCAGACCGGCAAGTCGTTCCTGTTCGAGGGCTCCGAAGGGCTTGCGCTGGACCACTTCGCGATCACCTTCATGGGGACCCGTGAGGAGGTTGAGGAGCGTGCGCTGCCCTTCCGCCAGGACGACGAGGTGCTGGTGGAGATCGTCGAACCGCACATGTACGACGCGGACGACGCGGTGGCGAAAATCGACGGCTACATCATCTCCATCGCCGGCGCGGCACCCCACGTCGGCGAAAAGCGGATGGTGCGCATCGACCAGGTCGGACGCACGGCGGCCAGTGCGCTGCTGCTGGACGAGTCCGGCGAGGTGATCCTCGCCCCGGAGCGCAGCTCGGGTGCGCAGGCAGCCGGGCGCTCGGGCGCAAAGCGACGTCTTGGTGGCGCCTCCCGTGAGGGGGGACGGGCCGCAGAGCGCGCCGAGACGCGCGCCCGTGGGCGTCGAGCGCCTGCCGACAGCGAGGATCCCGAGGCGCGCCGCGAAGCGGGCCTGAGCGAGTCGGCGACCGGCAGCGACTCCGAGCCGGAGGACGGCCCTGCGCCGAGCAGGAGTGTCGCCGAGGATGCTCCTGGAGGCGAGGGCACGAGCGATGACCTACACTCCAAGCCTCGGCGTCGTGGCCGCAGAGGCGGGCGGCGCCGTTCGGCTGCCAAGGCGCGGGCGAGCTCGGAGTAGCCGGCGGCCGTCGGCGATCGCGGCTGCGGGCGCTGTTCAATCGGGAATCGAGACTGAGGCAGACATGTACGCAATCGTGAAGACCGGCGGCAAGCAGTACCGCGTCGAGCGGGGTCAGCGGCTGCTCGTCGAGCGCCTGGCCGCCGAGGAGGGCGCAGATGTGGTGCTCGAGCCGATCCTCTACCGTTCCGAGGAGGCGGTCTTCGACAAGGCGGGCCTTCAGAAGGTGAAGGTCACCGCGAAGGTCCTCGCCCACGTGCGCGGCGAGAAGCTGCGCGTGTTCAAGTTCAAGCCCAAGCACGGCTACAGGCGGCGGACCGGCCACCGCCAATCCCTCACCGAGATCGAGGTCACGGAGATCGCGCTCGGTCGCGCAAAAGCCGCGGCCACCCGTGCCAAACCCGTAGCCGCCGGAGTGGGCGCGGCCGGGCCCTCGGGCGCTCCCAGCCAGGCTCCGAAGGCGAATAGGCCGGCAGCCCCCGAGGCCTCGGCAGCCCCCAAGGCCTCGGCAGTCCCCGAGGCCTCGGCAGTCCCCAAGGCCTCGGCAACCCCCAAGGCGAAGAAGGAGGCCGAAGATGGCGCATAAGAAGGGGCTGGGCTCAAGCCGCAACGGACGGGACTCCAACGCCCAGCGCCTGGGCGTGAAGACATTCGCCGGGCAGGTGGTGACGGGCGGCGAGATCATCGTGCGCCAGCGCGGCACCCGCTTCAAGCCGGGCACCGGCGTGGGCATCGGCAAGGATGACACGCTGTACGCGCGCGCCGCGGGGACCGTCGAGTTCACCACCGGTCGGCGGGGGCGCATGGTGAATGTGGTGCCCGCCGGCGAGACGGACTGAGGTCTTGGGGTGAATCCGGCGGCGGGGTGCTTGAGTGCTCGCCGCCTCTCGCGTCACGCTCGGTGTGGCCGTCCTCCTCGCGCCCGAGAAGGTGACAGCCGTATGGCTCGGGGAGAGGAACGCTGAGCAGACGGTCGTGCAGGACCTTGCCAGATCGCTCGGGGCGCGAGACCTGGCACTCGGCCTCACGGCGCTGTTGACGCTCGGGGACCCGATGACGGGGCCTCGGGTGCAGGCCGCATATGCGGTGGTGGACTCGGTCGACGCGCTCGCCACCCTGGCCGCGCGCGGAGCTGCCCAGACGGGGCGTGATCGGCGCGATTGCGGTCGCAGTGGCCGCGGTCGCCGCGGGCTTCCACTTCTCTCACAGGCTGGCCAACGGCTGATCGAGCATCCCGTCCGCTGTGAGACTCGGCGGCACTTCGGGGAATCCACGCCCTACCCCTGCTGCGCGGTCGGCCGCACGAGGATCTCGTTGACGTCCACGTGCGGAGGCTGGGATACCGCGTACATCGCCGCTCGGGCGATGTCGTCGTCCTTCAGCGCGTTGGTCGGGCGCTTCTCGAAGAACGGGGTATCGGTCATGCCGGGCTCTATCAGGGTCACGCGGATGCCCGTGCCGTCCAGATCCTGGCGGGCGGCCTCGCCCATCGCCGTCACCGCATGCTTGGTGCACGAGTACATCGAGCCCGGCAGGGCGCGCCGCCCGGCGACACTCGAGGTCAGGAGCAGGTGCCCGCGAGAGACGGTGAGGGCGGGGATCGTGGCGCGCAGTGTGAGCGCGGCGCCGTAGACGTTCGTGAGGACCATCTCGCGCCAGTGCTCGGGGATGTCCTTCAAGAAGCCGCGAGGTCCTCCGAAGCCGGCGTTGGCGAAGGCCACGTCGATCTGCCCGAACGCGGAGAGGGCGGCGTCCACCATGCGCTGCTGATCCTCCCACTCGGTCACGTCGCAGCCGACCGCTAGCGCGCGCTCTGACCCGCCCAGCTCATCGGCGAGGGCGTTGAGGCGCTCACGCGAGCGCGCGGCCAGGACAACGCGCCATCCATCCGCGCAGGCGCGGCGGGCGGTGGCGGCGCCTATCCCGGAGGAGGCGCCCGTGATCAGGAACACGCGGTCGGTGGCTGTGGCGGTCTTGTTGCTCATCGGGTCTCTGCTCCCTTACTCCGCGGCATGGATGTCTCATCGCGTCTACCCATAGCTGATCCTGAGTGCCCCCGCGGGAAACATCCGGCGCGGGTTTCTGCGTCCGAGGTGGGCGCGGCTGTTGCGATGCTGGCTGTCACGATGATGGAGATGCTTCACGATCGCGCAAGGATCCATGTTCAGGCGGGCGCTGGCGGCGACGGTTGCGTGAGCTTCCGCCGCGAAGCGCATGTGCCACGCGGGGGCCCCGACGGCGGGGACGGGGCACGCGGCGGAGACGTGGTGCTGGTGTGCGACGATTCGCTGCGCGACCTGCAGGAGTTCAGGCGCAAGATCCACTACTCCGCGGGACGGGGCGGGCATGGAGAGGGCGCACTTCGTCACGGAGCCGACGGAGAGGCTCTGCTCATCAGGGTGCCCCCGGGGACGCAGATCACAGGCCTGGAGGACGAAGGTGGGGATCTGACAGGACGCCGATGGGAGCTGCTCGCGGCTTCTCAGAGGGCCACGGTGGCGCGCGGCGGAGCTGGCGGGAAGGGGAACAAGCGCTTTGCAACGCCCACCCGCCAGGCGCCCCGTTTTGCCGAGCGGGGCATTGCGGGGGAGGGCGGCTGGCTGGAGCTGAGGCTGAGGCTGCTGGCGGACGTCGGTCTGGTGGGAATGCCCAACGCCGGCAAGTCCTCGTTGCTTGCGCGGCTGACGCGAGCGGCGCCGAAGGTTGCCGCCTATCCCTTTACGACGCTTTCACCGGTGCTGGGGGTTCTCGAAGGCGAGGAACGCCAGCTCGTGGTGGCGGACATTCCGGGCTTGATCGAGGGCGCGAGCGAGGGCGCGGGCCTGGGGCACGACTTCCTGGCGCACGTGGAGCGCACGCATGTGCTCGTGCATGTGCTGGATATAGCTCCCGAGCTCTCCGCCGGTGAAGGCGCAGACGCGGCGGAGAACTTCGCGATGATCGAGAGTGAGCTGCTGGCCCATGATGAGCGTCTGGGCCGGCTGCCGCGCGTGCTGGCGCTCTCCAAGGCCGACCTGGTGACCGACGAGACGGCGTGCGAGGCGGTCGCGCAGTGGGAGCGCCGGCTCGGGTCCGAGGTGCCGGTGATCGCTACGTCGAGCGCGACCGGAGCCGGACTCGGGAAGTTGGCGAGCGAGCTGCTTCTGCGCGTAGCCTCGGGCGGCGCGTCGCCGCTCAGCGACAGCCCGGTCGAGCCCACCGCCGAGGGCCTGGCCGAGTACATGGTGTTCCGGCCCGCGGCAGGAACAGGCTTTCGCGTCGAGCGGCTCGGTCCAAGGAGGTTCGCCATTCGAGGCAAGGGCATCGAGCGGCTGCTGGCGCGATACGACATCGACAACGAGGACGCGATGGCCTACGTCGAGGGAAGGCTGCGGAGGATCGGCGTGTTGAAGGTGCTGGAGACGGAGGGGTTTCAGCCGGGCGACGAGATCGAGATCGCGGGCCTGACGTTCGAGCTGGATCCAGGCGCCGCGACCTAGTGTCCCGAGAGGGCCCGTCAGTGCAAATAAGCTCAGCTCGATGAGACGCGTGGTCGTCAAGCTCGGGTCGAGCGTCGTTGCCGACATCGCCGGCGAGCCTCGCCTGGACGTGCTCGCGCACGTCTGCGACGTCCTTGCGGGCCTGCACCGGGAGGGCGGAGAGGTGATCGTCGTCACGAGCGGAGCGATCGCACGGGGCATGCGGGTCATGCAGCTCCCCCAGCGCCCGAGCACGATCAGGGAGCTGCAAGCGGCCAGCGCCGTGGGCCAGGGCAAGCTCTATCGGATCTTCGACGAGCTCCTGCGCGAGCGCGACGTTACGAGCGCGCAGGTGCTCTTGACCTTCTTCGACATGAGCGCCCGCACCCACTACCTGAATGCCCGCCAGACGCTCACCACGCTCTTGGAGTGGCGGGTGTTGCCGGTGATCAACGAGAACGACACGACCGCCACCGATGAGATCTCATTCGGGGACAACGACTTCCTGGCCGCCCAGGTCGCGGTCCTCGTCGGCGCCGAGGAGCTCATCCTGCTGACCGACATCGACGGGCTGTTCACGGCCGACCCGCGGCTGCGCCCCGATGCGCGGATCGTGAGCGAGGTGAGCGACTTCGCCGCCTTGGAGGATCTGGAGATCGGCCACACCACCTCGCCGCTGGGGTCGGGCGGGATGCGCTCGAAGGTGGTCGCGGCCGATATGGCCACCGCGGCGGGAATCTCGACGGTGATCTGCAATGGGCTGCGGGCGCAGGCGCTCGCAGCCGTGCTGGGGGGGGAGCGGGAGGGCACGCGCTTCGCGGCGCGGGAGGCGCGCTACTCGAGCTTCAAGCTGTGGTTGAAGTACGCCAAGCCGTCGCGCGGCACGCTGTTGATCGACGCCGGCGCGGTTCGTGCCGTGCGCGAGAGCAGCGCCAGCCTGCTGCCGGTCGGCGTCGTGGAGGTGCTCGGCGACTTCGACGCGGGGGACGCCGTGGAGATCGCGGAGGGGCCGGGCGACGGGAAGCCGGGACGGACGCTGGCCAAGGGGATCTGCAACTACTCAGCGCAGGAGCTGCGGCAGGTGATCGGGATGAAGTCAGCGGCCGTGCGGGAGATCCTGCCGCGTGCGACCGAGGAGGCGGTGCACCGCGACTACCTCGTCGTGGACTGAGAACCTGCTCCACAGGTTGCGCAGCGCGTCCAACCCCGCCGAAACGCTCCCATATCGCATTCGTTGGCGTCGTGAGGGGTTCGTCGTACCCTTTAGGGCCATGGCCACCGTCATCTCGCCGGTCGCGGACGTCTGCCGCTCAGCGAAGCGTGCGGCGCGTGAGCTTGCGCGGACCGACACCGCCGTCAAGGACGCGGCGCTGCAAGCGTTGGCGGCGGCCCTCCACGCACGCTTGCCCGAGATTCTCGAGGCGAACGAGCGCGACATGCGGGCCGGCCAGGAGGCTGAGATCGGTGAGGCGCTGCTTGACCGTCTGCGCCTGGACGAGGCGCGCGTCACGGCGATCGCGGCCGCTGTGCGGCAGATAGCGGCCCTGGCGGACCCGGTGGGCGAGGTGATCGACGGCCACCGCCTGGCGAACGGCCTGGACGTGCGCAAGGTGCGGGTGCCTTTGGGAGTTATCGCTGTCGTCTATGAGGCGCGTCCTAACGTGACAATCGACGCGGCCGCGCTGTGCTTGAAGTCGGGCAACGCGATTGTCCTGCGGGGATCCTCCACGGCGGGGCACTCCAACGCGGCGCTCGCTCAGATCGCCGCCGAAGCGGTCGTGGCGGCTGGCCTGCCGGACGGCTGTGTCAGTCTTCTGGCGGGCGGCGGCCGCGAGGAGCTCGCGGAGCTGGCCACCCAGCCGGACACGGTTGATCTAATCATCCCGCGCGGCGGCGAGGGTTTGAAGGCGGCGCTCGCCGAGGTGGCCACCGTGCCCGTGATCTATGCGGCCTCGGGCAACTGTCACGTGTACGTTGACGCCTCCGCCGACCTCGACCAGGCGAATGCGATCGTGATCAACGCCAAGGTCCAGCGCCCTGGCGTGTGCAACGCCGCCGAGACCCTGCTCGTCCACTCGGACGTCGCGCGGGAGTTCCTCCCGCGCGTCCTTGGCTCGCTGGGCGACGCCGGTGTGCTGGTGCGCGCGGACGAGCGCACCCTGGCTCTGGCCGGGGTGCCTTTGAGCGCAACTGTGAAGACGGGGGGCGCGGAGGTGCCGGATGTCGTACTTGAGGCCGCCGAGGAGGAGGACTGGGCGAGCGAGTACCTGGCTCTCACCCTCGCCGTCCGGGTGGTCGATTCGGTGCAGGAGGCGATCGAGCACATCTCCCGCTATGGCAGCGGACACTCGGAGGCGATCGTCACACGCGACACCGCCGCCGGGCGGTCCTTCCAGCTCGGGGTAGACGCGGCGTGCGTGTACGTGAACGCCTCCACGCGCTTCACCGATGGAGGGGAGTTCGGGATGGGGGCGGAGATCGGCAACTCGACCCAGAAGCTCCACGCGCGCGGACCGATCGGGTTGCGCGAGCTGTGCACCTTCAAGTACCTCATCGAAGGGGACGGGCACGTCCGCGGTTGAGAAGCCCGTTGACCCCGACGGGCCCGTCCTGCGTCCCGACCGGCTACAGGCGCCGGCCGATCTTCGATCGGTCGGCATCCTCGGGGGGACCTTCAACCCGCCCCACCTCGGGCATCTCGCGCTCGCGCGCCACGCACGCGACGAGCTCGGGCTTCAGCGGGTGCTGATGATGCCCGCGCACATCGCCCCGCACAAGCCCACTGAGGAGGACCCCGGCCCTGAGCATCGCCTGCGAATGTGTCGCCTGTCGGTGAACGACTCCGTCGGCGTATCTGTCTGCGCGCTCGAGATCGAGCGTGGCGGCCCGTCCTATACGGTGGATACCCTGCAAGCCATACATGCCAGCCATCCTGGTGCTCAGCTGACGTTCATCGTCGGAGCGGACACAGCGGGCACGCTGCCAGCGTGGCGCGAGCCGGCGAAGCTGCTGGGGTTGGCCGATCTCGCGGTGGCCGCGCGCGATGGCTCCGGGCGGAGGGAGGTGCTCGACACCGTCGCGCCGCTGCTCGCGGCCGGCCGGCCGGCTGCGAGCAATCCCACCGCGGCCTTGACGTTTCTCGATATGCCCGCCATGGAGGTCTCCTCCACGATGGCGCGCGAACGAGCGGCACGGGGAGATCCGATCGAGGACCTGGTGGGTGCAGCGGTGGCAAGCTACATCGCCGAGCACGGTCTGTACCGCAACCGCGCCGGGGCGGGGAGCTGATGCGCTCGGAGGAGCTGCTCAAAGAGGTATCCCGGTATGCGGCCGACAAGAAGGCCGTCGATGTCGTCGAGCTCGACCTGCGGGGCGTGCTCGGCTATACCGACTTCTTCGTGGTCTGCTCGGGTAACACCGGCCGTCAGGCCAAGGCGATTCACGACAGCATCCTTGAGGGGCTCAAGCACAAGCACGAGACGCTGCCCCGCCGCGTGGAGGGATCAAGCCGGGCGGGTTGGATCCTGATGGACTACCTGGACGTGGTCGTACACATATTCACGCCGGAGACGCGGGCGTTCTATCGGCTCGAGAAGTTGTGGGGAGAGGCCCCCGCCCGGGCCGTCGGCGAACGCGCCTAGAGGGGTTGACATTAGCGCGCACAACGGTTAGCGTTAGCCGCACAGCGTCCGCGGTTGGTGCGGTCCTGTTTTTCACGGAGGTCACGTTTTTCAGGGAGGAGGAGGGGAATTCATTCCTCGCGGAGGGAACTGCACGGTCTCCGGGAAAGGTCTCAACTCAGCGGGCGAGCCGAACATGTCGCGGCGCTAAGATCGTCGGCGCGCTGATCGGCCAACGGGGGCGCCGGCCGGTTCGCCAGCCGGCGCCAAGCCCGCCACGCGTCGACCGCGTGCGGGCTTTTCGAGGTGCGAAGATGGAGAGGTGAGCACGGCCCTCTCAAACCGTGTCCCGCGCGTGAGCACGGTGATGCGCGACGGTGAGCGGGTGACCCCGCTCGAGCTGTTCTTCGACCTCGTGTTCGTGCTTGCCCTGACGCAGTGCACGGCCCTCATGGCGAGGACCCCGACCTGGCAGGGCCTGCTCAAGGGTCTGCTCGTGCTCGGCATGTTGTGGTGGTCGTGGGTGGGTTATGCCTGGCTCACGAGCGTGGTCGACCCCGAGGAGGGCGCGGTGCGCCTGGCGATGTTCGCCGCGATGGCCGCCTTCCTGGTCGCCGCGCTGTGCGTGCCGGGGGCGTTCGGCTCGGAGGCGCTGCTGTTCGCCTGCGCCTATGCGGCGGTGCGAACCGCCCACATTGTGCTGTTCATGCTCGCCAGTCGCGGGGATTCGGCGCTGCGCCGCTCGGTCCTCGGGCTCGCCGCCAGCACCGCGGTCGGCGCCGGGCTGCTGCTCGCCGCGGCGTTCACATCTGGCGCGTTTCAACTCGGACTGTGGGGCCTGGCGCTGTTGCTCGATGCGGGTGGCCCGTACCTTTTCGGCGCCGAGGGCTGGAGGCTCGTGCCTGGGCATTTCGCCGAGCGCCACGGCGCTGTCCTGATCATCGCGCTGGGTGAGTCGATCGTGGCGATCGGCGTCGGCGCAAAAGCAACGATCGCCGCGGGCGTGGTCGTCGCCGGGGTGCTGGGAGTCGTGGTTGCGGCCACCCTGTGGTGGGCGTACTTCGACGTGGTTGCGATCGTGGCGGCGAGGCGGCTGGCGAAAGCACGCGAGGGACGCGAGCGCAACGAGATCGCTCGCGACTCCTACTCCTACCTGCATTTCCCAATGGTGGCCGGAATCGCGCTGATCGCGGTCGGCTTGAAGCGCACCATAGAGGGCGTCGATGAGCCGCTGAAGCTCGTTCCCGCGGCGGCGCTCTTGGGCGGCGCGGCGATGTACCTGCTCGCACACGTCGCCTTCCGCATGCGCAACATGCGCTCGCTCAATTGGCGTCGGCTGGCGTGCGCGGTCGTCCTGCTCGCGCTGCTGCCGGCCGGCGCGGTGCTGCCGGCGCTGGCGACGCTCGGGATCCTCGCCGTGCTGCTCGTTGCGTTGATCGCCTACGAGGCGTTGCGCTATGCGGAGGCGCGCGATCGAGTGCGCCACCAGCTGGCACGGGAGTCCCTGCCCGCGCCCGTCGCCGAGGTGGCCGGCATCGACACCGCTCCCCGCTGACGCGGCTGATAGCGTCGCGCCCGTGAAGATTGCCAACCTGCACGAGGGTCGCTCGGGCGAGCTCGCCATCGGCCACATCAAAGGCGTGTGGCGCGATCTCGGACGTGAAGTGGGCACCCGTACGGTGGGTCTGCGTCGCATTGAGATCGAGGAGGGTTATTTCTCAACGCCCGCGCACGAACACGGCGCCGACGAGGAGATCTTCTTCGTCCTCGGTGGCGGCGGGCTGCTGTGGCAGGACGGCGAGACCTACACCGTGGGGAGCGGCGATTTCATCGTGCATCGGCCCAAACGTGGTCCGCACACCCTGCGCGGCGGGGCTGAGGGGCTCGACGTGCTCGTCTTCGGGCAGCGGTGCGACCCGGCTCTCACGGCGCTCCCCCGTGCCGGCGTGGCCTGGTCCTTCCCCCGCTGGGTGGAGCTCGGCGACGGCGACTCGCCCTTTGCCCGCGAGGCTGCGGCCGGGCCCCCGGAGTGTCCAGCGCCCAAGCCCGAGCGCCCGTCCAACGTCGTCGCGCTCACCGATGTGCCGGCGGTCTTCGACGGTCGGGCCCGTCTCGCCGGCAAGGCTGCCGGAGCCGTGGCGACGGGCCTCAATCACGTCGTCCTGCCCGCGGAAGGACAGGGCGCCCCCGCACACTGCCACTCGCAGGAGGAGGAGATCTTCGTGGCGCTCGACGGCAGCGGCGTCCTTGAGCTGTGGCCGCGCGGTGAGCACAGCCCCGAGGAGCATCCGCTGAAGCCCGGCGACGTCGTCTCGCGTCCGGCCGGTACCGGCGTGGCGCATGCGCTCCGCCCGGGCGCTGAGGGCCTTACCTACCTGGCCTACGGCACCCGCGAGTCCAGCGATATGTGCTTCTACCCCCAATCGGGGCGGGTCTCGCTGCGGGGTCTCGGCATCGCCCTGCGCTCGCCCGAGGTCGACTACCTGCCGGACCTCTGAGCTGCTCAGGCAGGTTCTCAGGCCCGGCGAGCCGCCGCGGTGATGTAGGGTCTGCAAATCGGGGTTGGCGCCGCTGAGATCTCGGGGACATGCGATGCGCGTTTCTCCCCCGTGCGGGATGCACTCGGCGAGAACGTCGCCCATCGTGGCGAGCTCGGCGCTGCGGTGGCGGTGATCGTCGAAGGGCGGCCAGTCGTGGACCTCTGGTGTGGATGGGCCGACGCCGATCGCTCGCGCGCCTGGCACGAGGACACGGCGGTGAACGTGTTCTCGGTCGGCAAGGCGCTCGCGGGGCTGTGCGTGTTGATGCTGGTCTCCCGCGGGTTGCTCGACCTGGACGAGCCGGTGTCGCGATGCTGGCCCGAGTTCGCCGCAGCCGGAAAGGAAGGGATCACGGTGCGCCAGGTGCTGAGCCACCGAGCGGGACTGGCAGCGATCAGCCGGGACCTACCGGAGGGAGCGCTCTATGACTGGGATCAGGTGACAGGCGCGCTCGCCGAGCAGGAGCCGTGGTGGACACCCGGCTCGGCTCACGGCTACCACGTGCACACGTTCGGGTTCCTGACGGGCGAGCTCGTCAACCGTGTCACCGGCGAGCGGATCGGCCCCTTCCTTCGCCGGGAGATCGCCGCCGCACTCGGTGCCGAGGTGAGTTTCGGCCTCGCGCGCCGAAGCCGGGCGCGCCGGGCGGAGTACGTGTTCGACCCCGCGCTGACCGGGGGCGCCGAGCACCGCCGACACACCCCCGTCGATGCGTGGCTGCGGGAGCGCGCCTACCTCAACCCGCCAGGTGCGACCGGGGTCGGAACGGTAAACACCGCCGCCTGGCTGGACGCCGAGCTGCCTTCGGCCAACCTGCACGCCGACGCGCGCGGGATCGCTGGCGTGTATGCGGCGCTCCTGAGCGGCGCGCCGTCGATCGTCGACAGCGAGGTTCTCGGGCAGGCGACCGCCGAGGCCGCTGCCGGTGACGACGCCGTGCTCGGCCGTCCGTCGCGGTTCGGCCTCGGCTTTCAGCTCAGCCAACCTGAGCGTCCACTTGGTCCAAACGGCGGGAGCTTCGGGCACTTCGGCGCCGGCGGGTCCGTGGGGTTCGCCGATCCGCAGGCGCGCGTGGCATTCGCGTATGTCATGAACCGCGGCGGGCCGCAGTGGCAGGACCCCCGCAACCGCGCACTCATTGACGCGGTCTACCAGGCGCTCGACCAATAGGGGTGATCACGAAATCCAGGAAACTTGCTGAGCAACAAGTTCGACTTGCTGACCCACAGCCCATACGGAGTGACCCATGAAAGGAGTGACCCGTGAAGATAGAGAGGCTAAACGTCGGGTGGTTCACTGCGCCGGTCGGGATTTTCCGCGCAGGCGACGATCTGGACCGAACTATTCGCTTTCCCGTGCCCGCCTACGTGGTCGAGACGGCGACCGAGCGGATCTTGATCGACACAGGGCTGAACCCCGCTGCGATCGCCGACCCGGCCGCGTACTACGACCGGCCGGATATCTTCGCGATGTCCGCCCTGGAGCAGGAGCAAAGCGTCGCCGAGCAGCTTGACGTAGGCACGCTGACCAAGGTTCTGCTGACGCACCTGCACTGGGACCACGTCGGCGGCCTGCAACTCATCCCGGCGTCGGTGCCCGTCGTGGTCCAGCGCACCGAATGGCAGGCCGGCCATGACGATGCAGCCGTGGAGCGCAACTTCTTCTTGCCGCTCGACTACGCCGCCGATAGCCGTGAAGTAATCCTGATCGACGGTGACTGTGATCTCCTCCGCGACGGCAGTATCCAGCTCCTGCTCACCCCCGGGCACACACCCGGGCACCAGTCGATCCGCATCGGCAACCTCGTGCTCGGCGCCGATGTCACCCACTTCGCATCGGGTCTGGACGACCACCGGTTCCCGGTCTTCGCCGACGATCACGAGCAGCAGGGACGCTCGGCAGACCGCCTGCGTGCGATGCGTGACGCCGGCTTGAACGTCATCCCCGGTCATGACCCCGACATCCTGCGGCCCGGGGCCGTGACGGCGTGACTTCGACCTTCGCGGGGCCCTTCGGCACGTTGCCTTCTCCGCATGAAGCCAACCGAAGTCAAGGCTACCGCTCTGCGCCGGCTCCGGGCAGGCGAATGTCACCCGACGGCGCTAAAGCGCTCCGCGCATCTTTGTGCTGATTGACACTTCATCGACGGATGTAACAACACGGGACGGGCATCTTTGGCCGGCGGACCATATGGCGACGCCGACCCCGGAGGGACGATACCCGGGATGGCTCTCAAGCCCCTATCGGCGAAAGAACTGGCTGAAACGCCGACGCTGTTCGCGAGCTTCATGGGCTACAGGGGTACAAGCTACAGGACGCTCGGGCAACTACGAGCGATATATCGGGAACGCAGCAAGGCGCTCCACGCAGTGGAGGACCAAGCGGACGACCTGCGAGTTGAGCGTTTCATAGATGACATGTCAAGCAATCGGTGGAAGGCCAATGTGGTCATGCGGATAGGCGTGTTTGACGGTACTACGCTTGTAATTGACGGAATACATCGCGGCATCGCATACTTAGGGTGCATAGAGCGGGGGATCAGTCCCGATAGGCTTCCAGTGCTGCATGTCGACTGCTAGGGAACGCTAGGAGCCTGCGTTTTCAAGCGCGAAACGGGAGTTATTGGCAGACGAGGCTTTCTGGGCGCGCCTCGAAGTGCGCCGTGCCAACCGCGTGATTTCCCGGTTGCCGGGCCGGTCGCACGAGCGATGTCGTCGCAGTGGCAGGATCCCCGCAACCGTACCTCGTTGACTCGGCGTCCTTTGTGTCCAAGAGCGCCATGGTCTCGGCCCTCGGCGATCTCAATGCCGCCTCCACCGCTTTCGTCGTGGCGACCGTCCACGTGCGGACCAGGGCCGGCCTGAGCTGACTGCGGCGCGACCGACACCGTGCGGGTGCGCATGTTTGTGGTATCGAGCGACGTTGCGTACGCCCCGCCCGCGCTGACCGACGAGCCGTTCATCCTCTGGCTCGAGTAAGACGATGGAGCTAGTCGGGCTCGAACCGACGACCTCCCGGCTGCCAGCCGGACGCTCTCCCAACTGAGCTATAGCCCCGAGCTGATGTTCGGACGCTTCAGTTTACTCAAGGTACCCCGTCCGTCTTCAGGTCTCGATGGCTGCCGGCTGATCATCGCTTCGAGCTCGTAGTCGCCAGCTTTGTGACGTTAGTGGGTCGGGTTCGTCTCAGCTCGACCCAGGCGGGCGGCCCTCACGCCGGCGGGATGAACTCCGGCACGTCGAGGTCTTCGCCGGGCTCGTCGGGGCCGCGCGCGCCTGCGCCCGGCGAGGCCTGGTCAAGACGCGCCATCATGCCGCCGTGGGCCAGGCGCACGTCGCCGAGGATCCGCTCGGCGTTGTTGCGCAGCGAGACTGATAGCTCGCGTAGGTTCCGCGAGAGCTCAGTCCCCTCGCGCAGCACCTGGCGCGCGACGACGTGGGACTCGCCGACGATCTCACGGGCGTCTGACCGCGCCTTCGCATGGATCTCCCGGGCCCGCTCCTGCGCCTCGGCGCGCAGCCGGTCGAGGTCCTGGCCGCCCGAGGCCAGCACGCGCTCGGCTTCCTCCCGGCCGTCCGCGACCAATCGGCCCGCCTGCTCACGGGCCTCGGCCAGCGTCCTGGTGGCCTCTGCCTGTGCGCTCGTCAGCGCCTCCTCGGCCTGCGCGCGCGCCGCGGTGAGCATTTGCTCGCCCTCCTGGCTGGCGGCCGCGTGTAGCCGCTCTGCCTCCTCGCGCGCGGCGGCGAGTTGGTGCTCTGCCTGCTGGCGCGCGGCCGCGAGTCGCTGATCTGCTTCCGCATGAATCGCGCCGACCGCGGACAGGGCCTCGTTCCTGGTGTTCTCGGCCTGAGCACGGGCGGCGTGGAGGATCTCCTCGGCCTCCTCCTCGGCTGCTCCTATGCGGTTGGCGGAAGCGCGGTCGGCCTCCGCGATCCGCTCTCTCGCGCGCGCCTCGGCCCGCTCGCGCAGGCCCGAAGCTGCGCGTTCGGCAGCCTCGACGATGCCCGCTACGCGGGCGGGAGCGTCGCCGAGCGCGTCGGGGCTGGGATCACTGAGGCGTTCAGAGGCCCGCGATTGAGGCTCCATGCGGTCATGGTAGACCGCGAGCCTGGACCGCGAGCCACGAAAGGGCTCACCGGCACCGCGCGAGCCAGACGTACGATTTGGATGGCAGAAAAAGTTGGAAATCTGTCCTTGCGGACAGATCGCGCTTGGGTCATGATCGAGCGATGGAACACGCCGCAGCCCCACGTCAGGTCGCGATTCTCCTCTACCCGGGAGTACAGAGCCTTGATGTGACTGGCCCGCTGGAGGTCTTCACGAGCGCTCGCCAGCTCATCGAGGGCGAGGGCCGTTCCGAGCGCGCCTACGAGATGCGGACGCTGAGCGGCGATGGCGTGCCGCTGCGAACCTCAAGTGGGCTGACGGTCGCTCCCGATGCGCGCCTGCGCGAAGCACCCGCCGACATCGACACTCTCATCGTTCCGGGCGGTCTTGGCTCCAGGGAGGCGACCGCCGATGGTGCGCTCCTGCAGTGGATCTCCGACGCGGCGTCCAGGGCCAGGCGCATCGCGGCGGTCTGCACGGGCGCCTTTCTGCTCGCCGAGGCGGGCCTGCTGGCCGGCCGTCGCGCGACCACGCACTGGGCGGCGGCCGGTGAGCTCGCTCGTCTGCATCCCGACGTGCACGTAGACCCTGACCCCATCTTCCTGCGCGACGGCCACATCTGGACCTCGGCAGGCGTGACCGCGGGAATGGACCTCGCGCTGGCGCTCGTGGAGGAGGATCTGGATCGCGACGCGGCGTTGGCGATCGCCCGTCACCTGGTGCTGTTCCTCCGCCGCCCCGGCAACCAGTCGCAATTCAGCGCCACGCTTGCCGCTCAGCAGCCGGAGCGCGAACCGTTGCGGGAGGTCCAGCGGTCGATCGTCGAGAACGTCGCCGGCGAGCACTCGGTGGAGGCGATGGCCGCGCGCGCCCACATGAGCCCGCGCCACTTCGCCCGCGCCTTTCGCGCCGAGACGGGCGTCACCCCGGCTCGTTATGTCGAGCGGGTGCGCTTGGAGGCCGCCCGCCGGCGACTCGAGGACACCGCGGACCCGGTCGCAGCGGTTGCGGGCGCCTGTGGCTTTCGCACCGTCGAGACGATGCGCCGAGTCTTCCTGCGCGCGCTCGAGGTTGGGCCCGCGGAGTATCGCCGCCGCTTTCGATCCGAAGCGGTCCACTCGCGTGCCGCATGAGCGGTATCCCGTTCGCGTTGCATTGCACGGGGCAATCCATTCATTCACCAGCAGCCAAGGAGGCAAGGACATGAATATCGCGATCCTTCTCTACGACCGTTTCACCGCGCTGGACGCAATCGGGCCCTACGAGGTGCTGAGTCGCCTGCCGGGCGCGCAGGTGACCTTCGTGGCACCCCATGCGGGTCCCGTTGTCACAGACAATCGCATGCTGACGCTCGTGGCCGAGCGCTCGATCGAGGACCTCGCAAGCGCCGACGTCCTGCTCGTGCCAGGCGGACCGGGCGAGGTCGCGGCGCGCGCGGGCGGACCCGCTCTCCAATGGGTGCGGGCGGTGCACGAGACGAGCCTGTGGACGACCTCGGTCTGCACCGGCTCGTTGATCCTTGCCGCCGCAGGCCTGCTCGATGGCGTGCGGGCGACGAGCCATTGGCTCGCGCTCGAGAGCCTGCGCGAGATGGGCGCCGACGCCGTCTCAGATCGAGTGGTCGTTGACGGGAAGATCGTCACCGCCGCCGGGGTATCGGCGGGAATCGACATGGCCCTGGCGCTGGCGTCGAGGATCGCGGGTGAGCAGGTGGCACAAGCGATTCAGTTGGGAATCGAGTACGACCCCCAACCACCGTTCGACGCCGGCTCGGTGCGCACGGCTCCGGCTGAGATCGTGGAGCTGCTGCGCGCCAACAGCCGCTTCGTGTCCGGGGTGCAGGACGCGGCGGGCGCCCGGTGATGGCGCGCACTCAACGCGCGCAGAGACCCGCGAAGTCGGCCACGGACCCAAGAATGAGACGCGGATCGCGGGCGGCCACGGGGGTCGTGAAGGGTCGCCCGCTAATCTGCGATTCCGGATGGCCGAGCACACGTATGACCCCCACGAGATCGAGCCCCGCTGGCAGGAGGTGTGGGCGACCGAGCGCACCTGGGAGGTCTCAAACGACGCCGGCGCGGACCGGCCGGAGGACTCACGGGCCGGATCCGCACGTGCCGGATCGGACGGCCCTCTCGCGCACTCATCGAACGCCTACGTACTAGAGATGCTCCCCTATCCCAGTGGTGAGCCGCATATCGGTCATCTGAAGTGCTACGCGGTGGGCGATGCGATCGCCCATTTCCACCGTCGTCTTGGACAACGTGTGCTGCATCCGATGGGCTACGACTCATTTGGACTGCCCGCCGAGAACCACGCGATCAAGACGGGTGCACATCCCCGCGATTCCATCGCCGAATCGATCGCGTCCTTTCAGCGCCAGTTCCGCTCGTGGGGGATCTCCATCGACTGGTCGCGCGAGCTCGCCACATCCGAACCGAGCTACTACCGCTGGACGCAGTGGATCTTCCTCGAGCTGTTCCGCGCTGGGCTGGCCTATCGCAAGGAGGCGGCGGTCAAGTGGTGTCCCAAAGACCAGACGGTTCTGGCCAACGAGCAGGTGGACGGTGATGGTCGCTGCGAGCGCTGCGGATGCGTCGTCGAGGTGAGGCAGCTGGAGCAGTGGTTCTTGCGGATCACCGACTACGCCGAGCGGCTGCTCAGCGACCTGGACGGTATCGACTGGCCCGAGAACGTGAAGACGATGCAACGCAACTGGATCGGGCGCAGCGAGGGGGCAGAGGTGACGTTCCGCTGCGAGGAGCTCCAGATCGACTACCCCGTGTTCACCACACGCCCGGACACGCTGTTCGGGGCCACGTTCTTCGTGATGGCGCCCGAGCATCCCGACGTGATGCGCCTCGTGGAGGGAACCGAGCACGAGCAGGCCGTGCGCGAGTACGTCAATCACTCGCTCACGGAGACCAACGAGGAGCGGGGCAACGCCGAGAAGCCCAAGACTGGAGCTCCCCTCGGTCGCACGGTCACCAACCCCGTGAACGGGGAGCAGATTCCGATGTACGTCGCCGACTACGTATTGATGGAGTACGGGACGGGGGCGATCATGGCGGTGCCCGCACACGATGTCCGCGACTATGCCTTCGCCCGCGCCTTCGGGTTGCCCATACGGCGCGTGATCGAGGGACTCTCCGAGGTTGGGGGCGATGCCGGCCTCGAGGGTACCGACGAGCACGGCCTGCCCTACACCGGGGACGGGCCGCTCGTCAACTCGCGGCCGGACTTCGACGGGATGGACAATCGCGACGCCCTCACCGCGATCGTGGCTTGGCTTGACCGCGAGGGCAAGGGCCACGCGTCGGTCAACTACCGCCTGCGTGACTGGCTGGTCTCGAGGCAGCGCTACTGGGGCTGCCCGATCCCGATCCTCTACTGCGAGAGCTGTGGAATGGTGCCCGTGCCCGTGGATCAGCTCCCGGTGGAGTTGCCCGACATCGAGGACTACACGCCCAAAGGTCGCTCGCCGTTGGCGGCGGCGGAGGAGTGGGTGCGCACCACCTGCCCATCCTGCGAAGGCGAGGCGCGCCGGGAGACCGACACGATGGACACGTTCGTGGATTCCTCCTGGTACTTCCTTCGCTACTGCGACGCCGCCAACGACCATGCGGCCTGGGATCCGGCGGCGCTGCGCGAGTGGATGCCGGTGGACCAGTACATCGGCGGGGTGGAGCACGCGATCCTGCACCTGATGTATGCGCGCTTCTTCACCAAGGCGCTCGCGGATCTCGGCCACCTCGACTTCCAGGAGCCGTTCAACGCGCTGTTCACACAGGGGATGGTGACGAAGGACGGTGCGAAGATGAGCAAGTCCAAGGGCAACGTGGTCTCGCCGGCCTCGATCGTAGAGCGCCGCGGGGCGGATACCGCCCGCTGCTACATCCTGTTCGTGGGTCCGCCTGATCAGGATGCCGAATGGTCTGAGGAGGGCGTCGAGGGGGTCCACCGCTTCCTGGGGAGGCTGTGGCGATTGGCGGCCGAGATCGCCGAACGGGCGGACCCGTCCACGGGCGAATCGGTGGGGTCGGCGACGGCGCAGGGCGACGATCTTGCCCTCCTGCGCAAGACGCACTGGGCGATCGAGAAGGTGAGCCGCGACCTGCGCCGGTTCGCTTTCAACACGGCGATCGCCGCGGTGATGGAGCTGTTGAACGAATGCTCGCGGCTGCGCGAGTCCGTCGATGTCGGGACTCTACGCTTCGCCCTCGGCACCGCCGCCTCGCTGCTGTTCCCGTTCGCCCCACACGTGTGCGCGGACATATATGACCGCCTCACCGGAGAGCGCGTGTGGGAGCGGCCCTGGCCGCACGCCGATCAGGAGCTGCTCGAGAGCGAGTTCTACGAGGTGGTCTGTCAGGTCAACGGCAAGCTGCGAGATCGTGTGAAGGTGGCAGCTGACGCGAGCGCGGATGAGCTCAAGGAGCGCTGCAGAGCCGCACCCAACGTCCTGGCCCACTTGGACGGCAGGGAGATCGTCAAGGAGATCGTGGTCCCCGGCAAGCTCGTGAACCTCGTGGTGCGATAGCGGTGCGATAGCGCCCCGCCGCGCGACTCCCAGCGCCGCGCGGCGCGGGCGAGCGATGCTCAGGAGCTCAACTGACCTTCGGCGTAGCCCGTGAGCCCGCCGAAGTCCAGCACCTCAAGCTGCCCTGCCGTAGGAGACCGGCCGCGAGTCCTGGGCGCTCCACTCGTTGAACGACCCGTCGTACACGCCGTCGGTGTGGATGCCGATGCGCTCCAGTGCCAGCATCGCCACGGTGGCCGAGACGCCGCTGCCGCACGTGGCGATCAGCTCGACCGGCGGGCGATCGGGATCGATCCCGGCGTCACGGGCGAGACGGGCGATCGCCTCAGGCGAGGCCCACAGCCCCGTGGCACCGTCGACTAGCTCCTGGTAGGGAAGGCACAGTGCACCGGGGATGTGACCGGTGTTCGGTGCGCCATCTTCGCCGAGGAACAGATGGCGCGGGCGCGCATCGACCAGCGAGGCATAGCGGCGACTCGCCGTCTGCACCTCGGCCATGGTCCGGCGCAGCTTGGGCCGCGGCTGGGGGGTGAACTGCGCCGGCGCCGGTTCGACGGCCTCGGCCGATGTCGGACGGTCCTCTCCCATCCACGTTTGCCAGCCACCGTCGAGCACGCAGGACCGCGCGCCATACAGACGGAATGCCCACGCCACCCGCGCGGCGAAGATGCTGTAGTAGTCGTCGTAGGTGACGACGAGATCGCCGTCGCCGACGCCCAGCTCGGACGCGCGCGCCGCGAAATCATCAGCGCAGGCGACCTGGATCGGAACCGGATCCTCGACCGCCACGAAGTCGTGCTCCCAGTCGACGAACGTCGCGCCCGGGATGTGGGCGTCGGCATACTCCGCGCGCTTGGCGTGCGGCAAGGGTGAGCTCGGGTGACGGCCGCGGACGTCCAGCACGCGAAGCCGGGGGTGGCCGAGCTCGGCCTGCAGCCATTCCGTGGTCACCAGCGGCCCATCAACTGTTTCGAGTATGTCTGTGGCAGATGTCATCGCTTCTCCTTTGTAGTCGAGCACCCCCCGTGAGCGCGACGGCGGGCTATGCCTCCTCGGCCATGGCGACGAGGTCTTCGCGCGTCACCTTGCCCACGAGCTCGGGATGGTCCGAGCGCATGTGATCCTCGATCACCGTCGCCGCCCGCTCGACGGTGTCGCCGCGTCCCATGAACCCGCATTGGCATCGAATCACCTTCGCCATGACCACTCCTTCGTTGTTGGGCGACCCTACGGGCGCCACTTTGCAAAGTTCTGCGATTCTCCTTGCAACGAGGTGTCAGGACAAGGCCCGACTCGGATACAGCTATGTGGCAGGCTCGCGGTCGAGCTCGCCGGTCGGGAGCTCACCGGTCGGCTCCCGGGCGGGCAGGCGCGCGTGCTGTTCGTGTATCTCGCCGTCAACCGGGCGCTTCCGGCCAGACGCGAGGAGCTGATCGAGGCGCTCTGGCCGTGGCGCGCTCCAGCCGGCGCGGAGGCGTCACTGAGCGCCCTGCTGTCGCGGCTGCGCACCGTCCTTGGCGGTGATGTACTGAGCGGGCGAGGTGAGGTGCGCCTGCTGCTGCCGCCCGATGCCTGGGTGGATATCGAGGCGGCAGAGGAGGCTATCCACCGCGCGGAGTCGGCCGTGGCCCAGGGCGACTGGCCCCGGGGTTGGGGTCCGTCCTTGATTGCGCTGTTCACGGCCCGTCGGGGCTTCCTCGCCGGCGAGGATCTGCCCTGGGCCGAAGAACACCGCAGGCGGCTGGATGAGATCCGCTGCTCGGCGCTTGAGTGCTACGCGGCCGTCGCCCTCGGCGTGGGTGGCACCGAGCTTGCCCCGGGCGAGCGGGTCGCCCGCGAACTGGTCGCCGCCGAGCCGTTTCGCGAGCGCGCACACGGTCTGTTGATGGAGATCCTCGCCGCGCGTGGCAACACGGCCGAGGCGCTCCGCGTCTACGAGGCTCTTCGTGAGCGACTTCGCGACGAGCTCGGCGCGACGCCGGCCCCGGAGCTCCGCGCGCTCCAGCAGCGAATCTTGCGTCGCTGACGTGCGCTCCGCCGCATACACTCGTGTGCGATGGCAGAGCTGAAGCCCGCCTACCTGATTCACGGCGACGATCACGGCGCGATCGCCGAGCGCCGGGCGGGGCTGCGCGCGCTCGCGGAGGGGGAGCTGGGTGACTCGGGGAGCGTCGAGCTGCTCGAGGGCGAGGCGGGAACGCCCGCGGCGGTGGCCCAGGCGCTCGCGAGAATGACGCTGGCCATGGGTAGCGGAGGGCTAGGTCGGGTGATCCTCGTCGAAGGCGTGGAGCGATGGCGGCAGGCCGACGTGGAGAAGCATCTGGCGCCGGCGATGAGGGAGATGCCTCCGGACACCACGCTCGCGCTGTTCGCGCGGGAGGAGAGTCGCACCAAGGCGCCGGCGGCGGTTCACGAGGTCGTCCGGCGAGCGGGGGGACAGGTGGTCGCCCAGATGACACTCAAGCCGTGGGAATTGGCCCGGTGGGTGCGTGAGCAGGCTGAGCGCATGGGCATCTCGCTGGACGCCACCGCGGCGAAGGCGCTGGTGGAACAGGTGGGCGAGCGCCAGCAACGGCTGCTGCGGGAGCTCGAGAAGCTTGCGCTGGAAGCAGGCGACAACTCGGCTGCAGGCGCGAACAGGCAGGTCGGCATCGAGGACCTCGACCGCCGGGTCGCCCATTCGGCACAGTGGCGAACCTTCTCGTTGGCCGATGCGCTGCTCGGCGGTGACAGCCGCCAGGCGACACTGTCATATCTGCGCCTGCGTCAGCAGGGCGAGCGGCTATCGGGCCTGACCTACGTCATGGCCCAGCGGCTGCGCGATGCGCTCGCGATCGCGTTGCGCCTGCGTGCGGGAGAGTCCGTCGCCGAGGTCAGGCGTGGGTTGCGCATGCCCTCGCGCGCGGCAGAGCGATTCCTAGCGGACATCGCCCGCACCGACCCCGACCGGCTGCGTCGGGCGCTCGGGGTGCTCGCCGATCTCGAACTCGACTCGCGCGGCGGCGCCGTGCTCTCGTCGAGCCGCTCGGCGCTCGCGGGCCTGACCGAGGACACGCTCGCCGTGCGAGCGATCGAGGGGATTGCCGGTCAGGGTCCGGCTGGGAAGATACGCCGGCGTGACTAGGAAGATGCGCCGGTGCGGAGGATGCGCGCGGCGTTGGACTTCTTGTGAGCACCGGTGTTGCGGTGAAGGGCGCCACGCTTCACGGCCTTGTCGATCGTGCTGACGAGCTCCCTGTGGGTGGACTCGGCGGCAGACACCTCGCCGCTCGCCACCAGCGATTCCAGGCGGCGGAAGTAGGTCTTGATCGTGGAGGTGTAGAGGCGGTTCTCGAGACGCTCGCGCTCAGAGCGAAGGATCCGCTTCTTCTGGGAATGGATGTTGGCCATGGACGATGCCGCGAAAGCTCGCAGGGAAGCTAGCCGAGCGCACCGCTGGCCGATCCCCCGATCGGTGGCCGTACTATAGCGGCCTTGTCCACGATCTCGGGAGCTGATGAACCGCCCGGAGGACCGCTGTCGGATCCCTCCGGCGAGGCGATAGGCATCCCCGACGGGAGCTTCGGGGAGGAATACGGGGGCATGGCTCGCCCCGAACGCGATCGGGGCGAGGGAGGGGGCGCCGGCGGTGGTGGAGAACGGGTCGCGCGCAACACGGCGATCTTCTCGCTCGCCACCGGCCTGTCGCGTGTGCTCGGACTGGCTCGCGAGGTCGTCGCCGCGAGCTTCTTCGGTACGAAAGGCCCAGCGTCGGCGTTCACGATCGCCTTTCAGATCCCGAACCTGGTGAGCAACCTCTTGGCCAACGCCGCGCTCTCGGCGGCGTTCGTGCCGGTGTTCACCGACCTGCTCCAGCAGGGGCGCAAGCGCGAGGCGTTCCGGCTCGCCTCGACCCTCTTCTGGATCATGCTGATCGTCCTCGGCGCATTCACCGCTTTCTTCATCCTCGCCGCCGGCGTGATCATGCCGCTGTTTACCGGTCCCACCTTTAACGCCCCGCTCGACGCTCTCACGGTCGGGCTCTCCCAGGTGCTGTTCCCGGTGGTGCTTCTCATCGGGCTGATCGGGCTGCTCGTGGGGGTTCTTCAGTCATACGAACACTTCACGATCCCCGCGATCTCCCCCGCGGTGTGGAACCTCGTGATCATCGTGCTGCTCGTGGTCCTGCGCCCGCACTTTCACGGCGGCTACGAAAACGGCGATCAGCTCTACGCCTACGCGATCGCGATCCTGATCGCGACGTTCGTGCAACTGCTGATGGTCTTCGGGGCGCTCGGGCGGATCGACTTTCGCCTGCAGTTCTCGATCGACTGGCACGATCCGCGCGTCCGCCAGGTGTTCGGGCTGATGCTGCCGGTGACGATCGGCCTCGGCATCGTCAACCTCGACCAACTGATCAACTCGGTCTTCGGCACGCTCGTCTCCAAGGAAGCGCCGCGCGCGATCGACAATGCCTTCCGCATCTACATGCTTCCCCAGGGCCTTTTCAGCGTCGCGGTCGCCACCGTGCTGTTCCCCACCCTCAGCCGCATGGCGGCAAGGCACGAGGCGAACAGCATGCGCCGCGCGATCGGCATCGGCATGCGCCAGATCAACCTCCTGCTGATTCCCTCGTCGGTGTTCATCCTCGTCCTGACCACACCGATCGTGCGGCTCGTGTTCGAACGCGGCCAGTTCAATGCGAAGTCGACCGAACTCGTCTCGATCGCGCTGTTCTGGTTCGCGTTCAGCCTGCCCTTCGGCGGCCTGAACCTGCTGCTGACGCGCGTGTTCTTCGCGGTGCAGCGACCGTGGATACCCACGCGTCTGGCGGCGCTCAACATAATCGTCGACATCATCGTCTCGATCGCCCTGTACAAGCCGCTGGGGATCGCCGGGCTGATCATCGGCACGGTCGCGGCCAACGCCGTCATGACCGCCCTTCAGTTCCACCGCCTGCGAATCGGCTTCAACGGCCGCCTGGAAGGCGCCCAGACCACGATGATCACCGCCCGCATCCTGGTCGCCTCGGCCCTCTTGGCAGGCGTCTCCTGGGGAGCGTGGCGGGTGCTCGACGTCCTGCTCGGTTCGTCCCTCCCCGCACAGATCGTGAGCGTCGGGGGGGCCGGGGTGGCCGGCCTGTTGGTGTACATGCGCGCCGTTCTGGCGATGCGCGTCCCCGAGGCCCACCAGGTCAGCCGGCTGATTCGCGCTCAGCTCGGCAGGGCGTAGGTCTGCGGGCGAGGGCGCCACGGGGCGCGCGCAGGGCGACTGGGCCGTCTTGCACGGGTCGGGCCTACCCCCGCGATGCGACCGCGAGCAGAGGCCGGGTGAGCCGCGGCCCACCCGACCGATCGGAGATCCCGAAGGATCTCCGATCGACCAGCGCCCGAACATAGATCGCCGCTTACTACTTACGTCCCAGGACTCGTGTGTCTTGCCTGGGTGGCGTGACACTCCCGACACCTGGACAGGCCGCCGGCCCGAGGGCCGGCGCGTTGCCGCGGTTGGATTCCCGAAGGGTCCATGTCGAGTTGGCGATCCGCCGGACCCTTAACGCTAGCGGTTCTACGCTGTAGAGCCCATGGACCAGTCGCACATCCGCAACTTCTCGATCATCGCGCACATCGACCACGGCAAGTCGACGTTGGCCGATCGCATCCTCGAGCTGACCCATACGGTCGCCGCCCGCGAGATGCGCGCGCAGGTGCTCGACTCGATGGACCTCGAGCGCGAGCGGGGGATCACGATCAAGGCCCAAGCGGTGCGCGTGTTCTATTCAGCCCGCGACGGAGAGACCTATCAGCTCCACCTGATCGACACCCCCGGGCACGTCGATTTCACCTACGAGGTATCCCGCTCACTGGCCGCGTGCGAGGGCGCCCTGCTCGTCGTGGACGCCTCCCAGGGCGTGGAGGCGCAGACGGTCGCCAACACATACCTCGCGGTCGAGTCGGGGCTGGAGCTGATCCCGTGCCTGAACAAGATCGACCTGCCGGGCGCGGAGCCCGAGCGTGTGGCGGGGGAAGTGAGCGACCTGATCGGCGAGCCGCCGCAGGGAATCCTGAGGATCAGCGGCAAGACCGGAGAGGGCGTGGGGGAGGTGCTGGAGGAGCTGATCGCGCGCGTGCCGGCACCCGCGGGGAGCCCCGACGGTCCGCCGCGTGCGCTGATCTTCGATTCCGAGTTCGACCAGTACCGAGGGGTGATCGCTTACATCAGGGTGGTCGACGGGGTGTTCAAGAAGGGTGAGGCGATCCGCGCGATGGCGACGGGTACGCAGGCGGACATCGACGACATCGGGGTGTTCTCGCCCCAGATGATGCCCACCGACCAGCTCGCGGCCGGCGAGGTCGGGTACCTGATCACGGGTCTGAAGGACGTCACGCAGCTGCGGGTGGGAGACACCCTGACGACCCGAGGCTCGTCGAGCCGGGCGGCGGGGGCGCAGGCCACTGAGGCCCTGCCCGGTTATCGCGAGGTCAAGCCGATGGTGTTCTGCGGGCTGTTTCCGATCGACTCCGACAGCTACCCCGACCTGCGCGACGCGCTTGAGAAGCTGACGCTCAACGACGCCGCGCTGTCATGGGAGCCGGAGACATCCGACGCGCTTGGGTTCGGCTTCCGCTGCGGGTTTCTCGGCCTCTTGCACATGGACATCGTGCGCGAGCGCCTGGAGCGGGAGTACGACCTGGAGCTGCTGGCCACGATGCCCTCGGTGCAGTTCGGGGTCACGCTCACGAACGGGGAGGAGCTCGAGGTGCACAACCCCTCGGACATGCCCGACCCGGGGACGATCGCCGAGATCCGCGAGCCGTTCATCAGGGCATCGATCATCGCCCCGAAAGAGTTCGTCGGTGCGGTGATGGAGCTCTGCCAGGAACGGCGGGGAGAGCACGCCGGAATGCACTACCTGTCACCCGAGCGCGTGCAGATGACCTACGAGCTGCCGCTGGCGGAAATCGTGCTGGACTTCTTCGACCAGCTGAAGTCGCGTACGAGGGGGTACGCATCGCTGGACTACGAGCTGAGCGGAACGAAGCCCTCGGACCTGGTGAAGCTCGATGTGCTGCTCGCGGGAGACCCGGTGGATGCGCTGTCGATGGTCGTGCATCGGGAGAAGGCCTATGAGATGGGGCGCGCGCTCACCGAGAAGCTGCGCAAGCGCATTCCCCGTCAGCAGTACGACGTCCCCATCCAGGCGGCGATCGGCTCGCACGTGATCGCGCGGGAGACCGTGAAGGCTTATCGCAAGGATGTCATCGCGAAGTGCTACGGGGGGGACATAACGCGCAAGAAAAAGCTGCTCGAGAAGCAGAAGGAGGGCAAGAAGCGGATGAAGCAGGTCGGTCGTGTCGAGGTCCCCCAGGAGGCGTTCCTGGCCGTGCTCGAGCTCGGCGAGGAGTAGCGGTGCGGCTGCTGTTCGTGTGCCTCGGCAATATCTGCAGATCGCCGACCGCCGAGGGAGTCATGCGCCAGCTCGTGCGGGAGGCGGGCCTCGAGGACTCAATCGAGCTGGATTCGGCGGGCACCGGCGGCTGGCACGTGGGCAGTCCGCCCGACGCGCGGGCCCTCGCCGCTGCACGGGCCCGCGGGATCATGCTCGACGGCTCCGCCCGCCAGGTCTGCCGGGACGATTTCGATGATTTTGATCTCGTCCTTGCGATGGACCGTTCGAACCTGCGCGAGCTCCGGCAACTGGCCCGCGGCGAGGAGGGGCGGGCGAGAATAAGACTGCTGCGCGAGTTCGACCCGGCGAGCGCTCCGGATGAGGACGATGAGGTACCCGACCCCTACTACGGCGCGCCGGGAGGTTTCGAGGAAGTGCTCGATCTCGTGCAGGCGGCGTGCAGGGGCCTGCTCGCCCAGATCCATGCCGGTGAGTGGGCGTGAGCCTTCACGGGCACGGGGGCTCGGGCGTGAGCCTTCCCGCGGGCGTGCGCGATGTCCGGGCGATCGGCGGGGGCGATATCAACGAGGCGTTCCATGTCGTCCTCGCGGATGGGAGCGAGGCGTTCGTGAAGACGCGCGCGGACGTTGCCCCCGGCGAGTACGCGGCCGAGGCCGCGGGCCTTCGCTGGCTCGCGGAGCCTGGTGCGGTGCGCACGCCGCGTGTGCTGGATCTCGGCGAGCACTACCTGGCGCTCGAGTGGATCGCCCCCGGGCGCCTGGATGCCGCCGGCGCGGAGGAGCTCGGCCGGGGGCTCGCCGCGACCCACCTCGCCGGTGCCGCGCGGTTCGGCGGGTTGGGTGGGTCCGATAGAGGCGAGCCCGCACGGTTTGGATCGCTGCGGCTGTCCAACGAGCCCTCTCCCGACTGGCCCACGTTCTACGCCGAGCGGCGCCTGCGCCCGCTGGCTGCGATCGCGCGCGAGCAAGGCGCGCTGTCGGCGTCAGCGGTGCGCGCGGTGGAACGTGTGTGCGAGCGCGTCGCGGAGCTGACCGGTCCGGCGGAGCCACCCGCGCGCCTGCACGGGGACCTGTGGTCGGGCAACATCATGGCCGACACGCGCGGCCGGCCCTGGCTGATCGATCCATCGGCCTACGGAGGCCACCGCGAGGTCGATCTCGCGATGCTGAGGCTGTTCGGGGCGCCGTCTGAGCGCGTGTTCGCCGCCTACGAAGAGCTTGCTCCCCTGGCCGACGGGTGGGAGCAGCGCGTGAATCTGTACCAGCTGCTTCCTCTGCTGGTGCACGCGCTGCTGTTCGGCAGCTCCTACCGGACGGCGGCGGAACGCATCGCTCTGCGCTACGCGCGCTGACTCCGAGAGGGCGGCGATCGACCGCCGCGCGTCCCGCCGGGCGGAAGGGGTCGGAGTAGGTGGTGTGCGATCCGATACCGTCTCTGCGCGCCGCCGGCTGTACCTGCTCGCGCGTGTGGTTGTCGCGCGCCACTACGGCCGGGCGCTGACGCTGGGAGCGGTGGCCCGCGCCCTGTCGAGCTCCCCCCGTCAACTGCAACGGGCGTACGCGCAGTTCGGCGAGATCACCTTCCGGGAGGATCTCCTCGCGCGGCGGATGGCCGCGGCGGCCGAGCTGTTGGTGGAGCAGCGGGCGATTCCGGTGCGCGACGTCGCCCGTCTCGTCGGCTATCGCCAGGCGCCCCACTTCGCGCGCGCGTTCCGCCGCCGCTATGGTCTGGCGCCGGCGCGCTTTCGCGCGCGGGCGCTTCAGCGGAGGGAGTAGTGCGCGCTCACCGCGTCGGCGTGCGAGACGTGGGCCTCGACCGCCTCGGCTCCGGGCAGGCGCAGCCGCATCAGCGTCCCGCCGCCGCGGGCGCGATCGGCGGCGATGCTCCCGCCCTGCCAGTCGGCCACCTAGCGCACGATCGCAAGGCCGAGCCCCGAGCCGGGATGGCCGCGGGCCTCGGCGCCCCGGTAGAAGCGGTCGAACACGTGCGGAAGATCCTGGCGGAGATCGCCGGTCCGTGATCGCGGACGGTCAGCTCGCCCGCGCGCAACTCGATCTCCACCGGATCGCCCGGGGGGCTGTACTTGACCGCGTTGTCGATCAGGTTGCCCATGGCCCGCTCCAGGCGCGCGGGCACTCTGCGCTCACCGCGCCGAGCCTCGTGGGCAAGCCGTCCAGCCGCAGATCCTCGAATGCCAGCGTGCTCTGAAGCTGGTCGTCCTCGACCTCGTAGCGTTCAAGCGTGAACGCCCGCGACAGGGCGTTCTGGACGGCGGGCTCGTCGTCGACGACGAGTATGCGTGCTTGCTCGGCCATTCCAAGCCCTCCGCGCCGCTTGGGCCTGTACCGTCGCTCCTACGGAGAACGGGAGGATGCGGCTCTGAGGCTACGTGCCGGTTATCGCTCACCTGCCGCTAAGGGAAAGCGAAGAGAATGCGACGAAGCGCCATTGGAGCAGGCCATCGATAAGGAGGAGACGCAGGCGGCTGCACGCGATGAGACCGCCAGCGCGATGGCGGCTCAGTCGCGCACCCTTCGCAACAGCATCGTCAGCCTGGCCATCTTCTTTGCGCTGCTCATCGCGCTGCTGCTCAGCGTGCCGGGTCTCCGCTCGGCGGCCGAGCGCATCACCGATGCGAACCCCGCGTGGGTCGCCGCCGGAATCGTGTTTGAGTTGCTCTCCTGCGTTGGCTACGTCGTCCTGTTCGGGCTCGTCTTCGGGCTTCCCCGACGGCTGACCTCGCGCCTGTCGTTGGCGGAGCTGGCGGTGAACTCGGTCGTCTCGGTGAGCGGACTGGCCGGCATCGCACTCGGGGCCTGGGTGCTGCGCAGCAAGGGCATCTCCGCCGAGCGCATCGCAAAGCGCTCTGTGCTGATCTTCGTTCTCACGAGCGGGGTCAACGTGGGAGCGGTGGTCCTGATCGGCATACCGATGTGGCTGGGACTGCTGCCCGGGTCGCGCAATCCGCTGCTCACGCTGCTGCCGGCCGCCGTGGCACTGGCCACGATCGTGGGCACGCTCGCCCTAGCCGTGTGGGCACACCGGGCGGCTTCTCGCCGGCGTCTGGAGCACGGTCGCGCCGGAGTCGCGTTGATCGCCATCAGCGGAGGCGTAGGAGACGCGGTGCGGCTCATCGGAGAGCACGATCGGCGGCTGCTGGGCGCGGTCGCCTACTGGCTGTTTGACAACCTGGTCCTGTACGCCTGCCTGGCCTCGTTCGGCGACGCTCCCTCGGTGTGGGTGGTGGCGATGGCCTACCTGGTTGGGATGCTCGCCAACTCGGTCCCCGTCCCGGGGGGCTTCGTCGCGGTTGAAGGCGGGCTTGTGGGGATGCTCCTGCTGTTCGGCGCGCGTCCAGCGTCCCAGGTCTTGGCCGCCGTGCTCATCTACCGGGCGATCTCGCTGTGGATCCCCGCGGTGATCGGCTCGCTGGCGTTCCTCAGCCTGCGCCACGAGATCGGCAAGCCGCTCGCGCCCCCCGTCGCCGGATAGCTGGCGCCCTCGCAGCATAGTTGGCGCGCTCGCCGCATACCGGAGGCCTCGCCGCATAGCCGGCGGCCTCGCCACTCTGGGGCCGGGTAGCCGTCCTCCACGTTCATTCGGGGCGGGGGGGTAAGTGCAGACTCTTGGCGAAGGCAACCGCGGCCGCGGCCTGCTGGCAGACGTGTCGGGGCAGGTTCGCCATCACCCTCGCAAGCTTCGCGTCCACCGCTCCCGACAGTTCCGGGCAGTAGACGGGCGCGGGCAGGTCTTCCGAGGCCGAGCCGGGCGCGTTCAGGGGCAGCAGCTCGGTCGCGGCTGCGAGCGCGTGGGAGAAGGTGTCGGAGAAGACGTCGATCGCCACCCTCCCGCTGTAGATCTCGATCGAGCGCCCTTCGTCGTACACAGTGGCGGGAACCCCGCGTACGACGATGTTGCGCTGCGGACCCAGGTTCGCGTTGGAGTGCAGGCTGTAGATGACCGTCGTGACCTGCAGTGGCAGCACGCAGCTGCCGCCTCCGAAGATGCCTTTGCCGTGCACGCAGTCGCCGTAGTAGACGCTATCGCCGACCGTGCTGATGTAGCCGTCCTGACCGTCCACGGCTACGAGCGGCTGGCCGATGAAGCGGGGTCCCACCCAGTAGATCTCGTAGTAGGGGAACGTTTCGGCTTCCGCGCGCGCCCGCTCGCGAATCGGCAGCGGGTGGCCGGTCGCGCAACCGCACGCGCCTGTAATTGCGCAGAGCATCGCCAGCGCCAATCCCGCGCGCGCCGCCCGGCGGAGCCCGTTTGATCGGGCTGGGCCTCTCATGTCGTCATTATCCTTGCGTGCGGATCAACGCAAGAGCCCCTTCCGAACCCCGCCCAGGTTCAAACGGGTTCAGATCCGTCGTCGGTCCGACCGATGGGACGGGGTTCGGCGGGACGACGACGGGGTTCGGACGGGTGGTGCGCCAGACCCCTATGGATTTCCCCGCCGAGCGCCTGCACGCCGGGTCTCTGGTGGGCCTGCCGGTCGCCGCCGTGCTCCTGGCGCTGTGGCTGATCGCCGACCCACATACACCCGATCTCGCGGCGCAGGTGTATCGGGTGGGCCTCTTTCACCGCGTGGGGTTTGCCGTCTGGGACGAGCACTGGTACGCCGGGCACGCTCTGCCCGGCTACAGCCTCCTGTTCCCGGGGCTGGCCTCGCTGCTTGGGGTGCGGCTGGTGGGCGCGCTGGCCGTGCTCGCCTCCGCCGCGCTGTTCGGGCGTGTCGCGTTCGCCGTCTACGGCCCACGCGCCCTGTGGGGCGTGGCGTGGTTCGCCGTCGCCGTCGTGGGGGACGCATGGATCGGGCGCCTCTCCTTTGCCCTGGGCGTCTCCTTTGCGCTTGCGGCTGTGCTCGCGTTCCTGCGCGGGCGCTGCATCGCGGCGGGGGTGCTGGCGGTTCTGTGTGCTGGGGCCAGCCCGGTGGCGGGCCTTCTGCTCGCGCTGGCCGGGCTCACCCACGCGCTCTGGAAGCGTTCGTCGCGGGCTGTGCTCGCATTGGCTGTGCCGGCGGGGGCCGTCGTGCTCGCCCTTGCACTGCTCTTCCCCGAGGGCGGCTTTGAGCCCTATCCGATCCTGTCGTTCGCAGCGACCGTGCTGGTCGTGCTGGCATTTCTGTGGGCGCTTCCGCCCGGCCAGCGGCTGCTGGGAATCGGGGGGCTCGTCTACCTGCTGGCGTGCGTGGCCTGTCTGGTCGTCCACACGCCGATGGGAAGCAACATCGAGCGCTACGGGGTGCTCCTGGCCGGGCCCCTGCTCGTGTGTGCGCTGGCCGCCGACAGCCGGGCCCGCCCCCCGCGGTTGGTGCCGGCGAGCGCGTTCGCGCTCTGCGTGATCGCGGCGTGGGTGGCGTGGGGTCCCGTGCGCGAGACGCTGGCGGTCGCCGGAAACGAATCGACCCATGCCTCCTACTACACGCCGGTAGAGCGCTTCCTGGCCCGCGTTGCGGCCCCGCCGGCCCCGCCGGTGCGGGTAGAGGTGCCGCTCACGCGCTCACATTGGGAGGCGGCGCTGCTCGCTCCAAACGTGTCGCTCGCGCGGGGCTGGGAGAAGCAGCTGGACACCCGCTTCGATCGCGTGCTGCTCGCGCCGGGCCTGACCGCGGCCGCCTATGACCGCTGGCTGCACAGCCAGGCCGTCAGCTATGTCGCACTGCCGGACACACCCCTCGATCCTTCGAGCGCACAGGAGGGTCGCCTGATCCGCCGGGGGCTGCCCTACCTGCGGGAGGTGTCCGCGAGCAGGCATTGGACTCTTTACTCCGTGCTCGCCCCGACGCCCCTGGCCACTGGCCCCGGGCGGCTGACGTCCCTGGGGTATGACTCCTTCGCGCTGCGCGCCTCCTCGCCCGGGAGCTTTTTGGTGCGGGTGCACTTCACCCGCTACTGGTCGCTCGCGAGGGGGACCGGTTGCGTGCGAGCAGCGCCCGGAGGGTGGACGTCGGTGACGGTCCGCGCACCAGGGCCGGTGGACGTCGCCGCTCGCTTCTCGCTCGCTCGCGCGCTCGGTGTGGGCGGCTCCTGCAGCCGAGCCTCGTCCGCCTGAGACGGCGTTAGGCTGCCGGCGGCGATGAGGGCCCACGCGAAGAAGCTCCCGCCCCTCTTCGGGGCGGGACTCTTCGGGGCGGTTCTCTGCCTGTTCGCGTTCGCTTGCGGGAGTGGCGCCGGTGGGGGGCGCGGCGCCTCGGCCTCGATCTCCGATGGCGGTGCGGTCGGGAGCTCTGGTGGGCGCCCGGCGTCGGGGAGGCAGGGACCCTTGCCCTATCGCTGGCTGGCTCGCACCCAGGGCGCCCCGCCCTCGATCGCCGCCGAGAACCGCGAGGCAGGCACCACCGCCTGGCGCCTGCCCGGTCCCGCGAGCCTCGTGGGCGGGGCGGCCCGTGGACGGGTCGAGGGGTACGTGGCGGAGCAGGCGATCGCTCCGGGCGAGACCGAGAGGGTCTACGTGAACGCCCCCCACGCACGCACGGTGACGGTGCAGGTGTATCGAATGGGCTGGTACGCAGGCACCGGCGGACGGCTGATCCTCCAGAGCAGGCCGCTGCCGGCGATCGGCCAGCCGCGGTGCAGGCACCGTCTCTCCACCGGGCTGACCGAGTGCCGCTGGCAAGCCACGCTCTCCTTCCCGATTCCCCAGGCCCTCCCCAGCGGCGTGTACATCGCCAAGCTCAGCGCGTCCGACGGGGCGCGGAGCGACTGCCTGTTCGTCGTGCGCTCTCCCCAGCCCAGCCCCCTGCTCGTCGAGATTCCCACGGCCACGTATGAGGCGTACAACGCGTGGGGGGGCGACAGCCTGTATCCGGGCGGGAGCAGGCTCGTCGGGATCACCGGCACCACCCAGGGCGTGGAGGTCTCCTACGACCGTCCCTACGAAAGTCAGACGGGCGCCGGGCAGTTCTTCATCCGGGAGGTTGCGATGGTGCGCTTCCTGGAGCGCTACGGCTATCCGGTGTCGTACACCACGATCGAGTCGATCGACAGCGACCCCGCCCAGGTGCAACGGGTGCGGGCACTGATGGACGTGGGGCACTCCGAGTACTGGTCTGTCCGCGACGAGCAGGCCTTCGCTCGTGCGCGCGATCAGGGAACGAGCCTCATCTTCGTGAGCTCCGACACGATGGCCTGGCGTATGCGCTTGGAGCCCGCCACCGCGGCCTCCAGCCAGGCCGGCGAGCCCGACCACGTGATCATCGCCTACAAGGAGACGGCGAGCAGGGATCCCGATCGCGCCCACCCCTCCGGGCTATATCCCCTCGGGGGGGCGCCGCTGGTGGGGACTGCCTACAACGGATGCATCACCCCCCGGGTCCCACGGCCCGGACCGCCGGTGTACCGCTACTACCCGTGGAGCCCTTCCGCCGGGTTGCAGCCGTCGTGGCTGTTCTCCGGCACGGGGATCACCCCCTCGACGCGCATCCCCGGGATCGTCGGCTACGAGCTCGACCAGCGCACCCCCGCCACGCCAGCGGGCACGCTGGTCGTAGGCACGGGCGCAGGCGTGCCGTGCATGGCGGAGACCGAGCCCTCGCCGATTCACGGCACCGTCGCGGAGACCACGCTCTATGAAGCGCGTGCGGGTGGGCTGGTGTTCGCCACGGGCACGCTCGGCTGGGAGTACGCGCTCTCGCCCGTGCCCCAGGCTTCCCCGGACGCGCCCACCGCTCCCGATCCACGGGTGGTCGGGATGACGCGCAACCTGCTGGCGCGCGTGCTGCGCGGGAGTTCCTAGGATCGCGGGGCGGGGCGCCGAGGATCGCGGGGCGGGGCGCCGAGGATCGCGGGGCGGGGCGCCGAGGATCGCGGGGCGGGGCGCCGAGGATCGCGGGGCGGGGCGCCGAGGATCGCGGGGCGGGGCGCCTAGGATCGCGGGACGAGCGCGTACAGGCCGGTGTGGCCGGTGAGGTAGATGTTCTTCCCGTCGCTGATCACCGGATCGAACGAGCCCGTGTCCATTTCGAACATCACCCGCCCTGTGGAGATGCCGAGACCGTAGGTGCGATGGTGGCCGAGGTCGGCGAAGTAGACGGTGCGCCCGATGATCGTCGCCGACCCGGAGATGCGCCCGTGCGCGTCGAACGTCCAGGCGATGTGTCCGGAGCGGGCGTTCAGCGCGTAGAACGTCCCGTCGTAGGAGCCGACATAGAGGGTCGGACCGAGGCCGGGGGCGTCGGTGACGGCGGGGGAGGCGTAGACATAGGCGCCGGTCTGAACTGCCCAGTCGAGTCTTCCCGTGGAGGCGTCGTAGGCGTAGACGCGCCCGTCGGTGTTGCCCAGGAAGACGCGGCCGTAGACCACGGCTGAGGTGGAGTAGAAGGTGCCGCTGCCGAACAGGGCGCCTTCCGAGCCGCTGATCCACAGCCGGCGCCCGGTCTGCTCTGAGATCGCCTGAATGTGCCCGGAGTAGTCTCCGAAGTAGAGCACGCCGCCCCGGAGCGTGGGGCTCCCCTTGACCGCGCCGGCGGCGTGATATGTCCACAGAACGCTCCCGTCCCTGGCGTTGAGCGCGTAGACGATCCCGTTCTGTGAGCCGAAGAACACCTTCCCGGCGTCCACCAGCGGCGAGGACTCGCTCGGGCTGGGCAGATCGCGAAACCAGCGAGTCTTCCCATCTTTGTAGTTCAGCGCGAACACCCGCCCGGAGTTGCTGCCGTGGCCACGAGCGAGGATGGTGGCGTACACGGTGTTGCCCACCACTGCGGGCGAAGAGGCGGACAGCGTGCCCAGGCTCCGCGCCCAGAACGTCTGTCCGGTGTGCTTGTTGACCGCATACAGCATCCCGTTGTCGCCCAGCTGGAAGATGTGGTCGCCGTAGATCACCGGGGGGAACTCGAGCAGCGTGTGGTCATTGCGCACCCACACGCGCCTGAAAGGCGGGTGCAGAGCGGCGGGAGCGGGGAAGAACCGCGTGTGTTCCTTCGTGTAGCCGTAGAACGGCCAGGCGAAGCGGTCCGGCCCGCGAGTGGGCAGGGAGGGGGTGGGCTCGGGAACGAACCGCGCGTGGGGGTGGTAGATGCTGCCGGTGCGGTGACGCTCATAGAAGTACCCCCCGAGCGCCACCGCCGCGAGCACGACCACGAGTGCGCCCAACCCCAGGCGGACTCGTTTGGAGCGGGGGAGCAGACGCCCGATGCGGTTGCTCACGCGAGCGCAGACTGCCGCCTCAAGCGGCGATCTTGCCGGAGGGGGCCGAGGCCGCGGCGGAGGCGGGAGCCTCGTCGGTGGGGTCGGGAGTCGCGGCCGATGCGCCCGCTGTGTACTCACGGTGTCGGGCGGCGCGGCGGCCGCCCTCGCCCTGGACGGCCGAGCCCCGGGTTAAGCGTGCGATCAGGCGGGCGAGGCCCAAAGCGAGCAGCCACACGCACGCGAGGGCAAGCGGAGGGAGCGTCAGGCCGGACACGAGGGCCAGCACATCGTGGTTGCCGCTCAGCGACCAGTTCCACAGCAGGTAATCGCCGAGAGTGAGTCCAGCGACGAGGACAACGGGCCTGTGAGACACGGACAAACCCTAAGGGGAGGGGGCGACGGACGTGGGACTGGGTCGTCGGACTGGCCGGCCGGGGTCGCGCGCACCCGCTCGGCGGGGCCGCCGGGCGAGGAGCGCGGGTAAGATGAGGGATGCTTGCGGGCGAAGTGTTGTGGTTGCACAGAAGCCTTCCAAGCTTCTAGGGCGGGTTCGATTCCCGTCGCCCGCTTGTTTGCTTTGCGCCGGGGAGTGGCGCAGTCTGGTAGCGCACCCGGCTGGGGGCCGGGCGGTCGCAGGTTCGAATCCTGTCTCCCCGATGAGAGAAACCTCCTGCAAATCGGCCGCTTTCCGGGTTGATAGTGGACCCTAACTTCAGAATGGGGACCGGGCGGTCGCAGGCTTCAAATCCTGTCGCCCAGACTTAGCAAATGTCCTGCTAGTGCAGCTGTTTTAGCGATTACAGTAGACGCGGTAATCGGCTAGCAGCTGTTCTATTCATGTTCTATTTGCTAGCCCGGAAAACCTGGGGCTGGAGCGCTGCTCGGCGACCGTCGGAGCCCATGGACACCCAAGGCGACATCACCGCGGCTGCTCACCAGCACGGTGGTGAGCAGCCCGCGTTCAGTCGCTGTCGCGTCACGGGCCTAGCAACCTACGGCCCGGCCGCCGAGGCCTGAGGCGATCACCGGCAACGGCCGCGGAGGCGGCCCGCACACTTCGGCCTTCAGCGCGAGCTCAGGCACGCCCCGCACCCAGCGCGGCCCAGCGAAGAACGTTCGAACAAAAAGAAAATTCAGGGCGTGTCGATTTCGGCCGACCTCGTTCGACGAGCGGGTAGAAACCACCCATCCACCACAAGGAGACACAAATGCGTTTCATGGTTCTGGTCCCCGGGAGCCCCCAGTCCGAGGCAGGCGAGATGCCCAGCACGGAGGCTCTGGCGGCGATGACGAAGTACAACGAAGAGCTGGTGAAGTCAGGCGTGATGCTGGCCGGCGAGGGCCTGCACCCGACCTCCAGGGGCGCAAAGGTCCGCTTCAAGGGCAGCGAGCGCACCGTCATCGATGGTCCCTTCACCGAGGCCAAGGAGCTCGTCGCGGGCTACTGGATCTGGGAGTGCGCATCGCGCGAGGAGGCGGTCGAGTGGCTCAAGCGAGCGCCGTTCGACGGCGGGGTCGAGATCGAGCTGCGCGAGATCTTCGACGCCGACGACTTCGGCGAGCAGCTGACGCCGGAGCTGCGCGAGGCCAACGAGCGGCTGCGCGAGCGGGCGGCTCAGAATTAGGCGCGTGACGCTGTCGGCCACCCATCGTGCGATCGACGCCGTCTGGCGCATCGAGTCGGCCCGGTTGATAGCCGGGCTGACTCGCATCGTGCGCGACGTGGCGGTGGCCGAGGACCTGGCCCAGGACGCGCTCGTCGCCGCGCTTGAGCAATGGCCTGAGTCGGGGATCCCGGACAAGCCGGGCGCATGGCTGATGGCCACCGCCAAGCGCCGTGGCATCGACGCGCTACGCCGGCGCGTCACACTCGAGCGCAAGCACGAGCTGATCGGGCGCGAGCTGGAGATCCTGCAGCAGCTCGACCGGCCCGACCTGACCGCGCCGGTCGACGACGTTCACGACGACGTCCTGCGCCTGATCTTCATGACGTGCCATCCGGTCTTGTCCCGGGACGCGCGCGTCGCGTTGACGCTGCGTTTGCTCGGCGGCCTGTCGACGCCAGAGATCGCGCGCGCGTTCCTGGTCTCCGAGGGCACGGTCGCGCAGCGCATCGTTCGCGCCAAGCGCACACTCGCAGAGGCGCACGTGCCATTTGAGGTCCCCGGCCGCGACGAGCTGGCCGAGCGTCTGTCGGCGGTGCTCGAGGTGATCTACCTGGTGTTCAACGAGGGCTACGCTGCGACCGCCGGCGAGCACTGGATCCGCCCGGCCCGGTGCGCGGACGCCCTGCGCCTCGGAAGGATCCTTGCAGCGCTGATGCCCCGCGAGCCGGAGGTCCATGGCCTGCTGGCCCTGATGGAGCTGCAGGCCTCGCGGTTGCGCACGCGTGTCGGGCCGCACGGGGAGCCGGTGCTACTCGCCGATCAGGACCGCGCGCGCTGGGACCATCTGCTCGTCCAGCGTGGCCTGGCTGGGCTGCGGCGCGCCGAGGAGCTCAGCGGCGCGCTGGGCCCGTACACGCTGCAGGCCGCGATCGCCGCCTGCCACGCGCGGGCCCGCAGCGTCGAGGAGACCGACTGGCCGCGGATCGTCGCGCTGTACGACGGGCTGGCGGCGCTCACCGGCTCCCCGGTCGTGGAGCTCAACCGCGCTGTGGCTGTGACGATGGCCTTCGGTCCCGAGGCCGGGCTCGAGCTAGTCGATTCGCTCGCCGATGAGCCCGCGTTGGGCGGCTACCATCTGCTGCCAAGCGTGCGTGGCGACGTCCTCGTGCGCCTCGGGCGGCTGGCTGAGGCGCGCGAGGAGTTCGAGCGCGCAGCCGACCTGTGCGACAACGAGCGCGAGCGCGAGCTACTGCTCTCACGCGCAGTCGCTTGTGGCGCATAAGGACCGTGCGGGTAAGCGAGCGTGTGAGCGTCGGCGCCGGTGCAATTAGTGCTCGCCCCTGGCGCTCGTCTGATCGCAGGCGTTCGAGATGCCTCCTTCCCGCGCAAACGAGGAAAGGCGTTGCCGTCGGCGAGATGCGCGTCCCCTGAGCGAAGCAGGAGCGCGATGCGGTGCGCGGAACGCTCCTGCCTCTCCTCACACGCGGCATTCTTCGCGTCACTGCTGCAATGCGGCGAATGCATCAGCCGGCTGAGGACATGGTGGCGCGCTCGCAAATCGTCCCGAGCAGGCGTGGACGACGCGCCTCGTAAGCGCTCGCTTAGCGCGCGAAGCGGAAGCTCCGCCCCAACAGTGCACGCTTTGACTACGATCGGCGAGTGGCTCTTCGACGCATCGTGAGGCTGCGCAGCGCGAGTTCGCGCAGCTTCGAACGGATCGTCACGCGCGCGTGAACCAGGGAGACAGACCGAGCGTGAACGACCAGGTCGCCATCATCACCGGCGCCGCGAGCGGTATCGGCCGGCATTTCGCCACCGAACTGCGGCGCCGCCGTCCACAGATGCGGCTCGTGCTGGCGGACGTCAACAACGAGGCACTTGCCGAGGCTTTCCCGGCGGGCGAGAACCTCGTGCTCGAGGCGTTCGACGTCCGCTCGGCGGACAGCTGGCAGCGCGTGGTCGATGAGACCATCGCGCGTTTCGGCGCCGTCGACTACCTGTTCAACATCGCGGGCATCGATCGGGTGGCCATGTTCATCGACCAGCCGCTCGGCAACATCGACGCGCTCGTCGACATCAACCTCAAGGGCGCTCTCTACGGCATGCGGATCGTCGCCGGGCACATGGCCGCCCGTGGCTCGGGGCATATCATCAACGTGGCCTCGCTCGCCGGGGTCTCCCCGACACCCGGCACGACGCTCTACTCGGCGACGAAGTTCGGCCTGCGAGCCGTGTCTCTCGGCGCCGCCGTCGAGCTTCGACAGCTGGGGGTGTACGTGACGGTGATCTGCCCCGACCTCGTGGACACCCCGCTCTTTGACCAGCACATCGTCGAAGCGGATCCCGAGGCCGCCGCGCTGGTCTTCTCCGGCTCGCGGGCGTTGAGGGCCGATGAGGTGAGCGAGGCGATCTTCCGCGCCATGCGTGACCGGCCGCTCGAGATCGACCTGCCCTTCGGCCGCGGCCTGCTCTCCAAGCTCGCTAGCGCCGCACCCTCTGTCCTGCTGCTCCTCTACGGACCGCTCAAGCGCAAAGGGCTGGGGCAGATCGAGCGCATTCGCCGCGAGCGGGGCCTCGCATGAGTACCGCGCCATCCACGCCGGTCAACCAGGTCTGCATCGTCGCCCGGGACGGCAAGCTGACCGCGCGCTGGTACACGACGGGCCTGGGGATGCTGCCGGCCGGGCGCACCGTCTTCTTCGGGAAGCTCGCCGAACGCGTGCAGGCAGTCCCCGGCCCACTGTTTCATGCGTTCTGGGCGCTCGACGGGCAGGGATTCTTCCAGGTGGAGATCTTCCAGTACCTCAAGCCGTCCTCGCGCCCACGACGACTCGACTGGACGCCGGCCGACTGGGGCTACTCGATGGTCGGCGTGCACGTGCGCGACTTCGACGCGGCGCTCGCGCGCCTCGCGGCGCTCGGCTCGCTCCCCTACACGGAGCCGATCGGTCCGGTCGGCGAGCGCCGCGTCTGCGTGCCCGACCCCGACGGCAACCTCGTAGAGCTCCACGAGCGCGACCCGCTCGCGGGGCTCGCGCCACCGCTGGAGCGCCCCGACCTCGACGCTACGGTGCGCGTGGTCACCGTCTCCGTCCCGAACCTCCAAGCATTCTGCGCGCGGGCCGAGCGCGGCTTCGGCCTGGTGCGCGAGGACCTGCGCCTCCACGGGCCCGAGCACGAGCACCTCTGGGGACTCGACGGGGCCGAGCGGAACGCTGCGGTTCTGCGCGGCGGTGGCATGGCGCTCGAGGTCGTCGAGTACGCGAGCCCCCGCGGGCGCCCGTGGCCCGACGGCCATCGCCTCTCGGACCTCGGGTACATGAACGTCGCAGTCGGCTTCCGCGACAGCGGCGAGTTCGACCGCTGTTTCGCAAGCGCGCGGGCGGAGGGCTGGACCCCGCACGCAAGGCCGGTCGAGGCCGGGCTCGCTCGCGTCATGTACGTCGACGACCCGGACGGCTTTGACGTCGAGATGCTGTGCGCGAGGACCTGGGCTGACCGGCTCACCGGCTTCGCTCCGAGCACGCCCTACGCGGTCGCCGAGCAGCTCAGCGACGCGGCGCCGGCCGAGGTCTGGGCGCGCGTCTCGGACATCGCCGGCATGGAGTCGTGGGCCGGCCTGCCGGTGCGGGTTGAGGAGCAGGGACCTCCGGGCGTCGGCACACGACGACGAGTAAGGATCATGGGCAGCTGGGTCACCGAGAAGATCGTCGAATGGGATCCCCCGAGCCGCTACGCCTACGAGCTAACGGGCGGCGCGCCGCTCTCAAACCACCACGGGGAGGTCCACGTCATCCCCGAAGGTGAGGGCTCGCGAATCCGCTGGGCCGTGCGCTTCCGCCCGCGCATCCCACTCACCGGCCGCCTTATCGCCGCCGCGCTTGAGCATCTACTGCGCCAGGCGCTCAGCGGTCTGGCTTGGAACGGCCGAACGACCGGTGTAGGGGCAGGGTTGGCTCACTCTAGTGAGCGAACCGCATGCTGCCCTGAGACCAGGCTTGCGCCCGGGACGTCGAGGAGGCGTCTCCTCGTCGGACCCGCACGATCTCGCACAGCCGATTAGCAGGCGCCTGCGCCAGCCATCAGCTGCTCAAGCCGACGAACTTTCCGTGCCGCCGCGTCTCTGCGATCCGGGCTGCGTCGGGGTAGCCGGAACACAGGAGCAGGGCGACCTCTCGCTCGATGTCGTATTCGACTCGGATGATCTCGGCCTGGCCGTGATCTAAAAGCATGTAGGACGCCCGCGCGTCACCGTCGAACGGCGACCCCACGCTGCCACTGTTCGCGAGCGTGAACCGCTCGAGAATGCGAATGTATGGGCGGTGGATGTGGCCATAGGCGACAACCCGTGCGCCGCACGATCCGTAAGTAGCGCTGAGCTCGGAGGCGTCAGCGTCCGGCATCGGCGCACGCCACAGATCGTCGGGGCTCGCGTGCACGAGGGCAAAGTCATCCTCGCGATGCACCTCAGGTAGCTGGCGCAGCCAGGCAATCCGCTCCTCGCCTAGCAGCTCGCGCGTTACCGGGGCGCACTCGTCAAACATGAATCGAAGCAGCTCGCGGAGCTTGGGCGCGTTGCGCTCTTGTCTCGCGCGTTGCTCTGGTCGCCACAACAGCTCATCAGTATTGCCCACGATTCCGGGCCAACCAAGCTCGCGCACGCGGTCGATCACCTCGGCCGGCTGGCAACCGACCAGCGCAAGATCGCCGCCGTGGAGGACGCGATCCACACCTCGTCGCTCGATGTCGGCAATCACCGCATCGAGCGCGGTGATGTTCCCGTGGATGTCCGAGACGATCGCCACCAGCACGTTGGGCACTATCGCGCATCAGCGGCAACGCGGAAGTGTCTATCGCCGGCCCGCGTGCTCTCGCAAGGGACGAGCCTGGGCAGCACCGACCGAGGACCGGCACACGACTCATAGGTCATCCTCTTGCTGCCTCGACCGCCGCCGGGAGAGGGCCGGGACGACTTGCCCGGTGCAGGGCCTTAAGCAGACCAGCCCGTCCCGGCAGTGGTGAGGTGCCGCAAGCGGCAACAGGACGTAGCCCCAGTTGAGGGCCTTGTCTATGAGGTTCCGCAACGGTACCTCCTGGTCGGGGCGATGTGAAGCCCCGACCGATGAAGGAGGAGCGATGGGAAGTTACGCCGGCATTGACTGGGCGGCGGAGAAGCACGACGTGCTCGTCGCCGATGAAACTGGCGAGGAGCTATTGGCGGCCACGTTCGCGCACGACGAGAAGGGGCTGCGCGCGCTCTGCCGGGCGCTTGTGCGGCTGAAGGTAGCACTGGTCGCGATCGAGCGGCCGGACGGGCTGTTGGTCGAGCGGTTGTTGGATGCGGGGTTGCGGGTGCTGGCGCTGCATCCCAATCAGGTCGCGGCCGCGCGGGCGCGGTTTCGCGTCTCGGGCGGTAAGTCCGATCGCTTCGACGCGTTCGTGCTGAGCGAGCTAGCGCGCACAGACAGCCATCGCTTCCGGGTGCTCGAGCCCGACTCGGATGAGACGAAGGCGTTGCGGGCGCTGACCCGCGCGCGGGAAGATCTCGTACACGCTCGCGTGGCGTTGAGCAACCAGTTGCGCGCCGAGCTCGAGCGATTCTGGCCCGGCCCGATCGGCCTGTTCACGAAGCTCGATAGCCCGATCTCGCTTGCGTTCCTGGAGCGATACCCGAGCCCCGCCGACGCCCGCGGCTTGGGTGAAGGGCGCCTTGCGGCATTCCTCGCGCGGCAACACTACTCCGGGCGCCAGAAGCCCGCCAAGCTGCTAGCGAAGCTCAGGCGCGCGCCTGAGGGACGCGTCGGCGAGGCCGAGCTCACCGCCCGGCGAGCGCTCGTGCTGGCGCTGGTCGCGACGATCAAGCCTCTCGTCGCCCAGATCGGGCAGCTCGATCGGCAGATCGCGACCGCGCTGCGCGAGCATCCGGACGGCGAGATCTTCCTGTCGCTGTTCAAGGATCCCGACAGCGTGATCTGCGCCGCGGAGCTGCTGTCCGAGATCGGTGACTGCCGCGCGCGCTACCCAACACGCGACGCGCTCGCCGGCGACGCCGGCCAGGCCGCCGTGGCGATCGAGTCCGGCAAACGCAAGGCAGCGTGCTTCCGTTGGGGTTGCAACAAGCGACTACGCGCAGCGTTCTGCACGCTGGCCGACAGCACCCGCCACTGGCACCCCTGGGCGCAAGACCGCTACGCCGCAGCCCGCGCCCGGGGCCATGAGCACCCCCGCGCGCTGCGGACCGTCGGCCGCGCCTGGTGCCGCATCGTCTGGCAGTGCTGGCAGGAGCGCGCCCCGTATGACCCCGCGCGCCACCGCGGCCTACAGCAACACATCGCCGTCACGATCCCGACCCCGTCGGGGCCCCGCCCCGACCTCGCTGCGACCCAGCGGATGGCCGGCGACGCCGTCACCGAAATGGCGGCCCGCAGGGCCGAGCGCGAAGCGCTTGACTGCAAGCCGACATCCGCTATCACGCCAGGGGGTTGACACAGGACGTCTGCTTACTCGGAGCAATGCGGAAGTGTTCGGCTCGCCGCGCGTCAGACCTGGACCTCGTCCATTCCGATCATCTCGGCAGTATCGACCACGATGACTGCATTCACGCCGTTGCGGAAGTCAGGGCGTGACACCGCCGTGCTGAGGTCGACTGCTCCATTCAGCGCCGGCACTTGCAACGAGATGCGGCCCAGCTAGCGATCAGACGGTCCCCGCTGTCCGCGCATTGCGAGACCGGGGCTTGAGCGGCACGAGGTACGGAACGGGACAGCGTCCACAAACCGACCGATTGCGAGGCCCCCCATGGCGAGTACTATCACCCGGCCGATTTCAGAGGACGTCCGCCGGGAGGCCGCAGTGCTGGGTCGGATCGCCGACATCGCAAGCTCCCATCCGCGCCGACTGGCGGTGACGCTCGCGCTGGTGCTGGTGGTTGGGCTCGTGTTCGGCGCGAGCGCGAGCAACACGCTGAGCGCACACAAGGACTTCTCAAACCCCGCCTCGCAGTCCACGCACGCACGCGAGGCGATCGAAGCTGCGACCGGCGCTGACCCCTCGGCGGGCGTGCTGGCGCTGGTTGCGGCCCCTGCGGACAGCGCGCAGACCGCGCACGCGGCGGCGCTGCTGCGCGCCGATCACGCGGTGGCGCGGGTGAGCGGCCCGATCCCCTCCAGCGACGGCGCGAGCGCGCTGCTGGCGGTGACGCTGCGCGCGGGCGTCGACGAACACACGGCGGCAGAACACGTGAAAGCGCTGTTCGCGAGCGACCGCGCGGTAAAGCTGGGCGGGGGCACGATCGCCGGCCGCGAGGTGGGCGCGCAGGCAACGAAGGACCTGGGCCTGGCGGAGGCGCTGGCGTTCCCGCTGATCGCGATCCTCGCGCTGCTGATCTTCCGCGGCGTGGCGGCTCTGCTGCCGCTGGCGGTGGGCGGCACGAGCGTGTTCGTCACGTTCGCGGCGCTGCGCGCCTTCAACGTGGCGCTGCCGCTGTCGGTGTTCGCGCTGAACCTCGTGATCGGCCTGGGGCTGGGGCTGTCAGTGGACTACAGCCTGTTCCTCGTCTCGCGCTTCCGCGAGGAGCTCGGTGCGGGCGCCGACACGGCTACGGCGCTGCGCACGACGATGAGCACCGCGGGAAGGACGGTGGCCTACTCCGCGGTGACGGTGGCGATCGCGATGAGCTCGCTGGTGGTCTTTCCGCTGCCCTTCCTGCAGTCGATGGGCATCGGCGGCGCGTTCACCGCGCTGATCGCGGCGGCGGTGGCGCTGACGCTGCTACCCGCACTGTTCGCGCTGCTCGGGCCCCGCCTGGGACGCGTGCGGCCGGGCCCGCCGGGCGAGGGCCGCTGGTATGCGCTCGCGCACGCGGTGCTGCGGCACCCAGCGGCGGTGGCGCTCGTGACAACGGCGGCGATGGTGGCGATCGCGCTACCGGCGCTGCACACGCACTGGAGCGGCGTGGACGCGCACGTGCTTCCCGCCTCGGCGAGCGCGCACGAGGTGGAAGACGCGATCGAACGCGAATTCCCGCGCGTGCGCTCGACACCGGAGTTCGTGGCCGTGAGGGCGCCCGCGGGCGACGGCGCGGCGGTGCGCGCCTACGCTGCCCGGCTCGCGGGCATCCCCGGCCTGCCGCGGGTGGGAGCGCCGCGCTACCTGGGGCGCGGCACCTGGCAAGTCGAAGCGACGCCCGCGGGAGAGGCGATCGCGCCAGCGGCGCAGCGGGTGATCGGACGCATGCGCGCGCTCGCGCCGTGTTCCGGCTGCAGCGCGGTCGAGGTGGGCGGGTCGGGCGCCGAATTCACAGACCAACGCGCGGCGATCGCGCACTCGCTGCCTTATGCGGTGGCGATCCTGGCGGCGGGCACGCTGCTGGTGCTGTGGCTGATGACGGGCTCGGTGGCGCTGCCGCTGATGGCGCTCCTCATGAACGTGCTGACGGTGGCCGCGGCGACGGGCCTGCTGGTGCGGATCTTCCAGGACGGCCGCCTGCAGGGCGTGCTCGACTACAGCAGCCAGCGCGGCATCGAACAGAGCAACTACCTGGTGCTCGCGGCGATCGCATTCGCGCTCTCGACCGACTACGGCGTGTTCCTGCTGACGCGCATCAAGGAGGCGCGCGACCACGGCCACAGCGACCGCGAGTCGATCGCCCTGGGCCTGCAACGCACGGGCCGCATCGTGACCGCGGCCGCGCTGCTGCTGGCCGTGGCGATCGGCGCCTTCGCGACCTCAAGCGTCGTCTTCCTGAAGGAGATCGGCGTCGGCGCCGTGGCCGCCGTGCTGCTGGACGCCTTCGTCGTGCGCACGCTGCTGGTGCCGGCGCTGATGGGGCTACTGGGCCGCGCCGCCTGGTACTCCCCCCGGCTGCTGCGCGCGCTGCACGCCCGCCTGGCGCCGCGCGAGAGCGAGCGGCCCGCGATGGCGCCGGCGGCGATGGGAACCGGGAGCGCGACCTCCGGCGGCGGGTAGGGGCCGGTGGCCTGACGAGCCGACCGTGTGGCTTGCCAGCCTCGCCAGGTAGCTGCGTCGCCGCGCGACGCGATGACCGCGCGCGAGCTCCGCCATAGGAGCACTTGTCGCGCACAGGATGATCTAGACCCACATGCCGCAGGGCCACACGACTGAAAATCGCGTGCCCATCTCCGGGTAATCGCCACATATCACGACCGTCCAGGGCGTTTCAGACGGTCTGGAGCGGCCTCGCACGCTCTCGAACGCTCAGGTGGGCCGCAGGTGGGCCGAGGGGAGACTCTCGACTGCCGGCCCAGGTCAAGCACAGAACCAAACGAGTGCCTTCATCCGGAAGCAGACTTCTGAAGACGTGGGAGGGACTCCTGTTCGTCGTCCAGAGCGCTAGCGTCCGCTAATGCCGGTCGCGCGCCTGCTTTGGCCAGCAACGCGCAAGCGGCTACTAGTCCGGCGTGCCGCTCTGCGGAGCCAGGCCGAGGTCGGCGAGCGCGCGGTCGCGGTCCCAGTAGAAGACAAGCCTGGCTACCTTGCCGTCCCGAACGTGGAACACGTTGGCTCCCGCCGAGCGCATCTGGCGGAGCTCGACTCCGGCTGATTCAGCCCACCATCCGGCGGTTGAGGGTCAATGCAGGCGTCCTCCAGTCCCGTCGCCTGGCGCTCAGGTCAATAGCCCGCTCTGCCGATGCAGGGCGCATGTCCGTCTCACCCGGAGAACCTCAGCGACTGGGGGTTGGCGAACGCGGAGTGGGCGGCGATTCTGTTATGAGACTTCTCACCGACCCCAATGTGCAGGCAGCAGCGAAAGCGATCTGCCTGATCTGGCACGACGAGGACCTGGCGACCGCGAACAACGCGTGGTTCAACGATCGCGCGCCGTACGAACACGCCGCCCTGCGCGTCCTCACGGCGGTCGGCGGATGAGGCTCCTCTATGTCGAGGTGGCCGGGACGATCCGGATGATGATCCCGAAGGACCCATGGTTTGGCTGGTCCGCCGAAAGCGGCTGGGAGCAAAAGCAGGCGCGCCTAGCGGCTATTCCATCACGCTCGGCCTGACGGCCGACAAGCCCCCGGAGCCGCAATGACCGTCGAGGCTAGCTCGTCCAACGCGAGCGTAAGGACACTGCTCGTCGTCAGCGGTCCCGGGCACCGGCTGATGCGCGGGGCTCAGCGCTATCGGCCCGCTCCCGCGCTCCCGCCTGACCGCCGGTGCGCGTGGGGCGTGGACCCTGGACTTCGGCGCGCACTTCCTTGAGCTCCAAGCTGAGTTGCTCCAAGCGTTGGATGACCTGATCTTCGCCCGCGGCGGTGGCCTGACGCTGGTATCGCGCAACGAAGCCGCTGGTGATCATGGCGATGATCACCGTGAGGAAGGCCAGTCCGCCCAGGAGCAGAAACGACGCGATGATCCGGCCCACACTACGTACCGGCACGACATCCCCATAGCCCACGGTGGTGACGGTCTCAAGAGCCCACCACATCCCGAGCCAAACGGTTGGAAACGTCTTTGGTTCCACTAGGTGCTCGACGACTCCAAAGACCACGATGGCTAGAAACCACACGCTGACGATCAGGACCGCCGCATCACGGGGGCGCAGCCCCTTGCGCTGCTCCCGGCCGCTGAGCCATCCGAGAAGCCGCTCTCCTCTGGTCTGATCGCGTGCCATCAGGAGGGCTCGCCCACCCCGGTGCGTAGCCAGTCGTGCTCACTTCCCCGATCGAGGTCGGCGAGGAACTGCTCGCGCGAGCCGTCCCAGCTTTCGCCTGCGCGCTCCTTCGCCCGGGCAACGACCGCCTGGCGCAGCTCTTCGTCATCGCAAGAGACCAGCACGAGGGCCGCGTTTGGGCCAGCCTTTGCGAGGATCGCATGGACTGCCTGCTCATCCGAGCCGACGTGCGATTCACGCTGATGGAGCTCGTGGACCCCGCCCTTGGCGCCTTTCAGCGTGGAGAACATGCCCATGAACCCGATCGCCACCGATAGGGCGACCCGCATCACGGTGTAGACAAAACCAGTCGCGGACAGGACCCGGGACTCGGTGAGCTTCAGCGAGCCGTCCTTGTTGGTGCTGATCACAAGAGCGGTTGCGTGCCCCTTGCGGGCCTTCTTGCGGAACCCCCGTCTGAGCGACGCCAGCATGTGCTCGGCAGCGCGGCGGTTCTCGAAGCTGGCGAGGATCACCGAGCCCTGCGCGGCATCGACTTCGGACGCCATACGCGCATCATCCCACGATGCAGGCGCGCGGCGACTCCCCCCGCGGGAAAGGAGTAGCGTGGCTGCGGGCCTTGGCGCATGCCGGGAGGTCGATCTCAAGAACGGGTTCTCGGTGCACGCGAGACCTGCCCCGAGCCGCGCAGCCCGCGGAGCCTCTTGGAGCACTTCACAAAGCCGAGAATGAGGAGCTCACCATGAGCGACAGACCTGTGTTCATCTATGCCGCGACCTATGCCGACGCCGCCGGTGCCGAAGCGGACTACGACATGCTTCTCGAATTGCATGCGGCGAAGCTCGTAGGCACCTATGACGTTGCTCTGGTCACGAAGGACGCTAACGGAAAGGTCCACGTCGAGAAGCACGAGAAGCCAACGCAGCACGGCGCCTGGGGAGGCATCGCCGTCGGAGCGGCGGTCGGGGTGGTGGCCGCGCCCGCGGTCGTGCCCGCGGCTTTGGTCGGCGGCGTCATCGGCGGCCTCGGCGGACACTTCAAAAAGGGCATCTCAAGAGATGACGCCAAGGAACTGGGCGACATGATCGACGCGGGCCAGGCAACGCTGCTCGTGATCGGGGAGTCGCGCCTTGAAGAACAGCTCGACAAGGTGCTCACGCGCGCGGAAAAGACGATCGAGAAGGAAATCGACGTCGACCGCAAGGAGTTCAAGAAGGAACTCGACGAGGCAGAGAAGGAGTACACCACGGCCTGATAGCTGGCCGCTCGCGCTGCGGCCAAGGATCGGCCGCAGCCGCCAACAGTCGTAGGGTGGACCTCCCACGGTTCTCACGGCAGTCCCCCGCTGCCGCTTGCCCCACCCGAGCGGGCGTCTCGTGATGCGGACCTGATGCTGCTGCCTTGGACGAGGACCAGCGGTCCAAGGGCGAGCTTGTCGTGCTTCCGCTTGTGCGTGCGTGCGGCGTGAAGCAGAAGTGTTGGCACGCCGATTCGAGCCGCCGCAGAGTGCCCCAACGGAACGCCTGGAGCACTGAGCCACGGAACGCCGCCGGCTTCTGCTGATCGGATGAGCACCGGTCGTGTGATTCAGCGCTCGGCTCAGTCGCGGCGGGCCACTTCCTGGTGCGAATGCGCCCGCAGCCGTGCGTGCGCTTGCGGCGATCAGCTGGGAGCGCCCGGGCGGATCACTGCACGCGACCGTCGGCGCCGAGCGCGAACCCCGACAGGGCGAAGCGCTCGGCCAACAGCTCCGGGATCGCGTCGCGGGGCGGCTGGGAGACCTGCGTGCCGCTGGGCGACTGCACCCTCAGCTCGAGCGGTCCGCTCCAGTCGCTGATCAGCTCGCGGCTGCCATCCGGGCGGTGGACGGCCGCGATCAGGCCGAACACGAAGGGCGACTGCGGATTGGTGGACGTCCACCAGTTGCTCGTCTCGATGTCGATGCGCGGGACAGGCTGCGGGGGGAAGGCGTACACGTCAGACCATGTACCGTCGGCGAGCGTCTGAAGGACGAGCTCGGGCCCTTCCTCGACCACCCGGAAGCTCCACCCGGACTGCTCGTGAGCGGCCGCGCCGTCCGGGCCAAACGGGATCGGGTCAAGCAGCGTCCCGAGGCCCAAGCCGACATCGGCGTGCCAGACGCGGCCGTCACCGTCTGTCACGCGCAACACGAGGTGGCTGCGAGGCCGCACGGTGCCCGGCGGCGCGCCAGCGCGCACGCGGGCGAGCATTGGCTCGACCTCCAGGCCGAGGTGCTCAAGCGCCGAGGCGAGCAGCAGGTTCTGCTCGAAGCAGTAGCCGCCGCGCCGCTCGCGCACCAGCTTGCGCTCCAGATCCTCCTCGGCGAGCGATACCGGAATCCCGCGATGCGGATCGAGGTTCTCGAACGGGATCGACGTCGCGTGCGCGCGGTGGACGTCGTGCAGCGTCGGCCGCTCGCTTGCGCTCAGACCAATCCGCTCAAAGTACGCGTCGAAATCGAGCATCCCGGCAGCCTAACCGCAGGCGTGGGGCACCGGCTGGGTGCCCGCCGCCACGATGACCCAATGCCGCTCCGCCCGAAGAGCAGGTGCGCAGGAGCGTGACGGTCATGCTGCCCCTCGTCGTCCAAAGGGGGCATGTCGAGCTCGGTCCTCCGCGCGCTCGCTTGTGTTCAACAGCAGCAGTCGTCGTGGCTGGCGTCAAAAGGCTCGCCGGGGAGCGGCGAGGCGGCGCAACAGCCCTCGCCGCGCCAGGTCTCGCGGCCCTCGTAGAGCGCGAGCGCACCGATGCCGAGCGCCACGGCGGGATCGGCCCACCACAGGCCGAAGGCACCGGCGGAGCGCCAAGTACAGGAATGAGCGCATGCATCACCTCCGCCTGCGGGCCGAAGCGCGACAGGCTACGCGAACAGGCCGTGATGCGATTCTCCGGCTCCACGGCGTCGCAAGCACGCGTGATCGGGGTTTATGCGCCCTACGAGATCTTCAGGGGGGGTAGCGGCTAGGCAGCCGCTGGCCGCCTCCGCAGCGTCACGGTACCCGGCAGCGCCAGGATGGTTCAGCGAATCGTCTCCAGCGGGGTCACCGGCTCGTATGCGCGAGCGCCTCGCGCACGGCGAGCCACGCGGCTGGTGACCGCGGCGTCGGCGACCGCTTGGGCCACCAATTCGGCGACCTGGCGATTGAAGACGCTGGGGATGATGTAGTCGGCGTGCAGCTCGTCCTCCGGTATCACGCGTGCGATGGCGTGCGCAGCGGCGAGCTTCATCTCCTCGTTGATGGTGCGCGCGCGCACCTCGAGCGCGCCCTTGAAGACGCCGGGGAACGCGAGCACGTTGTTGATCTGGTTGGGGTAGTCAGAGCGCCCGGTGGCCATGATCGCGACGTCGTCGCTGACCTGCTCGGGATGGACCTCGGGCAGCGGATTGGCCATCGCGAACACGATCGCACCGGGAGCCATCCGCCGCACCGCGGCCGCTGACACCGCGCCGGGCCCGGATACGCCAACCAGCACGTCGGCGCCAACCAACACTTCGTCGGCCGTGCCTCGCAACCCGTGCTTGTTCGTGCGCTCCGCGAGCGCAGCTCGGTCGGCGTCGAGGTGCTCAGCGCCGGCGTAGAGAGCGCCGCGACGGTTGCACACCACGATGTCGCGCACGCCGTGGGCAAGCATGATGTCCGCACAGGCCAGGCCGGCTGCGCCCGCGCCGGTGATCACCGCCGTGATGTCCTCGGCCCGCTTGTCGACGACTTTCAGGGCGTTGAGGAGTGCTGCTAGGACGACGATCGCCGTGCCGTGCTGGTCGTCGTGGAAGATCGGGATGTCGAGCTGTGCCCGCAAGCGTCGCTCGATCTCGAAGCAGCGCGGAGCGGCGATGTCCTCCAAGTTGATGCCGCCGAACGTGGGGGCCGCCGCCTTGACGAAGGCGATTATCTCCTCGACGTCCTTGGTGTCGAGGCACAGCGGGAAGGCGTCGACGCCGGCGAACTCCTTGAACAGCATCGCCTTGCCCTCCATTACCGGCATCGCCGCCTCGGGACCGATGTCGCCGAGACCAAGGACGGCGCTGCCGTCAGAGACGATCGCCACTGTGTTGCTCTTGATCGTAAGCGCCCACGCCTTGGCCGGGTCCTCGTGAATCGCCATCGAGACACGCCCCACGCCAGGGGTGTAGGCCATCGAGAGGTCGTCGCGTGTCTTGATCGGAAGCTTGGCCTTGACTTCAATCTTGCCCCCCTTGTGCATCAGGAACGTGCGGTCCGAGACGCTGTCGACGCGAATGCCCTCCAGCTCGCGTACCGCCCGCACGACCGCCTCGCCGTGGGCGGAGTCCACGCACGCAACCGTCACGTCGCGCACGACCTCCTCGCGCTCCACGCGCACGAGATCGATCGCGCCGAGCATCGCCTCGGCATCCGCGATCGCATGAGCGATAGCCGCGAACGCACCGCCCTGCTGCGGCATGTGCAGGCGCATCGTGAAGCTGTAGGAAGCCGAGGGCTGCAGCCGCAGAGCCGGTACGCGCGAGGTCTCCTAGGACATGGCGCTCCCTTCCTCACCAGCGCAGTCCGTCGTTTGTCGGCGCCGGAGTCCTGGGATCGGCGTCTGTGCTCGTCAGATCGATCCGGACGTCCACTAGCCCCGCGTCGGGCGGGCCGATGGTCGTCGGTCCCAGCCGGCTCAGCAGACGGATGACCGTGTGGTTGGTGGCAAGACAGGTCGCTGTGAGGCGCTCGATGCCAACGGCCTGGGCGCTCGTTGCGACCCGCTCGAGCAGCATGCGGGCGATTCCCTGGCCTCTCCAGGCGTCGGCTACCGCGACCGCGACCTCGGCCGCTCTTGCTTCGCCCGTGCGGATGTAGCGCGCGATCCCGACCGTCGTGCCGTCGGGGGCCGCCGCCGCTATCGCCTCGTGGTCGAAATGGTCGACGCGCGCTAGCTCTGACTGGGTCCGACCGTCGAGCCGCTCGAGCCAGGCGAAGAAGCGTGCGTAGCGCGTCTCGGCCCCCAGCCCCGCGAACCAGCTGGTGATCGCAGCTTCGTCGCCGGCAGCCAGCGGGCGGATCATGACGGTCGAGCCGTCGCGCAGGATCACCCGCTCAACCGCGGCCGTCGGCGCTAGCTTGGGGCCCGCATCGGCGTCGGGTGCCAAGGCGGCGACGGCGGATGCGAGGCTCGGCGCGTGCCCTGCCGGCGCCGCGATCACCTCGAAGGTCTTTCCGCGTGCGTCCGGGAGAAAGAGCAGTTGCGCGCAGACATCGGCAAGGTCCGTCCGCGAGATCCGGCCCTCGGCCGTATCGCCCTGCGACACGGCCAGCGGCTCACCGCCACCTCCGTCCGTCAGCCAGCCGGAACGCATGATGCAATAGGGAACCCCAGAGCTTCGGATGACCTCCTCGGCCCTTGCTTTCCATCCCAGGCTCGTCGGCTCCACGTCTTGGTAGTGCTCCGGATGGCTGGCGTAAATGGTGGAGAGGAAAACGACGAGGTCGACGTCCGCCGCGGTCGCCTGTTGGATGACGTTGCGGGTGCCGTGATAGTCGACTATCACGGCACTGTTGTCGCGCTCCGCGCTGCCGCAGGTAGCGATGATCACGCTGCGCACGCCGGCCATCGGCTCCGTCAGCGTCTCACCACGGCGAACGTCTCCGACGAATTGCGGCACGTCTGGCGGAAGCTCGCGACCCTTGGCGGCATCTCGGACCAAGGCGCGAACGGGAACGCGACGCTCGACCAAGCAGCCGACGATCAGCCGACCGGTCCGACCGCTTGCTCCGACGACCAGGACGGGAGCTCGAGGCATTCCCCGGACTCACGAAACGCGCCGCCGCGAGCGAACCCCGTGCGCCCAACGGTCTGCATCCTCGAGCGCCTCCGCTGTCACCCTGCTCACGAACACCTCGCCGCCGCTTACCTCGGTTCGCGTCAACTCGAACTCACCGAGGTTCTCGCGCACGTAGTCAAAAGCGAGTTCGTTGGACGCATCGGCAGCCGTCTTGTCGTGGAAGATACTGACTGTCTCCACCGTTGCCTCGCCCGTGTCGAGCGCGAAGTATGCGACGAAACCGGGTTCCTGGCTGATGGCCGGGGCGAACTCCTCGTCCACTCGATGCATCAGCGAATCGATCGAGCCCGCGCCCATCCTGTAGTGGCGCACGTTTGCATACATCGTCCTCTCCTCGCCTCTGGCTATCGATGATTCTCTTCCTCTTCCGGCGTACACCACTCTGGGCGCGACCGCATCCGACCAAACTACGGTTCGCGATCGGTACATCTCCACGGCTTGTGCGCTGGCCGAGCTTGACGGCTCAGTCACGTCGTTACTCCTCTCCGTACATACCAGGCTTCTCGAGTCGGTCGCCGGCGGCTCATGGGAGTGTTGGATCGGAACGTGTGCAGGAGCTGCGCCGGGGCTGGCCCCTCTGCTGCATCCTCACGGCCCTGCGTGGAGCGGCAGCCGGTGGCCGGCGGATCAAACGCGCTTCTGGCTCCTCAAAAGGAACGTCTCGATTTGACTGCCGGAAAGCTGAGCAAGCAGGAGCTGGACGGACACGAGATCAGACCGCTGGTCCTCGTCCAACTCGACCGTCTCGCTGGCTACGCACGGCGCGCCTCCTTTCCGCGCGTTGCAGGTACGACCCACGCGTCGGCGGCCAGGAACCTGCTCAATGCGAACGGAGGGCTCGCGTGGCCAAACGTTCCTGCCAGAGCTGCGTGCTCCAGTACGCCACCCTATAGCCACCGTGGTGGCGGGTGGGGCGCCGACGTGGACCTATAGGTCTTCAGTTGGCTCGGACACGTCCCGTGGTCGACGTTGCAATAGCAACGCCGACCTTCGACAGCCGGCCTCTGGTCCCTCGCGCCGGCCTCACGCCTCGCGTCAATTCGGAATCATTCATCTAGTAGTGCGTCCTGCAAGTTCGCGCCCGGCTAGGGGTGTCCTGCCGTTGGTCTCGAAGTCCTTGCCGACAAGTTCGGCGAGGATGGAGGTTGATGATGGCTGTGAAGGGCGCGGGCAGGCGGGTGGAGGTCTCAGAGCAGGACCGGCGGGAGCTCGAGCGGATTGTGCGCGCTGCCAGCTCTGAGGTGCGGATGGTCGAGCGGGCTCGGATCGTGTTGGCGGCGAGTGAGGGACTAACTACGGGGCAGATCGCTGAGCGAGTGGGGTGCGCCGAGCGGACCGTGAAGAAGTGGCGCCCGCGCTACGCGCGCGAGGGGATCGAGGGGCTGGCGGACGCGCCACGGTCGGGGCGGCCGCTGACGCATGGTCCGCAGACGAGAGCGCTGTTGATCGCCAAGGCGTGCACGCGCCCGGAGCCCAGCAAGGAGGGGGCGCGGCGGGAGCGCTGGACCTATGAGGAGCTCGGCAGGGAGGTGGGGATGTCGGGCTCGCAGGCGCACGTGATCCTTTCCCGGGCTGCGATCAAGCCGCACCTGAGCGACTACTGGGTGATGAGTGACTTCTCCCAGCCTGAGTTCGAGGAGCGGATGGGCGAGATCTGCGGCCTGTACGTCGATCCGCCGGAGAACGTGCTGGTCGTCTCGATCGACGAGAAGACCGGGATCCAGGCCAAGTCGCCGACCAAGCCCGACCAGCCGCCGCAGCCCGGCAAGCCGGCGCGGCGCGAGCACGAGTACAAGCGCAACGGCACCCAGTGCCTGTTCGCCTGCCTGAACGTCAAGGAAGGCGACGTGCTGGCGATGCCGTCGAAGACCCGCAACCAGTTCGATTTGATCCGCTTCCTCGAGCACCTCGACGCGGAGATCCCCCTCGTCGAGGGCCAGGAGATCGTCGCGATCACCGACAACCTCTCGACCCGCGCCACCGAGAACGTGAACAAGTGGCTTGAGGCCCACCCGCGGTGGCGCTTCCAGTTCACCCCCACCCACGCCTCCTGGCTCAACCAGGTGGAGATCTTCTTCTCGATCCTCTGGCGAAGGCTGCTCAAGCACGGGATCTTCACCTCCGAGCAGGACCTCGCTCAGCAGATGCTCGCGTTCGTGGAGACCTACAACCAGACCGCCAAACCGTTCAGGTGGACCTACGCCGGCAAGGTCCTCGAGGCATGAGGGCGCGGATTAGCGGGATGAACCACTAGTCGTCATCCGACTCGCGTGATGCAAAGGAGAATCAAATGGAACCTACGAAGATCCTTCCCATCGTCGCCGTTCTCGGGCTGGTGACCGTCGAGTACGGCGGCTGGGCGCTGCTCACCTTCCTCTCCGGCCGCGAGGGCCTGGCGGACTGGCAGAAGGGCTTCTTCCGTGCCGGACACGCCCATGCCGGAGTACTGCTCGTGCTCTCGCTTGTCTACCTGCTCTACCTGCCGCGCGCGGACTTCTCGAGCGGACTCGAATGGGCCGCCGGCAGTGTCCTTCTCGCCGGAGTGTTAGCCCAATCGGGTGGGTTTTTCCTACACCTGGGCGTCGGACGGCCGGGCGAGCCTTCGCGAGGGACCAAGCTCACGCGAGCCGGCGCCGCATTGATTGCCGCGGCGCTCGTCACGTTGGCCGTGGGGTTGATCCAGACGGCCTAGCCACCCTCGCACGGAAAGGAACAGCAAGTGGAGCGCTGTGGTCGGCGCGGACCTCGCCGCGACCGGCTATCCCGCCATTCCTCCCGACGTGACCCAACGTCCGAGGCTGGTCGCTCAACGAGGGTTGGTGACTTTTCGAATCGTCTCTACGGGCCTGAAGCTCCTCGCGGAGGCGCTCGAGCCTGCGTCCAGCCCGTGCTTCTGAAGTGCCGACAAATCAGCTTGTTTTCGCGAGCCGACGCTCGTTAGGCGTATTCGCCCGCGGACGTGGTCAAGTCTTGGTCAAGTAGCCCTGCTCGCATCCAGAAGCGAGAGCCGCATCACACTCGGGCACGGCACCTCCTCCTCGTCCAAATCGGGCGTCTGACTCGGCGGTGGTTACGACACTCGCTCGTCCTCCGAAGCTCGCTCCTATGTCAAGGGTCGGTCGCTATTTGGGCGTTTCTGAAGCGGTCGATAGTGAGTGGCGGGTGGGCGTCGAGAGCCGGTTGGGGGTGTGCTGTCGGTCGCGGAACGTTCGTCCAGGGCCGCAGAAGGGCGAGGACGCGTGGTCTGCCGTCGGTGACGGCGCGATTGGGCGCGTATCGGGCCGATTTGTGGCGTGCGAGGTCAGCGGTGAGCGTTCACCGTGGTCGCTGGCGGGCCGGAGAACGGCCCTGAGGGGATCGTGAGTCCGGCGCTCTAGCTGATGCAGACCATCGGTAAAGGCGCTGTGCCGATCTGCTGGATCTCGCGCTCAGGGTAGGGACGCGCGGGGATCGCGGGCAGCTCGGACTCGGCGATCGGCTTGCGGTCAGCTGCTTGTTGCTGGTCGGCGGGTGGTTCGGCGAGGAGGTGGTAGAAGCGGCGCGCGAGGTGGCGCTTGAGGGAGCGCAGCGCTCCCTTCTTCGTCTTGCCTTCGGCTTGCTTGCGCGCGAGATACTCCTTGGTGGCGGGGTCACGTTGGGCGCGAGTGATCGCGATGATGTGCAGCGCGTGGTTGAGCTGGCGGTCCCCGCCGCGGTTGAGGCGGTGCTGGGTGCGCTGCCCGCAGGAGCATGGGATCGGCGCGGTCCCGGTCAGCAGCGCGAAGCTCGAATCGTTGCCGAAGCGCTTGACGCCGGCGGTGTGGCCGATCAGGATCGCGGCGGTCAGCGCGCCGCACCCTTGCTCGGCGAGCAGCTGCGGGCGGTGAACCTTGACAAGCTCCACCAGCCCGCATCCCAGCGCGTCGATTTCGCGGTTGAGGGTGCGCAGATGGGAGACCTGCTCGCGCGCGACCCTGACCCGCGCGAGCGCGGGCAGCTTCCGCAACCGCCGGTCGACCCGGTCCAGCATGCGCGCCTGGTTCAGCGCCCCGCGCTTGAGGGAGTGCTCGAGCTCGGGACACAGCTCAAGCAGATGCCAGCGCAACCGATTCACAGTCCGGGTGCGCTCGGCGACCATATCGCCTCGGTGATCGAGCAACAGCCGGATCTCCATCGCCTGCTCGTTCAGATACGCGACCGGGAACTGCTCGACGCCGTCCTTGACGACCGCGCGAGCGACCGCCAACGCGTCGATCTGATCCGACTTGCCAGGCTCGCGCTCGCCCTTGCGGGAGGCGCCCATCCGGTGCGGCGGGACCCTCACGACCCGCTCGCCTGCGGCCAAGAGCGCCTGCTCGAGCCGGCGCGAGACGTGCCGGCAGTCCTCAAGCGCCCACACGCGCTCCTCATCCAGGCCCCGAGCCCACCGGACCGCGGCCAGATGCCCCGGCTCGTCAGCCTTGATCTGGCGGCTGGCGCGAACCCGACCGGTCCCCTCATCCACCGCCGCCAAGGCGTGCGAGCCCTTGTGCGTGTCCGCGCCGATCACGATCATGTGCACCGTCCCTTCGTTTGGTTGATCACCGATGAAGCGGATCTCCGGCGGACAACTGTCACTTGGGGCGAATGCCACGCTCCTATCAAGTCACGCCGGCGGTCCTCGGGCGGCGGCGGGCGACACAAGCTTTGCCGGTCAGGCCAAGCAGTCGACGCAGCAGTCGAGAGTCAGCCCGCCGTCAGCCCGAGAACCAACCGGACAAGCCGGACGTCACCGCCCAGACCCCAAGGACGATGACAGTGACAGAAGTCTGTCTAGCCCCTCCTGAGTGTCTCGACCACGAGGACCCGTCAAGCCGAATGAGCGGCCATCGTGGCGAGACCGCACGCCGGCCGCTCTCAGAGGAGTCCTTCATCCGGCCAGTGTTCCCCTCCCGACAAGCCGAGCGCTAATCGAGTCAGTCGGCCATTGGTTGCTTCAGGACAGGTTTCCCGCAGGATGCGCACCGGACCATCGCTCGCGGCCCGGTAGTGGAAGAGCAGAAGAATCGATCGCCCGCCAAAGACCGGACACGACGGCACGGGATATCTCTCCGGCTTTAGGGCGTCCAGCCGTGTGATGAGCCGACTGAGCGCAGGGTTCGCCTCGATAGCCCGTTCCCCAGCCAGCGTCCCTCGCTGGCCTACGTCGTGGTCCCCCCAATAGCGACAGGCCAGCGCTCCGAGGGGATGCGGCGGCACAAGCTCCAACGCCGTCCTAGGGTCAGAGCTGCTCTCGATTTTCGCGTCTGACGCGGGGCAGCGTCGAGGGGGAGCAGCACGCTGGGCCAGGGTGCTCGTCGATCCGATGACCTCGCCTTCTCCTGTGAGGGTCTGAATCGTTGAGCCACCGTGCAAGGTGTTGACATTGCCGAAGACGACCCAACGATAGATACCAGCGACGACTACGAGCGCAATCAGAACCGCCGCCACCATGCGCTGCCTGGCGCTCACGGTTTGAGCTTACGCGTGCCTGCGACCGGGTGATGGCGCCACGGTGACGGTGCGACCCGGAGCGAAGCGCGAGCCCGCGTCGGCGTCTGCTCCGGGTGGAAACGAGCGTCCGGTTGTGCGGCGTCGACGCTCCTGGGTCGTCCCAGGCGGGCGCGAGGCTCGACGCTGCCGATACGCTCGGATCTCGACGCACAAGCGCAGGCCGCCTCGCTAGATCGTCGGTCAGAGCATCTGCCCTGCCCGCTCGGTGTCCTCGGCGTCGGTGATCGCCCAGCTGAGCCGCTCGATGAGCTGCGCGGCGGAGTGGTCGTCGCTGAGATGTTCTGAGCACACGCGCTCGTCGAGCAGTACATGGGCGTCGGGTCGTTCGCTTCGCTCGGTCGTGACGATGATTCTGGCCATGAGATCGATCTCCGTTGTTGATCTTGCGGTGATGTTCGATCCCCCCATCGGAAACACTCCCCCGCGTTACTGAGGGCGGGGTAAAGCCCGCGTGAGTGTTCCCACATTGGCGCGCTCGATCTGCGATGTCCGAAGCGTGTCCTGGCGGCTCCCTAACCGGGCTCTTGCTGCGCTGCACCGGTGACCCGTTGACCTTCAGCACCGTGCCTACGCGCAGCGTTGCGGCTGACGGATCATGAACCAGTTGGGCACTCCAATCACGTCTGCCTGAGCGATCACCGCGTACCCATGGCGTTCATAGAAGTGAACGTTCTCCCACTTGTCGGTCTCGAGATACCCGGTCTCCCCGCGGGCGTCGAGCCGCAGGCAACACTCGTCCATGATCTTGCTGCCGATTCCGCGACCCTGGAGATGCGCGTCAACCGCGAAGGGACCAAGATGGGAGTGAGACTGATCGGGGTCGCGCTGGCCCCAGGCAGCGAGCCATTTGCCGACACGTGCGGCGGCGCTGGGCCCGATCGCGATGATGTTCGGAAGGGACCTCAGTCGTTGGATCTGGATCGCCGTCGGCTGGCAGGTGCCGGCGGGCGCGACCCCGGTCACGGCGACGAGCCTACCCTCGTCGAGAGCGCAGATAGGCTGCTGAGCGCCGAAGACGCGAAACAGCGTGCCAAGCGTTCGCTCAATCGAGCGCCGCCGCCGCTCAGGGTCGGCGCCGTAGGCGGCAACGTGGAGCGGGTTGTCGCGCATCCCCCTCGCGAGCAGCGCGACCGCGGCGTCGATCTCGCTGCGTCGCAGATCCCTCACCTCGACGGTGGAGCCGTTCATTTAGAGCCACCGAGCTTGAGTCTAGCGAGGCGACGAGCGCCAGCCAGCCGGTGCGGCCGCAGTCTCCTGTCATCAAGCGCGGCCGTGTACAGGCCCCGCCCAGCCTGGGCGAACAACAACTCATGTGGCCAGTTTTCCGGACCTGCGATTCGGCGCTTCTAGCACTCGGGCGCCCTATTCGGGATCGATCTGCGGGCCGTCGTGGTCCTTGCGTGCCCTCGTCCTCCGTGCGCTTTACCCGGAGGCGCTTACCCATGCCGTCGAGGGTCAAACACAATCTCGCCGAATCGACTCCGCTGTTTGCAAGAACTTGTTCCGGCGCGGACCGCTGCAGCCCAATCAAGTGTCCGCTGGGCATTCTCGAGACCATGTCAGCCCTGGGCGTAGCACGCCTCCAGATTTGTGCTTTTGCGCAAAAGGAGGCGTCGTCCGTGAAGGCGGGTGCGCTTTCGGATCGGATGAATCGCAAGCGCGCGGCTGGCCGCTGGCCGCGCTCCTGCTTTCGCCTACGCTCGTCGCGAAAGCGGCAGTCAGCGACTGTCGATTTGCTCCACTCGAGAGACCTGCTTCGGAACGTGTGCAGGAGCTGCGCCGGGGCTGGCCCTCTGCTGCATCCTCACGGCCCTGCGTGGGAGCGGCAGCCGGTGGCCGGCGGATCAAACGCGCTTCTGGCTCCTCAAAAGGAACGTCTCGATTTGACTGCCGGAAAGCTGAGCAAGCAGGAGCTGGACGGACCCGAGATCAGACCGCTGGTCCTCGTCCTGAGCGCAAGCGCTGTGCGGAGATAGCGAGACGCTCGCATCGCTCCGTGAGCAGGCGTGTCGGTGGCGTTGAGCCTATGCTCACCGACCTCGGTTCATTTGCGTGGAGGCCACTTCGCTTGGAGGACGCCGATGCCGGACACCACCTGCCACATGTCGATCTCGCTCGACGGCTTCGTCGCCGGGCCGGACCAGAGCCGGGAGAATCCGCTGGGGAAGCGCGGCAGGGAGGTCCATAGCTGGCACCTCGGCGACGAGCGCGCGAACGACGCCGACGCGACGGCAGAGGGCTGGCTCATGCGACCGCGCGGGGCCTACGTCATGGGCCGCAACATGTTCGGGCCGATCCGCGGCGAGTGGGATGAGGACTGGGATGGATGGTGGGGCTCCGAGCCGCCCTACCACGCGCCGGTCTTCGTGCTCACCCACCACGCCCGCGAGCCGATCGAGATGGAGGGCGGCACGAGCTTCCACTTCGTCACCCAGGGCTTCGAGGCCGCCTACGCGCAGGCGCGTGAGACGGCCGGCGAGGATGGCATCGACATCGCGGGCGGCGCCTCGACCGTCCGTCAGGCGCTCGCCGCCGGAGTGATCGACGAACTCACGCTCGACGTGGTCCCCGTCCTGTTCGGGTCCGGCGAGCGGCTGTTCGACGGAGTCGAGTCCCTCGGGTTCGAGCCGGTCGAGGTGCTCCACTCTCCGCTCGCTACGCACATCCGCTACCGGCGGGCGGGGTGAGGAGCCGATCTTCGGTCTGGGGCGGCGTCAGCTTTCTGGCGGTCGCTCATGCGGCTCGACTTGATCGACGAGTTCCGCCTGGACCTGCACCCCTACGTCGCGGGCGAGTGAACCCGGTTGTTCGACGACGTCGCCAGGTCCTACCGGCTCGACCTGGTCTCCAGCAGCGAGTTCCGCAACTGGACCGTCGGGCTGCACTATCTCCGGCACCGCTAACCAGCGGCCGACACACAAGACGAGTGGCCAATCCGGCAGGGTGGTTGGCATCCGCGAGTGTGCTCGCTTACGCGCACAAACCAGCCGTGCGAGGTCGGTTTGGCTATCCGCTGATCGCCCCGAGGACGGTGTGGCCTCAGCGACTTCCCGTGTGATCGCCTCTGCTGATGGGGGAGGCGATTGAGGGATTCTCCCGGTACCGGGACGGCTCACCCGTTGCCAGCAGTGGCGCGCGAACCGTTCTCCACTCCCAGCCGTAATCCGACCATGAACAGCATGCGGACATTCCTTCTTCTCCACAAGCTTCTGGCCGTGCTCGTAGCTGCGGTGGCGCTCGGGGCCTCGCTCACGCCCGCCACGTCGGTCGCGGCGCCGGCGCCGCTAGGGCAGATCAGCGAGTTCTCCGCCGGTCTGAACGCGCGTAGCTTCCCGATCTCCATCGCGCCGGGCGCCGACGGCAACCTGTGGTTCACCGACCCTGGCAGCGTTACGAGGGCGATCGGGCGGATCACGACGAGCGGGGCGATCAGCGAGTTCTCCGCCGGGTTGAACGCCGGCAGCAGCCCGATCTCCATCGCGCCGGGCGCCGACGGCAACCTGTGGTTCACCGACACTGGTACCACCAAGGCGATCGGGCGGATCACGACGGGCGGGGCGATCACCGAGTTCTCGGCCGGGCTGAACCCAGGCAGCATCCCGGAGGGCATCGCGCCGGGCGCCGACGGCAACCTGTGGTTCACCGACGGGGGCACCACCAACGCGATCGGGCGGATCACGACGGGCGGGGCGATCACCGAGTTCTCGGCCGGGCTGAACCCAGGCAGCATCCCGGAGGGCATCGCGCCGGGCGCCGACGGCAACCTGTGGTTCACCGACCAGGGTGTCACCGGGGCGATCGGACGGATCACCCCGGCCGGGGTGATCAGCGAGTTCTCGACCGGCCTTAACCCCGGCAGCTTCCCGAGCGGGATCGCACCCGGCGCCGACGGCAACCTCTGGTTCACCGACCAGGGCACCACCGGCGCGATCGGGCGGATCACGACGGGCGGGGCGATCAGCGAGTTCTCCGCCGGTCTGCACGCCGGCAGACGCCTAAGCTCGATCGCGCCGGGCGCCGATGGCAACCTGTGGTTCACCGACGATGGCGGCGCTACCAGCGCGATCGGGCGGATCACGACGGGCGGGGTCATCAGCGAGTTCTCCGCCGGGCTGAACGCCGGCAGTCACCCGGAGGGCATCGCCTCGGGCGCCGACGGCAACCTCTGGTTCACGGACCTGGGCACCACCAGCGCGATCGGGCGGATCGGGACGGGTGCTCCGCCGGTCATCACGCCTCCGCCGGTCGTCACGCCTCCGCCGGTCGTCACGCCTGCGCCGGCCATCACGCCTGCGCCGCTCGTCACGCCTTCCCCGGTCGTCACGCCTCCCCCCGGCGACACCTCGACGCGCCCGGTCACCATCCGGGGGGGCATTGTGAAGGCGATCAAGGGAACCGTGTCGATCAAGGTGAGCTGTCCGGCGGCCTCGCCCGGCAACTGCACCGGCACGCTCGCGCTACGCACTGCAAGAGGTGCGAAGCTAGCTGTGCCGAACGTCGCCCTCCAGTTCGGCAGCGTCCGTTACAACCTCGCCCCAGGTGTCTCGAAGACGCTCAAGGTGAAGCTCGCCAACAGCAGCAGGCGGTTGGCCGACCGCGGGGGCCACCTAAAGGTTCTCGCAGTCTCCTCGACGGGCCTCTCGGGCAAGATCGCGCAGAGTTCGCAGCGCCTGACGCTCGCGCTCGGGACGGCGACCAAGACGAAGTAGACCACCCTGACGTGGCTGGCTGTGAGCCGCTCACGGTCAAGCAAATCGGGGCATTGAAGGTCCGCTGTCCGTGCTACCCATGACGCGTGTCGTCTGGCAAGAGCAAGGACTCCCGCAAGGGCAGTCGACCGGCGGTGGGTCGCGGCGAAGCGGCGCCTGAGGTTGACCCAGGGCCGCCGTATGTCGTCCGTTGGCATCCTGCCGCGGACGCTGAGCGAGACTCGTCCTGGCCGGTGCGTGAGCAGATCGCGATGCGCCATGCCGCCGAGAAGCTCGAAGCGGCGGGGCCGCGACTCGGTCATCCACATTCCAGTGCCGTGCGCGGCGAGCAGGGCAGGGGCCTTCGCGAGCTCCGCCCGCGCGCCGGGCGTAGCCGGTGGCGTCCGATCTACCGCCGCGTGAGCCCGTCGACGTTCGTCGTTTTGTCCGTCGGACCGGAGGCTGAGACCAACCGTCGCGGTTACGATCAAGCTGTCGCTCGTGCTGTCCAGCGCTTCGATGAGCTCGATCTCGACTGAAGCCAAGATGGTGGAATGCCGATAACAGACCTGCTATCGTTCGGGCAGTCTCAGGTGATTGGAAGAGACCTATCCAGGGGCAGCGATGAAGCTCAGCGACATGAAGACCAACGATGAGCTGCTGGCCGAGCAGCTGCGCGCCGACCCTGGCTTCCGTGCCGAGTGGGAGCGCACCGCACTCGCGCGTGCCGTCGCGATCGCGGTGGTTCGCTATCGCGCCGAGCGCGACCTCTCCCAGCGCGACCTCGCCCGGCTCCTCGACATCAAGCAACCTCAGGTGGCACGCTTGGAGCTCGGCGAGGTCAACCCGAGCATGGACACGCTGATGCGCCTCGCGTCAGGTCTCGGCATCGAGTTCACGATCGACGTACGCCCGGCTCGGACCAAGGCGCGCAATGTCACCAAGCGCGCCCGAACCGATGACCTCGTCGGCACGCTGACGACCGACGACGCGGAGCTGCTCGTCTCGGCGGTGTAAGAGCTTCACGCGAACGCGATATCGACTGTGTCGGCCTCGGCGTCGGAGGGTTGGTAGTGCGCGTAGATCTGGGTTGTCTTCGAATCCGCGTGACCCATCCAGTGCTGGATCGTCCGTAGAGGAACGCCGCTCGCAGCCATCCGGGTGCCGAACGTGTGGCGCAGCTCGTGGAAGGTGATCGGTCGTACCTGCGATCGCTGGAGGGCCTTCTTGAATCGCCGTACGAGCTTCGAGCGGTCTAGCGGGTGCCCTGTCTCGGGGTGTCCGAACACGAGGTCGCTGTCCGCCCCATGCAGGGATCGGTCGTGTAGAGCGGCGAGCGCGTCGCCGACACGCTTGGCGAGCGGGACCGAGCGCCCTGAGTCCTCGGACTTGGGGTCGTTGAACTCGCCGCGGACGTACGGTGATACGACGCGCACCTTTCGAGCGTCGAAATCGACGTCACGCCAGCGCAGCCCGAGCAGCTCGCCTTGGCGCAGGCCGGTCATGGCGGCGGTGAGGTAGAGCGTCGGCTCGATCGCCCCGAACGCCTCGTCGGGGTAGGGGAGGGCGAGGAGCTTCTCGAGTTCGGGCTGGTCGAGGAACTTGATCCGCGTCTCGGTCGCCGTAATGACGGGCCGGTCGGCGAGCTTGACGGGGTTTCGCTGGCACCAGTCCATCCGCAGGCCGAGCTCGAAGACGGAGTGCATCGTGTTGAGGTGGTTGCGGACGGTCTTGGGGGCGAGCGTGCCGAGCTTGACGGCGATGTAGCGCTCGATGTCCCGCGGCTCGATCCTCTCGAGCTCCTTGCCGGCGAAGAACGGGGCGATGTGGTTTCGCAGGTCCGACTCGACGGTCAGGCGGTGCGACTTCTTGCGGCCGCGGATCTCAAGCCGGTGGCGTAGCTCCTCGCCGGCCTCGACCATGCTCACGCGCTCGGCGGTGACGCGGGGCCGCTCGGCCTCGCGCATCTTGCGGAACCTCGCCTCGGCCTGGGCGACGGTCAGGCCGTCGCGCTGGCCTTCCGTGCGAGCGGGGCCGACCTTGCGGCGGATCTTCGTGCCGCCCGGGGTGTACCAGGAGCCGATCCAGGAGCCCCCGACCCGTTTCAGGGAGCCGGTGCCGTAGCCTCGCCTGGTCCTTGAGTTGCTCTGGCTTGCCATCGCCCGCCCTCGCTCCATGTTCTATTCGTGTTCTATCTTGAGCGCATACTACCGTAGCGTACGGGCAGTAAAACTCAATAAAAGCGGGGTATTTGGGCTAGCGGACACCTACGCGTTCCGGCTGGGGGCCGGGCGGTCGCAGGTTCAAATCCTGTCT
>CAVPXY010000005.1:0-206939 GCA_963709885.1 uncultured Solirubrobacteraceae bacterium | reverse complement strand
AATCCCGCTTGTTCAGCCACGGACCCATCAGATCCCTGTCGTTGGCGAGCATCACCATGAAGACGAGGCTGACCGGGAGGAGCACGGTGGCCAGGACGTTCGCGTTGAGAGCGATCGAGAGCAATGGCGCGCCCGGGATCAGGATCACCGCCGCTGCGACCAGCGCCACCCCGATGTTCGCGGCGTAGAAGACCGCGGCGTTGCGCGGGGAGGTGTTGAAGCTGTGCGAGACACCGATGCATTCTCCGGCCGCATAGGCGGTACTGGCGGAGATCGTGAGGATGGCCACTGCCCCGGCCTCTACGAGCCCAAGCGCGAACACGGTCCCCACCGCGCCGCCCGCGACGTGCCTCAGTGCCTGGGGGAACCCGGCGTTGGGCGCGAACCCCTGAATCCCGGCGCCATTGTGGCTGAGCAGCGCCGCCCCGGCGATGAGCGCCCCGACACCGAAGATCGCCGCAAGGACCGCGCCGGCCGCGGTGTCATAGCGCCCGTGCTGGATGTCGCTCGGGGTCATGCCCTTGTCTGCCGAAGCGCTCTGCTGGAAGAAGATCATCCACGGGGTCACCGTCGCCCCGATCGTGGAGGCCAGCAGCAGCAGCAGCGTGTTGAAGCTTCCGCCGGGGAAGGGGCTGAAGTCAAGCGAGCCGACGATCGCTCCGACGTGGGGTTTGACGAGGATCGCCGCGAGCAGGAACAGGCCGTTGAAGAGGGCCATGCCGAGCACGATGCGCTCCCAGCGCCAGTATCGCCCGCCGCTGAGGGTGAACACGACCAGCGCCAGCCCGAGCGCAACGGCCATCCCGGAGCCGAGGTGGAAGTAGGCCAGCCCGACGCGGATGGAGACGAACTCGGCGACGAGGGTTACGAGGTTGGTGAGGGTCAAATCGCCGGCGCCGAACCAGCCCCAGACCTTCCCGTAACGCTGCAGCACGAGCTCACCGTAGCCCCGATGGGTCACGGCGCCGACACGCATGCACATCTCCTGGCACACGAACGCCATCGCGAACAGCGCGGGGATGAACGGCACGAAGAAGCCCAGCCCGTACTGGGCGCCGTCGGAGGCATAGGCGATCATGCTCGGGCCGTCGTTCTCGCCGAGCATCGCGAGGATCCCCGGCCCCACCAGCAGCCACAGCAGATACCAGCGTTTGCGGTGCCGGCGAGCGTCATGAACGCGCGAGCGGTCTCGGGATCGCGCGGTGTCCTCGTCGGTCAGCGGCGGCAGGGCCAGCCCGGAGGAGGCGGTGGCCTCAGTCGCCGCCATCGCCAGGCTCCTTCCGCGCAGGGTCGTGTCTTGGGGCGTATCTGGTCGACCTCGACACGCATGGCTCCCGCGAGCTGGCCGCCGATGGCGTGCTCGCGCTCTCCGAAGAGCACGAACAACGGGCCACCGAACGGCTGTCGGTCGCGTACCGCGAAGCGGTCACCCGGTGAGATCCCGCAGCCGGCCAGGTAGCGCAGCATCGCCGGGTCGGAGTCCGAGACGCGCACGAAGATGCCCTCGTCGCCCGGCGCCAGGCTCTCCATGCTGCGCGTCGCGCGCTCTTGGAGCTGCAGCTCGGCGCTGGGGATCGGATCGCCGTGTGGGTCGACCGTGGGGTGCCCCAGCTTGGCCGCGATTAGCTGCTCGAGATCCTCCGAGAGCACGTGCTCGAGGATCTCCGCCTCAGCGTGAACTCGATCCCAGGGCATCCCCAGCGTTTCGGCCAGAAAGCTCTCGATCAGCCGGTGGTGGCGGATCACCTCCAGGGCGTGCCGTCGTCCTTCGGCAGTGAGGCGCACCCCTCGGTAGGGCACGTGCGTGATGAGCCCCAGCTCGTCAAGCTTCTTGAGCATCGCAGAGACAGAGCCGGGCGTGATGGCCAGCCGCTCGGCGAGGGCGCTCGTCGAAACCGGCTCCTCACTGTGGGACTGCAGCGAGAAGATTGCCTTCGAATAGTCCTCGACCGCCTGCGAACGTAACGACTCCTGGGCGGCCATGGAAAATAGTATGCCACGCCAAAAGATTTATCACGGCATGACCGAAGAAGAACTTCGGGGAGGTACTCACGCCGTCAACGCTCGATAATGCATGTTATGTAAAGTCGGACGAAAAAGCGGCGTCGGGTCAGCCTAAGCGCCCGCTTCGTTCGGCCAGCTCCCGTGCTCGCCGCAGAACGGCGTCGATCATCGGCTCGGTGAGCTTGCCGGTGAAGGTGTTCTGCTGGCTGGGGTGGTAGCAGCCGATGAGGGCATAGGGTTCACCGCTCAGCTCCACGCCGTGGCCAAAGCGCGGCCGCGGGGATGGCAGTGAGGTTTCATTGCCGGCGAGAGCGGTGGTCAGGCGCAGGGCGGCATTCCAGGCGAACGCGCCCAGGCAGAGCACCACGCGAACGCCTGCGAGCAGCCCCAGCTCGCGCGTGCTCCAAGAAAGGCAGGCGTCGCGCTCGGCCGGTGTGGGCCTGTTGGACGGCGGCGCACAGCGCACCGCCGCGGTGATCCACACGTCCGTCAAGACCAGCCCGTCGTCGCGGCTCCTCGAGACCGGCTGGCTGGCGAAGCCCGCCCGCCACAGGGCGGCGAACAGGAAATCTCCGGAGCGGTCGCCCGTGAACATCCGCCCGGTCCGGTTCGCGCCGTGGGCCGCCGGTGCAAGCCCCAGCACGAGCACCCTGGCCCGCGGGTCGCCGAAGCCCGGCAACGGGCGACCCCAGTACTCCTGCCCTGCGAATGCGGCCCGAGGTTCGCGCGCGACCTGCTCCCGCCAGGCGACCAGGCGCGGACAGCGCCGGCAGCGACCGATCTCCTCGGCCAGCGCCGCCAGAGCCCTTCCGTTGCGCAATCCCACAGGGCAGTAGTACCATCGCGTTCGAGATGCCGTTGTGGATGGTGATCATCCTCCTCGCCGCCCTGATCAAACTCCCGATTGCAGGGCTCTTGTTGTGGATGCCGTTCCGCAACGACGAGGCGATGCGCGCGCCGGAGCCACCCGACTCATCTGATGAGGACGGGGGCTCGAAGACGCTTCCAGGGGACCCGTGTCGCCACCCGCGTTCGCCGCGTCCTCGCATGCCGCGTCGCGGCCCCCACGGCACTCCCCCTGCGCCAGCACCCCCACGGATTCGCACTGCGATGGCGGTGAGCAGGCGGCACGTGCGAGTCTCCCGCTGAGCTAGCCATCGCTACCCAGGAGGGTTGTTCGAGCTCGGCGAGGCGAGCCGCGGGCGGCTGGTGGGTGCTCGACCGGCGCGTGCCAGCAATTGCAGGTGCTTAACGGTTGCGGGTGCCTAGCGGTTGCGCTTGCGCTGGCGTCGCGCGGCCTTGGCCTTCGCGCGCCGTCGGCGCAGTGTGGCAGCCGAGTCGCGAGCCGAGCCACCTGCGGCCAGCTGGCCCTCTGCCACCGGGGCCACCCTGCGCGCATCCCTTATGATCACGGCCGCGATCCCGAGCAGCAGCACGATCGCCGCCGCCAGCGCGAGGATGACGACGGTTCTCGAATTGGAGCTGGAGGTCGATTCCGTCGGGGCGGTCGTGGCGGTCGTCTGGGTCGGCGTGGGTTCCTGTGCCCCTGTCAGTTCGGAGAGGGCGGGGCTCGCGCCCAATTCAGCGGACCTCGCCGCCGGGGCGCCGAGACCTGCGAGCGCCAGCGCGAGCACCGCGCACAGCAGGCACAGCGACGCGACGCGGCAGCGGGGCAATTGCAGGCGGCGGCTCGACACGTGGCGAGCATAGCGCCTGCCGCGCTCGCGGAGAAGCGGAGAGTCGAGCGGTGCGTGATCCCGCGCAGGGGTAGTCAAGCCATAGAATGGCCGCCCATGGCTCCCAAGCAGCGGCAGATCCGGATCGAGCAGCGGGGCGGCCTCGAGGCCATCCAGGCGCTCGAGCAGCGCTCCGACGAGGAGCTCGAGGGCGAGACCAAATACAAGTCGGCCGCGATGGCGATCCTCGGGGCGCGCGCCTCCGAGCGCTTCGACGCCGAGGCAGCCCGCGGCTACTTCCAGCGCGCGATCGCGGCCGCCCGCCCGCAGGAGCGAATGCAGATCAGGCGGATGGCCGACGCTTCGCTCGCGCTGGCCGAACGCCGCGCGGGTGACCTGAAGGACGCCGTGGAGCGCCTCGGCCAGGAGCCACCGAGCGGCCGCCAGATGCTGGCGTTGCGCGCGATGGGCCTGCTCCTCCCCCCGCCTCGGCCGGGATGCTCGCGCGCCTGCGCGGCATCCTCTTGATACTGGTGTTGATCGTCGTGCTGCTCGCCGTCGGCCTTGGGCTCGTCGAGCTCGTCTCACTCCCGTTCGGCGGGCTCGGACTGGCGCCGAGCATTCTGCTCGGGCTGTTCGTGGTGATCGCCGCTCTCGGCGTGCTCGCGGCCTTCGGCCGGCGCCGGCGCGACCGTGCCGCCAAGGCTGCCGGGCGTTAGCGGATCTCCGAGCTGTCCCGTGGCTGTGAGCGTGGGTCCGGTGCGCGCTGCGCGGGAGAATACCCTTGCGTCGTGCCCGCGCCCGTCTGTCTGATCGTCAACCCCACCGCGGGAGGGGGAAAGGCCGGCCGTGTTGGCCCGGCGGTCGAGCAGCGGCTGCGCGAGCACGGGCTCACGGTGCGTCGCCTCCAGACCCGCGACCTCCCTGATGCGCGCGCGCTCGCGTGCGGGGCGGCGCGCGCGGGCGAGACGGTGGTGGCGCTCGGTGGAGATGGGATGATCGGTGCCGTGGCGGACGCCCTGCGGGCGGTCCCGGGTGCCGTGCTGGGAGTGCTCCCGGGGGGCCGCGGCAACGATCTGGCGCGCGTCTTGGGCGTCGCGGATGACCCGCTCGAGGCGTGTGCGACGATCGCGCACGGGGTCCCGCTCGCGATGGACGTCGGCGAGGTCTCGGAGGCAGAGTCAAAGGAGCCCGGCAGGGCGTTCGTGGGCATCGCATCCGTCGGCTTCGACAGCGAAGCGAATCGCATCGCCAATGAGGCTCCCGCGTGGCTCGGCGGGCTCGTGTACGCATATGGCGCCCTGCGCGCCCTGCTGTCCTGGCGCCCCGCTCACTTCGAGATCGAGCTCGAGCCCCCGGGCGAGCGCCGGCGCTTCACGGCCTACTCGATCGGAGCCGCCAACTCGAAGGCGTATGGGGGCGGCATGCGCGCGGCGCCGGACGCGATGCTCGACGATGGCCTGCTCGAGGTGGTGGTCGTCGAAAGCGTCGGAAAGCTCAGGTTCCTGACGAGGATCTTCCCCAAGGTGTTCAGCGGGACGCACGTGCACGAGCCCGGCGTGAGCGTCTTTCGCGCGCGTGAGATCTCCGTTAGCGCCGACCGTCCGTTCACGATGTACGCCGACGGTGATCCGATCGGCGAGCTGCCCCTGCGTGTCCGCGCCGTGCCCGCTGCCGTGACGGTGCTCGTTCCGGCTTCGGGCGCGGGGTCTGCATTCACGAGATCGTCCCTCCCGCCCGCACAGGGGGCGTCCCTGGAAGAGGCGGCCGTGCCCGACCCGTCGGTAGGCGAGCCTCCCGCGAGCGGTCGCGGACCGGCCGGCTGATGGGCAGCGCGCTCGCCCCCAAGCTCGCGCTGGCTCGGGCCGTCGGTTCGCTCTCGCGCCTGCGCGGTGGCGGGACGAGCGTGCCGGGGAGGGTCCTCATGCGTCTGGACTCGGGCGCGATCGGAGCTCTCGGCGCGCGTTTGCGACGAGGGAGCGTGCTCGTCTCGGGCACGAACGGCAAGACGACCACTGCTGCGATGGCCGCCTGCATCTTCGAGGAGGCCAACGTGCCGCTGGTGCACAACCGAGCGGGTGCGAACATGGCCGGCGGGATCGCCACCACACTGCTCTCGGCGACCCGAGCGCACGGGGGCATGGCCGGCGAGCTGGGGCTGTTCGAGGTGGATGAGCTGTGGCTGGACGGAGTCGCGGCCCAGCTGCATCCCCGCGCAGTGCTGCTCGGGAACCTGTTCCGCGACCAGCTCGATCGTTATGGCGAGCTTGAGGCGATCGCAGAGAGCTGGGAGCACGCGCTGCGCGAGGATCGGCCTGGCTCACCGGCTGAGGGGTCGGGACCCCGGCCTCAGAGCGCCCGCAGCTCGTTCTGAACGCGGATGATCCGCTGATCGCCGACCTCGGTCGGGAGCGTCCTGGCGTTGTGTACTTCGGGGTGGAGGACGACTCCATGGCCCTGCCCGGTATGGCGCACGCGGCCGACGCGAAGCACTGCCGCCGGTGTGGCGCGCCCTATGCGTTCGAGGCCGTCTATCTCGGCCACCTGGGGCGCTACCGCTGTCCGAGCTGTGGCCAGAGAAGGCCCGAGCCCGCGGTGATCGCCACGCGCGTGACCCTCGAAGGCGTGCGCGGTGCCAGCTTTACGCTGCGCACTCCCGCCGGCGAGGTGCGGGTTGCATTGAGGCTGCCTGGGCTCTACAACGTCTACAACGCGCTCGCCGCGGCCGCGCTCGCAACGGCGCTGGAGGTCGGGTTGGAGAACGTCCTTGCCGGCCTTCAGAACACCGAGGCCGCATTCGGCCGCGCCGAGACCGTGATGCTCTCGCTTGCCGATGCGCCGACGGGCCCCGCCACGCCAAGTGCGCGACGCGAGCTGCGGATCCTGCTCGTCAAGAACCCGGCGGGGGCCAACGAGGTGCTGCGCACGCTCGCGATCGAGCCCGGACAGCACGATCTGCTGGGGGTGCTCAACGACAACGTCGCCGACGGGCGCGATGTCTCCTGGATCTGGGACGCCGACTTCGAGCTGCTAGCCGGGCGGGTGCGCCGGGTCACCTGCAGCGGTAGTCGCGCACCCGAGCTGGCCGTGCGGTTGAAGTACGCGGGGATCGACCCCGCACGGCTCAGCGTGCAGCCCGACCTTGGCCTCGCCTTGCAAGAGGCCGCCGCCGATCGCCCCGACGAGCAGGCGCCCCTGTATGCCCTGCCGACCTACACCGCGATGCTCTCCCTGCGCGAGCTGCTGGTCGCGCGCGGGGAGGCGCGCAGCGCATGGTCGTGAGCTCGTCCGAGGTCGTCTGGCACGATCTGGAGTGCGGCTCCTATGCCGCCGACCTGCCGCTGTGGCGCGAGCTCGCTGAGCGCTCATCTGCGGGCGGGGATCGCGCGAGGATCCTGGACGTGGGCGCGGGCTCCGGGAGGGTGGCGCTCGATCTCGCCCGGGCCGGGCATCGCGTAACGGCGCTGGACCTCGACGCCGTTCTCCTGGACGCTCTGCGCGAACGCGCCGCGGAGCAGCACGTCGAGACCGTGTGCGCCGATGCGCGCACGTTTGATCTCGGCCGGGACGATTTCGATTTGTGTCTGATGCCCATGCAGACCATCCAGCTGCTCGGCGGCCCGAGTGCTCGGGTCGAATTCCTGCGCCGCGCGCGCGCCCACCTGCGCCCCGGCGGCCTGCTCGCCGTCGCGATCGTCACCGCCTTCGAGCCGTTCGACTGCACCGACGGTGGCAGCGGGCCCTCCGCGGAGATCGCGCGCGTGGACGGGGCCGTCTACCGGACCCGCGCGATCCGAGTGTGCATCCTTCAGGAGAGCGTCCTGATCGAACGAGAGCGGCGAATCGACGGCGACGGCGAACCCGAACGCAACGTAATCGAGCTCGACCACATCAGCGCATCCCAGCTCCAGCGCGAGGCGATCGGGGCGGGTCTGCACACCGAGCCCGCCCGTGAGCTCGCCCCCACACGAGATCACGTGGGCAGCACGGTGGTGATGCTCCGTGCCTGATTCCTCGGCCCCCAGGGTCACCACCACTCGCGCTCTGAGCGTATGCGCGCTGTACCCCGACCTGATGAACATCTACGCCGACCGGGGCAATCTGCTCGTGCTCGAGCGCCGCTGCCGGTGGCGCGGGATCGGCTTCGAGCTGGCGGCGAGCGGGCTGGGCGAGTCGTTCGATCCCGGGGCCCACGACCTCTTCTATCTCGGCGGCGGCCAGGACCGCGACCAGCGCCTGTGCGCGGACGATCTGCTGGAGACCAAGCGCGAGGCGCTGCATGCGGCTGCAGGGCGCGGGGCGGTGGTGCTGGGCGTGTGCGGCGGCTACCAGCTGCTGGGGCGCTCCTACACGCTGGGCGAGGAGCGGATCGAAGGCGTGGAGCTCCTCGACGTCGACACGGTGCGCGAGGATCACGAGCGCCTGATCGGCAATGTCGCGATTGAGGTCTCGCTCGGCGGGGAGGGCTCGGAGATCGACGAACAGGATGCGATCAAATCGGCGTCTGGAATTCTCGCGGGCTTTGAGAATCACGGCGGACGGACTCGTCTCGGGGAGCGCGCGCATCCGCTGGGGCGCGTGCTGAAGGGCCACGGCAACGACGGCCGGAGCGGGATGGAGGGCGCGAGACGGGGCAACACGATCGGCACCTACCTGCACGGCCCCCTGCTCCCGAAGAACGTGTGGTTCGCGGACTGGCTCATCGCCCGTGCGCTGGGGCTCGATCCCGACGAGCTGACACCACTCGATGACGCCCTCGAGCGCGAGGCGCACCTCAGCGCACGCCACGCCGCCGGGGTCTGAGGCCGGGATCGCTCTCGCCGCAAAGTCGGAGATCGCGATGATCGCTCCCCGGCACCGCGACATAAGATCATCGGCTTGGAGCTGTCCGAGTACCAGCGTCTTTCGCGCCGCACCGCCGAGTATCCGCGCGAGCAGTGGCTGGCCTACCCAGCGCTCGGCCTGGCGGGCGAGGCGGGCGAGGTCGCCGAGCACGCCAAGAAGACGATCCGCGACGACGGCGGCACGGTCGGCGCCGAGCGTCGAGCTGCGATCGCGAAGGAGCTCGGCGACGTGCTCTGGTACGTGGCCCAGCTGGCGAGCGAGCTCGAGCTCGATTTGGACGAGATCGCCTCAGAGAACCTCCAGAAGCTGCTGTCCCGCCAGCGCCGAGGCGTGCTGTCGGGCAGTGGCGACGACCGCTGAGAGCGCTAAGAAGCGACCGCGAAGCGCGCGAAACGCCCCGCCAGACGCGCGGGGACGAGGGCGCTGACCCTCACGCCCTCGGGGGTGTCCTCGCGGCTGACCTCACCCGCCACCTCGTGCAGCTCGGCCAAGCTCCCTCCGTCGACATAGGGCACGAGCAGCTCCAGCGGGCGGAGCATGTGGTGGAGCTCATGCTCGATGCGCGTGCACAGCTCTCCCAGGCCCTCGCCCGTGACGCCGCTGACGAGCACCGCGTCGGGATGACGCAATCTCAGCTCGTCTTGCTCATCCTCGCCCAACAGGTCTATCTTGTTCAGGACGAGCAGCCTCGGGCGCTCGCCGGCGCCGATCTCCTCGAGCGTCTGCTCGACCGAGCGCCGCATGATCGCGACCTGCGCCTCGGGCGTAGACCCGTCGAGGACGTGCGCGAGCAGGTCTGCGCGGCGCGTCTCCTCCAGGGTCGCCCCGAACGCGTCGACCAGCTGGTGGGGCAGCTTGCTGATGAAACCGACCGTGTCCGTCAGCAGATACGACCTGCCTGCCGGGCGATCTCCAATCCGGCGTAGCATGCGGGTGGTCGGGTCGAGGGTGTGGAAGAGCCGGTCGCGGACTCCCACCTCGGCGCCGGTGAGCTCGTTCAATAGCGTCGACTTACCGGCGTTCGTGTAGCCGACGAGCGCGATCGTAGGCAGCGCCGCCCGCTCGCGCTCGGCGCGCTGGACGGCACGCGTGCCCTTGACGTGCTCGAGGCGGCGGCGCAGCGCAGCGATCCGGTCGCGGGCCAGGCGGCGGTCGGTCTCTATCTGCGTCTCCCCCGGTCCCCGCGTGCCGATCCCGCCACCCAGTCGCTCGAGGTGGCTCCACAGCCCGCGCATCCGCGCGAGGTTGTATTCGAGCTGGGCGAGCTCGACCTGCAGCTTGCCCTCGGCGCTTCCGGCGTGGGAGGCGAAGATGTCGAGGATCACGGTCGTGCGGTCGACAACAGGCAGGCCAACGGCCTCCTCCAGGTTGCGCTCCTGGCGTGCGGTCAGCTCATCGTCGCAGGCGATCAGGTTCGCCTCGCACGCCTCCGCTGCAGCCTTTGCCTCGGCGACCTTTCCCGGCCCGAGGTAGGTGTTCGGATGGGGCTGCTCGCGACGTTGGACCATCTCGCCGACGACCGCCACTCCGGCCGTACGAAGCAGCTCGCTCAGCTCGGCGAGGTCGTCTCCCTCCGGAAGTGCCGCGACACAGAAGGCGCGCTGCAGCGCGCGTTGGGTTTCCTCCATCTGACAGCAAGTCTAGAAGCTGCGTGCAACCGGTCCAGGACTCAAAGCTCCCCCAGCCGCCCAACCGCCTCCAGCAGGCGATCGTCGGGGGTTGTGAGCGAGATGCGAAACCATCCCTCCCCCGCCGGCCCGTAGATAGCCCCGGGCGAGAGCACGACGGCCGCCCGCTCGAGCACGTGCTCACAGTAGGCGGCCGAGCTGGGAAAGCCGTCCGGAACCGGGGCCCACACGTAGATCGTTCCACGCGGCGGGTGCACGTCCACCCCGATCCCGCGTCAGCGCCTCGCAGACGAGATCGCGTCTGCGCAGGTAGAGCTCGTTCATCGAGGCGACCTCCTCGTCGCCCTCGGGTGAGAGCGCAGCCACGCCAGCGAGCTGAACCGCCTCAAACAGGCCCGAGTCGATGTTGGTCTTCAAGCGCCAGTAGGTCTGAAGCGTCTCGGCGTTGCCGACCACGACCGCGCAGCGCCAGCCGGTCATGTTGTAGCCCTTGGACAGCGAGAACACCTCGATCCCGACGTCCTTGGAGCCAGGCGTGGCCAGGAACGACGGCGCACGATAGCCGTCGAACGTGATCTCGGAGTAGGCGTTGTCGTGGACGACGAGGATGTCGTAGGAGCGCGCGAACTCCACCACGCGCCCGAAGAACCCCTCGGGCACAACCGCGCCGGTGGGGTTGTTGGGGTAGTTGAGGTACATCAGCTTCGCGCGCCTGGCCACGTCCTGGTCGATCGCCCCTAGATCGGGCACGAAGCCGTGCTCGGGCTGCAATGCCATCAGCACGGGCTCGGCGCCGGCCAGCCACGGTCCACCGGTGTAGACCGGGTAGCCGGGGTCGGCGGCGAGCGCATAGTCGCCGGGGTCCAGGAACGCGAGGTTGAGGTTGAAGATCGCCTCCTTCGCGCCGATCGCGGGAATGATCTCCCGCTCGGGGTCGAGCGTCACGTCGAAGCGCCGCGCGTAGAAGTCTCCCACGGCCACACGAAAGTCCTCACGGCCGCGGTTGGAAGGGTAGCGGTGCGTTTCGGCCTCGGTAACCGCCTCCTGCATCGCCTCCACGACGAGCGCCGGCGTGGGGCGATCGGGATCGCCGATGCCGAGGCTGATCACGTCCACCCCGGCTGCGCGCTTGGCGGCGATCTTGCGCTCCAGCTCGGCGAAGGCGTACGGCGGGATGCGCTCCAGGCGCTCACTCGGTCTCATCCGGCCCCTTCGATGTCGGTCGTCGAACGCGCCTCATACTGCGCTCTTGAGCTCCTCGAGGAACGTCTCGCTGAGGCGGCCCTCGAACACCGGGAGCGCCCAGCCTGACAGGTGCACGTGCAGTTCACCGTCGACCTCGACCTCCAGCTCGCCGCCGTCCAGCATCACGGTGACGCGGGCGTCGCCGTCCGTGCCCGCGGCCTTGGGGCGAGCGTGGCGATCTGCAACCGCTCCGAGCAGGTAGGCGACGGCGGCGCCGGCGGCGCCGGTGCCGGAGGACAGCGTCTCCCCCACGCCCCGCTCGAAGATGCGCGCGCGGATGCGGGCGGGCGGACCCGACTCGAGCTCGGTGTACCAGGAGACGTTCGTGCGGTTGGGAAAATCGGAGTGGCCTTCGATCGGGGGACCAACGACCTCTAGATCGAGGGCCGCTAGCGCGGCCAGGTCCGCGACGGGAATGGCGCACTGGGGGTTGCCGATCGAAACGTGCTGGAAGCGCCACGTCATCGCGGCCTGCGCCGGTGGGCCTGTCCGATGATCGACGCGGACCTCCAGCTGGCCCACCCCGTCGGCGGGGCCAAAGGGGAAGTCCTTGGAGATCAACCGCGCCTGTCCCATGTCTACGCGACTTCTGAAGGGGCCGGTGATCGTCGGGCGGATCGTCCCGGCCGGAGTGTGGATCGAGAAGGTGTCCTGATCGGTCCAGCCGCGGCGGCGCAGGTAGAGGATCGCCTCGCGGGCGCCGTTACCCGACAGCTCGGCCTCCGAGCCGTCAGGGTTGAAGATGCGCAGGTCGGCCACGTGCGCGGGATCCTCGGGTTGGGACAGCTCAAGGACGCCGTCGGCGAACACGCCGAAGTGTCCCTCGCATAGCCGGCGCACGCGTGCGGGCGTGAGCTCGAACGGGAGCTTCTCGCGCTCGAAGATGAGGTAGTCGTTGCCGAGGGCCTGCCACTTCTCGAATCTCATCAGGCGCGGGAGTCTATGATCTCTCCCGCAACCACCTCGGGGTCATGGCCGGTCACGTCGATCAGGCGCACCCCCGCAAGCTTGCGCATCCATGTGAGCTGGCGGCGCGCGTAATTGCGAGTACGGCGCTTCATCTGCTCCACGTCGCCCGCGAGCAGTTCCTGGAATCCGAGCGCCTTGCGGGCGGTGTCCGAGGCGCCGGCGGCATGTGCGCGACGTACCTCCTCGCACACTCCTGCCGCGAGCATCTCGTCGACCCGAGCGTCGATGAGCGCGTATAACGCCTCCCTCTCCATCGTCAACCCCGCCAGCAGCGTTGGGTGGCGCAGCTCGGCGCTCCAGAGCTGGGACGGCTCCTCCAGCGGCTCCAGCTGTCCGGCATCGAGCAGCTCGAGTGCGCGTACCACGCGTTGGCGGTCGTTCGAATCGATCCCCTCCGCTGCCCACGCGGCGCGGCGCGCGAGCAGGGCGTGCAGGGTCGGCGCCCCGTGTCGCTGCACTTCCGCGGTCCAGTGCTCGCGGGCGCCCTGCGGCGGCGGCGGTCGCAGATCCAGCTGGGCGAGCGCCGCGCGCAGGTACAGCCCGGTGCCGCCGACGACGATCGGGCGTCGCCCAGAGGAGAGCAAATCATCGATTTCGGCCTGCGCAAGCTCGGCGTATTGGCCGGCGCTGAAGGTGGCGTCGAGCGGCAGGAAGGAGATCAGGCGGTGTTCGAGCTTCGCGCGCTGGGCCGGCGACGGTACACCGGTGAGGGTCTCGAGGCCCGCATACACCTGCAGCGCATCGGCGGAAATTGCGACCGGGTCCTCACCGCGCGCGTGCAGCAGCTCGGCCAGAGCGACCGCGATGGCGGTCTTGCCGACGCCGGTGGGGCCGAACAGGGCAATGACCTCGGCGTCCGGCCGGGCGCTGTGCATAGGCTCAGTATCCCCATGATCGACATTGCCGCGCCGGCATGCCAGTTGCGCCCACCGCCGAACTGCGGTTAGTCGCGCTTGCGTTTCAGGGACATCCAGCGCGAGCTGATGCGAGGTGACTTTAGAAAAGCGTGCCTTAGAAAAGCGTGCGCTGCTCGAGCGGCGATGCCGAGGGCTCCTCCGTCGCCGAGAGTCGAGCGGGTCCTCGCAGGTACCTTGAGCCGGTCGACTCTCCTCGCGCGCTCACCATCCGCACCAGGCGCTCGCGTTCCTCTCGCGGCGCGTAGGCGCCGCGACGGTACAGCTCCTCGTAGCGTGGCACGAGGTCCGGGCGCTGGTCTTCCAGCCAGTGCATGAAGATCTGGCGAACCTCCCCCCGCAGGTGCAGCGCCACCCCGCCGATGCTCTCCGCGCCTGCGGCGGCGGCCATTTCCAGCAGTGGCTCGAGCTGGTGTGGGGCGTCGTTTATCCCTGGCATCAGCGGCGCTATGAGCACACCGGTCGGGATCCCCGCGCGGTTGAGCTCGGCCACCGCCTCGAGGCGCGCCCGGGGGTTCGGTGTGTGCGGCTCGGTCGCCCGCCAGGCCTTCTCGTCGAGCGTGGGGACGGACAGGCACGCACTGATGCTCGTACGCTTCGAGATCTCGAGCATGAGCAGCAGGTCGCGTAGCAAGAGCGGCGACTTCGTCAGCACCGAGCAGGGATTCCCGGCGTCGCGCAGCGCCGCCCAGATGCCCTGCATCAGCCGGTATCGCCCCTCGACCCATTGGTATGGGTCGGTGTTCGTCCCCAGCGCGACGTGGTTGTGCGTCCAGGATGGCCGCGCGAGCTCGGCGCGTAGGACCTCGGGCGCGTTCACCTTGACCACGATCTCGCGCTCGAAGTCGCGTCCGGCGTCGAAGTCGAGGTACTTGTGGGTAGGGCGTGCAAAGCAGTAGCGGCAAGCATGACTGCATCCTCTGTACGGATTGATCGTCCAGCGGAACGGCATCCGTGAGCTGGCAGGCACCCGGTTTAGGATCGAGCGCGCGCGGACCTCGTAGAAGCGGGTCTCGAGCGCCTCGGGCGCGTCGAAGCGCCGCACGATCGCCTCGTCGCTGTAGCCTGGCAGCCGCCTCTGCTCCTCCTCGCCCATCGTCAGGTTGCTCCAGCGCACGAACGTATGTTCGCATTTTCGCCGGACGAATGGTCGCCGACCGCAGAACACTCACGGTGCGCAGCACGGCCGCCTGCCGATCCGCACCCATCCTTGACCGCTTTCGGCCCGTCTGAACGGGGCGCACGCGAGCCCTTATAGAACCCCTACGAACATCTACGGCCGTGCTTACACGCTCCTGGGGATGCGCTTAGCACGGTGGGTCAGTGTGGCTCTCACAAGCAGTCAACCGACCCAGGAGGTCCCCCATGAACATATCCAAGATGCTCGGCGCCACGATGGTGGCGGGAGCGCTTGCCACGACCGGCGCCGTCGCAGGCATCGCCGGCGCGGCGGCGGCGCCCAGCACGACGAGCAACGCCGCAAGCGCCACGCAATCGACCACCCCGACGACAAGCACTCCCACGACTCCGGCACCGGCGCAGAAATCGGGTGCGCCGAACACGGGGTCGACAGGGAAACATTCGTGCCCGAACATGGGCTCCGGCTCGACCGGGAGCTCCGGCTCGACCGGGAGCTCCGGCTCGAGCTCGGAATCGGGGTCGAGCTCGGGTGCCAGCTACCCGGGAGCGGCCGCCGGGGTCACCTACCAGTAAGCGCGAGCACGAGGACTCTCGGGCCGAGCCGCATCGGCCAGCCGCAGCTGCCAGCGATGCCCCTCGATGCAGGGCGTCGCTGGCCGCGGCTGGGCCGAGGTCGCACTCTGGCGGGTGCATGCGCTAGTCAGTTCGGCGGCGGCGGCGGACGCCGGCGAACGGAATCGATTTGCGTCCACTTTGCCCTGGGGCGGTAATAATGTGGGCCTCGGGGGTCGAATCACATAGAGCGATGAGACCCAACCGGTCGCACTCCCACGAGGCGGGCGTACGCTCGCCCGACGAGACGAAACCTGGCGCGACCTCCTGGCTCTGCCGCGACGACTTCGATCGTCAGCGCCTGCTGGACATGGAGGAGCGCGTGCGGCCCGCCAGGCAGAGGACGTTCGCGATCCTTACGTTGGCGCTCGTGGCCAGCGGCCCGTGGCTGGGATGGTGGCCGCTGCTGTGCCTGGTGCCCGGCATGGCCTGCTTCGCCTACGCCGATATCCTGATGCCCCGAGCCTCCCGTCCAGAGTACGTGATGTTCGCGGCGTGGATGGTAAGCGAGCTGGTGATCGCCGGTGCGGTGTCGCTCAACGGCGGCCCCCGTGTTCCGACGCTGTCCTGGCTCGCCATCCCGGTCATCACGCTGAGCTCGCGCTTTTCGCGGCGGGGCGTGGCCGTCGGCGTAGCGTTCAGCATGGCTCTCGTGCTGGCGGTGGCCTTCGGCGTCGATGCGACCGCCGTGCACTCCAACCCGGCGCTCGTGATCGCTCCCTTCGCACTGGTCCTCTGCGTGGCCCTCCTCACGATCCCATTGATGGACTCGGACATACAGCACCGCAACGATGCGGTCGTCGACCAGCTCACGGGCCTGCTCAACCGCAAGGCCTTGAGCACACGCATCCCGGAGCTCGCCCAGCAGTCGCAGGTCACCGGCGAGCCGGTCGGGCTCGTCGTCTGCGACCTAGATCACTTCAAGGGCATCAACGACACCCATGGACACGCGTTGGGAGACGCGGTCCTGAAGGACGTCGCCTACACGCTGCGCAAGCAGCTGCGCGCATTTGACCTCGCCTATCGGCTCGGGGGCGAGGAGTTCCTGATCCTGCTGCCGGGATCCGATCGCGACACAGCCGCCGAGCTCGCCGATCGCCTGCGGGCGGCGATCACCGCCGAGCGTGTGGACGGACTGGAGGTCACGATGAGCGTCGGCGTCGCTGCGTCGGCGCGGGGCGAGACATTCGACTACGAGCCGCTGTTCGCCAACGCCGACGCCGCGCTCTACCGGGCAAAGCAGGGCGGGCGCGACCAGGTCTGTGTATTCGGGCGGGAGGCGGACCTGACGCTCGCCTAAGAGGCGGCGCATGGCGTGGCTTCATTTCCCGCACGCGCCAAGCAGGCGTTCCTCTCCAGAGAGCGTCTGGCTGCTCGCGGCTGTGATCCCCACGTCGGTCAGCTCGCCGGGGTTAGCGAGCCCTGTGAAGTTCACGACCTTGTTGTGGCGCGTGCGTCCCCGCAGGCGCTCGGGGTCGGTGCGCGAGGGGCCTTCGACGAGGACCTCGAGCGTTCGCCCCACGAAGCGCTCGGCGCGTGCGAGCGCGTTGCGCTGGACGAGCTCAACGAGCCGTTCCATTCGCCCCACCTTGATCGGGTGGGGTACGAGACCATCGCGAAGCTCCGCCGCCTCGGTGCCCCGGCGCGGGGAGAAGATGAACGTAAAGGCACTGTCATAGCCGACCTCCTCCACCACTTCCATCGTCTGGGCGAAGTCCTCCTCGGTCTCACCCGGGAAGCCGACGATGATGTCTGTCGTGAGCGAGGCGTCGGGGACGTGCTCGCGGATCAGTGCCACGCGGTCGAGGTAGCGCCGGCGGTCGTAGGTACGCCGCATCGCCTTCAGCACGCGGCTCGAGCCCGATTGCAGTGGCAGGTGGATGTGCTCGCACACGCTTCCAAGCTCGACATGCGCGCGGAGCACGTCCTCGCGCATGTCCTTCGGGTGAGGGCTCGTGTAGCGGATGCGCTCGATGCCCTCGATGCCGTCGAGCAGACCGAGCAGCTCGGCGAACGTCGCGCGGTCCTTCACTCCGCCGGCGGGTACCTCCGCCGGGGCGCCCCTGGTGGAGGTGCGCGCAGTTGGCAGGTCGCGTCCGTAGGAGTTGACGTTCTGCCCGAGCAGCGTCACCTCGCGCACACCGTCGGCGGCCATCCCCTGAACCTCCGCCACGAGCTCGCCCGGCGGCCGGCTGACCTCGCGCCCGCGGGTCGAGGGGACGATGCAGTAGGAGCAGGCGCAGTTGCACCCCACGCTGATCTGCACCCACCCCTGGAACGGGCGCCCCCGCCGCGCCGGCAGATGGCCGGTGAACCCCTCGAACTCGAAGTAGCCCTGTGCGGAGAGCGAGTCGCTCGTCAGGAACTCCGCGAGCTTGTGCACCTGGCCGGGGCCGAACGCCACGTCCACGAACGGGAAGCGCTCGAATACCTCCTCCTTGACCGATTGAGCCCAACAGCCGCCGACCCCCACCACCCGCTCGGGCCGCTCGCGCTTCAGCCGCTTGGCCTGCCCGAGATGAGCGATGAAGCGGCTGTCGGCCGACTCGCGGATCGAGCACGTGTTGAACAGGATCAGGTCGGCCTCGCCGCGCGCCGGCGCCTGGGCATAGCCGAGCGACTCGAGCATGCCCTTCATCCGCTCGGAGTCGTGCTCGTTCATCTGGCACCCGAACGTCGTGAGGTGGTAGCGCGGCTTGCTGTGCGACGGCTCGTTCATCGACTTGGCAGGGTAGCCACGAAGGCCGGCGGGCGCAACGGCGACCGGGGGCCGAGGACGGCGGCTAACCCCCGACTGGGCCAGGGAACCGGATGAGGCCGTCATCTGGAATCGGCTCCCAGACCGCCGCACTCGCCACGTGCACCCGCGCTCCAGGGCGCACCCCAGGGTCGCAATCGAAGCTGCCCATGCGGACGAAAAGCACATCCGGGGCGTTCGGGTTCTGAGAGAAAAGCGCCGATCCACAGACGCTGCAGAACGCCTTGTCGTTGCCGTCGCCCGCGTTCCACCGACGGATCACGTCGTCGCCGGAGAAGATCTTGAACGTCCCGGGCCGCACTCCTGCGGACGCCGCCACAGCGCTGCCTGTTCGCCGCTGGCAGCGAGTGCAGTGGCAATAGACAGCCCCTAGCAGGGGCTCATCTATCTCGAAACGCACCGCACCGCAGTTGCAGCCTCCCGTCAGCGGGAGCACAGCCTCATCGCCCATCACCGCAAGATACAGGGCGAGGACCTCCGCTTGTCAGACACGCAATATGCAGTTACGAAACCACGTCGTGAGGTGGTAGCGCTTCATGCGACGACCATTCTTCGAGGATGACTCGGCATCGGCCGTTCTTGGTCTACTCATTCACAACCTACGCCGCTTGAATCCAGTCGGACCCGGCGATCATAGGGCTTGCGCGCGTGTGCCGCCGCTCGTGCCGTATGAGCCCGCCGCCACCGAGGTTGCGTCCCGCCGGCGGGTCGTCCAGACAGGGCTCGCCGCCCTCACTACCCCGGTCGATCGGGTTGATCCAGGCCCTGTAAAACCAACTTGACGGAAAAGGTCGCCCCTTCTACACTTCCGGCTCACTTTGCCCACGCGAAGGGCGGTATCGGGGAAACACGACATGGAAGGCTGGGGTCGAGAATGGCGGCGAATGTTTTCGTTGGGATGACACGGGGGATGTCGGCCCTCATGGGCGCGCTCGCGGTCGTGGCGACGCTGGTGGTGTTGCTCATGTCCGGCGCTAGCATCGCGAACGCACAGGCAGTCAACGAGGGGCCGGGCTCATGTGCGTTCTGCAAAGTGTTCCGAGCTGCGGTCTGCGCCGTGCTCCGATCTATTCCGGTCAACGAGTCCCCCACCGGATTTGACCCGCTGGGTTCTCTCAGAGAACGCTGCGCGGTTCGCGAGTAGCTACGGGCCTTGCAAACTGGCAGCGTGGCGAGCGACAGGACATAGGCTGAGGATCCTCAGCACGCCTGAGGATCCTCAGGCGGCCGCGACCGCGGGTTCGCTGGCGATCGGCGGTGGGGTGTCCTTGTCGCGGTCGATCGGCGTGACGAGGTCCTGGCCCAAGCCCAGCGCCGCATAGATCTGATCCTCGATCTCCTTCGCCACTGCGGGGTTTTGATCCAGGTGGGCCTTGGCATTCCCCCGCCCCTGGCCGAGGCGGTCGTTGCCGTAGGAGAAGAACGAGCCCGACTTGGAGACGATGTTGTGCTCTAGGCCCAGGTCGATCAGGCAACCTGAGGTCGAGATGCCTTTGCCGAACTCGATGTCGAACTCGGCCTGGCGGAAGGGGGCGGCGACCTTGTTCTTCACGATCTTCACCCGCACGCGGTTGCCCACCGCCTCGGTACCGTCCTTGAGCGTCTCGATGCGCCGGATGTCCAGACGCTGGGAGGCGTAGAACTTCAGAGCGCGACCGCCCGGCTGGGTCTCGGGCGAGCCGAACATGACACCCACCTTTTCGCGGATCTGGTTAGTGAGGATGCAGAGCGTCTGCGTGCGGTTGAGGTTGCCGGCGAGCTTGCGCATCGCCTGGGACATCATGCGCGCCTGCGCTCCGACCGTCTGGTCGCCCATCTGTCCCTCGACCTCTACGCGCGGGGTCAGCGCGGCGACGGAGTCGATCGCGACCACGTCGACGGCGCCGGAGCGCACGAGCATGTCGGCGACCTCCAGCGCCTGCTCGCCATAGTCCGGTTGGGAGACGAGCAGCTCGTCGATGTCGACGCCGATCTCCCTTGCGTAGAGCGGATCCATCGCGTGCTCAGCGTCGATGAACGCACACACCCCACCCAGCTTCTGCGCCTCTGCGAGCACGTGGTAGATCAGCGTCGTCTTGCCCGAGGACTCCGGACCGAAGACCTCGACGATGCGCCCCCGGGGCACCCCGCCGATCCCGAGCGCCAAATCGAGCGAGAGCGCACCCGTTGGGATCGCCTCGCAGCGCACCTGGGCACCCTCGTCGCCCATGCGCATGATCGTGCCCTTGCCGAACTCACGCTCGATCTGCGTGAGCGCGCCTTGCAGGGCGGCGTCGCGCGCCCTGGCAGCCTTCTCCTGGTCGGTCACGGACATTGGTCTAACTCCTCTGGGTTCGAGAGATGAACTGAGCAAGATAGAGGGCACCCCGGACGGAACAGTTGTTCGAGTTGGCCTTCTCCGCGCGACGCTCGCGGCGGGAGACGGCTTCCTGCTCCCGATTCTTCGTCCACCGACCGAAAGCAACGCTCACGCACACGACCGACACGGGCGATGCCATGAGCCCGGCCACACCCGCTAGCCGCCGGGAGCCCTCCATGATCATCAGCCTTCCCAGCCGAATCCTCACCGTCGCCGCCCTGATCCTCTCCATGGCCACGGTCACGGTGCTGCTAGCGCTGGCCCCGCAGGCCGTGGCCCAGGGCCGCAAGACCGCCTGTCGGTCTTCCTCCACAGCGCATCCCACGCGCAACGCGAAGGCATGCGCCCAGTCCAAGGGCACGTCCAGGTCCTCTCGCAAGAGAAGGGCTCATCCCCACTCCAAAGGCCAGGGACGCCGCTACGAACATGCTGGCGCGAACACCAAACGCGCTGCCGTGAAAGGGACGCCGACGACGAAGGCGAAGTCTCCGGCCGGCACGGGCCAGAGCCCGGCGATCTGCGAAAACCGCAGCGTCCCCGTTCGGGCAAGCGACGGCTACTTCTCCTGCGCCGACGGGTCCGAACCAATCTGCGAAAACGGCTCGATCCCCACGCTCTCAACCAACGGCTCCGCCCTTCTCTGCGGCGTCGAACCGAGCGGCGGCCCCGCGCCGGCCGAGGCGACCTGCGAAGACGGCAGCATCCCCCTGCGGGCAGGCGACGGTTCCTTCTCGTGCCGCGACGAATCTGCGCCTGGTTGCGAGAACGGCTCGACACCGACGCTCTCGAGCGACCGCTCGACTCTCCTGTGCAACGTCGTCGTGGGCGCCAAAGCCGGCGGCTGAGCGACGGCGCGGGCTCAAATCTCAGAGGGCAACAGAGTGCACGTCGCCACCGACTCGTAGGTGGCGCCGTCGGGGGAGAGCCAGGAGCGATAGAGGGTCACGGACTCCGGGGTGAAGCGCAGCTGCGGCGTGGCGGGCAGGATGAAGCGATCACCGGCCGGGGTCCGATGGGCTGGTGGGTGCCCGCCCATCCGCCTACCCACGCGCCCACCTGTGCGCCCGCGGATGCGTGCCACCGTGACGTGCGCCCTGAAGCGCCTTCGTTCCGTCTCCCAGTCGGTCGTATGGGAGATGGCATCTCTCACGGCCGCCTGCAGGCTCACGAGTTCTCCGTCATCGTCGTGGATCTCAACCGCCAGTGAGCGCGGGCGGGTCCCTCCCAGCCACAGCGGGGCGCCCACCGACAGCTCACCCATTCCTACGGCGCATGCGCTCAGCGTCGAGCCGATCACCGCAATCTCCTCGACCGGGCGGCTGCCCAGGAAGCACAGGGTCAGGTGCATCACATCGGGATCCAGCAGGCGCAGCGGTCGACCCGCGCCTGCCGACTCCAACCCCGCCGCAGCGCCGCGCGCCCAGGAGGCCAGATGCTCGCGCACGGGCAGCGGGAGATCGGCCGCTACGAACAGTCGGGCTTTGGCTCCCCGGGACATCCGTACAGGGATGCTAGAGGGTCCAGGTCAGGAGCTCAGAAGGACCCGCCGGATCAGGTGCATCGCCACCGTGGTCGCCCGATCGCGCACGTCGGATCTTCCGCCAGGGAGGTTCACCGAGCGCGTCAGGCGGCTGCCGTCGCCCCTGACGACGCTCAGCCACACCAACCCCACGGGCTTCTCCTCGCTGCCGCCGCCCGGGCCGGCCACGCCCGTGAGCCCCACCCCGACGTCCGCGCCCAGCCGCGACCTCGCCCCGTCCGCCAGTGCCTGCGCCACCTCCTCCGAGACCGCTCCGTGCCTTTCGATCAACTCCGCCGGGACGCCGGCGTGGGAGACCTTGACCTCGTTGGAGTACGCCACGATCCCGCCCTTCACGTACTCCGAGGCGCCTGCCGGCTCGGTCAATCGCGCTGCCAGCAGGCCCCCCGTGCACGACTCGGCCGTGCCGATCGTGAGCGCGCGGCGCCCTCCCAGCGCGCGCGGAGCGTCTTCTATGCCGGTGTCACTCTCCGCGCGCGCTGCTCCGCGCAGGAGCGCAGCGACCTGGTCGTCAACCGAGCTGCCGTCCAGTGAGAACAGGGTGTCGGAGTGACGCTCCTTGAGCACCTCCTCGAACACATCATAGGCGCGCTCGGCGTCGGGCTCGAAGCGGGTCACGACCTCGATCTCGCCTCGTTTCAGGCACGTGGTGATCTCCAAGCGCTGCATCTCCACTCCCCTGCGCTCAGCCTCGCGCAGCGTCTCGGCTATCTCGGACTCGGGGATCCCGAACAACCGGAGCATCCGCTGGCGGTAGGAGGTCGCACCCTGGAGGGCCGCGCGCAGGGCATCCGTCTTCACGGCCTCTTTCCACATCGGCTGCAGCTCGCGTGGTGGGCCTGGAAGGACCACCACGGTCGGTCCAAGGGTGGACGGGCTCCCCATCTCTCCCGGCGGGACGATCAGCCCCGGAGCCGTTCCCACCGGCTCGAGCACTGTTGCGCCCGCGGGGATCGTCGCCTGCTTGCGGTTGGCTGCCCGGATCGCCTCGGGATCGAGGTTCGGCCAGCGCTTCAGCAGGGGCTTCACGATCTCGGCGATCCGTTCTGAGAGCGCGTCGTCGAGCTCCATCGGGCGGGCTTGAAACCGTCCCACCACTTCGGCCGTCAGGTCATCCGCCGTTGGACCGAGCCCGCCGCTCGTCAGGACGATGCTCATCCCCTGCTCGGCCATGAACCGCAGCGCGGCCTCCATGTCCTCGGGCCGGTCGCCCACGATCGCGGTGTAGGCGAGGTCGACCCCGAGCTCGCGCAGCCGTTCGGCCAGCCACGGCCCGTTGCGATCGCTCACCCGGCCGCTGAGCACCTCGGTGCCCGTGACCACTATGCCCGCGCGCGCGCTCACTTGCAGGTCGGCAGGTGGCCCGCCTGCAGCGGTTGGCGACCGGAGGCCTTGGTGATCGAGTAGCCGATCGCTTCGCTGGATGGCGGCACGGTTCTCGCCCTCCCGTCCACGAACATCGTCACCGCGTTGTTCCCCAGCGTGATCTCGAAGCGTCTGGAGTGATACGTGGGGGTACTCGCGCCCGGTTGCAGTTCGGTCCCGGGAATGACCGTGCGCCCTTCGCCGTTGATCAGGCACACGTACACCGGCGCGGATGCTCTCAACGACAGAGACACCACGGACGAGCGCGCCACCGCCCCCGAGGACGACCGCGTCACGCCCCGACGGGCGTGGGCGGCGTGATTGTGAGCGGCGGGGGCGGTGGTGCTCGCGCGCTTGGGGGCGCCCCCGCCCCCGGTCAGCAGCGCCACGATCAGCAGCACGATGATCACCCCGACGACCCCCACCGCCGCCATGTACGCGCGTGAGGGGCCGGTCGAGCCTCCGCCCATCCCGGGCGCGCGCGATCGTGCGTGCTGGGGGCTTGAGACGATCGGCTCGAGCGCCGCGTCACTCGTATGCTCGTAGCTCAATCGGTACTCCTCCACCAGCGCCTTGCCGTCCAACCCCAGCGCCTGGGCATAGGTGCGCAGGAAGCTCTTCACGAATGTCGGCCCCGGCAAGAGGCCCCACTCCTCGTTCTCCAGCGCGCGCAGATACTTCGCCCGGATCTTCGTCTTAGCCTCGATCTCCGACACGTCGATGCGGGCGCGCATACGCGCGTCGCGCAGCGTTTCACCGATCTCGGGCATCTTCGGTGGAAGGCTAGTCGCTCACAGTCATGGTGGGATCACCGAGCGCAGCCAGCACCCGGGGCAGGTCGGCCTCGGTGATCAGCACCTGCCTCGGCTTCGACCCCTCATAGCCGGAGATCACCCCACGGCGCTCGAGCATGTCGATCAGGCGACCAGCGCGCGTGTACCCGAGGCGCAGGCGACGCTGGAGCATCGAGGTCGAGGCCGTTTGCATCTCGGCCACCAGCGCTATCGCCTCCGCCAGGAGCGGGTCCTCGTCCGGGTTGAATTCCCCGGTAGCGCCCTCGGGCGTCTCAGGCTCCACCTGCTTGAGGAGCTCCTCGCGCAGCTCCGGCTCGCCCTGGCGCCGCCACAGGCCGGTCAACCTCGCGATCTGGGCCTCGTCGATGTAGGCCCCCTGGATGCGCTGCAGCCGCGAGCTGCCGACGGGGCTGAACAGCATGTCCCCCTGACCCAGCAGCGACTCGGCGCCGTTCTGATCGAGGATCACGCGCGAATCGGTCTGGGAGGAGACCGAGAACGCGATCCGCGACGGCACATTCGCCTTGATCATCCCGGTGATCACGTCCACCCGCGGGCTCTGTGTCGCGAGGACCAGATGGATACCCACCGCGCGCGCCTTCTGCGCCAGGCGGATGATCGAGTCCTCGACGTCCGCGGGCGCCACCATCATCAGATCCGCGAGCTCGTCGATCACGCACAATATGTACGGCAGCGGAGCCTCGCTTGCGCTTCGCCCGCGCCCTGTTGAGCTCGATCAGGCTGCGCGTGCGAGCCATCGACATGATCCCGTAGCGCTGCTCCATCTCCTTCACCAGATTCTGCAGTGCGTTGGCCGCCATCCGCGGGCTCGTGATCACGGGCGTGAGCAGATGCGGGATCGACTCGTAGTGGTTGAGCTCGACCTGCTTGGGGTCCACAAGGACCAGTCGCACATCGTGCGGCGTCGCGCGGAGCAGCACGCTCGAGAGCATCGCGTTGATCGCGCCCGACTTGCCGGCGCCCGTCGTGCCGGCCACCAGCAGGTGTGGCATCTTTGCCAGGTCGGCGCCGATCGCCTTGCCCGCCACGTCCTTGCCCAGCCAGACCGTCAGCGGCGACCACTCCTTCGGCGGATCTTGGAAGACGTCTCCGAGCCTGACGATCCTCCGGTGGGCGTTCGGCACCTCCACTCCCACCGCCTGCTTGCCGGGGATCGGCGCCAGAATGCGGATGTCCGTCGCCGCCAGCGCGTATGCGAGGTCATCTTTCAGCTGGGCCACCTTCGCCACCTTCGTCCCCGGCGCCAACCTCAGCTCGTAGCGCGTGATGTGCGGTCCCACGACATTCCCGATCACCTTCGCCTGAACCCCAAAATGTCCGAGCGCCTCCACGAGGCTCGTCGCGACCCGCTCCTGGCCCGCCGTATCCGGGCGCGCCTGCTCGCCGGTCGAACGCATCAAGAGCTTCACCGCATTCGGCAGCTCCCACACGAAATCGGGATCGTCGGTTGCGGCGTCGCGGAGCCTGCCCTGCGGTGTGAGCGTCCCCGGATCGGCACGGGCCACGCCGGAGATATGCTCCTCCTCGACCTCGTTACCGACCGGGCCCATAGCCCCGAGTGCCTCGGGTGACCCGGCGCGAAGCGCTGAGTGGGCATCTCCCTTCTGGGATCGGTCGATCCCCATCCCATCCTCCTTGCGCCGGCCGAGCTCGGCACGCTCGTTCTGCGATGGCGCCTCCACGTGCGTGGCACGCACGATCAGCTCTTCGAGGGCGGGCTCGGGGACGGATACGAGGGCCCGCTCGGCCGGGAAGTCCTCTGCATCATCGCCATCGGGCGCACGAGGGCCGCTCTCGAGCATGGCGTGCGGCCGGGGACCGGCCAGCGCGCGTACTTTCCGGGTCGTCTCGATCAGGCCGTTCCCAGTCGCCCGGATCGTCCCGGCGAGCGAGGCCCCGGTCAGCAGGATCACGCCGACGAGCAGCAGGAACACCCCGAGGATGTCGACGCCCAGATTTCCCACCAGCCTGTGGGTCGCCTGGTAGAGCGCCTCGCCGACCACCCCCCCGTGCGCCTGCAGAAAGGCTGAGGTCCACTGCGCGTCTCTGGCGCCCGGAGCCGCGCTTACACCGAGGGTGCCCGCAGCCAACGCGAGCGTGACCGAGGCGAACAGGCAGATCGCACCGGCGCGCAGAGGGCGAAGGGCGGGCAGCACCGGGCGCAGCAGCAGCGCGCCACCACCCGCGATGAGCGTGATCGGCGCCAGCACGCGGGCCCTGCCGAGGACCCAGCCGAGCGCTACCACCATGGCGTGCCCGGCGCGTCCCCCGTTCCAACCGCCGTACAGCACGAAACCCATGAACACCCCGACGGCCACGCACGCGAGGCCGAGCACGTCGCGCCCGCGCTGATCGAGCGCTCCGAGCCGTGGGAACCATCGGGGGACGGAGAATCCGAGGCTCGCGATCCGGCGAGCGCCTGCGCGGCGACGGGTTCGCCCGCGCCCGCGCGAGGTCCGCGTCACGGTGGACCGGCCGATCGAAGATCGGCGAGCATTGGCACGCTTGCGTGTAGTGCCCACCTGCGCAACTTCGACGCCAAGGCTGCGGAACCTGCCCTGGGGCCTTACCATCGCTTTAGCGCAGATGGCTACATAACGACAATGAACGACTTTTCCCGCGCACCCCGCGTTCTCGTCGTGGAGGACGACGAGGACATCGCCCAGGCGCTCCAGCGCTCCCTGCGCATGGAGGGATATGAGGTGCGCGCGGCGACCGACGGGCATACCGCGCTCGAGCACGGCCGCTCCTTCATGCCCGATCTCGTGATACTCGACCTGGGCCTGCCCGGGCTGGACGGCCTGGACGTGGCCCGCTCGCTACGCGCCGAGGACGACGTCCCCATCCTGATCCTCACCGCCCGCGACGCCTTGGAGTCGCGTGTGGAGGGGTTGGACGCGGGGGCGGACGACTACCTCGTCAAGCCGTTCGAGCGCCAGGAGCTGTTAGCGCGCATGCGCGCGCTGCTGCGCCGTCGCCCGCCACGCGGCTCAGCCCCGCTGCGTGTCGGCGACCTCTCGCTGAACTCGGATACCCATGAGGTGATTCGCGGGGAGCGCTCGATCGAGCTCACCCAGCGCGAGTTCGAGCTGCTCGAGTATCTGATGCGCAACGAGCGTATTGTCATCTCCCGCCAGCGCCTGCTCGACGAGGTGTGGGGCTATGACCCCTTCTCCACCACGAACACGATCGAGGTGTTCGTCTCGAACCTGCGTCGCAAGCTCGAGGCCGAGGACGAGCCGCGCCTGCTGCACACGATCAGGGGGGCCGGCTACGTCCTTCGCGCGTAGCCCCCACGGTGACCGGCGGCGCGCCGGCGCGCGGATTTCCGCCAGCTTCGATCGGCTGCCCATCCGGGTTCGCCTCGCGGGTGTCTCGGCCCTGCTGACGTTCGTCATCCTGTGCGCCTTCGCCGTCGCGATAGGCTCGCTGACCGCGCGCCGCATTCGCGCGGACTTCAACCGCCAGGTCGAAGTCGACGCCAACCAGCTCCCCTCCCAGCTGAGTATCGGAGTAGGCTCGACGAGTCCCGCTCACGTCTCGATCCAGCCGCCGCTGAGAGCCTTCGCGTCACCGGCCGTTCACGCTGTCATCAAGATCCTCACGCTCGGGGGGAACGTTGTCGCAGAAGAACCGGCGAAGGCGCCATCGCTGGGCGCCCCCCAGACCCAGCCAAGAACGATCAATGACTATCGCGTGGTCACGCGCCGGGCAGAAGTGCGCCTGCTCACGAACAATCAGGCGATCGGGGAAGTCCTCATCCAATACGGCCGCCGCACCTCCGACACCGAGGCGACGGTCGCGCGCGTGGAGCTGTTTCTGCTGCTCGGGGTATTCGCTGGGACCGGGCTGGCGTTGCTGGCCGGGATGATGATCGCGCGCAGAGCGATGGCCCCAATCGCCGAGCTCACCTCCACCGCCGCGGAGATCGCGCGGACGCGTGACCCCTCGCGCGGGGTGCCCCAGTCCGAGGCCAACGACGAGGTGGCCGAGCTCGCGCGCACGCTGGAAGGGATGCTTCACGAGCTTGATACCGCCCGCGCGGAGACCGAGTCGATGCTCACCCGCCAGCGTCAGTTCGTCGCCGACGCCTCGCACGAGCTGCGCACCCCGCTCACCAGCGTGCTGGCCAACCTTGAGCTGCTCGCCGAATCGCTGCACGGCGATCAGGGCGATGCCGCGCGCTCGGCGCTGCGTTCGTCCCAGCGGATGCGACGCCTGGTCGCCGACCTGCTGCTGCTGGCGCGTACCGACGTCGGGCGTGTCGTCCGTCGCGAGCCGTGTGACCTCGCGCAGATCGTCGTCGAGGCAGCCGCCGAGCTCGGTCCGGTCAGCGCAGAGCACGAGATCGTCCTCGACGTCCACCCCGCGATCGTCGAGGCCTCTCGCGACGAGCTCCACCGTCTCACGATCAACCTGCTGGAGAACGCGCTACGACATACTCCAGCAGGCACCAAGATCAGCGTCTCGACCGGCGCCGTCGACAACCAGGCCACGCTCGTCGTGCAGGACGACGGCCCGGGCGTGCCCCCCGAGCTCGCTTCCACCCTGTTCGAGCGTTTCGTCCGCGGTGCCGGGGACCGCGGTCGCTCCTTCGGCCTGGGTCTTGCCATCGTCCGCGCCGTGGCCGAATCCCACGGCGGCACGGTCACCCTCCAGGCGGCGAGTGAGGGCACAGGCGCCCGCTTCGTCGTGCGGCTACCGGCACACTCCTCGGCCGGGACGGCCGACGATGCTGACAGCCACGGCGAACCGAGCGGTCTCGTGCACACTTGAAGCGGAGTCCGCGTGGCCAGGAGGATGGAAGCCGTTCACACCTCGACGACGACGGGCAGCACCATCGGCCGCCGCTTCAGACGGTCATAGACCAGCTTCGCCAGATCGTCATGCAGCATCTGCTGCAGGAGGTCCACCTCTCGGATCTCCTCCTTCGCCGTGCGTCTGAGCGTGGTCTCGACGGTCGCCCGGATCTCCTCGAGCAGCTCGTCGGCCTGGTCGAGGAAGGGAACGCCGCGGAAGATCACCTCGGGATCGGCGACCGAGCTCCCCGTCCTGCTCGGCGATGGTGACCACCACGATGAAGATCCCGTCGGCTGAGAGCATCCGCCGGTCGCGCAGCGCGACATCGGCCATGTCGCCGATATCGACGCCGTCGACGAAGATCATCCCGGAGGGCTCAGGCTTGCCGAAGCGCGCGCGGCGCTCGTCGATTTCCAGCGGCAGCCCGTTTTCGCCCTGGAAGATGTCCGCCGGTGCCACGCCCACGGCCTCCGCCAGCTGGGCGTGCAGCCGCAGCCGCTTGAAATCGCCGTGGAACGGGATCACGTACCGCGGCTTGAGGAGGTTCAGCATCAGCTTGACCTCCTCGGCGTATCCGTGTCCGGAGGCGTGCACCGGTGCGTCGCGGGTGGTCACGACATCACAGCCGATGTGGTAGAGACGGTCGATCGTCTCGTTCACCGCGCGCTCATTGCCCGGAATCGGCGTCGCGGAGAAGACGACCGTGTCGCCCCGGCGCAACTGCACCTGGCGATGGTCGCGGTAGGCCATGCGCCGCAGCGCCGACAGCGGCTCACCCTGGGAGCCGGTTGAGAGGATCACGATTCGGTCGTCGGGGAAGTCGTCGATCTCTCGCGGGCCGACGAGCGTACCTTCGGGAATCTCGATGTGGCCGAGCGTCCGGCCGATGCCCACGTTCTTGCGCATGGAGCGCCCGACGAGCGCCACCTTGCGCTCGAGCGCCGCGGCGGCGTCCACCACCTGCTGGACCCTGTGGATGTTCGAAGCGAAGCTGGTCACCACGATCCGCCCCTCGCAGTGGGCGAATACGTCCTCCAGGTGCGGGCCCACCACCGACTCCGAGGTCGAGAAGCCCAGGCGGTCCACGTTCGTGGAGTCGCCACACAACAGCAGCACACCCTCCCGGCCCAGCTCGGCCAGGCGCGATACGTCGGCAGGCGGACCGTCGACGGGCGTCTGGTCGAACTTATAGTCGCCGGTGATCAACACGGTGCCGAGATCGGTCCCCAACGCAACGGCGCTTGAATCGGGAATCGAGTGGGTCATGTGGACGAGCTCCACCGAGAACGGCCCCAGCTCGAGCGTGTCGGCTGAGGCCACCTCGTTCAACTCGATGTCGCGCAGCTTGTGCTCGTCGAGCTTCGAACGCGCCATCGCGATCGTCAGCGCCCCCCCGTACACCGGCGGAACGTGCTTGTCGCCGAGCTCGCGCAGGACCCAGGGCAGCGCGCCGAGATGGTCCTCGTGGCCGTGGGTCACGACGATCGCCTCGATGTCCTTTGCCCGCTCGCGCAGGTAGGAGAAGTCGGGAAGGACGAGGTCGATGCCGACCATCTCCGGGGTCGGGAAGCGCAGCCCCACGTCCACCACCATGATCCGTCCGTCATGCTCGACGACGGTCATGTTCTTGCCTATCTCCCCCAACCCCCCGAGGGGCAGGACGCGCAGTGAGCTCACGCGCCGGGCGCCTGGACTGCCGGAGCGGAGGCCGCCTCGGACGACTGCGGGGAAGCCTCATCGCCCGCGTGCCGCGACGCTCCGGTGTGCGCGAGCAGGCCGTGCCGCTCGAGCATCGCGGCGACCGCTGCGAGCTCCTCCGCGGTGGCCTCCACGAGCGGGAGGCGCAGGCCTCCGACGTTATGGCCGAGGAGGTTCAGCGCGGCCTTCGTGCAGGTCGGGCTCGCGGTCATGAAAAGCGTCTCATACACGTCGTGCAGCGAGGCGTCGATGTCCGCGCGATGCTCCGGCTCGTCCACCATCCGGCGCATTTCGTTGCCGACTATGTGGCTTGCCACGAGGATCCCTCCGGCGCCGCCCATATCCAGCGTGTGCGCGAAGGTCGCGTCGTCGCCGGCGTAGACCAATAGGCCATCGATCGGGCGGAGCTCCTCGGCGTTCGCCTGCTTGACGCCCACGATCCCCTCGATCTGCGCGAGCTCCGCCAGCAGATCGGGCGGCATGTTCGTAGCGGTGCGTCCGGGGATGTTGTAGAGGAGGATCGGCTTGTCGGTGGCCTTCGCCACCGCTTCGTAGTGACGCTTGAGGCCGAGCCGGCTCGGCTTGTTGTAGTAGGGGGTCACCGACAGCATCGCGTCGGCGCCCAGCGCGGCGGCCCGTTCGGTCAGGTACACCGCGTGGCGGGTGTCGTTGGTGCCCGTTCCCGCGACGATCGTTGTGCCCGCCGGACGCTCTGCGACGGCCAGCTCGATCAGACCGAGCTGCTCCTCGTCGGTCAGCGTCGAGGCCTCGCCCGTCGTCCCCGCCACGACGAAGCCATCCGAGCCGTTCTCGGCGAGGTGCGCCATCAGGGCGACGAACGCCTCGTCGTTGACCTTCCCGGCCGCGTCGAAGGGCGTCACCATCGCGGTCAGGATCGTGCCGAGCTCGATCATGGGTTGCCAGTATTCCACGCGCGACCCCCGTCGCCCTCCGCACGCCTCTCACCGGCAGGGCTCGGAGGTGTTCACCCGTTTCGACACCGCCCACCTCTGCACGCGGTTGTTCCCGTTGTCCGCGACGTAGGCCGAGCCTCCGGCGAGCCCGATGCCCCATGGTTTGGAGAACTGGCCCGAGCCGCTTCCGGCCGCGCCGAACTTGATGACGTATTCGCCAGTGGGCAGGAAATCCTCGACGCGGCTGTTGGCGCCGTCCACGACCCACACCTGGCCTTTGGAGTCGACCGCGATGCCGGTGGGTTCTTTGAACTGGCCGTTGCCGGTGCCCGCGATCCCGGCTTTGCAGCTTGCGGTACATATCTGGGCTCGGCTTTGCCGTGGTCACGCCCCAGCCGAAGGCTTTGACGAAGGTGCCGCTCGAGGAGAACTCATCGATACGGTTGTTGGCCGAGTCCGCCACCCAGATGTCGGCTTTGGAGTCGATCGCCACTGCCGCCGGGCCTTTGACCTGGCCGGAGCCCGATCCTGCGGTGCCGAAGGAGCTCGTGAATCTCGGCACGATCAGGGTCGTGAACGTGAGGTCTGAGCCGTTGCTCGTGCCGCGCGCGTTGGTCGCCGAGATCCTGAAGTGGTAGGTCGTGTGCACAGCCAGGCCCGTGATGGCCGCTGAGACCGCTACCGGACTTCGCCCGACCCCGGCGAGGGCGTGCACGGCGCGGTTTTGCCGTAGGTGTTCGTGAGGCCGTATTCAAATGTGCAGTTGCTGCCTACTTCCCCGCCGTTGGGGTTCACCGTCGCGTTCAGCGTCGCCGAGGTGCTCGTGACCGTCGACGCTGGTTCTGTCACAACCGTCGGGGGGTTGGGTAGCGTTTTGAAGCTCTGGTCTGAGCCTTTGCTCGTGCCGCCGGGGCCGCAGCGGGCCGGACAGGGACGGGGCCGTGGCGCTCGGAACTAGGATCGCCAGACACTCAGCGCGGCCGCGCCCAGGACGACCACACACCGCATACGGTTCGGTCTTGGACGGCGTGAAGGAAAACCCAAGTCTCTGCGCACCAGCCGCCTGCGTAACAGCAGGGCCGAACAGGGCCGCCGCGAGAGCCGTCAGGCAGCCCCTATCGAGGCTCCCACGGGCCCAGATCCATCGCTGCTACAGCGTAGCGGGCTGGCGGACGCGGTCGCGCAGGCGCCACGGCCGTGCTGCGTCAGTTATGGAGCGTTGTCAAGGCCTCGGAGCGTTGTCAAGGCCTCGCTCCCGGCGCTGCAAGATCTCATACAGGATCGCCGCCGCCGCGCGCCCACCCCCAGCGACTCCACACGCCCCAGCAGCGGCAGGGCGATCAGCCGATCGCACGCCTTTTGCACCCGACCTTCGCGTAGTCACCGCCGGCTTGAGGTTTGCGCGACAGCCGGGCCGCCCGGCCTATGGGATACCCATTCCTGCACCCGGCCATTGCCGGTGTCTGCGACGTAGACCACACCGGAGGAGCCGACGGCGACCGCCTGTGGGCCTGAGAATTGGCCGTTGCCCTTGCCGGTGGAGCCGAAGGCGCTGATGAAGCTCCCCGTCGGGCTGAACTTCTGCACGCGGTTGTTCCGAGTTCTGTCACGTAGAGGTTGCCCGTGGTCGTCCGAGGCGATGCCATACGGCACCTCAGCCTTGCCGCTGCCCGAGCCCTGTTCGTCGAACGCTCTGATGAGTTCGCCGGTGATCGAGAACTCCTGCACCCGCTGCTGGCCGATTTCGGACACGTACAGGTGCCCGCCCGAGAACGCGATGCCACCGGCCACGAGGATCTGTCCGGGGCCCGCCCCTTTCGAGCCGAACTGGCTTTTGAATGCCCCGCTTGAGGAGAACTCCACCACGCGGCCGCCTTCGGATGCGCCCATGCTATTCAGGACCCAGACGTTCGCCGCTCGCGTCGATCGCGATGCGCCGGGAGAGAGCAGCTGCCCGCTGCCGGGCGCGGAGGAGCCGAACGCCCTGATGATCTTCCCGGAGGAGGCGAACTCCTCCACGCGGTCATTGCCGGAGTCCGTCACGTAGAGGTCCCCTGAGGCATCGGTGGCGATGCCGCCGATGCCCTTGAACTGCCCTTCCCCTGAGCCTTCTTTGCCGAGTTGCCTCACGTATTCGCGTTCTGGAGTTGAACTCCAGCGACCCGGTCGTGGGCCGAGTCGCCGACCCAGATGTTCCCGCTCGAGTCGACCGCCACCCCATTCGGTTCGCCGAACTTGGCTTCGCTCGTTTCGAGGTGGGTGAAGCTGGTGGCGAAGGTGGAGGGTTCGCCGGCGTTTTGCGCCGGCGTCCATTCCTGCACCCGGCCATTGCCGGTGTCTGCGACGTAGACCATACCCGAGGAGCCGACGGCGACCGCCTGTGGGCCTGAGAATTGGCCGTTGCCCTTGCCGGTGGAGCCGAAGGCGGCTGATGAAGCTCCCCGTCGGGCTGAACTCCTGCACGCGGTTGTTGCCGAGTTCTGTCACGTAGAGGTTGCCCGTGGTCGTCCGAGGCGATGCCATACGGCACCTCAGCTTTGCCGTTGCCCGAGCCCGGTTCGTCGAACTGCTCTGATGTAGTTCGCCTGGTGATCGAGAACTCCTGCACCCGTTGCGTGCCGATTTCGGACACGTACAGGTGCCCGCCCGAGAACGCGATGCCACCGGCCACGAGCCGATTTGTCCTTGGCCCGCCCCTTTCGAGCCGAACTGGCTTTTGAATGCCCCGCTTGAGGAGAACTCCACCACGCGGCCGCCTTCGGATGCGCCCATGCTATTCAGGACCCAGACGTTCGCTCTCGCGTCGATCGCGATGCGCCGGGGAGAGCAGCTGCCCGCTGCCGGGGGCGGTAGGAGCCGAACGCCCTGATGAACGTCCCCGAGGAGGCGAACTCCTCCACGCGGTTATTGCCGGAGTCCGTCACGTAGAGGTCCCCTGAGGCATCGGTGGCGATGCCGCCGATGCCCTTGAACTGCCCTTCCCCTGAGCCTTCTTCGCCGAGTTGCCTCACGTATTCGCGTTCTGGAGTTGAACTCAAGGACGTGGTCGTGGCGCCGAGTCGCCGACCCAGATGTTCCCGCTCGAGTCCAGCGCCACCCCACTCGGTTCGCCGAACTTGGCTTCGCTCGTTTTCGTAGGTGGGTGAAGCTGGCGCAGTAAGCCGTTCCGCCGTCGCAGTTCGGCAGTGTCCTGAACGTTCCTGTCTGAGCCTTCGTTTGTCGCCACCAGGCGTTCGTCGCCGTCGATCCTGAAGTGGTAGGTGGTGTTCGCGGCTCAGGCTCGCGAGCGACGCTGACACAGCGACCGCGCTGTCGTCCCGTCCCTCCCGGTTTCGAGCGCGCACGTGGCTTCGTTTCCGTAGCGATCCGTGGTGCCGTATTCGAATTCGCATTTGCTGACTTCCCCGCCGTTGGGGTTCACCGTCGCGTTCAGGGTCGCCACGGTCTGCGCGTCGACCGATGCCGCTCGTTCCGTCACGACCGTCGGGGGATTCGGCAGCGTCGTCACGGTGTAGGTGAACTTGTCGGCGGCGCTCGTGGCGCTCTTACCTTGGGTCGTGATCACGGCCACGTCAACGGTGCCGTTGCCGGCGGGAGCGGTCGCGGTGACTTCGGTTTCGGACTTGACGCTGACCCCGCTTGCGAGCTTTTCGCCGAACCTCACCGCACGCACGCCGGTGAAGCCATATGCAGTTATCGTACCGTGGCGACGCCCGCTTCAGAGCCAGAGTCGGTCTCAACACCGCTCATAACCCGGCAGCTCCGCCCCCGCTCAACCAGGTTGTTGCAGTAGTCCACGACATACAGCGAGCCCGTTGGCGAGCCGTTCGTGGCGGCGATGCCCCACGGGCCCAATAGCCGGCCCGGACCGCTGCCGGCGGAGCCGAACTGCGTGAGGTATTCCCCTTCGAGGTTGAATCGCTCGACGCGGTTGTTGCCTGAATCGACGACCCAGAGGGTGTTCATGCCGTCGATCGCGATCCCGGTGGGGTTGCTGAACTGCCCGTTGCCGGAGCCCGAGAGGCCGACCTGGCATTCGGAGGTGCAGGTCTCGAACTTGGCTTGGCCGTCCTTGACGCCCCAGCCTATCTTCACTTTCAGTTCTATGTTGTTGTAGATCTCTCTCTCTCTGTCTTAGCCCTGTTCCACCTCCCTCTCGTTGCCCTGCTGATCTACCTCCTCGCCTTGCTTTTCGCTGTAGCCTTTGTTGTAGTTCAGTACCTGCGCCAGTTGTTCTCCCTTTTCTAGCTAGTACTTCTGTAGCGACCCGTAGTTCGTTCCGTTGTCTCACTTTTCCCCTTGTCCGTCTAGTGCTACCTCATTGTCGTAGATCAGATAAGCAGCGTAGCCTGTCTCGATCTGCTTGTTGAGGTAGTCGCCAGCCGAGCTGAACTCCTCCTCGCTGCTGTTAGCGCTGTCCTCGACCCACACCTGTTTCCTTCTGTTGCGTTGCCTGCCAGTTCGTTCAGCTGTCCCTGCCCGTAGCCTGCGATCCCAGCCCTGCTAGCTTCGCTGCAGACCTTCTATAGCTTCTCCTTTGCCGTCCTTGTCGCCCCAGCCGTAGTCTAGCTTGAATTTGCCTTCTATCCCGAACTCATCGTCGCGTTGTTGTCGCGCCCTGAGACCCACTCGTTGCCGCTGTCGTCGACAGCCTCGCCCTGTGCGCTGCTGAGCTGTCCTTCGCCGTAGCCCGCTTCGCCGAGAGAGTCTTGCTAGGTCAGTGTTATCGATTCGTAGGCGATCTTGTCAGCGCAGCCTGTGTCGTTGTGCCTCCCTCAGCGTCTCGTTGATATCCACCGTTCCCGCCCCGAGCGGTGTGTTGCGTTGATCTTCGTTTTGTGTTTCGTCGTTGTAGCTCGCCGCCTTCTGCCCATAGCTCTCGCCGTTGTCGCCGTTGTAGTCATTGCCCTTGATCTTGACCTCTGTGCCACCTGCGGTCTGTCCGTAGTTTCGCTATACTCCCTCTACCGTCAGCGTCTCGTAGTACTTGAACTTGTCAGCGTAGCTCTTATCTCTCTTGCCTTCTCTTTTGTCTACTGTCTCTTCCACTGTGCCTTTGCCCTCTGTCTATGTCTCTTTGATTTCTTTTTCTTTCTTTACAGTGACCTATCCCGTCTAGCTGTCCGCCATACCTCACTGCTCTCTCTCCTTATATTCCGTAGCCATATATCTTCACCGTCTATTCCCCCTGCTTCAGAGCCTTTGTTCTGTTTCTCTCCTTTGTCTATCTGCTGTTTCTGTTCCCAGTGCTCGTTGCTTTTGTTTCCCTTGTCATCGTCTTAGAGCTAGCCTTTCTTTACCTCTTCTCCCCCCTTTCCATCCAGCTTTCCTTTACCGCCTCCTTCCTAGCCTTACTGCTTGAGTTATTCGCCTTAGATATTGTATCGCTGCTCTCTGTTGTTGCCGTAGTCTTCTACCCAGAGTTTGTTCATTTCATCTTCTTTGACTTCCTCTATATTACTGATCTCTCCATTTCCTTTACCACTTATCCCTTCCTTTCTTTCTGCCTTACTCTTCTCTATCTTATCTTCACCTTCCTTTACACCCCTTCCTATATTCAGCTTTTAATTTCCTTCTGTATATATCTCTTCTCTCTGTCGCCGTTTTCCTTGCTCACCCACTCGTTGCCCTGCTAGTCTATCTCCATTCCAGCATATCCCTCTTAGTTGCTCCAGTACAGTTTTAGCTGTTCGCCGTTCACCGTCTATATCTCCTTCTCTTTGCCATAGCCTTTATATTTCTCCCACAGATTTCCCTCCTAGTCTTTCATGTTGCTTTCCTTACTCAGTCTCTTTTTTATCTGCGTTACTTATTCGCCTCTCTTTTTGTACTCCTCGTCTCTTCTGTTATCTTCTTCTTCTACCCAGACATCATCTCCCTCTATCTCTTTGCCTCCCAGTGCTTCGTTGTATAGATTTTTTCCTCCTATCTCTCCTTTTCCATAGCCCTTTAGCCCCTCCCTTCATCTTTCCTTGCATTTCTCCAGCTGTTCCTCTCCTTCCCTGTCTCCCCATCCATAATCTATCTCTTTTTCTCCCTTATCTTAGAACTCATCTACACTGTTTTTCCCCCTTTCCTTTACCCAGTCTTTGCCTATCTTTTCAACTTCCTCTCCTCTCTCTCTGTTCAGCTTTCCTTCTCCATATCCCTCTCCGCCTATCTATCCACCTAGCTCTAGTCCAGCTATTCATAGTCTATCTTTTCTGCTTTGCTCTTATCTCTCTTTCCTACCCCTTTTTTCTCTTTGACATCTACTTTCCCCTACCCCTCAATCTATTTTTCCTTTATCTTCTTTTCCTTTTCTATTTTGTAGTTTTCCTCTTTCTGCCCTAACTCCACATCTTTATCTCCTTTGTATTTCTTGCCATCTATTTTCACCTTTTTGCCACCTTATATCTAGCCTTAGTTTCTCTTTTCTTTCTTCACAGTTATCTCCATATCTTAGTATTTGAACTTTTCCTCTTTGCCTTCTTCTTAGTTGCCTACTGTTTTCTTTACCTTTACTTCTTCTTTGTTCTATCCCTCTATCTTAGTCTCCTTTTCTTCCTTATCTTAGATCACCTTGTCTCCTCTTTCCTTCTCTTCGCCTTAATCTACTTTCTTCTTGCCTTAGACTTAGCCCTTCCCTTTTATCTTTACCCTTTTACCTCCCTTTTCCTTTCCATCTTTCTTTGCTACCTCTCTGTCTTTCTTCGCCTCTCCTTTTTTTAACTTTTCTGCTTAGCCTTTCTCTTAGTTGCCTCCCTTTGTCTTTACCTTTACTTCTTCTTTGCTCTTTCCTTCTATAGCTTTTTCCTTTATCTTTTTCTCTTAGAGCACTTCGTAGCTCTAATCTCTGTGTTCCCCGTAGCTCACCTCTCCTTCACCTTTATAGCCATCTCCTTTTATCTTTACCTTTTTGCCTCCTTCTTCATCTCCTTCTTTTTTTTACAGCTATTTCTCTATCTTCTTCAGCTTTCTTTTTTTCCACCTTTCTTTGCTTTTTTTTCCATTGTCTTTGTCTTATAGCTAGCCTTTCTTATCATCTTTTCCCCTCTATCCCTATATCTATCCCTTACCGCTGCCTTCTTAGCCTTACTGCTTTATTTATTCCCCTTCTATTTTTTATTTCTCTTCTCTTTTTTTTCCTTTATCTTCTACCCATATATTGTTCTTACCTTCTATCTCTATCCCTTTGTTTTTGCTTTACTTCCCTTTGCCTTAGCCCTATATACCTACCTTTCTTTCTTAATCTTTTTTCTCCTACTTATCTTTTCCTTCCTTGTCTCCCCAGCCTATTTTCATTTTTAGTTCTATTTTTTTATAGAACTCTCTCTCTCTTTCTTAGCCCTTTTCCACCTCCCTCTCTTTGCCCTTCTGATCTCCGCCACGCTGTGCTGAGAGCTGTAGCCAGTGTTGTAGGTCAGTACCTGCGCCAGTTGTTCTCCCGTTTCTAGCTAGTACTTCTATAGCTACCCGTAGTACGTTCCATTGTCTTACTTTTCCCCTTTTCCGTCTATTGCTACCTCATTGTCTTAGATCTTATAATCATCATAGCCTTTCTCTATCTGCTTGTTGAGTTAGACTCCAGCCTAGCTTAACTCCTCCTCTCTTCTTTTATCTCTTTCCTCTACCCACACCTTTTTTCCTTCTGTTTCTTTGCCTTCCTTTTCTTTCAGCTTTCCCTTCCCTTATCCTTCTATCCCTTCCCTTCTTTCTTCTCTGCATACCTCTTCTTCTCCTTGCCTTCCTTTTTTTCCCAGCCTAAATCTATCTTTAATTTTCCTTCTATCCCTAACTCATCTTCTCTTTTTTTATCTCTCTCTTTAACCCTCTCTTTGCCTCTTTTTTCTACTTCCTCTCCCTTTTTGCTTCTCAGCTTTCCTTTCCTTAGCCCTCTTCTCCTTAATAGTTTCCTTATTTATTTTCTACCTCTTCTTAATTTAACTTTTCTTCTTTGCTCTTCTCTCTTCTACCTCCTTTTTCTCTCACTGTCTCTTCTACCTTACCTTCCCCTTCTTTTTACTTTTCCTTTATCTTCTTTTCTTTTTCTACCTTTTAGCTATTTACCTCTTTCAGCCCTTAGTTCTCTCCTTTTTCTCCCTCTTATTCCTTGCCTTTTATCTTTACCTTTTTTCCACCATCTTCTTTACCCTAGTTTTTTTTCACTTCTTTGATATCTATCTATATATAATTTAACTTTTCAGCCTCTCTTTTTCCTCTCTTTTCTCTTGCCATCTCAGCTTTCTACCACCTCTCCCTAGCCTTTCTTCTAGACTTCTTTGATCTTTTAGTCCTTTTCCACTTCGTAGCTCTGCGCTTCTTTCTTCCCTAACTTCATCTCTTTGTTTCCTTTGTATCCCTTTCCTTTTATCTTTACCCTCTTTCCTCCTTTATCTTTCCCCTTATTTATCTTTACTTCTTTTATCTTCTTCTTTTTCTCTTCTACCTTTTTATCTTCTCTACTCTTCTCTCCTCCTTCTTTTTCCTCCTCTATTCTTTATTTATATTTTCCTCCTTCCTTCATTCCTCCCTCTATCTCCTTCACTTCTTCTTCTCCTTTTTCAGAGTTACGTTCGGCTGGCTACGAGCGCAGTAGACCCATACGCTGTCGTTTCGCCGTATTCGTAGTAGTAGCTATTTTCCCACTGTTTGTTAGTGTCTATACCTTTCAGAGTTACCTCGTTGTTCTCTACTTCTCTCCCTTTTTTCTCAGCCTCTCCATTAGCACCTAGCCCATCATCCAGCTTCTGCTTATCTTTTTACTACTTATAATCTCCTACCTTCTCTCAATCTTATATCTTTTTTCAATATATATAATCCATTTCTCCCTCTTCATCTCCTCCTTTATTTATAGCTCTCATCTTTTTCCACTTTTAGCCTCTCCACAGCTCTTCCAGCATCTTCTTATCTCCTCCCTTATATTATAATAGCCTACATCTACACACTCCCCTAGCTCTTTGCAATTTATCCCTTAGAATCTCTTTGCTTTTTCACCTTACTTTTCTTCTATCTACTATAGCTTCCTTTCTCTGCCTTTGTATCCCTCTTCTTAATCTTCTCTCTTTCCCTTATCTTTCTTTTAGCTACCTACATCTTTGCAATATTCCTTCTCCTTTCAATATATATCTTCTAGTTCTTCTCTTTTATCTCCTTCCTTTTTGGGCGTATTCTGTACTTTCCATACATAGCCTTTGTATCACTCTGCTAGCTTTAGCTTTTCTCCTTAATCTTTATTGTAGCTGCCTACCTCTTTGCAATATCCAGCCTCAGCGCAATCTACTTCTATTAGCCTTCTATCTATCTCCCCTCTCTTCTCCATCTTCTTTTTTAGCTTCCTTTCCTAGCCTTTTTATATCTCTCTGTATCCTTCTATCTCTCCTTATTTTTACTTATCTTAGCCCACCTCTACACAGCTTCTCTCTTTCTTTCTTATACACCTTATATCCTGCTTTCCTGTGCGCCTTCGTTGTTGAGCGTGTACTGTACCTGCCAACCTGAGCCGCTCAGGCGCTCTGCCAGCGTCACTATGGTGCCCTAGCAGTTCTTGTAGGAGCCTACAGCCGTGCATTCCGAGTTGCCTGTGCAGTAGACGTGGTGAAGTTCTGTCAGCGTCCCGCCGCTCTGCGTCTGTGTGCCTGCTTCTTCCATTCTAGGCCCGTCCATTCCTCTGCCAGTCCTAAGTGCCTTCCGAGCTGTTGTAGGAGCCTACAGCGATGCAGGAGGTGTACGTCGCGCACTAGGTGCCTGCTAGAGCGCCCTGCGTCGCTCCCGTCTTTACCAGCTGCGCCTTCGTAGCCATCGTCTTTTCTGCGCTTTTTTCTGCGCGTTCCTTAGCGTAAAATTCTACGTTAATGCCAACCGCTGCGCAACCTGCCTCGCCCACGCAGTAGACTTCTCTCAGCCCTATTTTTTCCGCTCTAGCCGCAGACTGCGTAGCCTAGCTGTTCCAAGTATGCCCGTTCCACTTCTGCACTCCTTACACCCACTTTCCGCCGTGTTGCAGTTCGTAGTTGCCTACTAGCGTGCACTATTCTGTCTTCTTGCACTATACGCCTCCCCACCCCCCTTTTAACTACCCTACCTCCTTCGCCTCTTCCTGCTACCATTCCTTGCCGTTCCAGCGCTCTACCAGTTCTATGTAGCCTTGTGTAGTACTGGCCTACGCCAAAGCACATCTTCTGCTACTTGCAGTACACTCCTGCAAGCCCTCTATCCCAGTTGCTCAGTTCAGTCATGTCGCAAGCTACCACTAGGTGCCGTTCCAGATCTCTGCTAACTCCCTGCCTTATCCCTTGCCTTCAGTAATGTTGCTGTCTTCGTGCCTCGTTCCCACCGCCATGCAGAATTTGAGCTACTTGCAGTAGACTCTCTCAGATAGGTGTGTATCCCGTTTTCACTCTGTACTGGCGTTGCTTGAGCTGTCCAGGTTCCGTTGCGCCACACCGCTGCGTAGTGCACCTAAACGCCCTAGCTTTCTTCTGACTCGCCCACCGCTACTCATTCTGTCTCTTACACTCAATATACTCCGTTTAGCAGATTCCCCTTCGTGCCGCTAACCGTCTTTACCTGCTGTATTTCCCATTCGTGGCCGTTCCAGCGCTCTGCCGCTGCCTTACTTACTAGCTGCTGTCTAGCTCGCTTAGACTGTTCTACTAACTCTCCCACTGCCTTGCAGTCGCTCACCTAAACACAGTAGACCCCTTGCAGCTAGATGCTCTCTGGCACTTCGCTTTTTGCTAATTCACCATCTTAGTGGTGTCCGTGGCCTTAAGCTGCCATTGTTCTATCTGTGCGCCCTAGTCCCCTACTGTGTACAGCTATCCGTTGCCTATCGCCAGCTCCTGCTCTAATCGCCTTCAGCAAAGTGCCTTATGAACTTCACTTCGCCACTTTCTATCTTGAGCTCCTCGCCATTGCCTCCTTCAACAGCTTTTATCACCCAGACTTTGCCTTTTTCATCTAACTCCACTCTCTTCTGCCTGTCTAACTGCCCGTTGCCTGTGCCTTCAATGCCTTTTTTACAGTTTTCTGTGCAGTTCTCCGCTTTGTGTTCTTTGTCCTTGACTCCCCAGCCCTTGTTCCTTATTTAGCACCAGCTTAGTAGTACTCATCTAAGCTGCTGTTGCCTTCCTCTGCCACCCACACGTTGCTTTGGCCTTCTATCTCTACGCCAGTGTTTATGTTCAAGCCGGTGATCTTCTTGATCGGTTCGCGCAGCGCTTCCCCGGATTCGTTGAACTCCTCGACCTGGCCGGAGCCGAGCTCGCTGACCCAAAGATGTGCTTCGTGATCGAAGGCCAGCCGCTTCACCGTGAATTCGCCGGCTTGCATGCCGGTCGACGAGAACTGCTGCAGGTATTTGCCTTCCGGAGTGAACTCCTCCACGCGGCGGTTTTCCTAGTCGGCTATCCAGAGGTCGCCGTTCGGCTCGATCGCGATACCCCAGGGAGTGTTGAACTGGCCCGGGCCGGAGCCTGCGATCCCCGGCTGGCAGGTTTCGGTGCACACCTCGGCTTCGCTTTTGCCGTCCTTGACCCCCCAGCCGAAGGCCCGCATGAACACGCCGATCGGCGAGAACTCCTCGACACCGCTGTGGGCATTGCCGTCGCTCACCCACACGTCGCCCTGCGAGTCGATCGCCATGCCAATAGCTTCGGAGGGGTAGGCAGCCTTGCCACCCGGGCTGGCGGAATTCTGGACCGTCCATTTTCCGTCGCTGAACACCTGCCCGGTGGGGTACTGCGTGTAGGGCCATTCGGGACCTGGTGCATCCCGACGGCCATGCACCATTCTTCGTTTGGCACGCAGGAGACACCGTTCAGCGAGTTGTTGACCGGTCCTTCGCCCGGAGAGGTCAATGCGGCTTTCTGCCAGAGGAGGCGTTCGTAGACGAAGTGATCGGCGGCGCTGGTGCCCGTGGTCCCTGCGGGCGTCGTGACCGTCACATCGACGGTGCCGCTGCCGGGCGTGCTGGTGGCCGTGATCGCGGTTTCCGAGACCACCCGGAAGCTCGCGCGTTTTGAGCCGAACTTGACTTCCGTCACGCCGGCGAAGTTGGTGCCGCTGATCGTCACCGAGGTGCCGCCACCCGGCGAGCCCACGGCGGGCGTCACGCGGGTGAGCGTCGGTCCGGCGGTCCTGAAGACAACGTCGCGGCCGTAGTAGGCCTTGTGAGCGCTGACGGCCACCAGGCGGTAGTGATAGGTGGTCCGCGGTTGCAGGCCGCTCAGAGCCACGCTTGCTTCTACGGCGGTGCTGCCCGAGCCTGCCGAGGTGGTGGCGGTGCTCGAGCCGTAGTTGGCGCTCGGGCCGTACTGGAAGTAGTAGCTGGTGGAGGAGCCCTGGGGGTCCAGCGCACCCTTGAGCGTGGCGGCGGTTTCGCTGACGCCGGTCGGTATCCCCGTTTCGACGATCGGGGTCAGCGAGGTGACCATCATCGGGCCGTTCGGGCTGCCCACGCCGGTCGGGCCGTCCCAGCCCGGCCCCGCGTTGCACATGAGTGCAGCTGCACATTCGCCGTTCGGCGCGGTGCTGCCTTCGGTGACGTCGTTGAAGGCGGCCGGGTCGGAGTAGAAGGCGTCGGTGCCGGCAGCCCGTGCGCGAAGGCGCTCGCGTGAGCCTCGATGCCCGCCACGAGCGGCGAGGCGGCGCTCGTGCCCTCCACCCGCCACCATTCTCCGTTGAAGCGCACCGATACCGGGTTTCTCCCGCGCCCACCGCGGTGACGTCGTTGTCGGCCCGGTGGGGGCAGGCCAGCTCGAGCTGCCAGGCGGGCTTTTGTTCCATGCGGCTGCAGCCGCTACCCGCGGCGAACCAGGTGCTCTCACTCCAGCCACGGGCGTTGCTGGCCCGGTTCAGTGCCGTCGCGCCGACGGAGACCACATTGGTCTGCGCCGCCGGTTCCACAGCGATTCCTGGCCGTAGTAGAGGCCCAGGTAGCCGCCGTCGCCGGAGGCCGCGTAGTTCACCACCCCTTCCTTGAAGTGGTAGTCATGGCTCAGTTCTTCGATTTCTCCGGGGCTCAGGACCTGCTCGGCCGCGCCGAAGCTGCTCGAGGTCTCGTTGGCGCCTTCTTCGGCGGCCTTCTTCGCCGAGGCCCCCAGGTCGCTCATGAAGTCGGAGTTCGAGGACACCAGCAGGATGTGGCAGTTCGCACAGGCCGCCGATGCCATGTCGAGGTCGAGCGGAGTCTCCACGCCGAATTCTTCCGGTGCGTAGTTGCCTTCTTCGCCGTTCTCGTTGATGTGCCTGAAGCAGCCGCTGGCTTTGGTGCACGACGGCAGCCCGTACCTTTCGCGGTATTCGTTGAGGTCTTTTTCGGCGTTGGGGTAAGGACCCTCGTCGATCAGGGCGATCGTCTCTTTTTCTTCGGCCGCTTTGTCTTCTTTGCCGCCCGATGCGGCGAACACGTTGTAGGCGGCCTCCAGGTCCTTGGGGCTGTAGACGCCGAGTTCGCCGCTGCCTTCGAAGGCCCGGCCCGAAGCCGATGCCCAGTGGCCGTTGACGTTCTTGCCCGGAACGATGATCGCTTCGCAGAGACCGTGCGGCAGGCCCAGTAGGGCTCTGTCTTGGAGGGGGTGTTGGAGATCCCGGCACCGCAGGCCGGTTGCGGAAGCCTTCAGCTTCGGTGTGCGCGTGCTTGTCCAGCTTGACCTGCTGCCCCGCCGCCGCGCTGGGCAGGCTGGCGCCGCCCGCCGGCGAGGGCGCGCCTTCGGCCGAGGCGCTCAGGTCACGCCACCCTGGCGCGTATGTCCACGTGCACCCTGGCGCGCATGCCCGACCGCATGCCGGCGCCTCGGACTGGCTGAGGGGGACCCCCGCCGCCTTCGCGACGGGCGCTCGGCGCCCGGCACCCTGGGCAATGCTCTAGCCCCTGAAGGCGGACTTGCCTGCGAGCTCAGCAGAGAGGCTACCGGGGAAGCGAAGGCCGGGAGGGCCGCTAGGACCTGACCCTCCCGCAAGAAGGCCGGAGGCGAGGATGCCGGCGATCGTCGCGGTGAGCGCCAGCCCGAGCAGCGACAAACTCACGAGCGCGCGAGCCCGCCCTGGGGTTCCCTGGTTAGGCGTGCTGCGATCCACTCTCGGCAAGCCTGCAACGCTCGTGAGCCGCGTCCCCCGTCCCTCATGTTCCTCCCTCGATCTCGGCTGTGGTCTATGACGCCGTGCCGTTTGAACCACTCGACCGCGTCAAATCGAATCCGAATCGCAGTCGTCCTCCTAGCGCGATCATGGTACTCTCGCCGCGCTGAGACGCAAGTAATTCATCACGGCACGCGAACTAGTTTTCAGGGATGAACCACTCAAGAACCCGCCCCGAACCCGACGCCGTCTAGCGCGCTCTTGAGGTGCTCGCGGATCGGTGGACGTTCCTCGTGCTGCGCGAGGTGTACTTCGGCGTGCGTCGCTATGGCTTCTTCCAGCGCAACCTCGGCATCGGCCGCAACGTTCTCGCCACGCGCCTAGCGGATTTGGTTGAGCACGGTGTCCTGAAGCGAGTCCGCTACCGCACCGATCCCGACTGGTATGAGTACCGGCTCACCAAGGCCGGCTTCGACCTCTTCCCTGTCATCCTCTCGCTCAAGGCGTGGTCTGAGCAGCACCTGCTCACCCGGAGGACCCAAAGCTCGACATCCACCATTGCGCGTGCGATCACTCGCACCCGTTGTGGTGTGCGAGTGCTGCGCAAGCCAATCTCCGCCACGATGTCGAGTATGGTTTGCAGGCTGAGCCCCTCGATCAGGGCTATGAGGTCGCGGCTACGCGGGAGCAGCCGCCAGGGGATCCTCCATCGACCGATCCTCAGAACAAAAGGCTCTCCAACCCGACCACGAGCGGCTCCTCGAGGGCTCCCACCCGGCGCACGGCGAGCAAGACCCCCGGCATGAACGACTCCCGGCTGATCGTGTCGTGGCGGATCGTGAGAGTCTGTCCGACGTCGCCGAGGATGACCTCCTGGTGGGCCACGAGCCCCGGCAGGCGCACGGAGTGGATCGGGGGCGGGCCGTGACCGCTCGCGGCCGCCATCAGCTCGGCGGTGCGTGCCGCCGTGCCGCTCGGAGCGTCGAGCTTGCCGTCGTGGTGCAGCTCGACGATCTCAGCCTTCTGCATGTGCCTCGCGGCCTCCGCGGCGAAGCGCATCATCAACACCGCGCCGATCGCGAAGTTGGGGACGACGAGCGCGTTCGCATCTGGACGCCCCTTCGCAGGCCGCGCCTGCCTCAGGGGCGCCGGGTCGAAGCCGGTGGTGCCGATGACGACGTGCACACCAGCCCGCACGCAGGCCAGAGCATTGCCCAGCGCCGTGTCGGGCCGAGTGAAGTCGACGACGACCTCGGCTGCGGGGAGCACCTCCTCGAGCGTTGTTCGGAGCAGCGGGTCCGCGCGTCCGATCAGCTCCATGTCCTCGGCGGCGTCGACCGCGGCGCACACCGCCTCGCCCATGCGTCCCGCCGCTCCAGCGACCGCCACCCGGATCATCGCACCGCCTCGGAAGCGATGACGTGCTCGAGTGCATCGCCCTTCGCCCTCCCACCCCCCTCGGCGGCAGCGCCCAGCGGCTCGATCGCGGCCCGGAACGCTCCCTCATCGGGGCCGACTCCCGCCACCGAGAGCTGCTGGGTCATGAGCAGCTCGCCCGCGAGCTCACTCAGCTCGGGGATTCCCACCGCATCGATCCGCCCGATCACCTCGTCCACTGACAGGATCGGCAGTTCCTGCAAGACGGATGCTCCCAATCGGTTCATGCGCGCGGCGGTGGACTCAAGTGAGAGCACCACCCGTCCCTTCAGGTTCTCGCGCGAACGGGTCAGCTCCTCCTCGCTGGCGGGGTCCTCCACGCAGCGTTCGAGCTCGGTGACGAGGATCGACAGCGCCTCCTCGAGATTCTCTGGCCGCGTGCCCAGATAGAACCCCACCTCCCCGGTGTGGGCGTAGAGGTTGGAGAACGAGAACACCGAATAGGCGAGTCCCCTGCGCTCACGCACCTCCTGGAAGAGCCTGGAAGACGAGGTCCCGCCGAGCACGCCTTCGAGCACCCGCAGGGCGAATCGACGCTCATCGTCGTGCGCGATTCCCGCCCCGCCGATGCACACGTGGTACTGCTCGGTGTCTTTCTCGAGGAAGCGAACCCGCGGCTTGAAGTCCGGCAATCGGGCCTCGGCGCCACCGGCGCGCGGCCGGCCGGCCGCTGGGGGCGACCCGTTGCCGCTGCTCGCCTGCCCGGCTCCCTTGCGTCCCGCCTCGGGAGCGCTCACGCAAGGCCCATCGACAGCCCGGGCCATCGCCACCATCGCGTCGTGATCGACCGACCCGGCAGCGGCTATCACGATGCTCTGCGGCAGGTAGCGCTCCGAGTGAAAGGCTCGCAACTGCTGCTTGGTGGCGGCGCTGATCACCTCGGCGGTGCCGATCACCGGCCGTCCCAGCGGGTGCGGTCCGAACACTGCCTCGCCGAGCAGGTCGAACACCCTGTCTTGGGGATCGTCTTCGTACATCGCGATCTCCTCCAGCACCACCTCGCGCTCGGCTTCGAGCTCGCCGAAGGAGGGGCGCCAGAGCATGTCGCCCATCACGTCGAAGGCGCGCTCGGAGTGGCGGTCGAGCACGCGTGTGTACAGCGAGGTGGCTTCCTTGTCGGTCCCGGCGTTGATCTCGGCACCCATCGCGTCGAAGATCTGGTCGATCTCCTCCGAACCGAAGCGGTCGGTGCCACGGAAGAGCATGTGCTCGAGCAGATGAGAGATCCCTGCCTGGTCCTGCCCCTCCGCGACCGACCCCGTGCCGATCCAGAAGCCGAGCGCGACCGAGCGCACGCTGGGCACCGGTTCGGTGATGACTCTCACGCCGGAGTCCAGCGTGGTTATCCGATGCTCGGGCATGAACCCTCAGGGTTCAGTCGCGCTCACGCCCACGACGCGGGCGAGAGCGCCGCTCGGAGCGCTCGCGGCCGTTTCGTCCGCCGCCGGCACGAGGGCCGCGACCGCCTCCGCCGCCACCCGTGCCGACTCCCGCGAGCTCCTCGACCGACTTGCCTGCGATGTCGGGGTCATGCGTGAGGCGTAGACCGATGCGGCCGCGCTCCCGGTCGACCTCCACCACGCGCACGTTGACCTCGTCGCCCTTGCTGAACACGTCCTCGACGCTCTCCACGCGCTCACCCGGTGAGACGTTGGATATGTGCAGCAACCCGTCGGTGCCCTTCGCCAGCTCGATGAACGCGCCGAACGTCGTGGTCTTGACGACCTTTCCGAGGTACTCGTCGCCGACCTCAACCTCCTTCATCATCATCCGCAACCGCTCCACGAGCGCGTCGCCGAGCTCCCCGTTGGCCGAGTAGATCAGCACCTGGCCGTCGTCGTTGACGTCGATCTGGGACTCGAACTCCTCGGACAGGCCCCGGATCGTTTCGCCGCCCTTGCCGATCAACAGGCCGATCTGGGACGGGTCGATCTGAATCGTCTGGATGCGCGGTGCGAACTGGCTGAGCTGCTCGCGGGGGCCCTCGATGACCTCCGCCATCTTGTCCAGGATGAACGTGCGCGCCGCATTGGCCTGCGTGAGGGCATCGCGCAGGATGTCGAAGGTGACGCCCGAGATCTTGATGTCCATCTGCAGCGCCGTGATCCCTCGCTCGGTGCCCGCGACCTTGAAGTCCATGTCTCCGAGGTGATCCTCGACGCCCGCGATGTCGGTCAGGACGATGTAGTCATCGCCCTCCTTGATCAGGCCCATCGCGATCCCGGCGACCGGACGCTCGATCGGCACGCCCGCATCCATCAAGGACAGCGAGGAGCCGCACACCGAGGCCATCGAGGAGGAGCCGTTCGACTCGAGGATGTCCGAGACCACGCGAATCGAGTAGGGGAAGTCCTCGATCGAGGGGACCATCGGCGCCAACGCCCGCTCGGCCAGCGCTCCGTGACCGATGTCCCGGCGCTTGACTCCGCCCATCCGGCCCGCTTCTCCCACCGAGAACGGGGGGAAGTTGTAGTGGTGCCAGTAGTACTTTTTGGTCTCCAGGCCCAGCGTGTCAAGGCGCATCTCCTCCTTGAGCGTGCCGAGCGCGGCGACGCTGAGCGCCTGTGTCTGTCCGCGAGTGAACAGCGCGGATCCATGCGTTCGCGGCGTGACCCCAACCTCGATCGTGATGTCGCGAATCTCACCCTCGGCACGCCCGTCGGGGCGCTTCTTGTGCACGGCGATGCGCTCGCGGATGATCGACTTCTCGAGCTTGTCGAACGCGAGCTGGACGGCGGCCCGGCGCTGCTTCGCGCTGAGCAGCTGCTCCTCGGATGCGCCCTCCGGTGCCGCCGGGGCGTGCTGCTCGAGGATCGCCCCCTCGACGGCCTTGGTTGCCTCCTGGCGCTCGAGCTTGTCCTCGACCTGGGTGGCGTCGTCTAGTGCCGCGCCGTGGGAGGCGCGAATCGCGTCGAGAACCTGGCGATCGACCCCGATCGTCTCGAAGACTTTCTTCTCCTTGCCGACCTTCTCGGCGAGCTCGCGCTGCAGTGCGCAGAGCTTCTTGATCGCGCCGTGCGCGATATCGAGGGCATCGAGGATCTCGGCCTCGGGGATCTCATTGGCGCCCGCCTCGACCATCAGGATCGCGTCCTCGGTTCCGGCCACGATCAGGTCGAGGTCGGAACCTCCGCCCGACTCGCCCGCGAGCAGGTCCTCCTCGTTGGGGTTGACCACGAAGTCGCCGTCGACCTTGCCGATGCGCACCGCGCCCACAGGCGTGGGGAACGGGATATCGGAGATCATCACGGCGGCTGAAGCCCCGTTCATGGCCAGGATGTCGTAGGGATGGACGTGGTCGATCGACAGGGGGATCGCCACGAGCTGGGTGTCATAGCGCCAGTCCTTCGGGAACAGCGGGCGCAGGGGACGGTCGATCATGCGGGCGGTCAGCGTCGCCTTCTCTCCGGGGCGACCCTCACGCTTGAAGAAGGAGCCGGGGATCTTCCCTGTGGCGTACATGCGCTCCTCGACGTCCACCGTCAGGGGGAGGAAGTCCACGTCGCGCAAAGTTCCCGCGACCGCGGTCGCAAGAAGCATCGTGTCTCCCTGGCGAACCACCACCGCACCAGAGGCTTGCTTGGCCATCCTGCCGGTCTCAAACGAGATCTCGCTACCGGCAATCTCCACGGAAACCCGCGTCACAACCTCACTGCTCATATTCACTGCCTTCCTGTTCCGCCCGTCGGTCGGCGGTCGGTTTCTTTTTCTCGTTTCCGAACGGAAGGAGCTTAGCGGACGGCGGCGGCCAAACCCTCGCGCAGCAACTGCACGCCGGGGAGCTCGGCCGGCGACGGCGCCTGATAGCTCCACCGCACCACACCGTCGGGGTCGAGCACGATCAGGGCGCGCTGGGGGAAGCCGCCCTCATGCAGCACGCCGAACGCGGTGCAGGTGGCACCCTTCGGCTCGAAGTCCGAGAGCTGCTCGCTGCTCACGCCGAGCTTCTCCTTGAATGCCTTCTGCGCCCAGGTGGAGTCGCAGGAGACACCGTAGAGCTTGGCCCCCTGGTCGGCCAACTCGCCGAGCACGCCCTCGTACAGCTGCAGCTGCTCGGTGCACACCGAGCTGAAGGCGAAGGGATAAAAGACGAGCACCGTCGTGTGACCATGCAGATCCTTCTCGGTGAAGCTCCCCCCATCCTCGCGGACGAGCGTGAAGGCGGGCGCCGGGGTGCCGGGGGCGATAATGCTCACTGGACTTGAAGCAATCGTCCCGGCTCACTTGCGCAGGCCGAGCTCCTTGATCAGCGCCCGGTAACCCTCCAGGTCCTTGCGCTGCAGGTAGGCCAGGAAACGACGCCTGCGCCCCACGAGCATCAGCAGGCCGCGGCGGGAGTGGTGGTCTTTGCTCTGCTCGCGCAGGTGCTCGGTCAGGTGGTTGATGCGCTCGGTGAGGAGCGCGACCTGGACCTTGGTGGAGCCCATGTCGCTCTGGTTCGCGCCGAACTTCGCCGCGATCTCACGCTTGCGCTCTGTGGTTATGGCGCTCATTTGCGGTCGCCTACGCTAGCAGCCGCCGTGACATCGCGTGTGCGCTCCACGTCGTCGTGCATCTGCTCTATCAGTGCCTCGGGCGTGTCGAAGCGCCGCTCACCGCGCAGGCGCTCGAGAAACTCAAGGCGCAACTGGCTGCCATACAGGTCGCCGTCGAAGTCGAGCAGGTAGGCCTCGATCAGCTCGCCCCGGCCGGTCTTGAAGGTGGGGCGAACACCGATGCTCACCGCGGTCGGCACCGACCGAACGGTCGGTGGGGCGTGGGCGAGGCACGCGTAGACGCCATGCCCGGGACACGCGAGCGCCTCCTCCGGGATGAGGTTGGCGGTGGGGAAGGCCAGTGCGCGTCCGCGCTGATCGCCGTGCACCACCTCGCCGCGCAACTGGAACAGCACACCCAGGAGCCGGTTCGCCTCGGCCACCTCGCCGGCCAGCACGAGACCCCGGATGTGGCTGGAGGAGACAACCTCTCCGTCCACCTCCAGGAGGGGGTGAACGACGGTCCTGAAGCGCCCGTCGGCGGAGAGCAGGCGCGGGTCGCCCCGCGCCTTGTGCCCGAAGCGAAAGTTCTCGCCGACCGCGACCTGGGTGGCGCCCACGGCACCGACGAGGACGTCCTTGACGAAGTCGTCCGCCGAGCGTCTGGCGAACTCGGCGTCGAACGGGATCACGATCAGCTCCTGCACTCCCAGGGAGCCGATCAGCTCGGCCTTGCGCTCGAGCGTCGTGAGCAGCTTCGGCGTGTGCCGCGGCGCAACCACCGAGACCGGGTGGGGATCGAACGTGAGCACGCTGTCAGAGCCCCGGATGACCTCGCGATGGCCGAGATGCACGCCGTCGAACGTCCCCACCGCGACGCTCCGCCCGTCACTGGGCTCCACGTCGGGCAGGCGGGTGATCTTCACGGCCTCACAGCTTATTGGGCCAGCATCTTGAGAGCCTGCTCCAGGGCGATCAACGGGGGATCGCGCCAAGGCTCTCCGCGTGGCGGTGGGACGACGGCATCGCGCACCTCGAAAGGGCCGATGGCTGTACGCCTGAGCTGAACACAGTAGGCGTCGTTCAGAGCCGCGATCAGCGAGCGCACGTAGGTGCCCGCCGCACATTCGATCTCATAGCCGGCCCGCACTGGGCGGGCGGGGTCCCCATCCTCTGAGGCCTCCTCCCGCCAGAGCTGCTCGAAGCGATAGACCGTGACCACGCGCTCGGGCATCTCAACCCGCTCGCCGCGACGAGCGCGCCGGTAGGCGCGCTCTCCTTCAATCTTCACCGCCGAGTAGACCGGCGGACGCTGGCGAATCCTTCCAACGGGCAGCTCGGGTGGATCGGGCGGCATGCGTCCCGTCTCGGTGATCACGCCCTCGGTGTCCCCGGTGCTAGACACCGCCCCGAGCCGCGCCACCGTCTGATAGCGCTTGGGCAGCTCCATCAGTGCGCGTTGTGCCTTCGTCGCCCGGCCGACCAGCACGATCAGGAGGCCCGTGGCGAACGGATCCAGCGTGCCCGCGTGCCCGGTCCGCACGCCCCCCAACGAACGCCGCACGGCCGCCACCACGTCGTGGGAGGTCATTCCCGGCGGCTTGTCGATCAACAGAACGCCGTCCATGAACGCCGTCAGGGTTCGTCAGGAAGCAGATGGCGAAACAAGCGGGGCCGGGCGGTGGATGTCAGTCGCCGCACGCGTGCCTCAGGCGAGCGTGGCAGCGGTGCTTCCGTCGGGCGTGGCATGCAGCTGCGAGGCGATCGCGCCGCGCAGGAACCCGATCAGCTCGTCCAGCTCCATGGTCGTCGAAAAGCCCGCCGCGCGGCGGTGTCCCCCGCCGCCCTGAGCGCGGGCGATGACCGACACGTCGACATCGTCGTCGGTGGCGCGCAGCGAGACTTTGTGCTGACCCTTGCGTTCTCCAGTCCGCAGCTCACGCACGAGCGCCGCGACCTTGGTGCCCTGCACGGCCCGGAGCTGGTCGACGATGCCCTCGGAATAGCTCTCCTCGGCGTCGGCGGTGTCGAAGTCACTGGCGCTCAGCGACGCGAGCGTAAGCTCGCCCGAGTCAAAGCGCTGCAGGTGCGCGAGCGCGAGCGCGAGCAGGGCGATCTTGCCCGGGGGCATCTCCTCGTACAGCTGTCGGTAGACCATCTGCACATCCACTCCCCCTTCGATCAGCTCGGCGGCCATCTCGTGCGCCCGCGGCCCGGTGTTCTCATACATGAAGCGCCCGGTGTCGGTGATCAACCCGACATACAGCGCCTGCGCCACCGTAGGCGTGGGGCACACGCCCAGCCCGTGCATGAGATCCCAGACGATCTCAGCGGTGGAGGAGGCGCTCGGCACGACGTGGTCGAGCGTGCCGAAGCGGGTGTTGTCGTGGTGATGGTCGATGTTCAGCAGGTGCTTGCCGTTGCGCAGGACGCTCGCGGAGTTGCGGTCGATGTTGCCGCAGTCCAGAAACACGACGGTCCGTTCGGCGATGTCAGCGGGCGGCGCCTGGATCAGACCGTCGAGCGCGAAGATGCGGTACTCGTGCGGGAGCGGCAGGTCGTCCGGCGCGATGAACATCGCCGAGTCCTTGCCGAGCGCCGTGAGCAGTCCCTGCATCCCCACGAGCGATCCGAGCGCGTCGCCATCGGGACTCTCGTGCGCAGCGAGCACGAACCTCGAGTCCTCGCGAATCCGCTCGAGCACCTGCTCGCGGCTGACCGCCGTGCTCTGGCCGTCGCTCACGAGGGGTCGACCTCGTCGATCAGCGCATCCACGCGCAGCGCGCGATCGGTCGTGTCGTCGTAGGAGAACTCGAGCTTGGGGGTGCGCTTGAGACGCAGCTCGCCTGCGACCCGTCCCTGTAGGAATCCGTGGGCGCTCGCCAGGCCCTCGAGCGTCGCCTCGCGCTGGGCGACATCAGATGGGCGGCCGGCGTCGCCGAGCACGCTCACGTACACGCGGGCATGGCGCAGATCGGCACTGGTTCTGACATCGGTCACGGTTACGAATCCCACTCGGGGGTCTTTCAGATCTCCTGCAAGCGCATCACCCAACACTTGACGAATCGCCTCGTCGACACGACGCATACGCCCGGTGCTCATCCTATCCTCCGGGCAGGAGCCAAGAACCTAGGAGGAGAGCTCACGCTCCTGCAGGCGCGTCTCGTAGGTCTCAAGGACATCACCCACGTGCAGATCCTGGAAGTTCGTCAGGACGATGCCACACTCAAAGCCGCTTGAGACCTCGCGCACATCATCGTTGAAGCGACGCAGGCTGTCGATCGTGGTGTCGAAGATCACTGTTCCATCGCGCACGACCCGTACCCTGGCGCCACGGGTTACCTTGCCCTCCGTCACGAACGAGCCCGCGATCGTCCCTATCCGGGACGCGCGGAACAGCTGGCGCACCTCGGCCTGACCCAACGAGGTCTCCACCTCAGCCGGCTCGAGCATTCCCTGCATCGCGGCCCTGAGCTCCTCGATCGCCCTGTAGATCACGGCGTAGGAGCGGATCTCGACTCCCTCGCGCTCGGCGATCTGGCGAGCGTCGCCGACAGGACGCACGTTGAAGGCGAGGATCACCCCTTCTGAAGCTGAGGCGAGCATCACGTCGGACTCGTTTATCCCCCCGACACCGCGGTGGATGATGTTGACCGCGACCTCCTGCTGCGGGAGCTTGGCGATCTCGTCCTCGATCGCCTCCAGCGACCCGGCGACGTCTGCCTTGACGACCAGGCCCAGCTCCTTCACGGCACCATCCTGGGCGAGCTTGAACACGTCCTCCAGGGAGACCTTGCGGCCCGAGCGCCGGGCTAGTGCCTCGGTCTTCAGGCGATTGGCGCGTTCGCCGGCCAGCTGGCGGGCGCGTCGCTCGTTCTCGACGACCCGCACCATCTCACCGGCCTCTGGGACGCCGTCGAAGCCGAGCATCTCCACAGGCTGACCGGGCGTCGCCCGTTTCACGCGAGTCCCCACGAAGTCATGCATCGCGCGCACGCGGCCGAAATGCGCGCCGGCCACGAGCGCGTCGCCGACCCGCAACGTCCCCCGCTGGATGAGAACGCTCACGACGGGCCCGCGCCCGGGATCGAGCTTTGACTCGATCACCGTCCCGGAGGCGTCCGCATCGCTGTTGGCCTTCAGCTCCTCGAGGTCTGTCACCACCTGAATCGTGTCGAGCAGCGAATCGAGGCCCTCATGGGTCTTTGCGCTGACGTCCACGAACTCGGTCTCGCCCCCCCACTCGGCCGGTTGCAGCCCGCGCTGGGTCATCTCGGTGCGCACGCGCTCGGGTTGGGCGCTCTCCTTGTCAATCTTGTTCACCGCCACCACAATCGGCACCTCGGCGGCGCGAGCGTGGTCGATCGCCTCCTCGGTCTGCGGCTTCACCCCGTCGTCGGCGGCGACGACGATCACCGCCAGGTCGGTCACGCGCGCCCCGCGGGCACGCATCGCGGTGAACGCTTCATGCCCCGGCGTGTCCAGAAAGGTGATCTCCCTGCCGCCATGGTGCACCTGGTAGGCGCCTATGTGCTGGGTGATGCCACCCGCCTCCCCGGCGGCCACCTCGGTCTCGCGGATGGCGTCGAGCAGGGAGGTCTTCCCATGGTCCACATGGCCCATGATCGTGACCACCGGTGGGCGGTCGATGAGATCCTCCGCGGCGTCCTCGAACACGGGCTCGACCTCGACGTCGTCGGCGGCGTGGACGATCTCGATCTGCTTGTCGAACTCGTCCGCGAGCACCTGGATCGCGTCATCGGACAGCGTCTGGGTGAGCGTTGCCATCTCCCCCAGCATCATCAGCTTCTTGATCACCTCGGGTACCGCCACGCCGAGGTACTCGGCGACATCCTTGACCGTCGAGCCGGAGTTCACGCGGATCAGGTCGGTCGCCTCCAGTGCGGCGGTGTCGATCGGAGCGATCGTCTCGTCGTAGGTGCCGCGGCGGCGGCGACCGCGGCGCGGACGCCGCTGGGGCTGGTTGGCGGGTCCACCCTGCTGGCGGCGTGAAGCCTGAGAGTCGATCACGACTCGCCTGCGCCCTCCCGGCCCGACGTCGCCGGGCGTCCGCTCGCCGGTTCGCGAGTCGCGCGTCGGGCGTACTCGCTCGGCCGCGGCAGGTGCCGGCGCGCTCGCGACCTGAACCCCATCTGCCGGCGATGGGCCGGTCGACGGATGACGCGAAGCTCCATCGGCTGGTGCACCGCCGCCCGCGCCGGCCGTGCCGGCGACCGGTGCGGGGGCGTGGGGAGCCTCTGCCGCGGACGCGACGGGCGCCCCATTGGGGCTGGACGGTTCGGCGGAGCCGTCCCCACCCAGCGCCTTCAGGGCCACCGCCTCCTCCACCGAGGAGGCCGCCACCTTGACCTCCACGCCGGCGGCGTTCAGCTTCTCCAAGAGCTCCTTGCTGGAGAGACCCTGCTCCTTTGCTATTTCGTGCACACGCCTCTTGCTCATCGGCTCACCGATTCTACGAGCTCTGGGTCGATCCTCACCGCACAGCGCAGCGCGCGGGCTATCCCGCCGCGCCGGGACGCAAGAGCAAGACATGCCGCGGCGGGCTCATCGAATGCCCCACGGCAGAGATAGGCGCCGCGGCCCGGCATCGTGCCCGAGGAGTCGAGCACGGCGCGCCGCGGAGCACCCGGTCCCTCCTGGGCCACGACGATGCGCAACAGCTCGGACTTCGGCGCGGTCCGCCCACAGCCGACGCACCGGCGGCGGGCGGGCACACGGCCCGACCCAGCGCTGCGCCCGGCGTACCCGACCCAGCCCGTTGGGCTGGGTGCCGATCGAACCCCTATGTCGCCTGCTCCTCGGCGGCCTGTTGCGGGACGGGCGGATGCAGCTCCTCGTCGCCATCCGCAGATGCGGCGCTCTGCACCGGCGCGGCCTCCGCGTCCTCGGCTGGGGACACGGCCCCCTCGGCGGCCGGGGCCAGGTCGACGATGTTGTCGCTCGAGATGCCCGCGAGCGCCTGGTGACTCTCAAGGCCGCAGTAGCGCGAGTCGGGAAGCGAGGCATTCGGACAGCGGCGGCCGTTGGAGAGGATGGCGGCGCAGCGGCCCTGGACCTCCTCCTCCTCGTAGCCGTGCTCGGCCTCCTCGGCGGCGAACTCGGTCTCCGAGCGGATGTCCACACGCCAGCCTGTCAACCGCGCCGCCAGACGAGCGTTCTGACCCTCGCGGCCAATAGCCAGCGACAGCTGGTCGTCGGGCACGATGACCGTCGCCTGCTTGGCGTCATCGTCGACGAGCACCTCCCGCACGCGTGCAGGAGAGAGCGCCTTGGCGACGAATCGTGCGGGCTCGTCGTTGAACGGGATGATGTCGATCTTCTCGCCACGCAGCTCCGAGACGACCATGCGCACTCGCGAGCCGCGCGGACCGACGCAGGCGCCGACCGGATCGACACCGTCGGTGTGGGAGATGACCGCGATCTTGGAGCGGTAGCCGGGCTCGCGGGCGACGTTGGCGATCTCCACCAGACCGTCGGCGATCTCGGGGACCTCCAGCTCGAACAGCTTCTTGATCAGCTCCGGGTCGCGTCGCGAGACGATTATCGCGGGTCCTTTCGTCGACGGCGAGACCTCCTTGATCACCGCCTTGATCCGCTGGGAGTGGTCGTATCGCTCACCCTCCACCTGCTCTGACTTGGGCAGCAGCGCCTCCACGCGTTCGCGCAGCTGCACGAGCGTGTAACGCGAGTCCGACTGCTGGACGATACCGGTGATCAGCTCGCCCACGCGGTCGCGGTACTCCTCATACATCATGTCCCGCTCGGCCTCGCGAATGCGCTGGAGGATCACCTGCTTGGCGGTCTGGGCGGCGATCCGCCCGAAGTCATCGGGCGTGACGTCCCGCTCATCGATCTGATCCCGGTATTCCGCGAACTTCTTGGGGTCGATTTCCGGTTCCTCGGGTTCGCGCATCTCGCCGGTCTCGGGGTCGATCGTGGTTTCCTCATCGATCGTCTCCACGATCAGATGCGCCTCCAGGCGCTCGGGGATGATCAGTTCGATGACCCTGAAGTCGGCGGTCTCGCGGTCCATCTCCACGCGCGCGTACTTGGCCGAGCCGGGCTGCTTCTTGTAGGCCGACAGCAAGGCGTCCTCGAGCGCGACCATGAGCTTCTCGGGCTCGATCCCCTTCTCGCGCGCCAGCGCGTGCATCGCCTCAAGGATTTCGCGTGACATGGTCGGCTACTCCTCGATGAGGTTCGAACGGCGGATGTCCGAATAGGGGATCGCGATTAGGCCCCCGTCGGCGGCCAGCGTGACCTCGTTCTCGGAGGCCCACATGAGCTCACCGGTGAAGCTGCGGACGGGTCTTGCCGCGTCGGGCCTCTGCCCGTCAGCCTGACCGACCGCGCGGGGATGGCGTGTCCGCACGCGCGCGCGGCGGCCGACGAACCGGCGGAAGTGGGCGGGCTTGGTCAGTGGACGCTCGCTGCCCGGCGAGGAGACCTCGAGCGCGTAGCGCTCTCGCTCCTCGCTCAGCACAGCGCTCACCCGCTCGCAGACGGCCAGCGTCACACCGTCGGGATGATCGATGTACACGCGCAGGCACCTGCCGCCGAGGACCTCGGCGAGCAGCACCTCGACATCCGGCTCGCTCTGGGCCAGACGTCTCTCGATATCTCTCTGCAACGCGGTCACTTGGGTGCGTCCTTACGCAAAAAAAGCGGGCCTGCGCCCACTCTCGGTACGACTGCCGACGTCTGCACGCCGGCCGAAAGCTCTCTGTCGAGAATAGCATCGGGACGGCTATGACCGGCGTCGTCAGCTCCGCTCGGCGTCGCGGCGGGCACGGTCGCGGTACAGGCGATAGTCCGCGCGCTCCGGACGCAGCGAGGACGCCAGCGCCAGCGGCTTGCAGGCCTCGCGATGACGACCGAGCAGCTGCATTGAGCGGCCCAGGCAGAACAGCGCATAGTCGTTCGTGGGTGCGTTCTGGGCTACGGCCTGGAACTCCCTGGCAGCCGCCGCGTACCGCCGCGAGTGAAACAGCGCGCGCCCGAGCGTCTCGCGAATCGAGGCCTTCTCCGGCTCCAGGTCCCGTGCTTTCTGAAGCGGCACTGTCGCCGCCTCATGGTCACCGTGGTCGAGCAGCTCGCAGCCGCGCTGGTAGAGGTCGTAGACGCTCTCCATATGCGCGCATCTTAACGGGCCGCGCGCAGGTGCTCGGCCGCGCGCAGGTGCTCGACCGTGTCGAGGATCGTCTCGGCGACCTCCGCCTTGGAGGCGCGTGGGACATGCCGCTCGCCGATCTCCGGGTCCCGTCCGGCGATGATGATCGTCACCTCGTTGGCGTCGATGTCAAAGCCGATGTCCGCGCGGGAGATGTCGTTCACCACGACCGCGTCCAAGCCCTTGGCCGTCAGCTTTTCCCGCCCGCTGTCGGCCGCCCGCGGGCCGTGCTCGGCGGCGAAGCCGACCAGCGTCTGGCCGTCCCGGCGGCGACTGGCCAGGCCGGCGAGCACGTCGGGCGTGGGCTCGAGCTCCAACTCCAAGCGAGCGTGGCCGGACTTCTTGATCTTCCCGTCCCTCGGCGCAGCGGGTCTGAAGTCGGCCACGGCCGCCGCCATCAGCAGCACGTCGCAGGAGGGAAACTCCGCCTCGCACGCCTCCCGGAGCTCCTCAGCGGTCACGACCTCGCGGCAAGCCACGCCCGGTGGGGGCGCCAGCGCGACGTTCGCCGCCACGAGCGTCACCTCGGCGCCGCGCGCACGCGCCGCGTGTGCGAGGGCGAAGCCCATTCGCCCGGAGGAGCTGTTACCCACGAACCGGACGCTGTCGATCGGCTCGCGTGTTCCCCCCGCGGTGACGAGCACCCTCAGCCCGCTCCAGGCGCCCTCCCCCGGAGCCCGTGCACCGATGGCGAGCGCCGACTCGCACGCGGCCAGCAGCTCGGCGGGCTCGGCCAGGCGCCCCACGCCGTGCTCTCCCCTCGAGGCCAACCGTCCGACGCCCGGCTCGACGATGCTCACCCCGCGCTCGCGCAACGTCTGCAGGTTCGCGCGCGTGGCGGGGTGCTCGTACATGCGGTTGCTCATCGCCGGGGCGATGAGCAACGGGCACGTTGCTGCCAACGCGCAGCTGCTCAACAGGTTGTCGGCCAGTCCGCTGGCGAGCTTGGCGATGGTGTTCGCCGAGGCGGGCGCGATCAGGTAGACCTCGGCGTTTTCCACGAGCTGCAGATGGCTGAGCGGCTCGTGCGTCGGCGGCCGCTGCCCCGGGAAGGCCCCCCGCGCGGGATCGCGCTCGAACTCGCTCGTCAGCACCGGTGCGCCGGTGAGCGCCGCGAATGAGGCCTCGCCGACGAACCGCCGGCTCGAGGGCGTCTGCACCACGCGCAACTCGTGTCCGGCGGCCGTCGCCAGACGCACGAGCTCGAGCGCCTTGTAGGCGGCGATGCCGCCGCTCACGCCGAGCAGGATTCGAGACATGACCTCAGGTTGTAGACGGAGTGCCCGGGGCTGGCGACCCCCGGACCGAGCGTTGCGCGTCTAGCGGTAGTGGTACTTGAGCTTCCCCGCCGCTACCTCCTCCAAGGCGATCGTGAGGTAGTTTTTGGAGGTCGTCTCGATCATCGGGGGCGGGAACTCGTCGAACGTTCCCTCGCCGAGGTTGTGGTAGTAGCTGTTGATCTGGCGCGCACGCTTGGCGGCCACTACCACGCCCGCGTAGTTCGAGTCGACCTTCTCCAGCAGACGGTCTATACGGGGGGAGATCACGGTGGCTTTGCCTTTCCTCGTTGGCCTTCGAGTGTAGTGCGCCGCGGGCGTGGACCTCGCCGTTGCGGAGCGGTTCGCCCCCGGCGGCTCATCGGCGCAGCTCGCCTTCGACGATCACCGTCAGCTGCTGCAGGGCCTCATCCAACCGGTCGTTGACCACCACGTGTCCGAACTCGGGCTGGGCCGCGAGCTCCTGCTCGGCCACGCGCAGTCGGCGCTCCACCTCCTCCGGATCGTCGGTCCCGCGTCCGATCAGCCGTGTCCGCAGCGCCGGAAGCGAAGGCGGGGCGATGAACACCTGTACGGCCTCGGGCATCGCAGCGCGCACCTGGCGCGCGCCCTGCACCTCGATCTCCAACACCACGGGCACACCCGCGCGCACTCGATCCTCGAGCTCGGAGCGCAGCGTCCCGTAGCTGCGTCCGGCGTAGTCGGCGTGCTCGACAAAGTCGTGAGCGGCCACGCGACGCTCGAACTCATCGCGGGTGAGGAAGTGGTACTCGACCCCGTCGCTCTCGCCCGGGCGGGGGGCGCGGGTGGTCGCGGACACCGACAGCTCCAGCTTCGGCAAGCGCTCCATCAGCCCGCGGATCAGCGTTCCCTTCCCGACCCCGGACGGCCCCGTGATGACGAACACTCCTGCTGCCACAGTGACCGGGACCCTAGTGGCGACGGCGGGTGGAAGGGCGGTGGCGGGACGGCGCGGGGCGGTGGTCGGCCGTCGCTAGCGGTGCAGGAGGGAGATGAGCTCCGAGCGCTGACGCTCGGAAAGCCCGCCGATCGTCTTGCTCGGGGCGATCCGGCAGTGCGCGAGAATCTTGTTGACCTTCACCCTCCCGTACTTGGGAACGGCTAGGAGCATGTCGAACACCTTGGCCGTCTCGACATACTCGGGCGGGTTGAGCAGGAGCGAGTGGATCGAGCATCGGCCGGACTTCAGATCACGCTTGAGCTCCGCCCGCTTGACGCGGATCTCGTTGGCTCTGGCGAGTGCGTCCATCCGCTGGTTCAGAGATCGCTCCGGGGCCATTGAAGAGTTTGAGGACGTCGTGCTCGTCGCCGTCGTCATGGGCGGCGAGTCTACACACCAACGACGGCCGATCAAGACCAGACCGCCGAATTCACCTATACCTCAACCTGAGGTTGACTGACGTCGAGGCTGGTGGATAGTGTCACCGTGTGTTTGCAGGGGTTTTTACCTCATCCGGCGTTGTCACCCGGGGGGGCTCCCGCCCGCCTCCCCCAGTCCGGATGCGATCCGCGCCCCGACGGCCGGATCGCGGAAGCTCTCCGTGCCGACCGCCACGAGCGTGGCCCCGACGTCGATCAGATCACGCGCGTGGGCGGCACACTGAACCCCGCCCATGCCGACGACGGGGACGTCCACGCGCTCGGCCACAGCCGCGACCTGGGCGAGGGCGATCGCGCGCACGGCGGGCCCCGACAGGCCGCCGGTGCCGCCGCCCAGCCACGGCCGGCGCGGGTGCTGAGGGTGGGATCGCGCCCCGGGCGCGAGCGCCATCGCCCGCAGCGTGTTGATCAGGGACACGGCGTCAGCGCCACCCTCCTGCGCAGCCTGCGCGCAGCTCGCGACGTCGACCGTGTTCGGTGTCAGCTTCACGATCAGCGGCTTGCCGGTCCTTGCTCGCACCGCCTGCACGACGTCGTGCAGCTGATGCGGATCGGCCCCGATGTCCAGCCCGGTCTTGACGTTCGGACAGGACACGTTGAGCTCCACCGCTGCGATCTCCTCCCGCTGCCTCGCATGCCCTCCACGAGCCGTGAGAACTCATCGGCCGAGGAGCCCATCACGTTCGTGATCAACGGCACCGGCCGGGCGATCGCCGCGGCGCGAGCGACGGCGATGACGCCGGCCAGCTCGGGGAGGTCCTCGGCGATGTAGCGCTCGAGCCCCTTGTTCGGCAACCCGATCGAGTTGACGAGCCCCCCCGGTGCCTCCCACAGCCGCGGCGGCGGGTTGCCCTCGCGGGGTTGGAGGGTGATGGTCTTCGACACGTAGGCGGCGAAGGGGAACGCAGCGCAGAGGCCCTCTCCAAACGCCCTTCGTGCCGCGATCGCGTCGAATGTGCCCGAGCCGTTGATCACCGGATGGGCCAGCTCCAGGCCGCAGAAGCCCACGCTCATGCCGGGGCCCCGGCATGCTCGTCGACGTGGTCGAGCTCGGCGGCGTCGATCACCGGGCCATCGACGCACACGCGCAGGTAGCCACCTCCCCGCCTGGGCACGGCGCACCCGAAGCAGGCGCCGAACCCGCAGGCCATCGGAGCCTCGAGCGCGAGCTGGGCCGGGACACCCAGCGTCGCGCACATCGCCCGGACGGCCTCCAGCATTCCCGCGGGGCCGCACGCGTACACGACCGCGTGGTCATCGCGCTGAAGCTCGGCGCTCGAGCAGATCGGTGACGGGTCCGTGGTGCCCGGCCGAGCCGTCGTCGCTCGCCACCTGCGCGCCGCTGAGGAGCGCGGCGCCCTCGGTGCGCAGACCGTCGCGGAAGCCGAGCAGGACCGTCGTCTCGGCCTCGAGCACGTCCTGGAGAATCGCAAGCGGCGCGATCCCCACGCCACCTCCGAGGAGGATCGCCCGGCGCGCCTGCGGGGGCGGCGTGAACCCGACTCCCGAGCGGTCCGAGCGCCCACAGCTCGCTCGCCTTCCCGGAGCTCACACAGCCGCCGCGAGCCCGGACCCACGTCCTCGAGCAGGAAATGGGACTCCGCGTCGCGCCGGCGGGCGATCGAGAAGGCGCGCGGCAGATATGGCCGCTCGTCCTGGCCCCCACCCCAGCGCTCCGCCGTCGCCAGCATCGCGAACTGCCCGGGCTCGGGGTCCGGCCCGTCGGGGTCGGCGACCGTGAGGAGGCGGTAGACCGCACCCAGCTCGTAGCACGCCGGTGACCGTCAGCAGCCTGCGACCGAAAGGGGCGTGGGCCGAGCGTCGATCGATCACGCCGCCCCGGCTCCGCGCAGCTCCTGCAGGCACAGCACCTGCGGCGCGCCGTCTCGACGCGCCCGCGCGATCGCGCGGGCCGCCGAGACTCCGGCCGAGAGCGTGGTCAGGCAGGGGATGCCGTGCATGACCGCGGCGCGGCGGATCTCCCAGCCGTCGCTTCGGGCCCCGGATCCCGTGGGCGTGTTTACGACCAGGTCGATGTCCCCTCGCTCGATCCAGTCCACTACGTGCGGGGAGCCCTCGCCGATCTTGTTCACACGCTCGACCGGCACGCCCATGTGCGCGATCGTCTCGGCGGTGCCGCGGGTGGCCACTATCCGAAAGCCGTTGTCGTGCAGGGTCTGGGCGACCCCGTTCGCACCGGCCTTGTCGGAGTCGGTGACGGTGATGAACGCCGTGCCCTGGCTCGGAAGCGGCACGCCGGCGGCGGCCTGCGCCTTGGCGAAGGCGGTGGGGAAGTCTCGCGCTATCCCCATCACCTCGCCCGTCGAGCGCATCTCCGGGCCGAGCACCGCGTCGGAGCCCTCGAACCGGTCGAACGGCAGCACCGCCTCCTTCACCGAGACGTGCTCGCCGTAGCCCATCCCCTCCCTCCCGCGCGGCAGATCCATGTCCTTGATCCGCTCGCCCAGCATGATCCGGCAGGCGAGCTTCGCGAGCGGCACGCCGACGGCCTTGGACACGAACGGGACGGTACGCGACGCCCGCGGGTTGGCCTCGATCACGTACAGCTCGCCGGCGTGCACGGCGTACTGGATGTTCAGCAGCCCCACGACGCCGATCTCGAGGGCGATCTCCCGCGTGGCCGCGCGGATCTGCTCGAGCATCTCCTCCCCGAGCGAGTGCGGGGGCAGCACGCACGCGCTGTCGCCGGAGTGCACACCCGCCTCCTCGACGTGCTGCATGATCCCGCCGATCCACACCTCACCGCCGCCGCCCGCGGTGAGGGCGCCGTCACAGAGAGCGTCCACGTCGACCTCGGTCGCGTTCTCGAGGAAGCGGTCCAGGAAGATCTCGCTGCCTTCCGTCGCGGCCTCGCGGCGCAGGTAGTCCTCGAGGCCCTCGCGCGAGTAGACGATCTCCATCGCCCGTCCCCCGAGCACGTAGGACGGGCGGACAAGCAGCGGGAAGCCAACCTCCTCGCTCTTCTTCAGGGCCTCCGAGACCGAGCGGGCCGTCGCATACGGGGGAGCCTGATAGCCAAGACGCTCAAGGAGCGCGCCGAATCGCCCCCGATCCTCAGCCAGGTCGATCGCCTCCACGCTCGTGCCGAGCAGGGGCACGCCCGCCTCGGCCAGTCCGGCGGCGAGCTTCAGGGGCGTCTGCCCGCCGAACTGCACGATCACCGCCGCGAGCTTGGCTCGCTCGACCTCGACCACGGCGAGCACGTCCTCGAGCGTGAGCGGCTCGAAGTAGAGGCGGTCGGAGGTGTCGTAGTCGGTGGACACCGTCTCGGGATTGCAGTTGACCATGACCGCATCGCGACCCGACTCGCGGACCGTCATGGCCGCATGCACGCAGCAATAGTCGAACTCGATCCCCTGGCCGATCCGGTTGGGCCCCGAGCCGAGGATCACGACCGACTCGCGCCCGCCCCGGCGCACCTCGTGCGTCCGTGCGCGCTCCCACCCCGAGTAGTAGTACGGGGTGCGTGCGGGGAACTCCGCAGCGCAGGTGTCCACCGCCCTGAACGATCGCTCGCCCGCGAAGGGGCTGTCCGGGTCCATCGCCAACGCCTCGAGCTCGCGCAGGAACCACCGGTCGATCCGCGTGCGCTGCGTATCTCCTCGACGCTCGACGCCGCGCTGCAGCAGCTCGAGGATCGCCTCGTATCGATTGGGTCCGGGCGTGTCCAGGCCCGCGAGCAGATCGTCCCCGTCGGCCTCCGTGAGCGATGGCGGCTTGTCGAGCTCGCGCGAGCGCAGGGCCTTGGCGAACGCCTGTGAGAAGGTGCGCCCGATCGCCATCGCCTCGCCGACCGACTTCATGTGCGTCGACAGCGTCGGGTCGACCCCCGGGAACTTCTCGAACGCGAACCGCGGCCACTTCACGACCACGTAGTCGATCGTCGGCTCAAAGCAGGCGGGGGTGACCCCGGTGATGTCGTTGTCGATCTCATCCAGCCGGTAGCCCACCGCCAATCGCGCGGCGATCTTTGCGATCGGGAAGCCCGTCGCCTTGGAGGCCAGCGCCGAGGAGCGCGAGACGCGCGGGTTCATCTCGATCACGAGGATCTCCTCGGTGTCGGGGTTGACCGCGAACTGCACGTTCGAGCCCCCCGTCTCGACCCCCACCGCGCGGATCACTGCGATCGCCTGATCGCGCAGCCGCTGGTAGAGCCGATCGGTGAGCGTCTGCTGGGGCGCCACCGTCAGCGAGTCGCCCGTGTGCACGCCCATCGGGTCGATGTTCTCGATCGAGCACACGATCACGACGTTGTCGGCGTTGTCGCGCATCACCTCCAGCTCGAACTCCCCCCACCCGATCACCGACTCGTCGAGCAGCACCTGTCCGATCGGGGAAACCTCGATCCCGCGTGCGGCGATGCGCTGGAACTCCTCGGGGGTACGCGCGATTCCGCCACCGCGCCCGCCGAGTGTGAAAGCCGGGCGCACGACGCAGGGCAGGCCCAGATCCTCGAGCGCTGCGCTTGCCTGCGAGACCGTCGTGGCGATCGCGCTCTTTGGCATACGCAGCCCCGCGCGGGCCATCGCCCCCCGAACTGCTCGCGGTCCTCGGCGCACGCGATCGCGTCGTAGTTCGCTCCGATCAGCTCCACCCCGAAGCGCTCGAGCGTGCCGTCGTCGTGGAGCACCTTGGCGAGGTTCAACGCGGTCTGTCCCCCCAGCGTTCCGAGGAGGGCGTCCGGACGCTCGCGCTCGATCACCTGCGTCACCGGCCCAGGGAGCAGTGGCTCGACGTAGGTCGCGTCGGCGAACTCCGGGTCGGTCATGATGGTGGCGGGGTTGGAGTTCACGAGCACCACCTCATAGGCCTCCTCCCGGAGCACCTTGCACGCCTGCACGCCGGAGTAGTCGAACTCCGCCGCCTGGCCGATCACGATCGGGCCGGAGCCCAAGATGAGGATCTTGTGGATGTCGTTGCGCCGCGGCAAATGACCCTCAGCCCCGCCGGGCGTCCAGCACGTCGTCCCGGTGATGAGGGACGGCGTTCCGCGCTTCATCGGGCCGGCTGGGTCTACCCTCCCGCGACGCGGAGATCCGCGTCAGGAAGCGGTCGAACAGATAGAGACTGTCGTGGGGACCGGGACCGGCCTCCGGGTGGTATTGCACCGTGCCCCCCGGCACATCCAGGAGTTCGAGGCCCTCGACCGTGCGGTCGTAGAGGTTCACGTGTGAGAGCGCCGCGGCTCCGAAGTCGGTCTCCCAGCGCACCGGATCGTCGCGGTCGATCGTGTGCGTCCCGCCGGGTGCGACCGCCGCGAACCCGTGATTCTGTGAGGTGATCTCCACCCGCCCGGTCTGGAGATCCTTGACCGGGTGGTTCGCCCCGTGGTGGCCGAACGGCAGCTTGAACGTCTCGAGGCCGACCGCCCGGCACAGCAGCTGATGGCCCAGGCAGATGCCCCACACCGGCTTGGTGCCGACGAGGGCGCGCACGGTCTCAACGACGTAGGAGAGCGCCGCCGGGTCGCCCGGGCCGTTGGCAAGAAAGATCGCATCCGGGTCCTCCTCCAGCAACGCCGCGGGGGAGCTCGTGCACGGGTGAAGCGTCACCCGGGCGCCGCGCTTGAGCAGCTCGCGCACCATCGAGGCCTTGATGCCCGTGTCGAGCACCGCGATCCTCGGTCCATCGCCCGTCCCGTGGCTGCTGACCTCCGAAGGGGTGACGACGGCGGCGAGATCCTGCCCGGCCATCGGCGGCTCGGCCTCGATCAGCTCGCGCGCCCGGGTCTCCGCGATCGCCGCCGGAAACACTCCCCCGCGCATCGACCCCGCGTCGCGGATGTGCATGACCAGCGCGCGGGTGTCCACGCCGCTGATCGCCGGCACGCCGCAGTCCGACAGCCAGTCAAGCCAGCCCCGCTCCGCCGTCGGCGCGTCCTCGCGGTTGCACCCCTCGCGCATGATCGCCGCGCGCGCCCACGCCCTGTCTGACTCCATCGCCTGTGAGCTCGCCCCGTAGTTGCCGATGTGCGGGTAGGTGAACGCGATCAGCTGCCCCGCAAACGACGGGTCGCTCATCGACTCCTGATAACCGGACATCCCTGTCGTGAACACCACCTCCCCCACGGCGTGTCCAGGGGCGGCGCATGCCTCCCCGTCGAAGCGCCTCCCGTCCTCCAGGAGCACGTATGCGGTCGCCTGACCCATCACAGAATCAGCTTCTGCACGGCCTTGAACTCCGGCGTGCCGGCACGTTCCAGCAGCTCGAACAATGCCGCCTCCACCGTGCCCACGATCGCGCCCGCGCGCTCCATCCGCTCAAGGCCGCGGTCGTAATCGATCTCGTGTCGCGAACCGACCGCGTCGGCGGGCACGTGGACCTCGATCCCCTGCGCGAGCAGATCGTGCACGGTCTGCGAGACGCAGACGTGCGTCTCGATCCCGCAGACGATCGCCTGATCGCGCCCGTCCAGGGCGAAGCCGTCCGCGCGCGCTGCCGAGAACACGGTCTTCTCGATCCGCCGCTCGTCCTCCAACCCGACCTCCGGCGCCGTGTGGCCGAGGCCCTTCGGGTACTGCTCGCTGACGAGTCGGGGAACCTCGAGGATGCGCGCCGCCTGTACGAGCTTCGCGCACGACTCGGCGACCCCTGCGAACACCCGGTAGGAGCGGAACCCCTCCTGGACATCCACCACGACGAGCGCAGCGCGATCGCGGACGAGCAGGCTCATCAGGCCGCCGCCATTGAGAACGCCCGCTCGCGATAGACGACCCCGCCGGCGGCGAGCGTGAGCAGCACGCGCCCCTTCAAGGCCCGCCCAGCGAAGCAGCAGTTCTCAGAGCGGCTCTCCCAGCCGTGCTCGCCTGCGACCCACGTGGCGTCGAGGTCCACGAGCGTCAGGTTCGCCGGCTCGCCCACGGCGATGAGCGGGGTGTGAAGCTCGAACAGCCTCGCCCCCGCGGTCATCCGCTCGACGAGCAGCCCCAGCTCGAGCGTCCCCGTCAGCACAAGGCCGGTGTAGAGCGCCGCGAAAGCCGTCTCTGAGCCGGTGGTACCCATCGGCGCCTGCTCGAACGGCACCTCCTTCTCATCGCGAGCGTGCGGCGCGTGGTCGGTGGCGACGCAGTCGATCGTGCCCGCGCGAAGCCCCTCGACGAGCGCCTGGCGGTCGGCCTCGGTTGCCAGCGGCGGGTGCATCTTCATGCGTGTGTCCATCCCGCGAACGTCCTGCTCGGTGAGCAGCAGGTGGTGGGGGGTCACCTCCGCGCTCACCCTGGAGCCGCGTGCCTTGGCCTGCGCGACGGCGTCGACCGAGGCCGCGCAGCTCAGGTGCTGGAAGTGCACGCGCGCGTTCTCGTACCCGGCGAGCGCCGCGTCGCGGGCGACCATCGTGGACTCGCTCACGGTCGGTATGCCCCCCAGGCCGAGCGCGGCGCTCACGACGCCCTCGTGCATGCTTCCTCCGCTCGAGAGGGTCTCATCCTCCTCGTGCAGCGCGAGCACCCCGCCGCACAGGCGCTGGTACTGGAGCGCCTTGCGGAGCATTCCCGCGCTATGAACCGGTCGTCCGTCATCGGTGAACCCGATCGCGCCCTCCTGCCTGAGCTCGGCCATCTCGGTCAGCTGCTCGCCCTGCAGACTGCGTGTGATCGCGGGAAGAAAGCCGACGGGGATGCACGCTTCGCGTGCCGCCGCATCGCGAAGCGAGCGCAGCAGGGGCGCCGAATCGAGTACGGGGTCGGTGTTGGGCATGGCGAGCACCGCGCCGAATCCCCCGGCCGCGGCCGCGCGGGTCCCGGAGTGGAGGTCCTCCTTGTGCTCCTGCCCGGGTGTGCGCAGGTGGATGTGCGGGTCGAAGAACGCGGGCAGCAGCATAAGGCGCCCCGCGCCCTCGATGAGCTCCTCCTCCCCGTCGGCCTCGAGCGTGGCGGGCGCGCCCAACTCCGCGATCACTCCTGCCGCGCACACGCACGTCCCGGCGGGTGTCGAGCATCGCGCGGGGATCGAGGATGTGCACGTCGCTCAGCAGAACGTCGGCCGGCTGGTGCGGTCCGTGGACGAGCGGCGGCGCGGCCATCAGATGGTCGACCCCGCCGCCATCTGCCGAGCCGGTTCGCGCGGGCCGGCAAGGAGCTCGTAGAGGACCGCCATGCGCACGACCACACCGGCCTCGACCTGCGCGGTGATCACGGCCTGGGGGGAGTCCACCACCTCGCCCGAGAGCTCCACGCCGCGATTGACCGGACCGGGGTGCATCAACACCTGGCGCGGAGTCAGACGCCGTCCGTTGATCTGGTACCAGCTCGAGTACTCGCGCAGCGAGGGGACCCACGTCTCGTGCATTCGCTCGCGCTGCATCCGCAGCGCGTAGACGACGTCGGCGCGAGTGAAGCCCCTCCAGCGTGTAGCGCACCTCGCACCCGAGCGCCTCGATGCCCCGCGGAATCAGCGTGGGCGGACCGGCGAGCGTCACCTTCGCGCCCATCCGCTGAAAGGCGATGATGTTCGAGCGCGCGACCCGCGAGTGGGCGACGTCGCCGACGATCCAGATTGACGCGCCGTCGATCCCGCCCAGGCGCCGGCGCAGCGTGTAGACGTCGAGCAACGCCTGCGTCGGGTGCTCGTGCTTGCCGTCGCCCGCGTTGACGATCGCCGCGCTGCACCATCTCGATACCAGCTCGGCGGCGCCGGCCCAAGGCGTGCGCAGCACGATCGCGTCGGGCTTGTGCGCGCTCAGGGTGAGCACCGTGTCCTTCAGCGACTCCCCCTTCTCGACGCTCGATCCGCTTGGCGGCGAAGTTCACCACGTCGGCGGACAGCCGCTTGGCGGCCAGCTCGAACGAGCTGCGCGTGCGCGTGGAGGCCTCATAGAACAGGTTCAGCACCATCCGTCCCCGCAACGCCGGGACCTTCTTGATCTCCCTATCGGACACCTCCGAAAAGCGCGTCGCCTGTTCCACTATCCGTTCGATCGCCGCCCGATCCAGTTCCTCGATCGAGAGGAGATGGTTCATGTCGATCTCTCCACCGCGGCGGGTGCGGCGATCGCCACCTCGTCCACGCCGTCCAGCTCCCGAACCCGCACGTACACGTGCTCTGAGGAGGAGGTCGGCAGGTTCTTGCCGACGTAGTCCGGACGGATCGGCAGCTCGCGGTGGCCCCGGTCGGCGAGCACCGCCAGCTGCACCCGGTTGACGCGCCCATAGTCGAACAGCGCCTCGATCGCGGCCCTCACGGTGCGGCCCGTGTAGAGCACGTCGTCGACCACCACCACGGTACGCGCGGTCACGTCGAAGTCGATGTGGGAGGCGTGCACCACCGGGCCTCGGGGCGACTTGAAACGTCGTCGCGGTAGAAGCCGATGTCCAGATCCCCGAGCGGGATCTCCGCGTCGAGCAGCTCCTCGAGCAGATCCTTCAGACGCCGAGCGAGGAACGCCCCACGACGGTGAATGCCGAGCAACGCGAGAGACGAGCCTCCGGGTTGCGCTCGGCGATCTCGTGTGCGATGCGCGTGAGCGCCCGCTGTACATCCCCCTCGCGGAGGACGACCTTCTCGCTTCCGTGGTCCATCGTTTCCTTCCTGGCCTCACGGGACCGGGTTAAAGGAGCACGGTGAATGTATCAGGACGATGCGACGGCGTTGGCATCCTCGGCCGTGGCGGCGGAGGTCGGACCGTAGCGTCGCGAGGCCCGCCTTGCGCTCGGACCAGCGCACGAGCGTGGCTGCTCCTCGCTCGGGGAAAGGCACCTCGATCGTGTCGAAGTCTCGCGGCATCTCGGCCGTTGCGGAACACCGCGCGCGCCTCGTCGCGGAGCTCGCCACCCGCGTAGCGGCTGGAGACATGCGTGAGGGCGAGCAGCCGCACCTCGGCATCACGCGCAAGCTCAGCCGCCTGGCGCGCCGTGCTGTGGCGTGTCTGGCGCGCCCGCTCGACCTCCTCCTCGGTGAACGTCGCCTCGTGCACGAGCACGTCCGCCTGGTGCGCGGCGACCGCGAGCGCCTCGCACGGGCGGTGTCGCCGGAGATCACGATCTTGCGACCCTCCCTGGGCCGCGCCCATCACCTGCTCGGGGCGCACTCCCGCGACGGTCTCCCCCCGCTGCAGCCGGCCGAAGTCGGGCCCTGGGGTGACCCCCAGCTGCTCGGCCATGCCGGCGTCGAAATGCCCGGGACGGGACTCCTCGACCAGCGCGTACCCAAACGACGCTCCGCGTGGCGCACGGGTATGGGCGCGATCAGATATCCGTCGCGCTTCACCGCTCTCGCCGGGCTGCAGCTCGACGATGCTCAGCTCGTACGGCAGGCGCCCGTAGATGATGCGCATCACGTCCATCAGCTCCTCCAGCCCCCGCGGCCCGTAGACGCTCAGCGGCTGGTCGCGCTCGCGCAGGGCGAACGACTTCAGCATCCCCGGCAGCCCCAGCCAGTGGTCGGCGTGAAAGTGGGTGATGAACACGCAGTCGAGATCGAGGAGCCCAACAGAGCGCATGAGCTGGCGCTGGGTCCCTTCGCCGCAGTCGAACAGCAACCGGTCCCCGCCGCGGCGCACGAGCATCGCGGGCAGTCCACGCCTGGCGCCGGGCACCGAGCCGGCGGTTCCGGCGAAGAAGAGCGACATGTCCATGTGGCTACGGTAGCGGCGGCGGGGCGACGCGACGCGGCGGTAAGCTCTCGACAGCGAAGACGCCCTTGCAAAGGCGCCCCCTGCGCCCGTAGCTCAGTGGATAGAGCGCTCGCCTCCGGAGCGAGAGGTCGGCCGTTCGAATCGGCCCGGGCGCGTTTGAGAAGTCCCTGCAAATGAGCTGGTTCTGCTCGGACGGCTCGGGGGGCGGGTCGGGCGTGTCGGGGCTCGGTGGCCTAAACGGTGGCCCAAACCCCTCGTGTTTGCGGCCCGTAGAGCGTGCTGCGGGCGTCCGCGAGCAGCGCGTCGAACGCGACGCCGTGCTCGCGCTTGCGACGGTCCAGGAGCTGCGCGTACACGTCGAGCGTCATCCTGCTTTCGGTGTGGCCGACCTGATGCTGGACGTAGGTCACGTCGAAGTTGGTCGCCAGGAGCATGATCGAGACGTAGGTCCGCCGCAGGGTGTGGGGCGTGACGTGCGGCAGCGGCGGCAGCCCGCGCGCGGTGAGGCGCTCGTTGGCGAGCTTGACCGCCGGCTCGAGGATGCGTTCGCGGACATTGCCCTCATCCCAGCGCTTGCCGTTGCGCGTGCAGAAGAAGGGTACGTCCGGGCCGGTGGGGTATCCGTGGCGCACCTTGTCGGCGCGGTAGGCGAGCAGCTCGTCGCGCAGGCTCGGCGTGATCTCGACGTGGCGGACGCCTGTGGGCGTCTTGCTGTCGGCGATCCACAGGCGCGCGCCGTTGGGGTCGTGCAGGCGCACGTCGCGCTCGCAGGATGTCGAGGGTTTCGGCGATCCGCGGGCCGGCGTAGCCGAGCATCGCGCACACCGCGCGCCAGCCGATGCGGTCGTTGTTGGCGGTGTAGGTCTTGCCCTGCGCGAGCATCGACATCGACCCCGGCGCTCAGCCCGAACTCAAGGCGGAGGGCGTACTGCGTCTCCCCGCGCGCCAGGCGAGCCCGGATGTCCGCTGCCTGCTCGCGTGTGAGCTTGGCGCGCTTGCTGGACCTGCGGCGCGGTCTGGAGCTCGTGAGCGGCGTCGAGCAGCATCACGAGCTGGTCGATCTCCAGGAAGGTCCGCGTGGGCTTCGGGACCCGGATCTTCAGCTCGGGATCGCGGGCGGGGTTGTCATCGCGCAGCTTGTCCCTGACGGCCTGGTCGAGGATCTGGGCGAGCAGGCGCATCACCATCTGGATCGAGCGCGGGGAGAGCGGCTTGCGCGGGCGGCCATTCTCGTCCTCGGCTCGCCAGCCTGCTGCGGCGATCTGCTTCAGGGCCTCGCTGTCCTTGAACAGCTTGCCGCGAAAACGCCGGCAGTCCGCGTCGCCGATCCTCGCCACCGGCATGCGGCCGAAGAACGGCAGGATGTGCTTCTTGAGTCTCCAGAGGTAGTCCTGGTAGGTGCTCTCGGCGAGCGGTCCTTCGCCGATCTCGCCCACGCGCCTGCGCTCCAGCCAGTCCGAGGCGTACTCGTGCATCGTGACCCCGTGCGCGTACTCGTCCTCCTCCGGGTGGGCTCGGGCTCGTAGCGGGCGAGAATCTGCTCGATGGGGATGCCCGCGCCGAGCTGCGCGAGGATCGTCTGAAGCTCGCGCCGTCCCCTGGCCTCGGTCCACCCGTCGACGTCGTGCCCGAATACGACGCGATACCGCTCCCCTTGTGCCTGAACCGCGCGCGGACGCTCGTCGTGCCGTCTGTGAGCGGCGCCACTTCGACGCTGCCGCTTGCCGGGCGTGGCATCACACCCTCCCTTCTCGACTGGGGCGACATGATCCCGGGCCGCTCGGACTCGTAGGGGATCAACCCTGCTCTCGTCGCTCGTGCGCGCTTCCTGCGCGGGCGCCCGGGAGCCCTTCGGGCTCCGCCCGTCTCCGGGGCCAGCCATGCGTCCTGGACGCGCTGAAGATCGAACCGCAAGCGGCCGCGTGGGCCTCCGAGTCGGATGGCGCCGAGCGCGTTGGCATGGGCGTAGACCCAATCGCGCTCGACGCCAAGCACATCCGCGAGCTCGGCCGCGTCAACGAACCGCGCCAGCGGCGGCGCCTGCGTCGCTGCGATCAGGTCGGCGACCTGCCGGGCGATCCGCTCGATATCAGCGGGGTCGAGCCTCATGGCCGTGAGCCGACGCCGGCGCGCTCGTCGCGCTGCGTACTGCTGGCGGCGGATCGGATTGACGCTGCGGCTCGGAGATGTGGCATGGGCTCTCTGCCTGTAAGCCGAGCAGCGTCGCCTCCGAGCAAGCTGGTTGGTCTGGCGAGCGTGTGCGGTCATGGTCGCTGTGCTTCTCCGACGGGATCAGGGCTCTCCGAGCCAGTTGGGCCCTGCCCAACTGATTGCTCGCCGTCTGCAGGTCGCGGAGGAGCTGTCAAGCAAGTAGTGATGTGACTGGCCGTACCCCGCCGCAGGCGGGGGCTTCTACTTGCTTTACAGCGGGGGAGCGACCTGCTAACCGCTCCCTGCGGCGCCGATGCGAGCGCCACGCCCAGCGCATGGAACGTGGCGCACTCCCCCTGCCCACGCCGTGGCGCTGTCGGCCGTGTGGCAGCGCTCAGCCCAGAAGAACTGCTGGTAGAGCAGGAACACGTTCAGCGCGGTGATCACGCCCGCGCAGGCCCACGCGAGGATCGTGGTGAGGCGGCGGTTGACGTGCACGCCCATCATGTCGCGGCGGCAGGTGAGCATCACCAGCGGGATCAGCGCGAACGGGATGCCGAAGGACAGCACGACCTGGCTGAGCACGAGCGCGCTGGTCGGGTTGACGCCGACGGCGAGGACGACGAGCGCCGGGACCATCGTCATCGCGCGGCGCAGCAACAGCGGGATGCGGACGTTGATGAAGCCTGCCATGACGACCTGCCCGGCGTAGGTGCCGACGCTCGAGGAGGAGGCGCCCGACGCGAGCAGCGCGACCGCGAACGCGAGCGCCGCGGTGCCGCCGACCAGATGCCCGAACTGCGCGTGGGCCTGCTCGATCGTGCTCAGACCCGACAGCCCGGGGTGTGGAACAGCTTGGCGGCGACGGCCAGCATCGCCATGTTGACGATCCCGGCGAGCCCGAGCGCGACGATCACGTCGAGCCGCTCGAAGCGCAGCACGCGGCCGCGCTCGTTGTCGTTGCGGCAGGGCATGCGGCCCTTGGTGAGCGCCGAGTGCAGGTAGATGACGTGCGGCATCACGGTCGCGCCGATGATGCCGACGGCGAGGTACAGCGAGCCGCTGCCGCGCAGGCCGGGCATCAGCCCGCGCAGCGAGCCGTGCGCGGACGGCCCGATCCGCAGCGTCTCGTACAGGAAGCCGAGCGAAGATGATCCCGAGCAGCGCGGTGATCGCCAGCTCGAAGCGGCGGAAGCCGCGCGTCTGCAGCTCGAGGATCGCGAACGCGATCACCCCGGTGATCAGCCCGGCGGGCAGCAGCGGCACGCCGAACAGCAGGTTCAGGCCGAGCGCGGCGCCGAGGAACTCGGCGATGTCGGTCGACATCGCCATGATCTCCGCCTGCACCCACATGCCCCAGTGACCGCGCGCGGGAAGCGCTCGCGGACGACCTCGGGCAGGTTGCGGTCGGTGACGATGCCGAGCTTGGCCGAGAGGTACTGGATCAGCATCGCCATCAGGTTCGCGAGCAGCACGACCCACAGCAGCAGGTAGCCGAACTGCGCGCCGCCCTGCGATGTTGGTGGCGAAGTTGCCCGGATCGACGTAGGCGACCGAGGCCACGAAGGCCGGGCCCGAGCATCGCCAGCGTCGCGCGCACGCGGCCCTTGGCGAGCAGCTGCTCGAGCGCGCTCGGCCCGCGAGCGCCCCGCCCTCGCGCGGTAGCGCTATCGCGGCGCCCTCGGTGGCGCCCTCGAGCGCGGGGACGCGGGATCGGGGCGCAGCGGTGTCATCCGCTGGCCCTCCTCGGTCTCGATGCGCATCGCCCGCGCGAGCTCGCCGCCGAGCGGATGCTCGCGCTCGCCGAAGCGCACGAACACGGGGCCTCCGAAGGGCTGGCGGTCGACGACCACGAGGTGCTCGCCGAGCGCGATGCCCTGCTCGGCCAGGTAGCGCAGCATCTCCGGGTCGGAGTCCGACACGCGCACGAAGCGCCCGGTGGCGCCGACCGGCAGCTCCTCCAGGCTGTGCGTCTGCGCGCTCGTCGATCTCGAACTCGGCGTGGGGATCGGGTCGCCGTGCGGGTCGACCGTCGGATCGCCGAGCCGCGCGGCGATCAGCTGCTCGAGCTCCTCGGAGAGCACGTGCTCGAGCACCTCGGCCTCGGCGTGCACGCGGTCCCACGGCATCCCCAGCTCCTCGGCCAGGAACAGCTCCAGCAGCCGGTGGTGGCGCAGCACCTCGAGCGCGACCCTGCGGCCCTGGTCGGTCAGCCGCACGCCGCGGTAGGGCTCGTGCTCGACGAGCCCGAGCTCGGACGAGCTTGCGCACCATCGCCGAGACCGAGCCCGGCGTGACGCCGAGCCGCTCGGCGAGCTCGTTGGTCGACACCGCCGCGCCCTGCGGGGCTCGAGCGCGTAGACCGCCTTGGCGTAGTCCTGTACGGGCGCAGAAATCGAGTCAGGCACAGCCATCAGAAGTTTTTGGCATAGCCAAACATGCTTATCAAGGAGCCATAACTCGAACGTTCGCTGATCCGCTGGCCCAAGCCTCGGCGCAACGTCCGTTAGTCTGAGCTTGTGGCCGACGATCGCTGCGATCTGCTGTGTCTGGACCTGCCGCGTGCCGAGGCGATCCGCACAGCGCCTGCGACCTCGATGCTCGCGGCAGGGGCGGCGCGCTCGTGCGAAGGCGCTCGCCGACCCGACGCGGCTTCTGATCGCGCTCGCGCTGCGCGACGGCGAGGAGCTGTGCGTCTGCGACCTGGCGTGGATCACCGGCGCGAGCCGAGAACCTCGTCGGCCACCACCTGCGCACGCTGCGCAGCGGCCGGCCTCGCCAGCTCGCGCCGCGAGCACAAGATCGTCTTCTACGCGCTGACCGACGCCGGCCGCCAGCTGCTCGACGCGCACCTCGAACTCGCCGAGGTGGCGCGATGAGCACCGCCGTCGCTCGAGCTGCCTGTCGTCGCCGAGCCGCGCGCGCACCTCGCGGCATCAGGGCCAGCTCGAGCTGGCCGAGCGCGACCGCCTGATCCGCCGCGCCAAGGCGCTGTCCTGGCTCAGCCTCGCCTACATGACCGCGCGAGGGCGCGATCGCAATCACCGCGGCGATCCTCGCCAGCTCGGTCGCGCTGCTCGGCTTCGGCCTTGACTCCGTGATCGAGGGCCTCGCCTCGATCATCGTCATCTGGCGCTTCACCGGCACCCGCCGGCTCTCCGAGCACGCCGAGCAACGCGCCCAGCGGCTCGTCGCGATCACATTCTTCCTGCTCGCCCCCTACATCACCCAGGACGCCATCCGCACACTCATCAACGGCGAGCATCCCGGCACCAGCTGGCTCGGGATCGGCCTCTCGATCTCCAGCATCATCGTGGTCGCCGTTTCTCGGCAAAGCCAAGCAGGGGATCGGCCAGCGCCTTGGCTCAGGCGCAACAGCCCGCGAGGGTACGAGAACATGTCTGCGCCTATCTCGCCGCGGGTGTCCTCACCGGCCTAGTCCTCAACGCCGCCTTTGGGCTTTGGTGGGCCGACCCCGCCGTCGCGCTCGGCATCGGCGCGCTCGCGCTCAACGAGGGCCGACAGACCTGGCGCGGCCAGGGCTGTTGCGCCACCTCGCCGCTTCCCGGCGAGCCGCTCGACGCCTGCCACGACGAGTGCTGCGACTGAACGCAGCCCACAAGCGGATGGCCTGCGAGCGGTCCAACGGCCATGAAGGGACCGCCACGACATTCGCCCGTCAGTGCGGCTGTGGAGCCCCCGTTGTACCCGCCCCCGGCTATCTCAGCGACGTACCGGCCACTCGCTCGCGCCCGTTACCGCTGGACAGCTCGCCAGCGCTATCCCAACCACCTACCTCCACAACTTCGCTGCTGCCCATTGTCCGGCCGCCACCAGCACTTTCCAGTACAGCTCCAGCTGATTGTCGTCCTCCCGATGACCGGTCCTCCTGCAGTTCCTCGTTCCGCTGCCTGCTGCTGCCCGCTCGCTCCCGCCAACCACTCTGCATCTGGCCTCGCCATAAACATCTGTGATGTGTTGGTCGAGGAAGGGGGTCCCCGGGTCGAAGCGAAGCGGAGGGGCGGGGACCCCCTTCCTCGATGCCAGGTGCAGAGCCAAACTTCGGGAGCGAGCGGGCAGCAGGGTCTTCGGATGGGGGGCCGCCTCATGAACGAAGACCCCAGACGACCACCCATCCGAAGACCCGCGCGGGAGGCCCGGCGATCGGACGAACGCCTTGCGCCGCGCTTTCAGCCGCTCGAAGCAGCGAGACGACAGCCTCCGCGAAGAGCGACGGCAGGTCGACTTGATGAGGCGTGGCTCACAGACGGACGGTTGCTCGCGAATCTCCGGCGGCAGGCTCGGTGTTCGCCTCATCATCCAGTCACCGGCGAGGACCTGCTCGCGGCTAGCGAACAGCACCCGCCCCCTGGCCGGGTACGTGTCGTCGCGAGGATGAGTGTGCTCGCCCCCATATGAGGCGGAGAAGGTCTCATCGGCCGTCTCGATCAGACGGCTCGATGGAGCCTCGCGTGAGGTCAGGAAGATCACCGCCGGTGGAATGGCGTGAGCGGCGAAGGTTCCTTTTCGCCAGCCGTCGAGTAGCCAGCGGTCATAGCGGCGCAGGCGGTCGATCTGCTTGTGGGGACGCTCGGTGCGGTCGTACTCGATCAGCACCGCGAAGCGATCGTCGCCGATCCTCCGATGAGGGTGGCGTCGGGCTCAAGGTAGCCCGTGCGACTGGCTGCGGGAAAGAGGTGTGTGCCCGGCGGCACTGCGCCGCCGTTGAGCGCTGGACGCGCCGTCCCCGTCGATCTCGATGTGCCCGTTGCGCGAACCGAGCCAGCGAAACGGCATCTGAGCGATGAGCGCCTGCTCGTGATCGCCGGCTGCGTCTTGAGCGATGTGAAGCACGATCGATGCGAGCTGCAGGTCGTGTTCTGCGTAGCTGATGCTTGTGAGCGGGACGGGCGTGTAGCGGCGCTCGTCCGTGACCATCTCGCGCGCCGTGAGCGCCGAGAAGCCAACAGACGTGAGCCGGTAGTTCCACTCGGCGCGCCCATAGGCGGACGCCGGTCGGAAGTGGTCCACGTACCCACTGTCGTGCAGGCGCTTGAGGCGCATCTGCGCTGCGCGCTCGCGGGAGAAGCCCCAGCCGAGCGCGGTGAGGTGGCTCATCGAGAGGAACTTCGATCCGTACAGCAGAGCCATCAGACGCAGGTCCCGGTCTGTGAGTGCGAGCCGAGGCGGCGGTTCCGGTCGCCGTCCCCATTGGATTGTTGCGGCGCTCAAGTCCTCGCCCGCGAGAAGCGCCCTCTGCACGAGGTCACGTCCTGTGACCGTCACGGCGCCGACCGACTGGAGCGGCACTTGGCGCACCTCTTGAGCCGCAGACCGGCGCCGCGTTGCCTGCCTCACCACGGTTTCCCGGCTTTCAGTTGCCACGACGCTCCTTCGGCTCGATCTAGGCGGGGATTCCTGCCGTCGACAGATAAGCCGGGCAGACGCGATCAGGCGCAACGGATGTGGACCATTCTGGATGTGCCTTGTAGCCGCTGCGTGATAGGACGCGCACGGCTGCACTCAGGGTTAGCGAGCTGTGCGCTGCGCGGCGTGTATGAGGTCGACGCGGCCTGCGGGACAGAGCAGCAAGTCAATCCGATAGCTTCAGAGAGCATGAACTCCCAGGACCTATACGCCGCTGAGGCGCTGCTCGGTCCGTGGTCTCTTGGGAACCCGCGACTTCGATCTCCCCCTGGAAGTCGGAGGCGCGACGCCCTCACAGGTGCGAACGGCACGGGGAAGTCCACGATCCTGCGAGCGATCGACAGTTTCGGAAGGGGGGCCGGGAGACGCTGGCCGGGCTGCCGTTTGATCGGCTCACGCTCGAGTTCGCCGGGGGCGAGATTGTGGTGGGCGACAACGCCGAGAAGCTGGCCATCAGCAATGGGGCCGAGGACTGGACGTACGAGCCGAACATGTTCGGCTCGTACTTGTGGCCAGGAGCCCAAGAGCACATCAGCGCCATACGGGTGCTGGGCGAGTCGGAGTTCAACCTTGGACGCTACGCCACGGTCGACCCAATTGACGTCGAGTGGATCCAGCATGAACCGTCCGTCACCACTGGCTACCTATCGCAACTATCCGCGAGACCGACGCCGGACTGGCTCGCAAGACCGTCGACCGATTCGCCGTGCTCTTCATAACCGACCAACGACTTGTGGTCGAGGACAGGCCGCGCGGAACGAAAGACCCGGAGACTGAGCAGCCTGTCAACACCGCAGTGAGCGCCTATGCAGAGGATCTCCGCGCACGCATCGAGTCCGCGCTGTCCGACTACGGCGTGCGGCGAAGCACTGGACCGAGCCTTCCCCAATACCGTCCTTCAAGCGATGCGACAAGCAGGCAGCGTAAGAAGCAGGCGGGGCGCCGTCGAAGCCCTCCGGCGGGTCGAGCAGGTCCGGGAGAGCCTGCAAAGTGCCGGTTTGGTGCAGAGCGACGAGCCTCCTCCGGCGCTCGAGAGGAACCTGCAACCGGGTGAGGTCGCTTTCGTCCGCACCTACGCCGACTTCGCCCTGCAGAAGTACGAGGTCCTCGATCCGCTGCTTCAGCGCGTGACGGCCTTCACCCGATTCCTCAACGCGCGCTACGCGGACAAGGAGATCCGAATCCAGCGTGACAACGGCTTCGTCGTCGTCCTCGACGACGAAGCCGTATTCGAGCCGTCGGCTCTGTCATCCGGCGAGCAGCAAATGCTCGTGTTTGCGTACCAGATCATCTTCCTCGCCGCGCCCCATACGCTAGTACTCATCGACGAGCCCGAGCTGTCGCTGCACGTCTCTTGGCAGGTGCCTTGTAGACGATCTAGTCGAGATGGGCTCCGCCAGTGGGCTCAGCTTCCTACTGGCTACCCATTCACCCACACTTATTGGAGCGCGTCGAGGCAAGCGCCGCTCGCTCAATGGCTGTGTGAGCAAGTACGGCAATCGCGAGACGCTGCTGGCGGAGGCCGACCTAGGCCGATCTGCTCGACGAGCACCTTGGCGTCGCCTTCATCGAGGGAGAGGACGACCGGCGTTGCCTCGCCGGCCGCTTCATCCCCCACCAGCAACTGGTGGTAACCGATGGAAAGCGCATGCTACTCGAGGCCTACCGGGCGTACGAGCGCACACAAGGGGTGCGCTATGTGTTCATCACTGACTGCGACTATGACGTCCCCGCTGGCGAGCTGAGGCCGCAGTCCGCGCTCATCGTCACACGAAACCCGAGCCTCGAGACGGATCTCGTGGACATCGGCCTGCTGGCTCAGATAGTCGAGGAGTTCATACCGAGGGGCAAGTGGCGTGGCGGGAGTGCGGTAGCGACATTGCAATACGTCACCCAGGAGTCCGTGGCGCTCGCCGAAGGGCTCGGAAGACTGAGGTGCGTCGCAAGGGAAGAGCGGCTCCGACTGCGGTTCAGCCCGCTTCGGGAGCGCCTGCGCAAGTATCGGCGCGACGGGCGAGCAGACATCGACAAGATGGTCGAAGTCCTGGGACAGCAGGCACGCCCCGGGTCGGTGGACGCCTTGCAGATCAAGGACGCCGCCGAGCAGCTCGACGGCGGGTTGGGAGTGTGCGACGGCCACGATCTCCTCGCGGCAGTGGGTGTCATCCTGCATGACGACTTCGGTGTCGAGACCAAAGCAACCGCCGGAATCCCGAGCGTGCTCCGAGCAGCGGTTGACGAGCAGGCGTTCGAGAAGACGGAAATCGGCCGCCGGCTCCGGAAGTGGCAGACGATGAGCGGGCTGCAGGTGCTGCGGGCATGATTCAGGGCTTTGGGCCCACACAACGCGTGCGGGTCCGTGGGCCGTCACTTCCTCTGTGCGTGGTCGGCGCATGGGCGGTTCGCTCAAAGATCGAGCCTTACGCCCGCCTCGTCTTCGCCAGGCACACCACCCGGCGATCCCACCCCCAGAGCCAAATCCTGCCCCTCAGGACGCCCGCGGCACCTCTCAGCATCCAACCGCATTTCTATCGGGACGAATGGTGGGGTTTGAGGCGGGACCGGGGAATCGCGGAGGCATGTGCGGTTCGTGGGCGGCCGGTCGCCCGTGCTAGGCCTCCGGTGGCGGTGCTATGCCTGTCCCATCTGCTCCAAGCATCGTGCGAACAGCTGCTCGCTGTCGAGGCTGTAGCCGTTGAAGACGTCTGCGATCGTGTCACGGGCGATCGCGAACGCGTCCCGCAACCAGCCGACGTGGATACTCTGGGTGGCGGCGGTATCGAAGCGGCCGCGTCGGTGATATTTGTGCAGCGGGTTGCCACAGTGGGCGAGGTCGAAGTCGATTAGGCTTCCCCCACTCGCCGTGTGCCTCGGTTGACAGTGGCTGGTAGGTCAGACTGTAGAGGTCGGCGAGCTCGGTTTCAGTGGCCATCTCGCGGATGTTCCTGCCGGAGAAGCTGCCACCGAGGTCGATCTTCTGGAACTCCTCCATGGTGTCCTGGTTAACCTGCTCGCGCAGCCGGTCGAGGAAGTCCCGATCGTCCTCGTCGAAGGAGATGTTCTCGCGTTCCATCAGGTCTTCGAGCTTCAGCTTGAAGAGCTTGCGTTTGCCCTGCCCGTAGGTCTTAAAGTCGCTCAAACGGTTCGTCGGTCTGCTGCTTCATCAACCAGGCGACGACAATGCGTACGTCGATCATCGAGCGGACGAAGTGGGGCGCCATCTGGTTGGTCCACAGGGAGGGGTCCGCGACGAAGTGGCGCAGCAGGCGGAACTGGCGCGAGGCCAAGCCGAGCTTCACTTCGTCGGGGATCGACTCGTGCGTGTCGATCGGCGCCCGCTGCTGGAGCCCTCGCAGGCCCTGCCCGAGCTCGTCCACTGCGGTGAGAAAGGCACTGCGGAGATCGCCGAGGCTCGCCGGTGGCGTGGGTTCGTCCCGTGACTCCCCCTCGAGTCCCTCCTCCTCGTGCTCGCTCTGCTCCTCGGCTGCCGGGGGGCTTGTGGGCGGCCGCTCGCAAGCTGAGATCTCATAGCTGTGGCGCCAGAAGTAGCGCACCCACTCGTCGGCGATCGTAGTGTCCTCCATCGCCAGGAACGCCACCGAGGAAGCGCGTGCCCATTGCTCGACTTGGAGCTGGTCCGTAGTCGAGAGCTCGGTGGGGTAGCGAGGGAGCAGATCCACGATCGTCATGCCCTCGCGGAAGTGCAGCTTGCCGTGGGCGATCATGCGCGCGAGCGGGAGCAGTCCCACCTGACTCGAGGACCTGCCGCGAGGGTCGTAGATCGCGGCAATGAGCCGCTTGAGGTAGGCGATGCCGATCTCGGGGTCTGCACGGTGCTCGCTCGTGAAATCCTCATAGAGCCAGGCGGCCGGGCAGTCGGGATAGAGCGCAAGCGCGTGGCCGAGCTCCTGGGGCAGGGCCCAGGCTGCGCTGGCGCGGAGCGCCTCGCGCGCCGCTTCTCGCTGCTGCTCAGGCACCAGCGAGAAGCTCGAGATCCGTCCGTCGAGGTGGTCGATCGGCCTCGGCGGCAGCTCGGCGTCGGGGCCGAGCTGCGCTTGCGGCTCGGCGGCGTCCTCTGGTCGGTCGGGGAACGAGCGAGTCGAGGATGTCGAGCGCCTCGTTGGCGGTGGACAGGTCGCTGGTTTCGTCTCGAATCGCCTGGAGCCACAAGAAGTCGGGCAGGCGCTCGTGCTGCCATCTCGTGGGTTTCAGCCTGTCGAGGGTCATCATCGGGGGCGTCAGCGTCTTCCTGTGGCGCTGGTGCTCGTCGAGCGAGGACGCGTTGCGCCGTTGCGAGCGCCTTTGCCGATTTCGCTTGGCCTTCCCCATCATCCAAGTGTGACGCAGCGCTTGTGATCCTCAGCAAAGCGCGACTGCCGGTTTCGCGACTTTGCGGCGGTGGTGCTGGCCGCGACCTGGCACCCTGCAGGGATGAGCGCATCACCTTCAAGGCAGGCGGCAAGCCTGGCCAACCGCGAACTGGCCGACGCGCGCAGGGACCCTAGACTGGCGCATGGCCGCGACGCCGTGGTGGCCGACTGGTGGGCGGCGATGGGCGCTGCGGAGCGCGTGCGCACGCTGACCGACTGGGGACTTCAGGAGCTGCTGGACTCAGAGGCCCACGAAGAGCAGCGCCTCCAAGAGCAGGGCGTCGCCGACGGCCCGGCGCGGGACGCCGCGCTGCAGGCCGCGCACGAGCGAGCGCAGTTCGCACGAGCCGAGAAAGACAACCAGCTCGTCGAGCTGAACGCGACGACGCTCGTATCGATGCTCGGCGCTCTGGACGCGCTGGTGGAGGGGCTCGTTCCTCGCGCCCGGGATCTCCTTGTCGAGCATCTCTCCCGACGCATGATCGACGGGGCGCGCGAGATGGATCCCGAGGCCGCCGCGCAGGTCGACAAGGACACGCTCCAGGCGCTCGAGCAGGTTGTGCAGAAGGTCGTCTCAGAGCAGCTTGGGGACTCCGACAACGTGCCAAGAGGCACGGGCGCGAAACGATGGGAGAGCGTGCTCGCAAACGCGAGGCTGCGGGCCAACATCCCGGCCGTCCCATCCCCGAGGATCTCGACCTCGCGCTCAACGAGATCGTGGAGCTGCGCCACGTGCTGACGCACCGTGCCGGACGGGTGGACGACCACGCGCTTGCGAATGCACCGTATTTACGCTACGCCGACGGTGAGTTCGTGCGAGTCACCCGCGACGATTATCGCCGCTACTCCGGAGCGCTGTGGACCTATGGCGAGGAGATCGTCCACCGACTGCTCGGCGACTCGGCGCCGGCACCATCGCTCAAGAGCTGGCGTCAGAACTACACGGTGAACGCGTAGCGACGATCGTCGTGCTCACGCCGCGCCGGGCGAGCCAGCGGAGCCGGCCCAGGAGGCGATCAGGAATCCCAGCAGAAGCCCCAGTCCGAGCACGAGCAGGGCGTTGGTGAGTTCCAGCGGCGTCGGAGGCACAATGGTAAGCGAGACGTTCACGGTGGACACCTGGGCGAGCACGAGTGGCTGCAGGCTCGCGCTGACCTTGGCCATGGCCACCTCGGGCATATCGAGATCGAGCTCCAGGTACTCGAGCTCGCGGAGGATCCCGAGCCGCGTGGTATCCACGCCCGTCTCGACGATCGGGACGATCGGCTTTCCGAAGGCGCGCGCGAGACCAACCTCCTGCTGGACAAAGGCGGAGTCGATGCTGTTGCGGCCGATCAAGACCACGACCGCCTGGCGCGCTTCGATCGCCCCTTGCACCTTCGCCGCGATCGAGGTGCCCGGATGCAGATCGTGCTCGGCCAGATAGACATCGACGCCCAGTGCCTCGATCTGCCTCTTGACGAGCGCGACATGCTCCAGGTCATCAGCGGAATGGCTGAGAAACACTTCGATTCGCGACGGCAAGGCGCGCGAGGCCGGCCATGCGACGGCGGACCGGGGGACGGACGGACCGTTGGGGGTCGCGATATCGGTCACGAGCGGATCATAGGCACGAGTGTCGATAGGCCGGTCACCCCCGCGCTGGTCGACCTGTTGAGCGAGCGGCTGGCGGCGTAACCAGCGCGCAAGGGCTCCGCTAGCTGGTGCCCCGCCCAAGCGTCGAAGACAGCTACAGGCCTACCTCCAGGCTGCAGCCTCTAGATCGCGACCGCGTGTGACCAGATTGAGGGGAGGATACGTTGTAGTCGCGGGCCCGCCACGAAGCCTCAAGCCGATTGCCTCAAGCTCCTTGCGTGCCTTCGCAGCGGCGTGGATCAATCCGCCAGTAAAGAAGTAGGTGCGCTCAGCCTCGATCGTCATGAGGTCGACGTCGATCTCGTCGCCGAGGTCTGAAGAAGTCTCGAGTGGCCCCATATAGTCGATATCTTCGAGACAATCGCGCAGTTTGAGTACGCAGTCCGCGACGGCGATGAGCGAACGGGCAATAAAGAAGGGGTCACTCCTTAGTCCGGTTGCGCCAGTTTTCACGCGTCTAGGACGCGCGTGAACGATCTGGTCACGCTCTTGAACAGCGCGATCTTGTCTCAGGGGTGCCGCACCCGGGTCCAGCTCTGAGCGACCCATCGCGCGTTCGATTCCCAGCAGATACTTTCGCGGAGTCGGTTCACGATCAACTTCGTGGATAGTTTGCGGGTCGAACGCTCGGGCCAGAAACGCATTTACATAGGCCTCGGCGGCGAAGGCGCAAAAGAGGGTCGACAGCCGCAACTCGCGTTGCAGCTGCTCGAGCGGGGGAAGGGGCCGGCTCCGGCGATGCTCGCCGTCTCCGACTGGAGGCACGCAAGAAGGCATCGACTGCCTCCTCAAAGTACTCCGCAGCAGGGTTCTCGAGGTCATCGCGGTCTTTTTTTACGACCCGGAGACTACGGGGTGGTCAGTGACCGCGAGGCGGCCTCCCGCCTTGTGACGGGTAGGCGACGCGGCCCCGCGAAACGGCGAATTCGCATGGCGTTTGGGCCACCGCTCCCTCTCAGTGGCCTAAACCCACCCCAATCAGCGCGTATGCGCAGGTATCGGCGTCGCTCGGCGGTAGCATATCTCGCTTTGTCGACGCCATTTCTGCGCCTCTTTCGCTTCCGCCTTGTTGTTCCTCCGGAGCGAGAGGTCGCGTGTTCGAATCACGCCGGGCGCGTAAGGGTTTTAGCCCTGCCTGTTCCCCGATCGGCCCTGGTCCTTCTCGGTGCCTTTTCGCAGCCCCGCGATGTCCAGGTGTTGCACGCCAAGCGCGCCTCCAGGGCTAATCTCGCGGCATGGCCCGCTGCTTTTGTGGCTGCGACCGGAAGGTCCCGATTAGCTGTGTCGCATCCTGAACCTCCGCGGCCGGCTGGTCGTCGAAAGGCTAGACATCGTTGAGCAACGGTTTGGCCGCGACATTGACGATCCAACTGTTCAAGACTGGTACGCCACCGGAGACGCCTTCGCCGCGGGCTTGCGCCGCTACGTGCACATGGAACCCGTCTACGGGAGCTCAATCGAAGCTGGCGACATCACGGCCTGGCAGAAGTTTGGTCAGAAGCTGGAGCGTCAGCACCGCAAGGCCGAGGCGGAAGCCGGCCTCAGGGCGAAGCGTCGCATGAAGGAATTGGACATGAATACTGAGAGTACTTGGGCGCCATCGGCCGCGGCGAGATAGATCCCTAACCCTCCGCGGCCGCCCTGCTGCGTTTCGCCTTTTCGGAGCCCGCTCGACGCCCTACAAGCGCGGCGAGCTGCTGCTTGGGAGCCCTCACCCCGGCGCATCCCGTGTCGGTATACGCGGAGCGTGAAGGTCGGGTCTGAGTGCCCGAGCTGGTCCATCACCGCGCCGGGGTCGTCCCGAGCGCCACGGCAGCGAGGCGAACGTGTGCCTGAGCTTGTGCGGGTGTCAGCCCGTCCGGGAGCGGCGTCTGCCCCGGGCGTGCTCGAGCTGTTCGTTCGCCCTCGACGGCCGCGGGGGTCAGGATGCGGTTACGGACGTTGTTCGGGTTCATCGGACCGTCAGCCTGCGTCGGGAAGACCCGCTCGCCTGAGTGCGTCCGTGAAGGCCCCCTGCGTGCCCTGTGCGCGTCCAGGCTGATCACCTTCGTCTGCTCGCCCCCCTGAGCCGCCTTGTGCGCTCGAGTCGGCTCTGAGGATGGGCAGGAGGTCGATCGTGCGTCCGGTCCCTGCATCGGTCTTGGACTCGCGGACGGTGATTCTTCCAAGCGGCGAAGTCCACGTCGCGCCAGCGGAGGGTCGATCAGCTCCCCGATGCGGAGGCCGGCGAAGAGCCAGCGTCGAGAGGATCGCCCGACGCGGCACCCGATGGTCGGCGCCGAGCCCGTCCGGTCTATCTCCCCCGCCGCGTCGAGCAGGGCCTCGATCTGCTCGGCCGAGTCGAGCCACACCGGAGCCGATTTGCTCGCCTTCAACCGGCGGCGCTTGCCCTTGGGCCGGGTTGCGCTCGAGGAGTCCCGTACTCCACCGCAACCTTGAGGATCTGCGCCAGGCGAGTGATCGTCTTGTTGATCGACGTGGCGCTCAGCGTGCCCTTTGACCTTCTCGGCTCTGTAGCGGTCAACCTCAGCGATGGTGATTTGCGATAGCCGGTGGCGCTTGAAGAACGGCAGCAGGTGGTAGGAGAGCTGCCATTCGTAGTCCAGCTTCGTCGACTTGCGCCACTCGCCTTCGTGGGCTGCGAGCCAGTCCGAGGCGAAGACGTGGAACGTCGGATCCTGCTCGACGACCAGCGCGGGGTCGGGCTCCGGTGCCTTCCACGTCCCGAGCTGCACCTTCGCAAGTTCGTCCGGGAGCGCCTCCTGCGCGCGCGCCTGTGTCCAGCCATCCTTGGAGCTTCCGAGGGTCACGTACTGCCTGCGGCCCTGCACGTTGAACCTGAGCGCGTAGACCGTGCTGTCGGTCCTTGGTGCGCTTCATCACCTGCCCTGTAGCTCTACGTGGCATCACGCATCGCCTCCCGCCCCTGCCCGCGAATCTGGCCGCCATGCTCGCATGTGCCGCTCGCAGATCGTCACCACCGCCTCGCCGCCGTGCTTGACCACGAGATAGTCGCCGGCTGCCCCGCATGGTGCGCCGCCCGCACCCGTTGCTCTGCATGTCCTCGAAACCTCGAACATGTGCTCGTGGGGGTCCACGCCCTGCGCGCGAATGATTGCGACGAGATTGTCAATATGGTCGTCGCACGCCCACATCAGGTCCATCTCGGTCGGAGAAGCGGGGACCGACGCGACAGCGACCGGGCGCTGGTCACACTGGCCGCACGGCTCTTTGATCGCGACGCAGCCAAAGATGTCGCCAGGGACGCTCATCACTGCCCCTCTCCGGCGAGCCCCTGCGCTCGCGCTCGTGCCGCCTCGACCTGCATCCATCCTGGCCCGCCCTCCAGTCCTGCCACTCTCCCTCGGCAGTCAAGTGCGCCTCAACTTGGTCGAGGCTCAAAGCTCGCGGACTGTCAAGCTCGCCAGCCACGACGGAGTTCGTGAACGCATCCACGATCATCCAGCCGCCATAGTCCATCGCCCTCGGGTCGCGCCTACGCGACTTGTGCAGCTCCAACCCCTGCCGCTTCGCCGCTGCCCGGAGCCGGTTCTCGCGCACCTTCTCGCTCTGATCCATGCTTGGTCCCTTTCGTGCTAGTAGCCATACCCGGAAGGATACCACACGCGATGCGGAGAGCGGTGCTACACGGCTACTCCAACCCTGCGGCGAGCTGGTGCGCTTTCGCCCGCGCCTCGTCGTAGCCCTCGACCTCGGAGCCCTCGTGTGGCGCCTCGACCCGGAACCGCTCGCGGCCAAGGCTCCAGACGCTCACGGCGCCTCGCGGCTTCTCGATCACGAGGAACGGCGCGGCGGCGTTCGTCTGCCAGGGGTCGGGGTCAGTCATTGGACGCCCCCTTGGCTCGCGCTGTGACTCGCGCCGTATGCAACTGCCGGCGTATGGTCATCCGCGCGGTAGGGCAACGAGCTGGTGTAGCACCAGTCGCCGTCGACCCACCGACGCTCCAGGAACTTGCCCCGGTGCAGCAGCTCAAGCGCCTCATCGCCGGTTCGCCGCGAAACACGAGCCCGGACACGGATGCTCCGGGCATCGAGCCCCGGACTCCCCTCGACAACGCGCGAGACACGCTCCAGGATTTCGCGCGTGTGTTGAAGCTGCTCCGGTGATGCCATCATGCACCGCCGCGTTCCTTGTCGTGTGCCGCCATTCGCTTCGCCCCCTGGGCGACGAACCTCGGGTCGGTCAGGTTCTCAAGGTGGTCACGCATCCACTCAGCGAGCCCCGCGATACGACCAAGCTGCTCCCGAACGTAGATGTCTTCGTAGTCGGGGCCTTCGTAGTCGGCGGGGTCGTCGGGCAATGGCTCGACCTCAATCGTGGCGAGAAGCGCGCGACGCATGAAGTCGGCAACTTCGTCAAGCGCGTGGATGGTCGCCCGTACCGCGTCCTCGTTTTTCATGCCATCGTCAGCCATCACCCCTCACCCCCCGAGCGTACATCGGCCGCCAGCGCGTCCACGAATCGCTCTATGTCGTCAAGCTCGCGCTGGTAGCGGTTGACAACCTCGGCGCTTCCCTCCGCTCGAGCGGTGTCGATGACGTTGACGGTGGCGCGTGCCTGCTCTCGCAGAGCTTCGGCCAGCTCGCGTAGGTGCTCGATGCCGATACGCACAGCGAGGGCCTGCTCCGGGCCGATCGACCCGAGCAGAGCCCGGGCCGCGTCGAAGCGGCTCAGCGGCTCGTGCAGCTCGGGCGTCTTGCGCTCGGCCTGCTCCGCGATGTCTTGCGCGGCAAGGCCCAGCCTCGCTGTCGCTGCCTCGATCGCCTGCGCGACCATGCCGGCGGGAATGGTGATCTCTTTGGTGCTCATTTGGGAGTCCTCCTTGGGCGGAAGGCTCCGGGGGCCTGCTTTCAGAGGTTGAGGGTCACCGCTTAGGCCTGTAGCGTCCCTCGCGTCCTGAGAGTTCCGGCTCTCGGGGCCACGGGGCCGGCCCAGACCTAACAGGAGGTCCGAACATGCGCAAGCTAGCAGCCATCCTCACCACACTGGCCCTCGTGTTGCCCGCAACGGCAGCGGCCAAGTCTCACGTCTCAAGGCGCCACGAGAGCTCCCCGGTCCAGGTTCGCCACCACGTCAAGGCCCGATGCACAAGAAGCGAGAGAGGAAATCTAGCGCCGCTGCCGAACCCGAAGCAGCAGAAGGCTGCCTGCGCTGGCTGGGGGTACACCCTTACCTAGCCGGCAGCGAAGCGCTAGAGCACCAGATAGGTCGAAGTGCAGAGAGCTTCGCCGCCAGCTATAGCCGCCTTCCACTTCTGGCCTGCGGGGCAGTGCTCGGCGGGCCTGTAACGGCGTCGTGTATGACGCGCTGGTGTTGGCGATGTTCGCCCGGTCGGGCGCAGTCGGCCGTCCGTGAGTTGCGGACTTCCCACGTGAAGAGGTCGGCCTCGTGGCGCTCCTCCGCGCTCAGCGGTGGCGTCTGCAGGGGGTAGGGCTCGCCCATCTTCGTCTGTGGGTTCATTGCCAGCCAGCCAGTCGCCTCATGCGTCCAGCCTCAGCGGCAGAGCCCCGGCGCGGCCAACCCACGACACCGCGCCGGGTTCCTGCCTCCGCGCGTGCGGAGAAAGGAGGAAAGCCGCCGCGCAGCTTTGGAAAGGTGGAGGTCACTGTGGGGCTCATATCCGCTTCCTCGGGATCGGGTCGGACACCAGCGCTGAAACTTTCCCGCTCTCTGTGATCCATGCGCGCAGCGCGAGCGCGGGGTCGGTGTGCCCCATTTCGTCCATCACCACGGGCGGGCCGCTCGGGCTCGGCCGGCGCCTCGATCGTGTCCGGTTGCCAGGTGCCCCGCTCCACATCGGCTATGACGTGACGCAGGGCACTCTCTGCGTCTGTGGCACTCACGGCGCCGAGCGGGACGCGCCGGCGCTTGCCGTACGCGGTGAACCTCAGCGAGCGATAGGTGCGCCCGTCGCGGCCCTTGTGCTCGGTGACGGCGCCTACGGTTGGACGTGGCATCACGCATCCTCCCTTTCGCCAGGTGGTCGGAACCTCAGTCCGACATCGAGGCAGAACACATCGATCTCGCTTTCCGCATCATCCGCCGGGTGGTCACGCTCGAACCTCTCAAGGGCCTCCCTGATCGCCCATAGATGGTCGCCTCGTGGGTCGATCTCGACAGTCCGCGGGTCCTCATCATCGGTCCAGCCGATCAAGTCGAGCAGCGCGCCGAGTGCATCGACACGACCCTGCGGCTCGGCGACCTCCTCCGGGCGCCGCGGAGCCCATGGGTGTTGGCTTGCCTCACGCACCCCCGCTTCGGCGTCGTCCAGCGCGGCGCGCGCACCAGTCCGCACGTAGGGGATGATCCCCGCCGGGATAGTGTTGGAGTAGGTCATCGCCACAACCTCCGCCACACGCCCGCACGGCCCAGGAGCCGCCCCACGGCAATGTTCTTTGCCCTCCGTGGCACGTTGCCGTTACGGATGGCCCCTCCGGTCGCTGAGAGCCTTGCGGTCCGGTAGAACATCGAGGTCAACGAGCTACGTCGGGCCATCAGACATCCACCACGGGCTTGATGCCGAGTTGGTTTAGCGCGTCGATATATGCCTCGTCGTTGAGCCACTCGCGCAGCTTCTCCGCCGGATCATCCCTGATCTCTACGAGCGCACCATGATTCTCGACGTATACATATAGGCGCTCGTCGTCGGTCAGGAAGACTCGTCGGTGAAGGGCCTTCACGTCGCCATCGCGCACCAGTTCGACGCCGGTCAGACGCCCGGTGTAATTACGTCCCCGCCGATCCTCCAGATCCAGCAGGTAGGTGGCGGTCTGCTTCAGCGTTGCGGTCATGGTTGCCCTCCTAAGTAGCTCCTTCTCGACGGCGGCGCGGAGCATTCGCGAGAACGGCAGCTCCGCCTGCTTCGCCTGCTCCCCGATGGCGTCGGGTAGGTAAAAACGGCTATATCCACGGGTAACTTGGCCTCCATCGGCTATTTACGCGTGGAGTCCATCAGATCCCCGTGCTTGCCTGGCACTATCCGGGGCCGCCGTCTCGCACGGCGCACAAGAGGAGCGCCCGGGTCCGTCAGCGCCAACGCCCGCGCCGCACTCCAGCGCGGCCGAGAGCGCAGCCCAGGACGATGTTCTTGGCCCGCCTCGGCGGTAGAGTCTCGACCCCAATAGACACCGTCTCGCGACCTTGACAATCCCCCAAAAGAGCCAGAGGGACTGGCACCGGCCCACCCAGCACGAGCGCCGCGCTCTCATCGCGGCCACGATCAAGTCAGTGACCGTGGCCCCAGGACGCGGCGTAGGCCGGCTAGAGATTGTGGCGGCGTAGGTAGTCGTCGCCTCCCTCCTTGTAGGACGTATCGCCGTGGATCAGTGCCGCGTCCAGCTCGGCGAGCAGACTCGCGACGTCCGCGAACGCCCTTGCGAAGCCGGCGCGCCTCCTCATCGGGAAAGGCCGGGCCGTGCGACCCCAGCGAAGCGCACTGCGAACAAACTGCTGCGCGCTCTCTAGCTCGCGCTCCACCTGCTCCACTCGGAAGCCCGGTTTGGGCTCGACATGAGCGACTCGCGGTCGTGGACGAAAAGCGCCGCCGAATCAGGAGGCTCTAGACAGAATACGGGAGGCTGTCCAGACGCCTGTCGCGCGGTCCTCAGGCACCTCCGCATCAGCTCGATCAGCTCGTCGTCGGGCCTCATCTCCCTGAGAGCCTGTTCGTATCCCCGTACGACGTGATCCCACGCCCTCCCCAGTCTCGCTGCCTCGTCCATGAGTCGGGGGAGTCTACATGTTGGACTTTGAGAAATGGAAGATTTACAGGCCCCAGAACGAGAAAAGCCCCTCGCCAGCTTCTAGAGGGGCGAGAGCCCTGCTCGTCGGGCTCGGCTGGTGTGCCGGTTGACCGTGGCGCGGTCGAGCTTGACGCGCCCCTACGGGAGTCCCTACGGCTCGCCGTGGTGATCGCGCTCGACGCGGAAGATCAGTCGGCCGAGCTGCACCGCTTCGCCGATGACCTTGCGCGGTCCAGACCGGGACCGACGCGTCCAGCTCGCCGTCCCGGCGATCTGCAGCGGCTTCGCGTCGGGCACGACGGACGGGCATACCCGACATCAGGTGCGCTCCGCTCCCGTTGTGCGAGCAGCGACAGCGGCCTTCCGCGGTCGAGACGGCAGGATTGAGCCCGGTTGTGGCCGATGAGCGGCCAACGAGCGGCGCTGTGGGCGCGATGTGGGCTCCGATGCCCCGTCGTTGTTGGGGTCCTGGGTCTGCGACCCCTCGCTTCCGTAGCGTGAGAGCGCAGCGCGGGCGGCGATCGGATCGAAGCGCAGACGTGCTCGACGACCGTTGCCAAGGCGAATCGCGGCCAGCTCGGCCGCGTGTTCGTAGACGTAGTCTCGGCTCACGCCCAACTCGGCGGCGAGTGCGGTGGCCGGCTCACGACTCCGCACCGGAGCAGTCAGCACCCGGTCGAGCATTGGCTCGGCCTGCTCACGACGCAGCTCATCTCGCCAGAGCTCGCGTGCAGAGTCGAGACAGCCTCGATCCACATAAGCGGCGGGGCAATCAGCTCGAATCGGCGAAATCGCTCGAACCCAGGGGATTCGCCGCCGCGGCAGCCGCGACGCTCGCGTCGATGACGAGCTTCAACGTCCGAGTCGCGACAACGCGACGGCCGCGACCCAGTTCGGTGCGGGCGTACCATCCTCGAGCTGCTGCCACTCCGGCGGCAACGGCGACATCGGATACATCTCATCCCGCACCTCATCCAGGGCGCCAGGGTCGATCAGGTGCTGGCCCTGCGCGGTCTCGGCGCGCAAACGGCCCTCGCGTATCCGGCGACGAACCGTCCCCGGGCTCCTCCCCACTCTCTGTGCCGCCTCGACCACGGTAAGCATGCGTCGATCCTACGCCGGCGACCCGACGGAGTGGCCAGGCGATCCGCCCGGCCCGGCGGATCGCCTGGCGGACGCCGCCGCGAAATGGCAGCCCTGCCAGCGGCGAGCGACCTCCCGCAGCGATAAAGCGCTGGCGGCTGACACCGACCAGCCTGGCGAAGGCGTCAAGCGGCATACCAGCCACGAGCGCCTCGGGCATGAGGTCGATGATGCGTTGCGTGTTGACGGCCAAGCCATTGTCGAGGTCGCGCCTCTCGGCACCGAGGGGTGAGCATGGATAGCGGCCGATAGCGCCAACCGTTGGCCGGTATCCCTCCGAATCGCCCCAAAATCGCCCCTATCCGCGAACGCGACCGTTACGCGAGAGGGGGCGAAACCCCTAGTATCCGTGCGGGATTCCGGTCCCTCGCCCCATTTCTCGCCCTCGCCTCCGGAGCGAGAGGTCGGCCGTTCGAATCGGCCCGGGCGCGCTGGCAAAGTGCCTGCAACGGGTGACGCCCGCGGCGTCATGAGCTCTCCTGCGACATCGCCCGCTCCTCCAGACCCGCGGCCTTGAGGGCTTCGGCGCGGTCGGCATACATCTCGACGCGCACGATCTTGCGCGCCTGAACCGTGTAGACGTAAGCGAGGGACCAATCGAGGGCCACCCCGCTGGCTCGTCCGCGTCCGTGATGTCGGGTAACCACGAACACCCGCTGACCCACCGCGCGAGTCTCCTCGATCTCGAACCGGTAGTCCGCGAACGAACTGAACCAGTCCCCGAACCAACTCCCTACAGCCTTCCAGCCCGCAGAAGGTTCCAGCGTTCGTGGGGACGGCGCTCGCATTGACAGCGGGCACCACATCCTCCGCGAAGGCGTCTTGAGCCGCCCTGTAATCGCGAAGGGAAGCCGAGTCGAACTGCGCCCGCACGATCTCGACGTTCGCCTGCGACATCGCCTACCCCCTCGATTCGGCGAGCCGTTCGGCGGCAGCACGGGCCTCGTCGATGTCTTTGTACCTGGTGGCGCGCACGACTCGGCGCTCAACCCACAGGATGACCCACGCGTTTCTCGATTCAACATAGGCGTCGCTGCCCTTCATGCGGCCGTGTTCCCGGACGACCGAATACACCACGCCATGACCCAGATCGAGAACCTCCTCGGCGTAATGGTGGTGGTCCTCCCACATCAACCAGTAATCCTCGACGAACGCGCGGATCGCAGCAAAGCCCTCAACAGAGCCGAGCATCCCGCCCTGGTCCCACACCGCATTCGGAGCGTAGAGCTGCTCCGCGAGGATCGCCCACTCGTCGAAGCTGTCAGCCTCGATCATCCGGCGGGCCAGCTCAACCAGGTCCGGGGTCGTGGACTCCTCGGGCATCGTGCGGGAAGTATCCCGTAACCCGCGATACTGCTCGCATGTCCTCGGCGAACCTGGACCTCGTGCGCTCGATCTTCGCGGACTGGGAACGCGGCGACTACAGCTCGGCCGAGTGGGCCCACCCCGGGATCGAGTACGTGATCGTCGAAGGGCCCGAGCCCGGCAGCCGGACGGGGCTGGCCGGGATGAGAGCGGCATGGCGCGAGTTCCTGAGCGCCTGGGATGAATGGCGCATCTTCGCCGACGAGTACCGCGAGCTCGACGACGAGCGTGTGCGCGTGCTCGTCCGCTCCAGCGGGCGCAGCAAGACGAGCGGACTGGAGCTCGGGCAGGGGAAAAGGGGAGGATCGTGCCTATTCCACGTCCGCAGCGGTAAGGTCACGAGGCTCGTCGTCTACTACGACTTCGACGGCCTCCTCGCCCCGGAGAGCGGATGACCCGCTGCTGCGCGTGCGGCGCGTCGCTTGATGGTCGCCGCCGTCAAGCCCGGACCTGCTCTGCCTCCTGCCGTCGTGAGGCGTCACGCATGAGGGCCGTCCTGGCGGGCACTCTGCTCCAGTTCTTCGGCTTGTGACGAGTTCACAGCGCCGGCGCCAGCGCGGGCGGGAAAGGGTGCCTAGCTCTTCACGAAGGTGACCGGAGCCGCTCTTGCTATGTAGTTCGGCGCCGTTACGATGATCTCAGGCTCCATGTCGTACGTCGTCCGCCCGCTCTCGCCGTCGTACTCACGTGCGTAATGGAACGTGATGCTGCGCCTAAAGGGCGGGTCTGCCGACCCCCGCATCGTCCTTGGGTTCCCACCACCGCGCGGAGGTTCAGGCGCAGTGTAGTTGGTAATGGTCACCTCCGCTGCCGGGAACTGGTTGTCGGGTCACGGAGTCGACCGCCGTCACGACGATGTCCGTGAGACGGTTCATCCGGCGGTCCATCGCCAGCAGCACCTCGACGACGGCCTCCCGCCCCGCGTCATAGATCGCTTCCGCTTCAGAGTGGTCCACACCGCAAGGATTCAACGCGGCAGAGTTATGTCCCCGCGACCGACTGAACGCGTACTGCAACCTGCAACCTGATGGTCGCCCACTCGGGACTCAGCATCGCGATGGGCAACGCCAGTGGGAGGTCCAGTGCGCGGCACGACGGTGACGGCATCCAATGCCGAAGATGGCTTTGCCCGCGCTATCGAGCGATCCGTATATCGCGGGCGGTGACCAAGACTTGCACGGGGGGTGGCCGCTCGCGGCCACCCCCCGTGTCTACTGGCCTAACTTTGCGTTGGCTGGCCGAAACCGGGCCCCCGCTACCAGTAGATTGGCGCCGGCGGTCTCGCCGTTATGTTGACTTCGTTGCCCGGTCCCGACATCGTGGTCGAGAGGACCGGTCCGAACAGACCACATCCGCCGAATTCCGGGACACTCACTATGTCAGTGAACGAGAAACCGCCGGTAACGAGTGCGTTCACCGGCTCGCTGATGGCCAACGGCAGCTTGATCGGTTCCACCGTCGTGCAGCCGATCGGGACTTGGAAGATCCCGATGCCGACCGAGCCCACGAGCATGTTCGCCGCGCCTTCCGCGCTCTGGCTCAACACGCCTGCGTTGGACAGACTCACTTTGCCGTGGATGGTTCCGGTCGGAGTGAGGGCCCCCTTTATCTTGATCGGAAAGCCAAGGACGGAAATCGTCTGGTTAATCGGCGGTATCGACAGATCTGCCGTCAGCGCTTCGTTGGTGATGTCGCCTTCGGCGCTCAACGTCGCCCCTTTGGGAACTTCAATCACGATGCCGGTCTTGGCCTCCTTCACCGTCCCGGTCAGGTTCCACGCGGGTAGCGGGATGATCAGATCACCGGTCTCCGGGGTCAGGCGAGCCGAGGAGGGCAGTTTTTCGCCCGCTTTGTGAGCTCCGCAGGTGCTTGGCGCCGCCCTGCCCGCGACTCGTTCTTCGATCCATTTCATCACGTAGGGAACCGCCGTCGGATCGCTCAGCAGGTGATCACCCGGATACAGCTGGAAGTCGTCCGTGACTCCAAGCGAGCACCACGCCTGGTGCAGTTCCACATCCTGGGTCACCGGGACGAACTCGTCCTCGAGACCGTGGTAGTGGTAGACCGGCACTGGGATCGGTTTCGTCCCCAGCTTCTGTTCTTCGATGATCCGCTTCACGTTTGGGTGCGCTTCCTCGACCTGTTCGAGGGACAGTTCGCCAATCGTGTACGTTTCAAATTTGACGCCGCGGAATTGCGCGAGCGACGCGAGCGCGCACTCTTTCAGCAGCGGCGCGAGTGCCAAACCGCCAGTAATGGTGGTGAACGAACTCAGGTTGAATTCCGATCCGTAGGCCGCCTGCAGGCCGACCACGGAGTCAAGCGAGAACGCGGCCGCTACAGACCCACTGCCAAAGGCGGCTACGGCCTGTAGGTTGCCAGGTACGCCTCCGGCGGCCACACCCACCAGGTCGACGTTGGGCGCGTATGTTGGCTGCAGCTCTCCTGCCCAACTGACAGCCTGGCCACCTTGCGAGTAACCCCACGCGATCGTCGGGGTGCTCGCTGTAATGCCCGCTTCCGGAAGTTCCCTCGCGGCGCGCACGATGTCCAGCACCGCCTGGCCCTCCGACTTGCCGACAATATAACGGGGAATTTTGTGGGTATAACCCTCGTAATCGGTGATCGCAACGGCATAACCAGCTCTGAGGGCAGCGATGATCGCGCTACCGTCGTACTCGGTGCCCGCGGCCATCTGCAGCGAGGGTGCGCATTCCTGCGCGAGACCCTGCGTGCCAACGCCGATCGTGACGAGCGGTCGTGGACCTTTGCCGGTCCATGGGGCCGTCGGCACGATCACCGTACCGGTCACGAAGTCCGGTTTACCCTGCTGGTTGCTCGACTGGTAGAGCACACTCCAAGCTTTGTTGCTTGGAAGTGTCACGTTGAGGTTTACCGTAGCCGGTCGATACCAGACCAGTTCGCCGGTGACCCCAGCGGGAACTTCCGTCGGCGGCGTATAGAATTCCGAGCCTTCTGGCCCTTCCACCGGCGTCGCCGAGGCGACGGAAGCCGTCGCCAAGAGACCAAGAAATAAGAGCGCGAGCATCGTTGGCACCAACGCTGCGAGGTGCAGCACGGTCAAACCCCTCCACTGCCTGCGAGCAGCCGTCAAGTAATGCATCCCCTCTCCCTTATAAGTGCGCACCGCGCCAACCGCGGCGGGCGGTCCGCGCAAGGGTAAACGGAATTCGATCTCGAGTCAAGGTCGGGTACAACGGATCCGAAGTCACCTCGGTTGGCCGGGTTATCCGCGCGTTTTATGGGGTGCGCATGGGCGTTGGTGGGCCTCTGGGGCCGTTAGCGCTGGGTCGTGGCCTGCCAGCGCAAGCTGAGCGACAGCGGAATCCGTCCTCCCCGTCGTCGTCGAAGCTGCGCCGCCAAGTCGACAGGCAAGGAGCCGTGCCAGGGCCACATGTTCGCGTCGTACGTCTTGGCCCAACCAAGCTCATCAGCGACCTTCCAAGCCTCGCGCGAAAGTCCGTCTGGTTCGCGACTCCGACGCTCTAGCGGTTCCTACTCGGTGGCTGCGGCTTGACAAGTGCCGAGGCGACCGCATGGACGAAGCTTTCCGCCTGCTCAGCGTCGGCCCGCTTGAGGCCATCCAGCGAGTCCGGCTCGATTGCGATGCCCAGGTTCATGTCGACGGGATCGAAGGTCCAGTGCATGACCCGCTCGGCGTGAATCTGGCCAGCCAGCTTTCGCTCGGAACGCTCGATGCGGCACTTGATCTCGGCCTCGTCGCGAAACGGTACGCGCGAGACGTCGACGGTCGCCGCGACTCGATCGTCGTGCTCGACACCGGGCGTGTGGTGTGCGCAGACCCCGCGAACGGTGCTGAGCCCCCTGCCGGCGATGACGTAGAGGACCAGCTCCTCGCCCTCTTTCCTGACGAGCCATCCGCCCTCGACTGTGGGCCATGTGATCACACGGCGCTCGACGGCATCGAGGATCGCGCCGCGCGTCGCACATTCGGCCGGGCAGTGCCGGGCCAGTGCCCGCGACACGTCTTCCGCCCACGAGTTGGTTGACGTCGGCACGGCGCCGAGGATATCGCCCTCAGCGCAAGATGGGCAGGGTTCGGACGCTCTCGGTGTCTAACAGCGTGAAGAGCCCAAGCAAACCGGGCGCATCCGTGCCTCCCGAGCGCGGACAAGGTCACCGCGCCTCGGCGTCGAGACGCGAGTAGCCCCGGATACGACTCTCCGGATGGGGTACGCTGCGAGCGGGAATCGAGCGTGACTACAGTGGACGCACGTCCAGCCCGGAAGGAGAGCGAGCCTGCAGCGGCGGCGGGTGGCTCTGCAGGTGTGGACGACTACTCGGATTCAACCCTCGAGCTCGTGTCCGACCTTCCGATCCTCGAGTCGACCGAGGATCGTTTGGGCTACGGCGCCTACGCCGAGGCCCTCACAGAGTTGATTGACAGCCCCCGCGTCGCCACGCCGCTGACCCTCTCGATAAATGCGCCATGGGGCGCGGGGAAGACCTCGCTAGCGCGCTTGATCGAGCGCAAAATGCGTGAATGGCCGAAGCTGCGGGGGGATCCTCCGCACATCGTGTGCTGGTTCAACGCGTGGATACACAGCGACGCACCCAGCCTCGGTCCTGCGCTGGCCGCAGCGGTCGGAAGGACCGTCGCCCGAGACCGACCGACGTGGCGCCGTTTCGCGAGCCCGATCCCTGCAGCAATGCTGTCTCCCGCGGAGCGTCGACGGCGACGTGTGGTGGTGATCGCATTGGCGGCGCTCGCCGCGATCATCGCGGCGTTCGTTCCTCCTGCCCTGCACAAGAATATCCACCTGTCGGCACGGACCGGCGGGTGGGTCGGGGTGGGTGTCCTCGCCGCCGTGCCGATCGCGGCGTCGCTCTGGACGAGTGCGCTAGGAGTCGCCCAGGCCACGGCGACGTTCATCGACGATCCGAAGTCCCAGGCCGCGACGGGCTCGATGGCCGAGGTCGCGGCGCAGTTCGCGAAACTCGTTCGATCGGCCACGAGAGGACGGCGGCGGCTCGTCATCTTCGTCGACGACCTCGACCGCTGCTCGCCCGAGCGCGCCCTGCAGATCTGCGAGGCGGCCAGCCTCTTGCTCACCGTGCCCGATGCCGTCACGGTCCTGATCGGGGACCTGGACGCACTGCGGAGCTTCGCCAGACACCAATTCTCCGCGGCCGACACCGAGCGTGAGGCGGTGGGTGAGGACTACGGCCGCAACTACTTCGACAAGATCGTGCAGCTGGACTTCTCGCTGCCACCGGCCGATCCGCCGGCGCTGGCGACCATGCTCACCAACCGCTCCCCAGCGCCGCCGACCCGAGGCGGACGTCCGTCCGAGAGGCACGGCGGCAGCCCGCGGGCGGTGCACGCGCTGCGGCTGCGCGCGTGGCTCACGCGCGCGTACGAGCTGGTCTGCCTACGGCCGCGAAGGTTCGCTGCCTTCGTGGGCATTACCTTCGTGGTGTGGCTCGTCGTCGTTGCGATCGTGGCGGTCCTGGACCAGAGATTCGAACAAAACACGAATGACTGGGGCAACCAGCTCGTCGGCGCCTGGGCGGGCATCACCTTCCTCGTGTGGCTCGTCGCAGGGGCCGGCACTGGGTATCGGTGGCTCCGCGCCAGGCGCACACGTAAGTCCACGGCGAAGATCGACGAAACAATCCGCGACAATGTGCGGAGTCGGAGAGAATCCAGCGTTGACGTTCTCGAGCAGGTTGTCGCCCAGTCGATGACGAGTGCCTCGTCGAGGCTCATCGAGCAGCGAGCGCGGCGGGTCAAGGTCGAGCAGCTGGTCAGCGAAGGGAGCCGCGAGCTGTCATCGTACCTCCCGGGCCTTCCCCGCAGCGTCAAGCGAGTCGCCAATCGACACTACCTGCTTGCTTCCGTGGCGGTGAGCCGAGACATGATCGGTGGGGTGCCACCGCTGACGGCTCAGCACCTAGCCAAGTGGGCGGTCGTGATGGAGCGGTGGCCCGAGCTGGCCGAGGGGATCATCGCTCAGCCATCACTCGCCGGCGAGTTGGAGCGACGGGCTAAATCCGACGGGAACGCGTCCGGCGAAGGCTCCTTGTCCGCGCTGCTTCCCGAGGGGACATCGCATTGCGAAGAGCTCGTCCGCATCTTGCGCGATCCGACGAGCATCGCAGCCGTCGCCGACCGCCTCGTATTCGCGCTGCCGTCCCGCTCCTAGCCGCGCCACCCATCGGCGTCGTGGCAAGGCTACGAGCCATCGCGGTGAAACATAGCGCCGCAGCAACGAGAACCGCCACAGGGGGCGTGGGCGGTCCGATACTCCGGCGCACATGAGCGCAGGCTCCCCCGCCCAAGACGCGACGGAACCGACTCACAGCCTGGGGGTCAGGCTCGCGCTGCAGCTCATCGCGATCGTGGCGATCCTCGGCGGCGCGACCCTGCTGTTGATCGGCGGCTCCAGCAAGCCAGCCCTGCCCGGCAACGCCGCGACGAGCAAGAGTGGACCCCCATGGCGACACCGCGGGCACCGTCGCCGCGTTCATGCGCGAGCACGAGCCGACGGGCGAGGCGAGCTACCTGATCGGCTCCGCCAGCCGGCTCGTCCCTGTCTGGAAGTCGTGGAACGTGGGGTCAGAACAGGACGTCTCGCGTCCTGACCTCATCAACCACTCAGCGCTCATCTATGGCGTGAGCGCGAGCGGAAAGCTGACCACGATCTACGCCGCGAACTTCACGCCGCACGAACTCGTGCACGACGCCTCGGCCCTATTGGCCAGCTGAGCCGCCAGCTGAGCCGATCAGGGCCTCAGGCGAACGGGAGCTGCCTGGAGGCGAGCTGCTTCAGCAGCGCGTCAATCGTTCCACGACACGCCGTCCTCGTCGGCTGCGGCCTGCTCGATCTGCTCGAGCGTGATGTCGGTCCGGCGATCCTCGACCATCGTCTGCAGCGCCTCGCCGATCGTCGGCGCCCACACCCGCCGCGCCACCGCGACCCGCCCGGACTCCTCCTCGAACTGCTTCCATTCCAACTCGACCGGCGGCACGCGCGCGGGAGGGGCGTCGGCAGGCACCGGCGCACCCCACCCATACAGGGTGATCTGGGCCTGCCAGCCATGCGGGCACAGCTCACCCATCACGGCTAGGGCCTGCCACTGGTCGGCCACCGGCTTGGCCCGCCTGTGGTGCCGGCGCAGGTAGATACCGATGACCACGGACACCGCCACCATCGTGACTATCGCGAGCGCGACCATCATCGCTTCAAGCCAGGGTGCATGGACGTGCCCCCCCTGGCCAAAGGCGATCACGAACACGCGACCCATCACGCTCATGGCATCCCCACGACACCGCCCGATCCGGCCCGAGGAAGCAGATCCCACCCGCTCTCTCTCATTGCCCCCTTACAGTAGCCGCTCCGGCGCGCTCGCGACGACAACCCATCGGTAGGTCGAGCGCGCTCAACGCGTGAATCGTGCCACTCGGCTAGCGTCCGTGACTGGCATCGAGCGCGACAGACGATGGCTCAACGCTCGCAGGACCATCATGGCTCGAGCAGGAGCTGAGCACGATCGTGGCGCTCGGTTCCATCCTCGGTCGAACCGGTCTGCTGCGCAGCGGATCGTTGCTGTCTGCCGCCGCGGCGGCGGCGATGGCCGAGATCGCCAGCAGCGAGGTGGTCCCGGGCGCCAACGACAACTTGAGCGCCGTCGCCGTGCTGGTTGCGCTGGCCCGCTCGCTGGCCGAGCGACCGACGCCCGGCGTGCGCGTGCTCTTGCTCTCCACCGGCTCGGAGGAGTCGTTCATGGAGGGGATGCAGGGCTCGTTCGCCGCCATCGCGCCACGCTCGACCCCGCCCGCACCACCGTGCTGTGCCTGGAGTGCGTGGGTAGCCCCACGCTGACGCTCGTAGAGGCCGAGGGGATGCTGCGAATGCGCCATTACGGCGACGCCGCCCGCGAACGGCTCGCCCGCGCCACGAGCGCGGCCGGCGTGGAGCTCGTGCGGGGGCTTCGGACCGTCGCCGCCACAGACGCGCTCATCGCTACGCGAAACGGCTACGCCGCCGCCACGCTCGCATCGATCGATGCGACCAAGTTCCCGGCCAACTACCACTGGCCCAGCGACACGCCCGAGAACCTCGACTGGGCCACGGTGGAGCGGGCGTTCGCGGTGACCGATCGATTCCTCCGGGTCAGCCTCCGGGTCAGCGCCGTGCGCTAGTCGCATCACACCGGGAGACGGCCCCAACCGGCAATCCGCGCCGCGGCCTAGTGCCGTATTCCCAGCATGCGCCGTACCGGCTCGCGCAGTAGTAGGCGGTAGGCCACGTCGCTAACGGCCAGCGCCGTGATGATCAGGGCGCCTGGACCGCGCAGTAGGGAGCTGGGACGCAGCACATGGATTGCATCGGCATCCTGACGTTGCACACTTGAGGGGACCGCGGTGACGTTCGTGAGAGATCCGTGGCGACTAATCCGCGGAGATGCGCGGCAGCTATCCCTTGGCATTGAGTGCCTGAACATCGAGGGGAGGGTCGACCAGTCGGGGGTCCTTAGATTGGGGACGTACGGGGACAGGCGGTTGACGGTGCTGTGCGAGGAAAGGGGGAGCGTCAAACATCTCTACGCTCCTCCCTCAGCTCCACCCCGTCATCTGTGGTAGGCGTCGCTTACGAAAGTGATGCCGACAAGAGCGCGAGGCCACGCGGTCCTCAGGGCACGCTCACACCTCCAGATACCTCAGCACGACCCGCCCGATCCCCAGCACGTCGCCGTCGTGCATGTCCGCCTGGACGATGCGCCGGCCGTTGACGAACGTCCCGTTGGAGCTGCGATCGTCGAGCACCCTCACGCCCGAGCGGCGATTGTGGACGATCGCGTGGCGGCGTGAGACGGAGTTCTCGTCGAGGTGCAGGTCGGCGGCAAGGCCGCGGCCGATGTGCATCACGCCTGCTGGCAGGCGTATGAGGAGCGTCTCGCCCGGTCCCTGCACCTCGAGGTAGCGGCCCGGCGCGGGGGGCTCGGCGGGCTCCGCCCGGCGGCGGACGCGCTCGTCGAGGCAGGCGACCGGATCGAACCTCTCCGTGGTCCCCTCGGCGGCGGGAAGAGTGGGTGCCTGCGTGGACATACCTGCAGTAAACCGTACCCCCCTCAAGCGCACCTCAAGCGTCTTGAAGAAATTCGACGCTCGCCGCGGTGATGGAATCCTGGGTCGCGCTCGCACCGCGTCGTGGCACTCGCCGACCGGGGCCGCGTCGCGTACCCTGCACCTGCATGCCGCAACCCCCGCTCGCCGTCTCGATCGACGCCTCGGCCGTCCTCCAGCTCGGGCCGCTTGCGCTCCTTGGCCTGCTCTACGTGCGACGCGTGCGCACGCTGGCGAGGGGCGGCCACCCGGTCCCCGGCTGGCGCCAGGCCTGCTTCTACTCGGGGTTGGTCGTGATCGGAGCCGCGCTCACGTCGCTCGACACCGCCAGCGAGGATCTCCTGTACGTGCACATGATCCAGCACCTGCTGCTGGGGGACATCGCGTCGCTCTTGATCGTGCTCGGACTCACCGGCCCGCTACTCGCCCCGGTTCTGCGCATCCGGCTGTTCGATCGCCTGCGCGTGCTCTCTCACCCCCTCGTCGCACTCCCGCTGTGGGCCGTGAACCTCTTTGCCTGGCACCTCCCGGTGCTCTACCAGGCCGCGCTGCGCCACTCCGGAGTGCACGCGCTGGAGCACGCCATGTTCCTCGGCTTCGGGATCACCATGTGGATGCGCCTGTTCGGTCCGCTGCCGACCCCGAGCTGGTTCGGGAACCTCGGCAAGCTCACCTACATCGTTGCCGTGCGCCTCACCGGCACCGTCCTCGGAAACATCTTCCTGTGGTCGGGCACGGTCTTCTACCCCTTCTACATCCACGGTGACGCCGTCTACCACATCTCCCCGCTGGCCGACCAGAACATCGCGGGGGCGATCATGATGGTCGAGGAGTCCATCCTCACTCTCGGCCTGTTCTGCTGGCTGTTCCTGCGCGCCGCCCGCGAGAGCGAGGAGCGCCAGGACCTGCTCGACTTCGCTCACTCCCGTGGCCTTGAGCTGACCGATGCCCGCGCCGCGCGGGCGGTCGCCGCCGGCCGCGGCGCCGAGCTGCGCACGCGCCTGCAGGAGCGTGGGGGCGCACCCGAGCAACTGTGAGCCCTATCATCAGCGGCATGTGCGTCGGTTGCGCGATGTGCGCCGCCTCGGCGGCGTCGGGCTTTCGGAGCTGGCTGCAGACCCATCACTTCGGCTGGCTCACCCCGCACCGACTGCGGGCGCTGACGATCGGCGCGATGTGCGCCGCCGGTCTCGTCTCGACGATCGGCTTCAGCGGCTCGACGGTCGCCCCGCCGCAGGCAAGCCAACCCCCTCCCACGGCCCACCACGCCACACAGTCGCGCTAGCAGAGCTAGCCGCCTGCCACGGCGGGGAGGATCGTCAGCTCCGCCCCATCGGCGACCGGCGTCTGCAGGCCCTCCAGGAAACGGATGTCCTCCCCGGCGAGGTAGACGTTGACGAAGCGCCGCAGCGAACCATCCTCGTCGGCGATGCGCGTACGCAGCTCGTCGAAGCGCGCAAACAGGTCATCCAGCACCTCCTGCACGGTTGCCCCGTCGACCTCCGTTTGCGTCTCCCCGCCCGTGGCCGTCCGCAGCTGGGTCGGGATCTTCACGACCACGGTCATCAGACCTGCACGGCCTCGGGTACACGAGCCTCGAACGCCTCGACCGTGGGGCGATCGGTGTGCGCCTCGAACGTCCCCCGCACCGCGTCCAGCGTCTTCAGGCCCTCGCCGGTGATCACCAGCACGACGCGTTCGTCCGGGTCGATGTCTCCGGACGCGGCGAGCTTGGCCAGCACCGCGGTCGTGACGCCTCCCGCCGTCTCGGTGAAGATGCCCGTGGTCTGGGCCAGCAGTGCGATGCCCGCTCGGATCTCATCGTCGCTGACGGCATCCACCGAGCCGCCCGTACGACGCGCCAGATCGAGCGCATACGGGCCGTCGGCGGGGTTGCCGATCGCCAGTGACTTGGCGATCGTGTTCGGCTTCACCGGTCGGCAGACATCGTGGCCGGCGGCGAACGCGCTGGCCACCGGCGAGCAGCCCTCGGCCTGGGCGCCGTTCATCCGCGGCAGCTCGCCCGCCAGCAGCCCGAGCTCGCTCCACTCCTGAAAGCCCTTGGCGATCTTCGTGAACAGCGATCCCGAGGCGACCGGGATTACGCAGCGGTCGGGCAGCTCCCACCCCAGCTGCTCGGCGATCTCGAACGCCAGCGTCTTTGAGCCCTCGGCATAGTACGGGCGCAGGTTGACGTTCACGAATGCCCAATCGCGCTCGGCGGAGAGCTCGGTGCACAGCCGGTTGACGTCGTCGTAGGTGCCCTCCACCGCGACCAGTTTGGTCCCGTAGACGCCGGTGGCGAGCACCTTCTGCTCCTCGAGGTCCGCGGGGATGAACACGTAGGACTCGAGACCCAACGCCGCTCCGTGGGCCGCCACGGAGTTGGCGAGGTTGCCCGTGGAGGCACACGCGATCGTCTCGAACCCCAGCTCGCGTGCCCGCGCGACGGCGACCGACACGACGCGGTCCTTGAACGAGTGGGTGGGGTTGGCGGCGTCGTTCTTGACCCACACCTCGCGCAGGCCGAGCCGTTCGGCCAGCCGGTCGGCGCGGATCAGCGGCGTGCACCCCGCCGGCAGGCCCACGCGTGAGGCCAGCCGCCCTGAAGGGCCGGGGGGACCGCCGGCCAGGGGCAGGAAGTCCGCGTAGCGCCAGATGTTCTGCGGACCCCCCTGGATCCGCCGTCGCAGCTCGCCGACGTCGCGCCCCGAGCGGCTGTGGTCGTAGGCGACCTCCAGCGGCCCGAAGCACCGCTCGCACACGTACAGCGCCTCCAGCGGGTACTCGGCCTTGCACTCCTTGCACTCCAGATGACTCACAGCCATTGAGGGCTCCTTCGCTCTAGTCTTCGCCGTGTCACGGTGTGGCGAAGAGCACGAAGCCCGCCACACATCTCTCTGGAATTGGCACCGTTCCCGCTGTGACGTCACGGTGGTTGCCGGGGTTTCGTAGGGCCAGTCCCTCCACCCCTCTGGATGTGTCCAGCTATGTTGCGAAGACGAAGTGTAGCAACCATCCCGACGGACGCAAGCTGTCAGGGGCCGCAGCCGCCTCGGTAACGCTCGTTCCCACGCGGTGTAGGCCTACGCGATGAGCACTTCAGCACGCGGCGCAGGCCAGCGGATCATAGAGACGCGCGCGGTCCTCGAGCCAAACTCGCCGACGCGGAAGCGGCGCATGCTGGTCATCGTCAACCCCCATGCGACCACGGTCTCACACCATCTGCGCGAGGTCGTCCTCTACGCGCTGCGGGGGCGTTTCGAGGTCGACGCCGTGGATACCGAGGCGCCCGGCCACGCCACCGAGCTGTGCCGCGAGGCCGCACACGAGAGCTATGACGTCGTCGTCGCGTTCGGGGGGGACGGCACCGTCAACGAAGTGGCCAACGGGCTGCTCGGATCATCCACGCCGCTCTGTTGCCTGCCCGGCGGCTCGGCGAACGTGTTCGCCAAGATGCTCGGCATCCCTGGGGATATCATCGACGCGACCGAGCACCTGCTCGCGATGGCCGATGACTGGCGTCCTCGCAAGGTCGACCTGGGGAGCGTCAACGGCCGTTGCTTCACCTTCGCCTCGGGCCTCGGCCTGGATGCGAGCGTGGTCGAGCGCGTCGACTCCAACCCGCGCCTGAAGGCCCGCTTCGGCCCTTACTATTTCGCGGGAGTGGCCCTCGCGACCTTCTCGCGCCGCTATCTGGCAGCGCGAGCGCCACGGATGGAGGTGCAGGTCGGTGAGGATGTGATTCACGGCGTCATCGCGGTCGTGCAGAACGGCTCGCCCTACACCTATTTCAAGGACCGTCCGATCGAGGTGGCCGAGGGCGCCCATCTCGATTCCGGCGCGCTCGCGGGCTGCGTGCTGCACCGCGCGACGCCGCTCGGCATGCCGTTCATCGGCTGGCGCGCCCTCTCTTCCCGCGCGCGGGTCGTGCGCCACCGGCAGGTCACCGGGTTCTCGCAGGCAACCGAGCTGACGGTGCGCACCGCCGACGGTCGTCCGCTCCCCCTCCAAATCGACGGGGACTACATCGGCGAGGTCGCCGAGGCGCGCTACCGCGTTCTGCCGGACACGCTGAACGTCGTGGTGTGAGAAGCCGATCGGCTCAGGCTCTCCCGCTTACGCGGCGGCGCACCGGGCGTCACAGGCCGTCACCGCCTACGCGGCGCCGCCGGGCGTCACGCGGTAGGCGTCGAACACCGACTCGATGTTGCGCATTCGCGTGATCGCCCCCTTCAGCGTGTGCGTATCGGCCACCTCGACCACGAACCGGTTCTTGACCATCGGCGGGGTGGACATGCAGCGCGCTTCCAGGATGTTGGCTCCCGACTCCGAGAACACGCGCGAGAGGTCCTCGAGCAGGCGGTGGCGATCCCAGGCGTCGATCTGGATCTCAACGACGAACGCCGTCGAACGGTCGCCCTCCCAGGCGACGTTCGTGAAGCGCTCGGGGTCCTTGCGCAGAAGAATCGCGTTGGGGCAGTCCTCGCGGTGGATTGTGATGCCGCGGCCGAGCGATATGTAGCCCACGATCTCATCGCCCGGGACCGGACGGCAGCACTTGGCGAGGCGCAGCATCACGTCGTCGACGCCCTCCACGTTGATCCCGTACTGGCCGGAGGACTTCGTCGGGCGCCGCCGCGGACGTCCCACCCGGAGCAGGTCCCCGGCGCTCGCCTCGCCGTCGGCGGCCTCGCCCTGCTTCAGGCGCTGCATCACCTTGTTCACCACGACCTTGGGCGAGACCTTGGCCGCTCCCAGCGCGATGTAGAAGTCATCCGCCTTGCGGTAGCCGACCTCGCGGATCACGTCCGCCAAGAGCGCCGAGCCGGTGATCTTCTGCGCGGGAAGACCCTGCTTGCGCAGGTGCTCCTGCAAGAGGTCACGCCCGATGTGCTCGGTGTCCTGACGCGACTCCGCCTTGAACCACTGCTTGATCTTGTTCCGCGCACGGGTTGTCTTGACCATCGCCAGCCAGTCGCGCGAGGGGCCGCGCTCGCGCTTGGCGGTGAGGATCTCGACGATGTCCCCTGAGCGGAGCTCGTAGTGCAGCGGCACGATCTTCCCGTTCACGCGGGCACCCACACAGCGGTGGCCGATCTCCGTGTGCACCTCGTAGGCGAAGTCGAGCGGCGTGGCCCCGGCCGCCAACGACTTGACCTCGCCCTTGGGGGTGAATACGTACACCTCGTCCTCGAACAGGTCGGTGCGCAGCGTCTCCATGAACTCGCGCGGATCGGACAGGTCCTTCTGCCAGTCGAGCATCGAACGCAGCCACTTCAGCTTGTCCTGGCTCGGCGCCGAGGACCCGTCCGGTTCGGTCTTCTCGGCACCGGGCCGCTTGTACACCCAGTGCGCCGCCACACCGAACTCCGCCATTTCGTGCATCTCCTGCGTGCGGATCTGGATCTCCAGCGGCCGGCCCTCGGGCCCGATGATCGTGGTGTGCAGCGACTGGTACATGTTGAACTTGGGCATCGCGATGAAGTCCTTGAATCGACCCGGCAGCGGCTTCCACAGCGAGTGGATCACCCCGACCGTCCCGTAGCAGTCCTTCACGGAGTCCACGATCACCCGCATCGCGGTGAGGTCGTAGATCTCGTTGAACTCGCGACCCTTCTTGGTCATCTTCGAGTAGATCGAGTAGAAGTGCTTGGCGCGACCCGCTATCTGCGCTTGGATCCCCAGCTCTGAGAGCTCGCGCGCCAGATACTCCCCGGCCTCGTTGACGTAGCGCTCGCGATCGTCGCGCTGCTGGGCCACGAGGCTCTTGATCTCCTGGTACTTGCGGGGGTGCAGGGTCGCGAAGGCGAGGTCCTCGAGCTCCCACTTGATCGCGTGGATACCCAGGCGATGGGCGAGTGGCGCGTAGATGTCAATCGTCTCCCGCGCCTTCTCCATCTGCTTCTGCTTGGGCATTGCGTCGATCGTGCGCATGTTGTGCAGTCGGTCGGCGAGCTTGATCAGGATGACCCGCACGTCGGTGGCCATCGCCACCATCATCTTGCGATAGTTCTCAGCCTGCGCCTCGTCATGCGACTGGAAGGTGATTCCCGTCAGCTTGGTCACACCGTCGACCACGCCTGCTATCTCCTCACCGAAGCGCTCTCGTACCTCCTCGATCGAGGCCGAGGTGTCCTCGATCGTGTCGTGTAGGAGCGCCGCACACAGCGTCTCGGTGTCCAGCCGCATACCGGCGCAGATCCGCGCAACACCGACCGGGTGCACGATGAAGTCCTCGCCGGACTTGCGCCGCTGCGCGGCGTGGTGTTCGCAGGCGAACACGAACGCGTCCTGCACTCGCCCGCGGTCGATCTCGACGGCCGAGTCCGCCGCGTGCTCGGAGACGATCGCGAACAGATCGTCGAGCAGCCGCCGCTCGGGCTCTGAGAGATCCAGGTGCGCCCGCGCCCTGCTCGCCCCACGATCGTCGTCGCCGGGCGTCTCACCAGCCAGCCCGGCGAGGTGCCCGGCCTCGCTCGAGATCTCCCTCAGCTTCGTGCCCTCGGCTTCCTGCGCCCTCGGCGGACTCTGTGGATCCCTTGCGATCGCCATGTCCATAGCGTAGGCGACCGCCTACCCGGATTGAAGCGCTGTCAGGGAACCGCGAAGAGCACGAGCTCCTCGCCGGCCTGCTCCACCGTCTGCGAGCGCCTCTCCTCGGCGTCCGGGCTTGCGGCAGGCCGTGCCTGACGGAGCACGAGACGCGGTTCGGTGACGCCGTTCCACTCGTTGATCTCCAGGGCGAACGTCGCCTCGGCGGGGTCCCCGTCGCCGACGGGCAGGCGCCCGCCGGTCCCGAACGCGACCGCCCGCGCGCGAGCCCCACGGGATTCGACGGTGAAGCGGACGTGCTTGCCATCGCCCATGGGCCGCCCGTCGCGGAACGTGGCGTCCGCGACGAGCAGCGACACGCCCGGGTTGCCCCTCCCGAACGGCGCCAACCTCTGCAGCTCCTCGGCGAGCGTCATCCCGAGCTCATCGCCGCCCACGACGGCGTCCACCCGCTCCACCGCCACCAGGTCCCGCGCCTCGAGCGTCCGTTCGGCGTGGGCGCACAGCGCCGCGGCGAACTCCTTCACGCGCCCGCGCTCGATCTCGAGGCCGGCGGCGGCGCGGTGGCCGCCGTAGCTGAGGAGGTGCCCCGCACAAGCGGTCAGACCCCCGAGCAGGTCGAACGCCTCGATGCTGCGCCCCGACCCCTTCCCGGTCTCGCCCTGGAGCGAGATCATCACCACCGGTCGCCCGTGGCGTTCGACCAGGCGCGAGGCCACGATGCCGATCACCCCGGGGTGCCAGCCCTCGCCTGCGACCACGTAGCAGGAGCGCTCTGAAAGCGCTGCGATCTGCGCTTCGGCCTGTACGCGTATGTGCGTTTCCACTCCCCGGCGCTCCCGGTTTGCCCGGTCCAGCTCCTCGGCGATCTGCTGCGCGCGCTGCGGAGCCTCGGTCATGATCAGCTCCAGCCCCGCATCGGCCCGGTACAGGCGTCCGGCCGCGTTCAGTCGCGGCGCAAGGGCGAAGCCGACAGACCGCTCGTTCACCTTCTGCGGGTCCACTCCGGAGACCGCCATCAGGGCGCGCAACCCGGGCTTCGTCGTCCCCGCCAGCGCGCGCAGCCCGCGACGGACCAGCGTGCGGTTCTCCCCCACCAGGGGCACGACGTCGGCAATCGTCGCCAAAGCCACCAGGTCAAGATCCTCGGCCGGCCCGCGCTCGTCGCGGGCCCCGCCGGAGGCCTGTGAGAGCGCCTGCGCCAGCTTGTAGGCAACCGCTGTCGCGCACAGCTCCGGGCAGGGATAGGCGCAGATGAGTGGATGCACGATCAGAGCCTGCGGGAGCACGCCGTCGGCTCGCGGGGCATGGTGGTCGGTGACCACGACGTCCATCCCCAATGCCCATGCGAGCGCGACCTCCTCCACGGCTGTGACGGCGCAGTCCACGGTCACCAGCAGCCGCGTGCCTCGGGCCGCGAGCCGACGCACGGTGCGCTCGTTCAACCCGTACCCGTCGCTCGCGCGATCCGGCAGATACCAGTCCACGTTCGCCCCCAGCCGCCTAAGCGCTCGCACCAGCACGGCCGTCGAGCACACCCCGTCGACGTCGTAGTCGCCGTGGACCGTAATCCGCTCACCATCCCCCACGCGCCGGAGAATCGACGCGACCGCCTCATCGATGCCGGCGAACGCGGATGGGTGATGCTCGTCATCGGCCGCCAGGAACGCGCGCGCACGGGCCGGCTCGCCGAAGCCTCGGCGCACGAGCACCTGCGCGATCGGCCCGCTCACACCGAGCTCGCGCTCCAAGCGACATACCTCGGCATCTGGACAGGCGGGGATCTCGAAGCGGGCGCTCGACACCCAGCCACCCTACGGGCAGCACGAGACAGAACCGTCGAGCGCAGGCGCTAGTAGCCGGCGAGCGGCGGCGGCTGGGTCCCCGCCCGTTCGCGCCGGATGCCCGCGAGGTAGACAGCGGCGATGCCGATCAGCGCACCGGGGATCGCGTAGGTGACGACGGCGATGTCGGTGGCGTTCTGACCGGGAATCTTCAGAGCGGAGACCTTCACGCCGTAGATGATCAGCCCCGTCAGGATCGCCCCCACGAGCGACCCCACGAACGCTCCCACGATGCCGCCCCAGAAACGGTCCGGCAGGAAGATCGTGAAGTGCCAGATCGCCAAGCCCATCATCACCCACGCGAGCATTCCCATCAGCGGCTCCTCCCATGTTTGCGCCGTTTGGCGGCGGACCCCGACGCGCGCCTGCGCTTCTCGCGTCGCTTGGGCTCGTCCTTGAGCACGAGGTCCTCCGGCGCGAGGTCCGCCGCGGGATCGTGATGCTCTTCGGCGTCGGGTTCGGGCTCTGCCGCCGGTCGCTGCGCCACGCGGGCGCCGGCGGCTCTGCTCGCCGCTCCTTGATCGGTGGTCCCGACCGAGGTGGGCGCGACCTCGACGTCCAGGTCGCGCACCAGCTCCTGGAACTCCTCTCTCGAGAGCTGCTCGCCCGGATCCTCCGGCGCGATGAGGCTTCCGCGCCTGCTGCGCTTGCGCTTCTGCGCCGGCTCCACGTCCTCGGGCGCGCCCTCCACGGTGGTCGCGTAAGCCGGCACCTGGCCCAGTTCCCGCATGATCCGCGCCCGCCGGTGGCGGTAGCTCCCCTCGCGCTCCTTCCAGTGCGTGAGCACCGGGGAGGCAATGAAGATCGACGAGTAGGCCCCCGAGGCAATCCCGACCATCAGGGCGAAGGCGAAGTTCTTGAGCGTTTCCCCGCCGAACAGCAGCAGTGAGATCACGGGCAGCAGCGTGCAGAAGCTCGTCGCCAGAGACCTCGTGAGCACCTCTGACATGGAGCGGTTGACGATCTGCGAGAACGCGGCACGGGGCATCCTGGGCACGTTCTCGCGCACGCGATCGAACACGATGATCGTGTCGTACAGCGAATAGCCCAGGATCGTCAGCAGCGCCGCAACGGTCGCCGTCGTGACTTCGCGGCCGGTGAGCGAGTAGACGCCTGCGGTGATCAGCAGGTCGTGCATCAGCGCGATCAGCACCGGCACCGCGTACTTCCACTCGAACCGCAACGCTATGTAGGCCGAGATGACCAGCAGCGAGGCGATGATCGCGATCACCGCGCTGTTGGCCACCGTCCTGCCGAACGTCGGCCCGATCGAGGTCGAGGAGAAGTTCTTCGTGCCGGGCGTGCCTGGACCATTCCCGAACCTTTCATCCAGGGCGGCGTGGACCCGCTGCACCGTTGCCGGCCGCAGCGTCTTGGTCGAGATCTGAAAGCCGGTGCCGCCGATGCTCTTGTTGACGAACTTCTGGACCTGTGCGTTTCCGAAGCCGGCGGCGGACATCGCAGCGGCCACCTGGCTCTCGCTCACCGGCTTGATGAACGCGGTCTGGATGCGCGTCCCCGACTTGAAGGCGATCCCGAAGTTCAGGCCCTTGCCGCCGATGGCCAGGGCTCCCACGAGGAGAATCGTGCCCGACAGCGAGAAGAACCACTTGGAGGCGCCCATGAAGTCGAACGTCCAGCCCCGCCCGCGCCGCGCCGCTCCAAGCGCCGAGGGGCGGGAAACCAGCCGCGAGCGGCTCATCGTTCCGAGGGCCGCCTGCGTCGCGAGCACGGCCGTGAACAGCGTCAGCAGGGTGCCGATGCCGAGCGTGAACGCGAATCCCTTGACTTCCGCGGTCGCCAGGGCGAACAGGATGAACGCGGTCATGAACGTGACCACGTTGGCGTCGACGATCGCGGCGAACCCACGCTTGTAGCCCGTGGCGATGCCCGAGATGATCGAGCGCCCGCCGCGGATCTCCTCCTTCACGCGCTCGAAGATCACGATGTTCGCGTCCGCGGCGATGCCGATCGTCAGGATCAGCCCGGCGATACCGGGCAGCGTCAACGTGATCGGGATGAGCTTGATCAAGGCGAAGAAGTAGATCCCGTAGATGACCAGGCCACCGACGGCGATCGCGCCGAGGACGCGGTAGAAGAGCAGCAGGAAGAGGCACACCACCAGGAAGCCCGCGATCCCCGCGACGAGGCCCTGATTGAGGGCCGTTTTGCCGAGCGTCGCCGACACCTGCGAGTTCGAGATCAGTTCCAGCTTGATCGGCAGGGCGCCGGACTGCAGCTCGGCGGCGAGTTCCTGGGCCGAGGTGATCGTGAACCCACCCGAGATCTCCGAGCCGGTGGAGGTGTCGATCCCTTCCGGATACTTCGTGTAGTCGATCGACGGCGTCGTGATCAGCTGGCCGTCGAGCACCACCGCGAAGTGCTGCAGGGCGGCTTCCTTGCCGCCGGAGCCGGGAAGCTGGGCTTCCTGGCCGCGATGGGCTATTTCCTTGGTGACGCGCTGGAAGACGCTCTGACCGTGGGAGGTGAACCCGAAGGTGACATCCGGCGCACCCGTGCCGCCGGCGCCTTCTTCGAAGCCCTGCTGCGGGTTCTTGACGTCGGAGCCTCTCAGCGCCGGATCGTCGTTGAGCACGTACCAGCTGTTCGGGCTCTTCTGGGTTACCTTCCCGCGTGTCGATTCGACCGGACGGGCTTGGACCAGCAACGTGCCGGGGTTGACTCGGACCGCGCGGGGCTTGGCGCCCGCCGGCGGCTTGTAGTTGTCCGCGTACAGGTTCCGTTCGGTTTCCTCGGGGCCCCGCAGCACGGTTTCGTGCTTGGTGTCGAGCAGGTACCAGGTGCCGTAGATGCATCCGCCGATCTGCTGCGGGGTGCAGCCCGGCGCGAGCGTGGTGTCGTTCTTGCGCAGGATCGCCGGCCGCTTGGCGGCGCGCAGCACGGCCTGGTACTCGGGCAGCCCGGCTACCGCCCCGCCAGCACCTTCGCGGGTGGCGTCGCCCGTGGCGGCCGGTTCGGACGTCCCCGCCGGATTGCCAGCGGGGCCGATCACGTTCGGCTCCCAGTCGTAGAAGAACAGCTGTGCGGTCGTGCCGACCTCCTGTTCGGCGCGTTTGGCGTTGGTCACGTTCGGCAGCGCCACGTCGATTTCGGTGGCCCCGGAGCGCTGGATTTCCGGTTGGGCCACCCCCAGCTGGTCGACGCGCTTGCGCATGATTTCGATCGCGCGGTCCAGCGATTCGGCGTCCACTTTCGACTGGGCCGTGGGCTTGCCCTGGTAGATGAGCTCCACGCCGCCCTTCAGGTCCAGGCCCAGGCGGGTCTTCTTGGGCTTCGCGACTCCAGGAATGCCCGTGATGACGATCAGCGAGACGACGATCAGGCCGGCGACGATCAGCAGCACGAGGTTGTTGCGACGGCGGTCGGTCATGAGCTCTGGCCGATCTACTTCTCAGGGGTGAGGACGAGCAGGAGCCCGCCGTCGTCGTCGTATGCCGGGAACATGTCCGCCTTGGCGCTCGCCATGGCGTCGCGTTCGCCGCTCACCTGCACCGGAACCTCGAGCGCTCGCACCCCCCACTCGAGCACGGTCGTGACCGGGTTCTCGCCATTCGCGAACGCCAGTCCGAGCACCTGCTCGACGCGCTGGCCGATCACCTCCTCCTCCTCAAGGCCCGTGAAGGCGAACGAGTTCTTCCCGCACCCGATCACCCGTCCCTCGCCGTCGCACACGAAGAAGGCCGCGTCCGGCGCGGGATAGTAGTCGTCGAGGAGTTCGAACAGGAAGGCGAACCCGCACTTCGTGCAGCCCTTCGGCTGGCGGGTGAAACCGAGGTTGCGGTCGAGCTCGGTGGTGCGGTGACCGCAGTTGGGGCAGATGAACGGGTGGGCCATGGACAGCTACAGACTACGCAAGCCGCACGCTTAAGGGGGTCGGTGGTCTCTCCTTGCCAGGCTCGGTGGTCTCGCCCGAGCCTCAGAACAGCGAGGGCCCCGACGGCGGCGGGGGCTCGAGGCCCAGATGAGCGAAGGCGGCAGGGGTCGCGGCCCGCCCACGCGGCGTGCGCCTGATCAGCCCCTCCTTCAGCAGGTAGGGCTCATAGACGTCCTCGATCGTGTCCCGCTCCTCCCCCACAGCGACCGCGAGCGTCGATAGGCCGATCGGCCCGCCGTCGAACTTGGCGCAGATCGTGCGCAGTATCTCGCGGTCCAGCCGGTCCAGTCCGCGCTCGTCCACCTCGAGCATCTCCAGGGCCGCCTGCGCCGCCCGCGCCGTCACCACTCCCTCCATGCGCACCTGCGCGAAATCGCGCACGCGCTTGAGCAGGCGGTTGGCCACGCGCGGGGTCCCTCTGCTGCGCTCCGCGATCGCGGTCGCCCCGTCCTCCTCCAAGCCGATCTGGAGGATGCCCGCCGACCGGCGCACGATGATCGCGAGCTCTCCCACCGAATATGGCTCAAGGCGCGCCTGGATGCCGAAACGATCGCGCAGCGGCGTGGTCAGCAGGCCCGTGCGGGTCGTCGCCCCTACGAGCGTGAACGGGGGCAGCTCGAGCGTGACCACGCGCGCCCCCGCGCCCTGCCCGACCGTGATCGGCAGGCGCTGATCCTCCATCGCCGGGTAGAAGGTCTCCTCCAGGGTGCGGGGCAGCCGGTGGATCTCATCCACGAAGAACACGCTCCGGGGCTCCAGCGCGGTCAGAAAGGCCGCGATGTCTCCCTTGCGCTCGAGTGCCGGACCGGCTGTCTGCACGAACGGGACCTCCAGCTCGCTCGCGACGATCTGCGCCAGTGAGGTCTTGCCCAGGCCGGGCGGGCCAGCCAGCAGCAGATGGTCCAGCGCATCCCCGCGCGCGGTGGAGGCCTCGATCGCAACGGCCAGCTGCTCGCACAGCGTCTGCTGGCCGACGAAGTCCTCCAACCGTCGAGGACGCAGCGAACGGTCGAGCTCGTCCTCGGCGACCAGATACGGGGTCTGGATTCGGGCTGTCTCCACCATCACGATCCGGCCCGCGCGAAGCGGAGCGCGTGGGCGATCAGCTCCTCGGCGCTGTCTCCCTCCGCTTCCCTCAGCAGCCCCTCGGCCTCACCCGGTGGGTATCCCAGCTCGAGCAGCCCATCGCGGGCGAGCGCCCGCGGATGACGTCCCTCTCCCCGGCGGGCCACGATCGGCTCCTCGCTGCCGGCGTCCGGACTGCTCGTCGCCCCCACCTTCTCGCGCAGCTCGACGATGATCCGCTCGGCGGTCCGCCTGCCGATGCCCGGTACCGCCTGGAAACGTACCGAATCGCCCGCCGCGAGCGCGGAGATCAGCTCGCGCGGCGCGCCCCCGGAGAGGACCGCAAGCGCCACCTTCGGACCGACCGCCTGGACGGACAGCAGCATGAGGAACAGATCTCGCTCCTCTTCGGAGTAGAAGCCGTAGAGCGCCAGGGCGTCGTCACGCACGATCACGTGCGCGTGCAGAGTGACCTCTTCGCCCACGACGGGCATGTGGCGCAGCGTCTCGGCCGACACCGCCGCGCGGTAGCCCACGTTGCCACAGAGGATCACCACATGATCGTCGCGGCGCACCGCGACCTCCCCCCGCAGCAGCGCGATCATCCGGCGGCCTTCGCGAGCGCGCTCGACAGCGGAGCGCAGTTGGCATGGCACATCGCCACCGCGAGCGCGTCGGCCGCGTGATCGGACCGAGGCTCCTCACGCCAGGCCGAGCAGCGCCTTGACCATGCGGGCGACCTGGTCCTTGCCGGCTCGTCCGTTGCCGCACACGGCGCCCTTGACCTTCTGGGGGGTGTAGCTCGTGCATGGCACCCCGTGCTGACCGGCCGCCAGCATCACCACCCCGCGAGCGTGGCCGACCGCGAACGCCGTGCGCACGTTCTGGCCGAAGTACAGCTCCTCCAGGGCGACCGCGTCGGGTGCGTGCTCGAGCAGCAGAGCGTCCACCGCCGCGTGGATGTCGGCGAGACGCCGCTCCTGGGGAATCTCCGCGCACGTCTCGATCACCCCGCCGTCGAGCGCGACGAGGCCCGCGGCGCTGCGCGCCACCACCCCGTAGCCGGTGTTGGCCAGGCCCGGGTCTATGCCGAGGACGATCACGGCCTGTGATTCTGCGCCCGCCACCGGACGCCTGCCTGACGTACGCTGCGCACTGATGGCCGCCGAGCAGATCGACTTCGCCGCCGAGGGCCTGCTCGACGGGCTGGAGGGCGAGCAGCGCGCCGAGCGTCTTGCGCTGCTCGAATACCTGGCCGCCGACGGCGTGCCGCTGGCCGAACTCCAGCGCGCAACCGCGACTGGCACCCTCATGTTCCTCCCCGCCGAGCGCGTGATCGGCGGGGAGGCGCGCTATACGGCCGCGGAAATAGCACAGCTCAGCGGAGTGGGCGAAGACTTCCTGGCCGCGGTATCGCGCGCCATGGGGTTGCCCATCCCGGCTGCAGAGGAGGCCGTCTACACCGAATCCGACCTGGAGGTGGTGCGGATGACGAACGCAGCCCGCGCGGCGGGAATCACCGACGAGGAGATCCTCGACCTCCTGCGCGCCCTCGGACGGGGGCTCTCGCAGGTGGCGGAGACGATGCGCGCGCTTCCCCTTCGCATCGTGCTCGAGCCCGGAATGAGCGAGCACGCGCTGGCGCAACGGTATGCATCCACCGTCTCTGAGCTCTCGCCCCTGCTTACGCCCCTGATCGGTGGTGTCTTGAACCTGCACCTCCGCCAGATGGCCCAAAGCGAGGCGATCAACTCCGCCGAGCGCAGCGGCGGGCGACTGCCGGGCTCCCGCGAGATAGCGGTCTGCTTCGCGGATCTGGTCGGCTTCACGCGGCTGGGCGAGGAGGTGCCCCCCCAGGAGCTCGGTCAGCTGGCCGTGCATCTGGAGGCGTTGACCACCGAGGTGGTCCAGCCTCCTGTGCGGCTCGTCAAGACCATCGGCGACGCGGTCATGCTCGTCTCCGTCGAGCCGGAGCCCCTCCTTGAGACGGGTCTCGCGCTGCTGGACGTCGCCGAAGGGGAGGGTGAGGCATTCCCCCGACTGCGAGCCGGCATCGCCGTCGGGGCCGCGCTCAGCCGGGCCGGCGACTGGTTCGGGCGGCCCGTGAACCTCGCCAGCCGCATCACCGCGATCGCCCGCCCCGGGAGCGTGCTGGCCGAGCGGCAGGTGCGGGAGTCCGCCCCTGACGCCTTCCACTGGTCCTTCGCGGGCGAGCGCCGCCTGCGTGGCATTCGCGACCCGGTGTCCCTGTTCCGCGCCCGGCGGCTCCCCCTGTGAAGGCAGGACTGGCAGGGGCGAGCCAAACCACTCGGCCGGCTCAGCGTCTACCCGGCGACGCGCTCGAGCACCTCGGCGGACGCGTCGAAGTTGGCGTGAACCGCATCGACGTCGTCGTTGTCCTCCAGTGTCTCGATCAGGCGCATCAGCTTGCCCGCCTGTCCCTCGTCGATCGGCACGAGGCTGGAGGGCCGATAGGCCATCTCCGCGCTCTCCATCTCCACGCCGGACTCCTCCAGCGCGTTGCGCACGCGCGCGAAGTCCGCGGGCGGGACGATGACCTCGAAGACGCCCTCGTCGGTGGTGATGTCCTCGGCGCCCGCCTCCACCGCCACCATCAGCTCGTCTTCTGAGTACCGCGATGCATCGATCACGATCGTGCCCTTCTTGTCGAACAGGTAGGCCACCGAGCCAGGCTCGCCCAGGCTGCCGCCGTGCTTGGAGAACGCGTGCCGGACATCCGCGCCGGTGCGGTTGCGGTTCTCGGTCAGCGTCTCCACGAGCACGGCCACCCCGCCCGGGCCGTATCCCTCATACAGCACGGTCTCGATCGCATCCGCCTCGCCGCCCTCGCCGGTGCCCTTGGCGATCGCACGCTCGATGTTGTCCTTCGGCATCGACGCTTCCTTGGCCTTGCGCACCGCGTTCTCGAGTGTCGCATTCGTGTCGGGATCGCCGCCGCCGTCCCGTGCCGCAACCATGATCGCCCGCGCCAGCTTGGAGAACTGTGCTCCCCGTCGCGAGTCCACGATCGCCTTCTTGTGCTTGATGCTCGCCCACTTGGAATGTCCGGACATGTCCGAGAGTGTACGAGCCCATCCGCGATAGACGGCTCCAGGCGGCACGCAGACTCAGCGTGAGCACCCGTAGGATGGCTACGCATGATCGGTTCCCCCGCACGGGAGATCTTCAAGGCGTACGACATCCGCGGCCTCTACGGAGAGCAGATCGACGGCGACGTCGCGGAGCTGATCGGCCGCGCGTTCGCGCGCGTGCTCTCTCGGCTCGCCGGCAAGCCCGTCTCGGACCTGCGCATCGGGTCCGGGCGCGACATGCGCCTCACTGCGCCCGAGCTCTCGGCACGCTACCGCGAGGGCCTTCTCGGCGAGGGTGCCCACGTGATCGACGTTGGAGAAGTGGGCTCGGAGATGCTCTACTTCCTCGTCGGCTCGCGCGGATTGGACGGAGGTCTAATGTGCACCGCCTCGCACAATTCCAAGGCCTACACCGGCGTCAAGCTCGTCCGCGACGGAGCGATCGCGCTCTCGGGCGACTCGGGCATCCAGGACATCCGTCGCACCATCGAAAGCGAGCTCGCACCCGACGGCCGCGGAGCCTCGGGCGATGAAACCGCGCCCGCCGCCGCTCGGGCGCGGGGCACGCTTGAGGAGCTGGTCCTCTATGAGGAGTTCCAGAAGGCCGCGCTGGGCTTCATCGACGCTGACGCCGTCCGATCCTCGCCGCGCCCGCTGAAAGTGGTCGTCGACGGGGGCAACGGCATGGCCGGCCCGATGGTGGGGCCGCTGCTCGAGCGCCTGGGCCTCGACCTGACCGAGACCTACTGGACGCCCGACGGCAGCTTCCCAGACCACGAGCCCAACCCGCTGCTTGCCGGAGAACCGGCAGTTCATCATCGACCAGGTCCGCGCCACCGGCGCCGACCTGGGCATCGCCTGGGACGGCGACGCCGACCGCTGCTTCTTCATCGACGACACCGGCGCCTTCGTGGACGGCGACTTCCTCACGGCTCTGCTGGCCGAGTCGCTGCTGAAAAAGCATCCCGGCGAGGCGGTCCTGTATGACGTGCGGGCCTCGTGGGCGGTCCCCGACACCGTCAGAGGCGCCGGGGGCACCCCGTATGTCAATCGCGTCGGCCACGCCTTCTTCAAGACCCGCATGCGCGCCGAGGGCTCGCTGTTTGGCGGGGAGGTGTCCGGGCACTACTACTTCCGCGACTTCTACTGCGCCGACTCCGGCACGATCCCGGCGCTGCTCGTCCTCGAGCTGCTCTCGCGCGAGGGCCAGCGCATGTCCGAGCTGCTGGCCCCCTACCACGAGCGGTACTTCATCTCCGGAGAGATCAACTCCGAGGTCGCCGATCCCCTCGCCAAGATCGAGGAGATCGCCGCGCGCTTCTCCGACGCCCGCCAGGGCCGCCTCGACGGCATCTCGATCGACTACGACGATTGGCACTTCAACGTGCGTCCCTCCAACACCGAGCCGCTGCTGCGCCTCTGCCTCGAGTCCCTGGTCTCGCCCGAGGACATGGAGCGCCGCCGCGACGAGGTCCTCGCGCTGATCCGCTCGTGAGCAGGGACGACGAGGAGGCGCTTGCCCTCGCCGCCGAGGCCGGCATCCACCGCCTGGCGATCCCCACTCCGTTCCAGGTCGGCCGCGTCAACGCCTACCTGATCGAGGACTCGCCGCTCACCCTCGTCGACTCCGGCCCGAACTCGGCCAAGGCCCTTGACGAGCTGGAGCAGGCGCTCGCCGCCCGCGACCACGCGATCGAGGACATCGAGCTGCTGATCATCACCCATCAGCACATCGACCACTTCGGGCTCGCCAGCATCCTCGCCCGGCGCTCCGGGGCCGAGGTGGCCGCGCTCGACCGCCTCGCCCCCTTTCTCGCCCGCTTCGGCGAGCGAGGCCGAGCTCGACGACCTCTTCGCCCAGCAGCTGATGCTCCGTCACGGCGTTCCGGCCGACGTCGTCACCGCGTTGCGAGCAGTCTCCGCGAGCTTCCGCGCCTGGGGCTCGGCGGTGGAGGTCACAAGGCCGCTCGCCGACGGCGCGGAGCTGCGACTGCGCGACCGCACGCTGCGAGCGCTCCACCGCCCCGGGCACAGCCCCTCGGACACCGTCTTCCTGGATGAGTCCCCGCTCGATCCTCCTGTCCGGCCGACCACCTCATCAAGCACATCTCATCCAATCCCCTGCTCACGCGTCCGCTCGACGCCGAGGGGGGCACCCGGCCGGAACGGCTGGGTCAGGACAGTCGGTCGAGCGACGAGCGAGCGCCCCCGTGCGCTGATGACGTACATCTCCTCGCTCGCAGATGACCCGCGCGATGTCCCTGTCGCTCGTGCTCCCGGGCCACGGGCAGCCGATCCTCGACCACGTTTCCCTGATCGACGAGCGCTTTCGCCTGCACCGCCGCCGCGCGAGGAGGATCCATCGCCTGATCGCCGCAGAGCCCCGCACCGCCCACGAGATCGCGCAGGAGCTGTGGGGAAACATCGCGGTGACCCAGGCGTTCCTCACGCTCTCGGAGGTGCTGGGGCACGTCGACCTGCTGCTCGCGGACGGCCGGGTCAGCGAAGAAGAGAGCGGCCGCATCGTGCGGTTCGCGGCCGTCTGATCCGACCGGCGCCGGATCCCGACTCGCTCTTCGCCGGGCGCCTCCTAGGTCACCCTCGATGGCGCTCAGATGATCGACGTTCGCCCGATCGTCGGCCTCGGGGCTGGGCTCGGCAGCGAACCATGCGTCGAGTATCTCCGACAGCTCGGCCTCCGAGGTCGCCCTCAGGCTGAGCGCGAGCACGTTCGCGTCGTTCCAGCGACGGGCGCCGGCCGCGGTGGCGGCGTCGAGGCACAGGGCAGCCCGCACGCGGTCGACCTTGTTCGCGGCGATCGATGCGCCCGTGCCCGTCCAGCAGCACACGATCGCCTGCTCTGCGCGGCCCTCCGACACATCGCGGGCCGCCGCCTCCGAGGCCCACGCCCAGTCGTTTCGCTCTCGATCGCTCAGCGCACCGTGGCCGAGCGTCTGATGTCCGCGGCGTTCGAGCTCATTCACCAGCATGCCCGCCACGCCCGTCATCTCATCGGCGGCCACTGCGATCCGCATCGGCTCTGAGTATCGCCGATCGCGCCGCGGCGACGGGTACGGTTCGACCGTGGCAGCGCATCCTCCAGGCACGCAGCCGCCCCGGCGCTGGCGTCCGCGCCTGCACTGGGAGCTGTTGCTGTGCGCCATGCGCGGCCATGAGCTCGTCGGCACCGACGCGGCTGATGTGCGTCCGCAGGATGCGATCCTCGCGCGGGAGGACTCGGCCGGCACGCGCTGGTACCGCTGCCTGCGTTGCGACAGCTGGCTTGCGCTGCCCCCGCCGGAGCACCCTCCGCGCCCGTTCCCGCCGAACCGCGATGAGATCGAGCTGCCCCTCAGAGGCAAGCCCCTGCGCGACAAGATCGTGCTGCGCCTGATCGCCGTCGACCGGGCGTTTCACCTCGTCGTGCTCACGGCGTTCGGCGTGCTCGTCCTCCTGTTCGCGGCCGACCGCGCCACGCTGCGACACACCTTCTACAAAGTCGTTGCCGACCTGCAGGGGGGCGTCGTCGCCGGACAGGCCCACTCCTCGCACGGCCTGCTGCATGAGCTCGACAACGCATTCACGACCTCCTCCTCGCATCTGCACCTGCTCGGAGGGGCGCTGCTCGCCTACGGGGCGGTCGAGGGAATCGAGGCCGTCGGACTCTGGTACCAGCGTCGCTGGGCCGAGTACCTGACGTTCCTGGTCACGGCATCGCTTCTGCCTCTCGAGATCTATGAGATCGCCAACCGCGCAACCGTCTTCAAGGTCGTGGCCTTCGTCGTCAATGCGCTCGTCGTCGTCTACCTGCTACTGGCCAAGCGACTGTTCGGCGTGCGCGGCGGCACCGCGGCCGAACGGGCCGCGGACGCGCGCGATCAGGGCTGGGGAGCGCTCGAGCGGGCCGCCCCGCCAGCGCTGCCCGGTTGAGTCGCCGCGGACGCTCTCCAGATGAGCCGCGGGCTCAGCGCGCGGTGGACGCATGCGCTCTCGGAGCGAATCTCCGTGCCCACTCCAGAAACAGGCGGTGCACCCGGTCATCCTCGCCGAGCTCTGAGTGGAACGCCACCGCCAGCATCTGACCCTGGCGAGCTGCCACAGCATGGCCGTCGAGCACGGCGAGGATCTCCACATCCGGGCCGTGCTCGGCGATCCACGGCGCCCGTATGAACACCCCCCGGAGCGAGCCGCCCTCCAACCCCCTCAGCTCGACGTCCGCCTCGAAGCTCTTGATCTGGCGTCCGAACGCGTTGCGCGTCGCGCTGATGTCCATCAGCCCGAGGTGGTCGCGATCGAGCATGATCAGCCCCGCACAGGAACCCAGCACGGGCAGCCCGTCTCGCGCGAGCTCTCGGAGCGGCTGCACGAGCCCCTCCCGCCGCACCCCGAGCATCATCGTGGTCGACTCCCCGCCCGGTATCACGAGCCCCTGCAGCTCGTCGAGGTCGCTCGGCACCCGGACCTCTCTCGCGGGCGCCCCGAGCCCTCGCAGCACCCGCTCGTGCGCCTCGAAGTCACCCTGAAGCGCGAGCACGCCGATCAGCGGAGACCGCGCCGTGGCTTGCGACGACGCCCCGTCGGGCTCAAAACCGGGCCCCGACGCCATGCCGTTAGGCGCCCGCGGCTCCGCGGCTACCAACCGCGCTGTGCCAGGAGCTGCTCGCCCTCGAGCTTCGAGCTCTCAAGGCTGACCATCGCCGGACCGAGGCCGCGAGACGCCTGCGCCACCCGCTCGGGATCCTGCCAGTGCGTCGTGGCCTCCACGATCGCCCGCGCCCTCGCCGGGGGGTCCTCGGACTTGAAGATACCCGAGCCGACGAACACCCCTTCGGCCCCGAGCGCCATCATCAGTGCCGCATCGGCGGGCGTGGCGATTCCTCCAGCACAGAACAGCACGACCGGCAGGCGTCCGTCGCGGGCGACGTCGCCGATGAGATCCAGAGGAGCGCCGAGCTCCTTCGCCGCGGTCGCCGTCTCCTCCCGGCCCAAAGTGGCAAGACGGCGGATCTCGCCCGTGATCCGGCGCATGTGGCGTACCGCCTCGACGATGTCACCCGTGCCTGCCTCGCCCTTCGAGCGAATCATCGCGGCGCCCTCGCCGATCCGTCGAAGCGCCTCGCCGAGGTTCGTAGCGCCGCACACGAACGGGACCTTGAACGCCCACTTGTCGATGTGGTTGCTCTCGTCCGCCGGGGTGAGCACCTCGGACTCGTCGATGTAATCCACCTCGAGCGCCTGGAGCACCTGGGCCTCCAGGAAGTGCCCGATGCGGGCCTTGGCCATCACCGGGATGCTCACCGCCTCCTGGATCCCCGCGATCATCTCGGGGTCCGACATCCGCGCGACACCTCCGTCGCGGCGAATGTCCGCCGGCACCCGCTCCAGGGCCATCACCGCAGCAGCGCCGGCCTCCTCGGCGATCGTCGCCTGAGCCGGGGTCACGACATCCATGATCACCCCACCCTTCAACATCTCCGCCAGGCCGGTCTTCACCTGAAATGTGGCCTCGTCGCGCATCAGCACCTAGTTTGACACGGAGCGGCAGACGACGAGGGCGGCGGTCTAACTTCGTCTTGCGAGGTCGGTAGAACCATGGTGATACTGAGTCCTGCGAAGCGAGAACGCCATCCTGCGTCCATCCACCAAGCATCCACGGAGCGGTAGCGCCATGGTGCTACCGGGTCTCCGAAGAGTCAACTCCATTCGCCCGCCGTCCATCATCGATATCCCGGTCGGCGCATGCGCCGACCGGCGGGACCGCGCATGCGCGGTCCCGGACAGCGCCGCATGCGGCGCTGTCTCCAGAGAGGAGCGAGACGGGCGCCCTGCTACCCGGGACTCGTTCGAAAGGAGACCGGCGTCCTGCCTTCTTGCCGGTCTGGCCTTCACTTCACGATTGCGTGAGACCGTTCCGGCCTGACCGGCCGTTAGGACGGACCGCCGTCCGGGCGGTCCTACTTGAGGCGGAAGGCCTTGATGCGGTCGTCGTACTGCGCGCTGTCCTGCGCATAGACGCCGTAGGCCAGGGCCTGAATGATGCTCAAGAGGGCCGTGTGGGAACGGACGTATGCCGGGCTGTTGGAGGAGTAGTACAGCTTGATCTGGGCGAGCTTCGCCACCTCGGAGAGGGTCGCGTCGGTGACGGCGCCCGTGCGTGCCTTGCGATGGCGCGCGAGCTTCATCGAACGCACCACGAGCGGGTGCGGGCGACCGGCGGAGAGCCCGATCACGAGCGTATCGGCGTCGATGCGCCCGAGGCGGCTGAGCGCCTCCTGGGAGGGGCTCGCGACGACGTCGACGTGCAGATCCAGCAGCATCAGCAGGTGGCGCAGGTAGCTGGCGAAGAACGCCATCTGGTCGGTGCCCGCGACGAGCACCTTCTCGGCGCTCACGATCGCGTCGATGAGAGCTTCGACCGAGCTCCTGGAGACCTTGCGGGCGGTGTCCTCGACGTTCACGTGATCGGCGCTGAGCGCTGCCTCGAACTCGTTCTGGTCGAGCGAGAACAGCGGCGTGGAGCCGGCGATGGTTCCGTTGCTCGGCGCCTGTGCGTGAATGCGCCGGTATTCCTCGCGGGCCGCGGCCTGCAGCTCGGGGAAGCCCTCGAAGCCGAGGGCCTGGGAGAAGCGCACGACGGTGGAGCTCGAGGTGTTCGCGCGGCGGGCCAGCTCCTCGGCGGTCTGGAAGGCGGCCTCGTCGAGGTGGTCGACGATGTACTGCGCCACGTCCTTCTGTGAACGAGAGCACTCCTCGAAGCGTGCCTGGATGTACCTGGACAGGCTCTGGTGCTCGCTCGTGCCGGCGATCGGAGATCGGCCAGGCTGTGGACGATCGGTGGTGGGAGTGCCAACACGCTTCATCGGCGCTCTGTTCGACGTGTGCGCCTCGCACTCCTGCCAAGGCGTCCGTGCTCGGATCGGCCGAGGGGTAGTGTCCCCCGTCATGCGGCGCACGCTGTTCGATGAGCTACACGTCGACTTCCGGGCGAGCTTTCACACCTTCCTGGAACGGGAGGTGATCGGTGACGACGGTCGCCACGGCGAGTGGGAGAGGGCGGGGATCGTCCCGCGCGAGGTCTTCGCGCTGGCCGGCCGGGGCGGCTTCCTCGGGATGGCGGTGCCGGAGCGCTACGGCGGCGCGGGAGCGGAGGATTTCCGCTTCAACCTGATCGTCGGCGAAGAGACCCAGCGTGCAGGTGTGGGCAGCTTCGGTCTGGGGATCACGCTGCACAACGACATCTGCCTGCCGTACTTCCTGAACTATTGCAACGAGGAACAGCGCGAGCGCTGGCTGGGCGGGATTGCCTCCGGCGAGCTCATCACCGCGCTCGCGATGACCGAGCCCGGCACCGGATCGGATCTCGCGGCCATGTCCACGCGCGCGCGACGCGAAGGAGACCACTACGTCGTGGACGGCGCCAAGACGTTCATCAGCAACGGGATCAACGCCGACCTGGTGATCGTGGCCGTAAAGACCGACCCCGCGGGGAGCCATCGGGGCATCAGCCTGCTCGTCGTCGAACGGGGGATGGAGGGTTTCTCCCGTGGGCGCAACCTCGAGAAGATCGGCCAACACGCCCAGGACACCGCCGAGCTGTCGTTCGCCGAGCTGCGCGTTCCCGTCGAGAACCTCCTCGGCGAGGAGGGTGAGGGCTTCCGCTACCTGGTGTCCAACCTGCCGCAGGAGCGCCTCTCGATCGCCGCCTCGGCCGTGGCCGCGGCCGAGGCGGCCCTGGGATGGACGCTCGAGTATGCCCGCGAGCGCCAGGCCTTCGGTCAACCGATCGGCACCTTTCAGAGCGCGCGCTTCACCCTCGCCGAGATCCGCACGGAAACCGAGATCGCGCGTACCTACGTCGACCGCTGCGTGCAGGCGCTGAACGTGGGCGAGCTGACGGGCGAGGACGCGGCGATGGCCAAGTGGTGGTGCACCGAGCTGCAGGGACGCGTGGTGGACCGCTGCCTGCAGCTGCACGGCGGCTACGGCTACATGCTCGAGTACCCGATCGCGCGCGCGTTCACCGACGCCCGCGTGACCCGTATCTACGGTGGGGCGAACGAGATCATGAAGGAGATCGTCGGTCGCTCGATGGGACTGTAGATGGCAGGCAAGCCCGCGGGGAACCCCGTACAGCGGCGAGTGCCGACCTCGACGCGTACCGGTCGAGCCTGTGGCGCAGCTTTGAAGCTCACGACTGCCGGAGCGTCCTTGCCAGCTCGATGAAGTAGTCGAGCGAACGGGGATCGGCCAGGGAGTCGACGCTCGCGGCCTCGTGCGGGGGAGCACCCATCAGGATGCGCTTGACGGGCACCTCTAGCACCTTGCCCGAGAGGGTGCGCGGCACCTGCTCGATCTGCATGATCTCGTTGGGCACGTGCCGGGGCGAGCAGTCCTCGCGGATGCGCCCCTTGATCCGGGCAACGAGATCGTCGTCGAGTGTCGTGCCGTCACGCAGCACGACGAACAGCACCATTCGCAGCTCTCCCTCTCCCGCTGGCGCCGGGATGTCCACCACCAGCGCATCGAGCACCTCCTCCACGGCGCCCGCCGCCCGGTATATCTCGCTGGTGCCCATGCGCACGCCCTGACGGTTGATGGTGGAGTCAGAGCGACCGTAGATGACCGCACCGCCACGGGGTGTGATGCGAATCCAGTCGCCGTGCCGCCAGATACCCGGATACATCGAGAAGTAGCTCTCGCGAAGGAGCTCTCCGCCGTCGTCCCCCCACAGGAACAGCGGCATCGAGGGCATCGGCTCGGTGATGACGAGCTCACCGACCTCGTCTGAGAGGCTGCGCCCCTGCTCGTCCCAGGCCTCCACCGCGCACGCGAGCGCGCGACACTGCAGTTCGCCCTCATACACCGGCAGCAGCGGGCAGCCCGCCACGAAAGCCGTGCAGACGTCCGTGCCGCCGCTGGTGGAGAACAGCCAGATGTGCGATCCGACGTGCTCGTAGACCCACCTGAAGCTCTCCGGCGCCAACGGCGAGCCAGTCGAGCCGATCGCCCGCAGGGCGTGCAGGTCATAGTCCCGGCCCGGCTCAATCCCCGCCTTCTGGGCACTGGAGAGAAAACCCGCGCTCACGCCCATGCACGTGATTCGGGCGCGCTGGGAGAGCTCCCACAAGACGCCCAGGTCGGGATGGGCGGGGCTGCCGTCGTAGAGGACGATCGCGGCGTCCGAGAGCAGGCACCCGACCAGAAAGTTCCACATCATCCAGCCGGTGGTGGTGAACCAGAACATGCGGTCCCCCCGCCGCAGGTCCAGGTGCAGGCTCTTCTTCAGCTGCTCGAGCAGGATCCCGCCATGGCCCTGAACGATCGCCTTCGGCAGGCCGGTGGTGCCGGATGAGTAGAGCACCCACAGGGGGTGCTCGAACGGGACCTGCTCGAAGCGCAGCTCCGAGCCCTCCCCGCGCGCCAGCAGCTCCTCCCAGGTGAGCCACCCCCGAGCGCTCGACCAGGCAGGCCCGCGGACGGGCCCTGCGCCGGCGACCGCGATCTCGGCCCTGGTGGGATCGGCGCTCTGGGTGGCATCCGCGCTCGGGGTCGGATCGGCGCTCGGGCTGCGATCGGCGAACAGTTGCGAGAGAGACGGCGTGCTCCACCGTCGGCAGCTCATCGAGGATGCTCTGGGCGACGGTCGTCCGGTCGAAGTCCCTGCCCCCATGGCGGTAGCCGTCGACCGCGAGCAGAACCTTCGGCTCGATCTGCGCGAAGCGGTCGATCACGCTGCGCGCGCCGAACTCGGGGGCGGCGCTCGACCATATGGCTCCGATCGAGGCAACCGCGAGGAGGGCGATGAGCGTCTCGGGGATATTCGGCATATAGGCGACCACACGATCGTCCGCGGCGCACCCCGAGCGCGCGCAACCCCCCGGCCGCCGCGGCCACCTGCATCGTGAGCTCATCCCAGGTGAGCTCGATCCAGGTCCCGCAGCTCGGAGGCGTGCAGGACGGCCACTGCGTGAGGGTCCCTCCCAGCGGCAGACCGAGGACCCAGCAGGAGGTTCTCCGCGTAGTTGAGCTCGGCACCGTGAAACCAGCTCGCACCCGGCATCCGGCGCGAGTCGAGCACCTGCTCGTAAGGCCGGGATGCGCGCACGCCGCAGAACTCCCAGATGCTCGCCCAGAAGTCCTCGAGCTCATCCACCGACCAGCGCCAAAGCTCGTCGTAATCGGCGAACGGACGCCCACGGCGCTCCCCGGCCCAACGCATGTAGCGTGTCATCCCGGCCCGCTTCAGATCCTCTGGAGATGGCTCCCACAGGGGCGTGTGCTGGTCGGGGCCGGACATCGGGGTATTCTCGCGGTTTGTGGACGCCTCTGGACTGCGCGGCGAGTTCCCCGTACTGGATCGGCTCGCGTATCTGAATGCGGGCACGGATGGGCCACTGCCGGCCCGGGCGGTCCGCGCGGTCGCGGAGGAGCTCGAGCGCGAGGCCCAGGAGGGACGCACCCAGGCTCACTTCGCACGCCGCGAGGAGCTGAACGGCGCGCTGCGGGCCGCCTACGCCGCCATGCTCGGGTGCGCTAGCGCCGACGTGGCGCTCACCACCTGCACCAGCGAGGGGATCGCCCAGACGATCGGCGGCCTGGACCTCGGTCGCGAGGCGGAGATCCTGACAAGCGACGAGGAGCACCCGGGGCTGCTCGGCGCGCTGGCGGCCGCGCGGGAGATGCGTGGCGTGGGGATCCGGGAAGTGCCGCTCTGCTCCCTGGCCGACGCCGTCGGCCCGCACACGCGTCTCGTGGCCTGCTCGCACGTCGGCTGGGTGAGCGGGAGCCTGGCACCTGCCGAGCTGGCCGAGGTGGACGTTCCGGTCCTGCTCGACGGCGCCCAGGGCGTGGGGGCGATCGGGGTGGATGTGGGCGCACTCGGCTGCGACGCCTACGCCGGGGCTGGACAGAAGTGGCTCTGCGGACCCGACGGCACCGGCATGCTCTACGTGAGCCCGGGCCTGCGCGAGCGGCTGACGGTCACACGGCGAGGCTACCCCAACCAGGCCCACCCGGATGCCGGGTTGGACGCCGGACTGCACGAGGATGCGCGGCGCTTTGACTCCATGTCGTTGAGCGCCGAGACGGTCGCCTGCGCGCTCGCGGCCTTCGGAGTACTCGAGTCGGCAGGCTGGCAGGCCGTGCACGAGCAGGCGCGTTCGCTTGCGGCGCGCTTGACGGGAATGCTCGCCGAGCGCGGCCGCGAGCCGGCGCCGCGCGGGGACACGACGCTCGTCTCCTTCCCGAGCCCGGACCCAACCGCCGAGCGGACGCGATTGGCGGAGAGGGGGATCGTCGTGCGTAACATTCCCGGGCGGCCCTGGCTGCGCGCGTCCGTGGGAGCGTGGAACGACGAGGGCGACCTGGATCGGCTGCTGGAGGCGCTTTCAGGCTGAGGCCTCTCGGCCGACCGCCGCTTGGCCGAGAATCCAACGTAGCGCCCGCCGCATCAGGAACCCACCGGCCAGATGAACTCCCCGCAGACCGCCACCCAGCCAGCGACGGCGCCGCCGTCCACCGGCGTCGAGGCGCGCCGCGAGACGGTCGCGGAGCGTGGGCGCCTGCTCGGCGCGTGGCCGAACATCCGCCACCTTGCGGTCATCGTTCCGGTTGCGCTCTCGGCGGTGCTCAACACCGTCAGGCTCTCCCAGAACGGGTACGCCAACCTCTTCTACTCCGCCGGCGTCAAGTCGATGCTGCGCTCGCTGCACAACTTCGTGTTCGTGTCGTTCGACCCCGCTGGGCTCATCGCGGTGGACAAGCCGCCGCTTGGCCTGTGGGTGCAGGCGGCGAGCGCCAAGTTGTTCGGCTTCTCGCCGCTCAGCCTGCTGCTGCCCGAGGCGATCGCGGGGGTGGCGGCGGTGGCTCTGCTCTACTTCCTGCTGGAGCGGCGGCTGGGCACCGCGGCGGCGTTCGCCGGGGCGCTGGCCCTGGCGGTGTTCCCTTCGTTCGTGGCGGTCTCGCGCGACAACGGCGTGGACCCGCTCCTGATCCTGCTGATGCTGCTCGCCTGCAGCGTGGGGGTGCGCGCGACCGAAACGGGCCGCCTGCGGACGCTGGTGCTGTGCGGGGTATCGTCGGGCTCGCGTTCAACACCAAGACGCTCGCCGCCTATCTCGTGGTCCCGGGAATCGCGGTCGCGTACCTCGTGTGCGCGCCGGTCTCGATCGTGCGCCGCGCAGGCCAGTTGCTGGTGGCGGGTCTGGCGATGCTCGCGGTCTCCTTCGCGTGGATCGCCTTCGTAGAACTCACACCCGCGTCCAAGCGCCCATACGTGGGCAGCTCGACGAACAACTCCGAGCTAGGCCTGACGTTCGAATACAACGGCGTCGGGCGCGTGGAAGGCCAATCAGGGGGCCCGGGTCGTGTGGTGGTTCGCCCGGGCGCGTACGTGCCCGCGTCCAGCCAGCGCGCGGTCATCGCCGCCGCCGCTCGCGCCTCCTTGCAGGCGAGCCGGCGGGGGAGCCCCGCCGCCCCGCGGGCCCCGGCGAGGACGACCCACGCTGCGAGCGCCGCTCGCCCTCAAAGCGTCTCCCACCCCGCGAGCGCCGCTGCCGCTCCCGCACCGAAAGGCGCGCGCGCAACTCCCTCACCCAAGACGTCCACCGAGAGGGAAAGGAACCCGATTCCCTTCGGCGGGTCGCCGAGCCCTTTGCGCCTGTTCGGTGTGGGTCTCGGCGACCAGGGCGCTTGGATACTGCCGTACGCGCTGTTCGGGGTGCTCGGTGTGGCGCTGCTCGCCCTCTTCGATCGCAGGCCGGGAGGGCCGCGCGGTCCGAGATCGCCCACGCACCGGACCGCCGCGACCCGCGGCTGGCGATTGCCCTCGTACTTGGAGGGTGGTTCTTGGTGGAGGTCTTGGTGTTGAGCCTGTCCAACGGGATCGTTCACCCCTACTACGTCTCGGCCCTCGGCCCCGGCACCGCAGCGATGGCGGGCGCGGGGGCGGTTGCCTTCGTCGCGCTCGCGCGGCGACCTCGCCGCGCCTGGGGCGTAGCGCTCGTGGCATGCGCGGTGGGCGCGACGGTGAGTGCGCAGATCGTGCTCATGCACCGTGAGCACTACATGCTTTGGTTCGTCCCGTTGCTGCTCGTGGGAGCCGCGCTGGGGGTGGGGACTCTCGCTGCCCTGCGCCGACTTGCGGCGCCGGCGGTCGCGCTCACATTCCTCCTGCTGCTCGTGGTCCCGACCGCGTACGCGAGCTCCACGTGGCTTGCGCCTGTCGAGGGCACCTTCCCGGCCGCTGGACCCAGGCACGACGCCGGTCGCGGCGGATACGGGGTCAACGAGCGAGACCTCGCGATCAGGCGTGCGCTGCTCGGCTACGTGAGCACCCACGCTCCCGGCTCGCGCTGGGCGCTGCTAACCGTGGCCTCCGATACGGCCGCCCCGTTCATGCTCCTTGGCCTGAACGCAGGCGCGCTGGGCGGCTACAGCGGCACCGACCCGGCGCTCACGGGTGCCGGGCTCGCGCGCCTGGTAGCGCGCCGCGAGGCGCGCTACGTGCTGCTCGGCGGCGAGTTCTCCCTGCGCGGAGGCAACGGCGCCACGGCGGGGGTACTGCGCGCGTGCAGGCAACTGGCGCCGTCGGCCTGGCACAGCCCTGTCCCCGACCCCTTAGGCCTGGTGCTGTTCGACTGCGCCGGACGCGAGAAGGGGCTCGCCGCGAGCTGAGAACCTGAGGCGGGCGTACGGCGTGGCGGCGTACGGCGAGGGGCGCGGACGGGAAGCGCGTCCGCTATGCGGCCACGGACAGCTCGCGATGGAAAGCGCGGGCGAAGAGCTCGCGCTCGCGACCGGCCGCCCAGCGCGGGACAGCCGACTCGCCGTCGGCGATCAGACGCAGCTCGATCTTGCCCGCTCCGTTTCGAACGCCGTTTCGCGCGCGGTCCGGCTCGCCGCCAAGCGCATTCGTGGGCGCGCCGGTCAGCGTGAAGCGCGTCCCGCGCACGAGCTGATCACGAGAACGCTCGAGATCCTCGGCCAGCCGCAACAGCACGGCGCAGCGGTCGAGCATGGCCGCGTCACCCGGTCCGAACAGGGGCCCAAGCGGCCCAGGCTCGGGCATTCCCTTTCGGTGGTAGCGCGCGGCCTGCGCGATGATCGCCACCTCGACGGGCGAGAACCCGGGGAGACCGCCGTTGAGGATCAGATAGCGCGAGTGCTTGTGGTGGTCGTCGTAGTCGACGGACATGCCTATGTCGTGAAGCATGCAGGCCGCCCACACGAGCTCCCGCTCCCGGGCGTCGCCCTCGTGCAGCCCGAGGCGGGCGAGCTCGTCGAACATGCCGAGCGCGAGCGTGGCTACGTGGCGGGTGTGGGCCGCGTCGAGGCGGTAGCGAGCCGCGAGGTTCATTACGCTGGTCCGCCGCACATCCTCGAACAGCGGCGGCCGATCGGCCCCACCGCTCCCAGCGCCCATGGTGGCCGGCCGATCGGCGAGCAAACGCTCGAAGAACACCCCCTCGCGCAGCCCCGCCTCGGTGGTCTCCAGACCGTCGAAGCCGCCCGCGCGCAGCACGCCCTGCACGACGACCGCCCCGGCGAGGATCAAGTCGGCACGGGCCGGCTTGATGCCCGGGATGCTGCTTCGCTCGGCCGCGGGCAGGGAGGCGAGCCGGCCGACCAGCTCATCGAGGGCAGCTCCGCCGATGACCATACCCTGCACTCCATTGGAGGGCAGCCCCGCGGCGCGCTGAGCGGCGGCGGCAAGATTGCGCACAGTCCCGCCGATGGCCACGAGGCGTCGACCGTCCTCCGAGGAGCCGGCGTCGGACAGCCATGAGGCCTCGGCGAGCTCGCCGGCGACGTGGTCGCGCAGCTCCTCGATATGCCGGCGCTTGGCGGGCCCGTTCGCGGGCAGGAAGCGCTCGGTCATCCGCACCGTGCCCACGCGCCAGGAGCCGGACTCGCACGCAAGCCGATCGATGACGCGGACGAGCTGCATCGAGCCTCCTCCGAGGTCCAGCACGCAGCCGTCGCGCAACGTGGAGGAGTTGACCGCCGCGACATAGCCGTAGCGCGCCTCGCCCTCGCGACTCAGCACCCGGATCGGCAGTCCGGTGAGCTCGCGTGCACGCGCGAGAAAGCTCTCGGAGTTCTCCGCGTCGCGGATCGCGCTCGTTGCGACCGCGTCGACGGCGTCGACGCCCAGTCCGCTTGCGCGGGCGAAGTGGGCGAAGACGTCGAGTGTCGCCAGCGCCCGCTGCATCGGCGCCTCGCCCAGCCTGCCGGACCCGGCCAGCCCCTGGCCGATGCGGACGGGCTCGTAGATCTCATCCGTGCGCTTCCACCATCCGTCGCCCGCCATGAAGACGACCAGACGGAACGAGTTCGACCCGAGGTCGATCACAGCTAGTCGCTCGTTCGGCCGCATACCCTGAGCGTATTCGTCGTGGCGGGGGGTCGGATCGCCCGGCATCCCCGGTCGGATCAGACTGAGCATCTAGACTGATAGGTACGTGAGTTTCGCGGCCGACCGCCGTGGGGGCGGCGACGGCGGGAAGCGCGGGCCCGGCGCGCGGATTCCATCCGTCTCCTTCCTACCTTCGCCCAGGCCCAGACTCAAGGAGGGAGGCGAGACGCGGAGTTGATGTGCCCGGCATCCAGGAGCACCACGCCGGCACGGGACCTATGTCCTCTGCCATCTCCAGGGCGGTCGTGCGACTGCTCAGCCAGTACACAGGCCGCGGACCGACCAAAGCCCACACCTACATGAACCAGGATCTCATCAGCGTCGTCCTGCGGGACACGCTGACTACAGGTGAGCGCACCCTCTGTCGCGACGGGCAGGCCGAGCTCGTGCTGGCCACGCGCAGGGCATACCAGACCACGATGGGTCCCCCGCTGATCGCGGCCGTGGAGCGGCACTCCGGTCGGCGGGTATTCGCGTTCCTCAGCGCCAACCACATCGATCCAGACGTCGCCATCGAGTCGTTCGTCCTCGTGCCGGTCATGGACGGGGAGCTCCTCGAGAACGACGGGAGCGTGAACGGAGCGCCGTAGACGGGTCCGGATCGCCCGCGTGCGATATCCGCAGGCTGCCGAGCCATGTACCTACGAGGCAACGCGGCCACACGCCGCAGCACCCAGGTCCAGGTGCTGCATGTGGAAGACGGCCTCATCCAAGAGCGAGGCTACGTGCTCGTCGTGCAGGCGGTAGTGCACCTGTCGCCCCTGCCGCTCGCCGATCACGAACCGCATATCCCGCAGCACCCGGAGCTGGTGGGAGATCGCCGACTGTGACATCCCGACCGACTCGACGATCTCGGAGACGCTCTGGGGCCCGTCGCGAAGGCAACCGAGGATGTGCACCCTGCTGGGCGTCGCGAGGGCCTGCATCATCTGCGCGACACGATCGGCCACCGAGCCGGTTACGGCCGTCCTCGTAGGTTTGCCCTGAACCCCGTGGCTCACGTCCAGAGCTTACCGGCCACCCCTTCGCCCGTTTGGGTACGGCCCCCGCTTGGACCGTTTCGGTACCGCCCCCGCGTGGACCGTTTCGGGTACGTCCCGCTTCGCCCGTTTCGGGGCAGCCTGCCAACCCGGGTACATATGCACGTATGTTCATGTCACTATCGAGGGCATGGATGCCACCACATCGGCTCTGCTGGGAGCGGCCGCCGGCGTTGGCCTCGGCCACGCCATCCTTCCCGACCACTGGGTGCCGATCGCGGTTCTCGGTCGCACCCGGAATTACCCTCTGGCTCGCGTGGCGCGGCTCTCGGCCTTGGCCGGCGTCGCGCATGTGCTCGTGTCGCTGCTGCTCGGCGCGATCATCATCGTCGTCGGGCTGCAGCTTCGCTCGACGATCGAGAGCACGCAGAGCCCGATCATCGGCGTTGTGTTGGTCCTTACCGGCTCGCCTTCGCGGCGCTCGAGCTGACCGGTCGCGGCCACGGCCGTCGAGCCGCAGGCCGCGTTGCGTGATGTCCTTGCAGCTAACATCGGCCCCGAGCGGGTTCATGAGGGCCTCGCCGAAGCGATCCCCCTTCTCGACGGGTCGGTCCACGCGGTGACGGTCGCCGACGCCTTTCACTGGTTCGATCAGAAAGCAGCCCTCGAGGAGATACGCCGCGTGCTTCAACCAGGGGGTGGGCTCGCCGTGATCTCGACAATCCCAGACTGGAGCGGGGCCTCGTGGGCACACGAGCTCGGCTCTCTGATCGCAGGCTCGCGCCCGCAGCATCCATACTTCGACGGTCCACCGTGGCAGGACTCGGTTCGCGCGAGCGGCAGCTGGTCGAACCCGCGCGAGGTCCGCGTGACCACCTCTCAGAGCGCCCACCCCGAGCGGATCGTGGATCATCTGGCCTCCATGAGCTGGGTAGCGGCGCTGCCGGCCGATCGCCGGACCGGCATGATCGCGCAGATCCGCAGGCTCATCGAGACGGGCGAGACGCCTGCCGAGCTGCCCCTCCATGTTGTTCTTGGATTGGCCGTGCTCACGTAGCGACGGCAGACATCGTCGTCGCTGCGATCGCCCGTCGGGACCCGTAACATGAGCCGGCGGGCTACAGTGTGAACGCGATCATCTCAGCGACGCTGTTGTAGAATATCTGGGCCTACTGGAGAACATCTGGGCCTATTGCTCGAGATGGGCGGACGATGGGTGTGCGCCTGTGATCGCAGGGCCACTCCCGCCATGCGACGTTCGCCCCCATGTCGCAGGACTAGACGTTCCCACCCAATGTCGTGAGTCCAGCGAGGCCTCACAGATTGGACCCCTGCAAGAAAACTTGATGGGCCGGGGCTTAGATTCTATAATGCTAACGAACATAACATCCAAATCCAGGAGGTATATTCAATGGCTCTTATTCGCTGGGAGCCCGCCCGCGAGCTCCAGACGATCCAACAAGAGATGAACCGGCTGTTCGGAGCCGCCTTCGACTACCAGGCCGGAACAGCCAGCGGTGACAGCCCGAGGCGCTGGATTCCAGCAATGGATCTCGTCGAGGAGGACGACCACTTCGTCCTGCGCGCCGATCTTCCGGGGATACAGGAGAGTGACGTAAACGTCGAGTTTCAGGACAACGTGCTCACGCTTTCGGGTGAGCGCAAGTCCGAGCACGAGGAGCGCAAGGGCGGCTATTACCGCCTCGAGCGAGCCTCCGGAGGCTTTTCGCGGTCACTTACGCTTCCGGAGGGCGTCGATCCAGAGGGGATCAAGGCGAGCTTCAAGAGCGGAGTCCTCGAGGTGAGGGTCCCCAAGCCCGAGGAGCGCAAGCCCCGACGCGTCGCCATCAACGTGAGCGACCAGCCCCCCGTCATCGACAGTTCCTCCTAAGCCGGGCCAACGCCACGATCTTGGAGGGGCCGGGCTGAGCCCGGCCCCTCCCCCACGACCGGAGGTTCTGTTTCGCACTTCGCCCGCTCTGCTCACGTAAGCGCCGCCCCCAACGCAAGGATGGCAGCGACGCCTCAGCGATGTTGTGGGAAGCTGCCGCAATGGTCACCATCAGCGAGGTCCGGCTTGGAAAGCCGGCGGAGCGAGGCGCGCTTGGGCAGCTGCATCGACGATCGTCGTACGTCTGGGAGGAAGACCGAGCCCAGCTTGAGGCTCACCCCGATGCGCTCGGCGTGGCACATGAAGCGATCGTCGACGGACGGGTCCGGGTTGCGGTCGGCGAGGGCGGCGAGCTCCTGGGGTTCTCGGTGGTGGCCGACGGCGCTGGCCGCGTGTGCGAACTGGAGGATCTATTCGTCGACCCCGGCGTCATGCGTCAGGGAGTTGGCCGGGTACTCGTCGAAGATGCGGCAGCCCGCGCGTTATCGGCCGGATATCACGAGATGACCGTCGTCGCCCATCCACGCAACTTTGCGTTCTATGGAAGCGTCGGGTTCGTGCCCGGTGAGCCGGTCAGCACCCGTTTCGGGCCGGCCACGCGGCTGCGGCGCCCGCTCGGCTTCGCGCGCGAGTAGTGCTGGGGCCGACAGGCCCAGGGACGAGTACGCGGGGGCAGTTGCGATCGCTCTCGTTTCTGGGACGAGAACGGAGTCCATTGACAATGGCCGCCGGTGAGTCCGACGGCGCCTAGCATCAAGCTCCGTGCGGATCCGGCGGAGCTTCGATCGCCGGAGGGCCCTTGGCCTCGGCATCGGCGAGCCAGGCCCGCACCTTCTCGGTCGCCTCTGTCGCTGCGTCGCCACCTAGGAGTTGTTGGGCTTTCAACCACTCGCTCGCGAAGGCCACCTCTGCGCTGGCCTCAGTAGGCGCCCGTTCGCGGATGTTGCGGCGATCGCGAGAAAGTAGCCACTCCTTGATCGCGAGACCCAGGGCCCCAACAGATGCAAGGCGGTGGGAGGAGAATGGCCGCCAAAGCTGGTGAAACAAGAGTCGGTGCGCAGGCTCTGCCCTGGCCGGCGGCGGTCAGAGAAGAAGGCGAAGGCACCCAAGAATACAGGCAGGAAAGCTCGGGCCTGCAGCTAAACATCGCATGCTACAGAGCAGCGGTATTGACAGAACATGCCCTGTTCAAGGCCGGGCCGGTGGGAACGGAAACAACATGCCGTGCTCAAGACCGGGCCGGTGGGAGCGGAAACAGGAACGTGGACGCCGACGTGGCAGAACGACACCACCTCCGGGAAGCGGTCGGAATTCGCTTTCGACGCATCATCTGGCCAGCTGTTCTCAGAAACAGGAGGACTGAAACTCACGACCAAGGGCGAACTCAAGATCGAGGGCTATGAAGGAACCCCCCGTGCCGCTCATCACCCTCGGATCAAAAGGCGCAGCGGACGCGCAGCCGCAGCAACGATCGGTGAGCGGGAGCAGGAGCGCGGCTGAGCTTGCGGTGTAGGCGGTCAGACCTGTCCTGATCTTCCGTTTGCATCCGGCCGTATCGGGTTCAAGCTGACGCGGGGTCGGCTCGGGCTGGGCAGGGCGGGCGCGTATGTTTAGGCGATGTGTGAACGACGCAAGATCGTCGTCGCAATATGCTCCTGCGCTGTGGTTATCACGGGATGCGGGACGTCGGAGCCGGCAACGACCTCGCCGAGTAGTCCCGAACAAGGCGTCGGCGCGGTGCCTGGCGCATCTACCGGCGCTGCCACGTCCGAGTCGCGCTCGACTCCGGCCGATCAACAGGCGCGGGCGCCCAGACAACCATCGAGCCCTGCCCTGGCGTCGCTTGGCCACCGCACCGAGTCCACCGCGTGTCAGATCCGGGGGCTGCTACCAGACCCGGCGTGCACCCCGGGCGCGATCTTCGCCGGGGCGACGGTGAGCCAGATCTGCACACCCGGCTACTCCAGCTCAGTTCGCAACGTGCCGGAGTCGCTGAAGCAGAGTGTCTACGCCGAGTACGGGATCGAATCGCATGCGCCAGGCAGCTATGAGGTCGACCACCTTGTGTCGCTGGAGCTGGGAGGCAACAACAGCGTCGCCAACCTCTGGCCGGAGATCAGTCCCGGCTATCACGAGAAGGACGAAATCGAGAACCGACTTCACGACGCCGTCTGTGCCGGGTCGTTGAGCCTGCGTGCCGCGCAGCAGGAGATTGCGCGCAACTGGCGCCGCACGTTCGTCGGAGCGCCGACCGGCTCCAGCACGCGGGCGAGACCATCGACGCCCGTTACCGCGACCAGCACGCCAGAACCCCGCACGCCAGCGCCCAGCACCCCAGCCGACTTCTGCTCTATGAATCAATGCATACCGAGCTTCGCCGAAGGCCACGGCACGATCGTGCAATGCGCCGACGGAGAGTGGAGCCATTCCGGTGGCCGGCCCGGCGTGTGTTCGCGACACGGCGGACCGCGCTGATCGCAGCTGGAGCTGGGAGGACCTCGCCTTTGCGGACGGCTCGATCAGCAGCTTGTCGCTGCCCACCGCCTGGCCTTGGGCGGCAGCGAGACGATTCCGAGCCAGTACTCGTCGATAGCGCACACGACCTTGATGAGGTCCTCCAGCCGGCCTGGCTTGCGGAGATAGGAATTGACGTGGCGCTGGTAGGCGTGGTCGATGTCCTCGTCGGCCGCCGAGGTGGTGAGCACGACGACGGGAATAGCGTGCAGGCCGGAGTCTCCCTGGAGCGCGACCAGGACTTCGCGGCCGGCGATCTCCGGCAGGTTCAGGTCAAGCAGGATGAGATCCGGGCGTGGCGCATCTCGGTATGCTCCCTTGCGCGCGGACGAACTCCATAGCGGCCTCGCCGTCTTTGACGACGTGAATCTCGTTGGCGACTTCCCCCTCAGCGAGGGCCTGGCGCGTCAGCTCCACGTCGGCTGCGCTGTCCTCGACCAGAAGGATCTCAACGAGCCGCGCGCCGGTGGGGCTCGAAGGCTCAGGCGGGGCCATTCCAGCCATGTTGGGCCGTTCGCCTGTCGGGGATCGTGAAGCTGAAGACGCTGCCGCCGCGCGCGGCAGACTCGACCCAGATGCTGCCCTCGTGGCGCTCCACCAGGCGTTTGGCCATCGAGAGCCCAATGCCGGTGCCGGGCACGTCGCGTCCGTGTAGCCGCTTGAACATCTCGAAGACCCGCTTGGCGTTGCGGGAGTCTATGCCGGGCCCGTTGTCCTCGATGTCGAAACGCCAGTGGTCTTGCTCGCGGGTCGCCGAGATGCGTACCTGCGGGTGCTCGCCTGCGGTGAACTTCACGGCATTCCCGATCAGGTTCTGGAAGACCTGACGCAGGAGGATGGGCTCGGCCCGTACCGTGGGCAGCTCGCCGACCTCCACGTGCGTGCCGCGCTCGGCGATCGACCCCTCGAGCGCCCGCAGCGCGTCGCTCACGAGCGCCGCCGTATCGACTTCGGCGGGCTGCACCGCCCCGCGACTGGCACGGGAGTAGGCCATGAGATCGTCGATCAGAGCCTGCATCCGCTCGACCGCCGAGACCGTGAAGCCGATGAACCGGTCGGCCTCCTCATCGAGCCGGCCGTCGTAGCGCTGCGCCAGCAGATCCATGAACCCGGCGATCACGCGCAGCGGCTCAGAGAGCTCGTGAGAGGCCGCGTAGGCGAACTGCTCCAGATCCTCGTTCGAGCGGCGCAGCTCCGTTTCGACGCGCTTGCGCTCGGTGACGTCGCGCGCGATCGTCGAGGCCCCTGTGATCCTTCCCTGCGGGTCCTTGAGCGGCGAGACCGTCAGCGAGACATCGAGCCGGCCGCCGTCCTTGTGCACTCGCACGGCGTCAAAATGATCGACGCGCTCGCCCCTTCTGATCTTCTCCATGATGCGGCTCAGCTCGTCGGCGTGCCCCGGCGGTGCCAGGACCGAGACCGGCTCGCCGACGACCTCCTCGGCGCGGTAGCCGTAGATCCTTTCCGCGCCCCTGTTCCAGCTGACGATCCTGCCGTCGAGGTCCTTGCCTATGATCGCGTCGTCCGAGGATTCAACGATCGCCGCGGTTGCCGCGCTTGGCGCGAGCTGCCGAATTCTCTCCTCCATCTGCTTGCGCTCGCTGGCATCGCGGATCGCGGCGGTCACTAGCGTCCCCTCATCGATCTCGATGCTCGAAAGACTGATGTCGGCCGGGAACTCGGAGCCATCGCGGCGGAGCCCCCAGAACTCCAGCCCGGTGCCCATCGGGCGCGTCCGCGGGTGCTTCATGTGCTGTCCGCGGTGGCCCGCGTGAGCACCGCGGTAGCGCTCGGGCACGAGGTTCTCGAGCGGCCGGCCGAGGAGTTCCGTGCGCCCGTAGCCGAAGAGCGTTTCTGCCTGGGCGTTGAGAAGCACGATCCTGCCGTCGCCATCGATCCCCACGATCGCGTCGGGGACGAACTCCAGTAGCTGCGCGAACTTGCTGTCAGGGGGGTGCCTCGGGTCGGTGTGCGCCTCCGGCGGAGGCCGCGTGCTGGCCAATCCTCGATTGGGCAGCTGGCTCATCATTCCCCATCCGCTAGGCCACCACAGCGAGCTGCTGCAGAACGTCCCCGGTTGCCGCTGGAGTCGCGAAGAAGAACCCCTGTGCCGCATTGCAGCCGATCTTCTTTAGGAAGTCGAGCTGCGGCTGCGTCTCGATCCCCTCCGCTACCGCATCGAGCCCGGCGGCGCGTATGACCCCGAGGATCGCTTCGAACATCTGCGCAGCAGCGGGGTTCCCGTCCACCTCCGCGATGAATGACCGGTCAATCTTGACCACGTCGACGGGATATCTCGAGAGGGATCTGAGCGAGGAGTAACCCGTGCCAAAGTCGTCGAGCGCAAGCCTGACGCCGATACCGGCCAGGTCGGTCAGCACCTTGCCCACGTCGACTGGGTCCAGAGCGACGCATGACTCCGTCACCTCGACGCACAGGCAGCGCGGCGGAAGTCCCGAGCCGGCGAGCGTCTCCAGAACCCTGTCCAGGAGTCCCGGTGCGCCGAGCTGGCGCAACGAAAGGTTCACCGAGACCGTGAACGCCGGTGGAACCTGCTCCTTCTCCACCCAGATCGCCAGCTGCCGGCAGGCCTCGGAGAGAACCCATTCCCCCATCGGCACGATCAACCCCGTTGCCTCGGCCAGCCCTATGAACTCAGCAGGCAGCAGGAGCCCCCGCTGCGGATGGTCCCAACGCAGCAGCGCCTCAACCCCGAACGCCCGACCGCCCTTCCTCAGCGCCATTACCGGCTGGTAGTAGAGACGCAGCTCGTCCTGCTCCAATGCCCGGCGCAGCTCCTGCTCAGTCTCCAGCTCTGCAACAGCCTCCGCGTTCATCGTGGCCTTGAAGAGCTCGATCCCACCACGATGTCGCCTGGCCTTGGCCCGGTACATAGCGATGTCCGCCTCCTTGATCAGTCCCTCGGCGGTTGTCCCACCGGTCGGCCTCCCGCATGCGATCCCCACGCTCGCTTGCGCCAAGATCTCACGGCCCTGGAGCTCGACCGGTTCTCCTATCACCTTCTGAACGCGTTCGGCCAAGTGGATGGCCTCGGACTCGCTGTTTAGATCCTCGCACACGATCAGGAACTCATCGCCCCCAAAACGACCTACCGTGTCGCTCGGGCGCAGAACACTCTGGAGGCGACGTGACAGCTCCACCAGGAGCTCGTCTCCCGCGTCATGTCCAAGGCTGTCGTTGACGATCTTGAAACGGTCGAGATCGAGGAACAGCACCGCCAGAGACCTTGGGTCGCGGCGGGAGCGCGCCAGGGCCACGTTCAGACGGTCCAGCAGCAGCACGCGGTTCGGCAGCGAGGTCAAGCCGTCGTGGAGTGCCTGGTGGGCGAGGCGCACCTCGAAGCGCTTGCGCTGGATCGCGTAGCAGACCGAACGCGCCAGCAGCTCCGGGTCGGCGCTCCGCTTCACAAGAAAGTCCTGCGCCCCCTCGTGAACAGCCCGCACCGCAAGGGCTTGGTCGTCGGTCCCGGTGAGCACCACCACAGGCACCTCGGCCGCCGCCGCCAGGACCACCTCAAGCGCCTGCAGCCCGCTGGCGTCCGGCAGCGAGAGATCCAGCAGCACGCAGTCGATGGGCTCCTCCAGCAGCGCCAGACGGGCGTCCTCGACGGCAGAGCGATGCACAACCTCGAGCCCATCGCCGAGAACCTCGCGGAGCATCTGTTCCACGAGCGTCGCCCAAGCCGGACTGTCCTCCACGATCAACAGGCGCAGCGCCCCCCTGAAGCCGGGTGCCGGGAGCGCATCGTCTGATTTTTCCGGCGAGTCGTGCCGCAACTGAAAGGCATGGCCCCCAACCACCTCCGCGGCATGCTCGGCGACAGCGCGGCTTGTGGCCGCCAGGAACATATCCTCGCTGGCAGGGGGAGTCGGGAAGATCATCCTGGTCCGCGATCGCTGCAACGCCAACCGGACGGACTCAAGTCGACTGCGTCGAGTAGGAGACCGATCCCCAGCGATCTGACTCGAGTCGAACCCTGGCTGCGCCCCAAGAGGCCGCGCGGTCACCATTCCCGTTCACCGAGCTACGGCGCCGTTCTCCCCGTGAGGCGAGCCGCGCGAGACAACCTGGCGGCTACAAACCACAATCGTCATCGTACCGCACCACAGGCCCTTTGTCTGCCCTTCCGAAGGGTGCCGAGGTTGGTGGGGCAGGCAGAGCGGGTGGTGTGGTTGGGCAGGGCGCGGCATGGAGTTTGTGGTCGGAAGAGAGTCTTGAGATCGGTGATCGTGAGCGTGACGACGATGCTTGCGGTGACTGTCAAGGCGGGTAAGGCCTCGTTGAGGGCTTTGAATGGGCAGCAACGGGCAACAGCGAGGACATCAGCGCTCCGAAGCCGGGGCAGCACGTAGGCAGCACGGCGTTGTCTTGGTGGCCTAGGCGACTAGAGCCTGTCGATCCCTGCTGCGACACGAGCTATCGCCGTCGCCGTTAGCGCCACGGCTAGCAGGGAGAGCACGCTAGCGATCACGGCGACGATGAAGAGGGACCAAGCGATGCGCTGCATCCAACATTCATCAGACCCAGGCGGGCAACGCTTGAGAGCTTGGTTTTGGCAAGTGACACATCGCCACTTTCCGGCTTTAGCCGGTTCGGCGTTTGCCTGCCTCGACCTGTCTCGTGTTGCCCACGCTGCTGCCCACGTCGCCCGTCGAGGAAGCCGACACCGCCTACTCCTCCAGACCCTATGAAGCGCCGGCGGTCCGGCGCATTGATGCAGGATCGGCCGGCACCCCGCGCATAGATTTGCGGGGACTGGGCGTCGGGATGGGCCCGGCATCGACACCCCAGCTATGGGAGCTGCCGACCACGTCAGAGAGCATGGCCCTTGTCGGGCTTGACGTTCACCAGTCACAGACTGTCGCCGCTGTGCTTGACCCGGGCAGCGGCGAGCTGCGTGTAGAGCGGTTGCGCGGTGAGCCCGACCGCGTCGTGCTCTTCGCTGAGGCTGTAGTAGGCGGCCACGAGGATCGAGTGTGCCACCGCGACGATCGCCTTGCGGTGGCCGCGGCGGCGCTTCACGCGCAGGTACTGGGAGTGCAGATAGGTGTCGGTGGTTCGCCCGGCGGCGCTCTGGGCGGCCTCGATAAGCGCGGTTCTGAGCCAACTATCGCCCTTGCGGGTCTTGCCCGAGCGACGCTTGCCTGCGGACTCGTCGTGGCCGGGACAGACGGCCGCCCAGCTAGCCGCGTGACGGTGGCTTGGGAAGCGACTCATGTCGGGGCCCAACCCGGCGAGGATCACCTCGGCCGTGCGCTCGGCGACACCGGGGATCGTGCACAGAAGCTCACGCTGGCCCTCGACAGGGCGCATGCGCTCCTCGATCTCTTCAGAGAGCTGAGCGATCGTCTCATCCAGGTACTCGATGTGGGCGAGCAGGTGGGAGACCAGCAGCGCGTTATGTCCTCGGAAGCGTCCCTCGAGCGCCTGGCGCAGCAGTGGAAGCTTTGCACGCAGCTTCCCTTTCGCGAGGTCCGCGAGCGCGACGGGATCGTTGTTGCCCTCGCACAGCTCTCTGGGCATCGCCCTGCCCGAGGCGCCCAGCGGCCGCGAGGCGACCGAGGCGACCGAAGCCGCACCTGGCAGACTGTGTGGGAGCATCGAGAGGGAGCATGGAGCGCCCCATGAACACCGTCGATGACGGCGAGCAGGATCCCACGCGCGAACAACGGTGCGAGCAGACCCGCGCGCAGCCGAGGGAATTGGATCGCGTCGAAGCCGTAGGCGTGATGGGGCGCACTTGGTTGAGGCAACTCGGGATCGTCGTAGTGATCGTCGCAGCGATCATCTTCGCGGTCCTGATCGCCACCGGCTGCAGCTCTCAAGAGGGCACCCCGAAGAAGGGCACCCCGAAGCCGAACACCACGCAAGCAGAAAGGACAGGTGCTGAAGGGACGGGAGCTGAAATTACCTCGCTGCTGGCAGGCATCCCGCAGCGCGGAAACACCCTGGGCGACCCGAAGGCCCCGGTGACGCTTGAGTACTTCGGTGACCTGCAGTGTCCGTACTGCAGACAGTTCACGCTCGGTGCGCTGCCTTCGCTGATCCGGACCTATGTGCGCGGCGGGAAGCTGAAGATCGAATACCGCTCGCTGGAGTCGGCGACGCGGAACCCGGCAACATTCATAGCGCAGCAGGTCGCGGCGCTGGCGGCCGGGACGCAGAACAAGATGTGGCACTACATCGAGCTCTTCTATCGCGAGGAGGGCAAAGAGAACAGCGGCTACGTCACCGAAAGGTACCTCCAGGGACTGGCGCAGCAGGTACCCGGCCTCAACCTCCCCGCCTGGACCGCCGCGCGGAGCGAGAGGGGACTCGCTGACACGATCAGGCGCGATGCGCGGGCCGCCTACTATGCCCGCTTCACGGGCACCCCGTCAATCCTGTTCAGCAGGGCTGGAGGCAGGCTTTGGAGGTTCCGTCCGCGCACGTTGACCCAGGCGTCGCCTTACGCTGCCGCAATCGAAGAGATTCTGCGGTCCGGCCCATCCAGGGCGTCTCGGCGCCCGCCTGAATACAGGTCCGGGCGCCCGCCTGAATACAGGTCCGTCGGCATTGCGCGTTTCGCTTCTCATTTCGCGGAGCGTCCGCCGCACAAGCCGACGCCTACAAGCACGAACTCACCGAGCTGATCAGCTCGCTGGACCCAACTCTCCTCAACGAGTACGAAACGAGTACCGGGTCGGGCCGATCTCAGCGGCCAAGCTGCTGGTCGGCGACCCGGGGCGCCTGAAGGGTGAGGCGGCGTTCGCCCGCTGCAGCGGCACCGCACCCAAGCCCGCCTCCTCCGGGCCAAACCATCCGCCATCGCCTCTCCCGCGGAGGCGACCGCCAGGCCAACAACGCGCTACACACCATCGCCCGCATCCGCGCGCGCCACCACGATCACACTCGCGCCTACCTCGCCAGGCGCATCAGTGAACGCAAGACTCCCCACGAGGCCATGCGCCTACTCAAGCGCCACCGCCGTCCCGAAGGCCGCGTCTGCGAGAACCGGCCCGTCCGCCTGGCGGAGATCGACGAGCTCGTCTGGACCCGGGTGCTCGGACTGCTCGACGACCCCACGCTGATCCAGGCCGAGATCGACCGGCGGCTTCAGACGCTCCGAGCCGCGCATCCGGCCACCGCCCGTCGTGACGCGCTCGAGCGGGACCTCACCCGCGCCCAGAACGCCCTGCGACGCCTGATCGATAGCTACCAAGAGCAACCTCTACGCCGCGCTCGACGTTGCCTGCGGTCAAGTGATCGCCGAGATGACGCCACGCCATCGCGCCGAGGAGTTCCGCCGGTTCTTGAACCTAGTCGAGCGCTCAGTACCGGCGCACCTCGACGTCTACGTCGCGCTCGACAACTCCTCCACCCACAAGACGCCGTCGATCCAGCGCTGGCTACTTCGCCACCCGCGCTTCCCAAACCATTCGTCTGGCACAAGACCGCAGGCCAAATCCTCGACAGCCTCGCCTCCTACTGCCAGCGGATCAACGACTCAGATGACTAGGCGGCCAGCGTCACGAGCGCCGCGCTTCCGGGCCTCACCTGAAGCACGAACCGTCCCGAGCCGCCGATGACCGGCCCTGGGGTGGACTGCGGGAAGCTGCCGTCCGGACGGAGCGACGCGCCGCCGAGGGTCACCCCTTGCTTGGCATCGACGCTGGGCGCGCGCAGCCGAACGACGCTTCCCCGCTGATAGGAGTGGTTGACGTCAAGCGTCACCCAAAGGGGCACGGGCTGGCGCCCGCCCGGCGTGGAGCGCGCCGTCGCGGGGGTTTCCATGTCGTCGACAACCACGCGCAGCGTACCGTCGGCCGCTCGCAGGGCATAGACCGAAATGTCTCGGGAGGTTCGGTAGGCCACCGGAACGAACGCGCAGTCCTCCAGCGAGCGAAGCAGCAGTAGGGCGTAGTACTCGGGACGCGCGCGCAGCTGTCCGTCCGGCAGCGTGCAGAGGGGCGAGTACCAGGGTGAGCGGATCGTCCCGGCTAGCTGGCAAGGACCCAGTCCGCCGTGGAAGTTGAGCCCGGCAACGCCCTGGCGAGCAGCCATGAGCGAGAAGTCGACTGCCCACAGGGCCGCTGCGAACGTGTCGCTCGTGCTGGGCTGTCCGCCGCAGGCGACGGAGTTCGTCTCGTCGATCCGGAGCGGTAACCGATGGCTGACCGCAACGTGCCAGAGCTCCCTGACCTGGAGCGACTCGTGCCTGGCCACGCGACGGCTGAGCATTGACGCAACCGTCGGCCCCGGGGTCACTACCTGGCCTCCATGGCAGCGATCCAGCGGATAGAGGTGCGCGGTGAGCGCCGCGAGGCCTCGTCGCTCGTCAGCGGCGTAGCTGTTCAGCCACGCCCCGGTCGCGGTGTCTGGGCCGAACAGGGGAGCGGACACACCCGCGCCGGCGAGCGCGCCGCGCAAGCTCGCTATTTCAGTCTGGTACTTGGAAAAGCCCCATCCGCGTGGACGCAGCGCCGCATCTCCCAGCACAGATCGGAACGGCACCGGAACCAGGTGCGTGTAGAGGTCGGGCTCGTTGCCGATCTCCAATCCAGCAAGTGAAGCACCGAGGATCGACGTCGCTGCGCGTGCCTCTTCGACGACGGCGAGCGGGATGCGATGGCCAAGGTTGAGTCCCAAGATCAGCCCCCACCCGGTCGCGCGCGCCAGTGCCGCCAGGTTGCTCAGATCGGCGGGCGTGACCATGGCGAGCGCCCAGGGTGCGGGCGTCGCTGGCGACGGCAGCCACTGTGTGCGATCCACCGAGTCGCCAGAAATACGCAGCACGCCGCTGCCGAGGTTGCGCAGCGTTCGGAAAAGCGCCGTCGACACGATCGCGGGCGAGCTCAGGACCGGCGTCTCGAAAGACAGCCCGAGGAAGTTCGTGGGGATCACCACGCCTGGACGCGCGGCGTCAACGGTAACCAGCAGGCCCGCCGTTCTTGTCGGGCCACTCGGAGCCGGGAACTGGGAGGCGGCTGTGCTTGGCTGTGAGCATACGCCCAAGGCGCAGAGAACGACAGCCAGGGTCAGGTTGGGCTGTCGTTTGCAGGCAGCCGCTTGACGCCGCGTCCAGCTCGCGGTCGCAAAGCGCCTCATGGCGCCGTCCAGGCAGGCGCGCCGAGGGCTCGCACCCAGACGGCGATCACGTCGGCGTAGGCGGGGCAGGCGAGCTCCACGAGGTCGTTATGACCCACGCCGGGGAAGGCGTGGAGCCGCTTTGGCTCGGGCGCCGCCTCGAACAACGCCCGGCCCTGTACCGCCGGCACGATCTCGTCGCGCTCGCCGTGCGGGTCGAGCAGTGGCGCGCTGAGCCAGGCCATCGCGCTAAGTTTGGCGCTAAATCACTCCATCCGACGAGATCAAGTTGGGCGGTTCGACGCGTTCGCATGAGACAGCATTGATGCGCCTGCCGCCGCGGGCATCCGAACTCGCAATCGCCAGCCACGAACTCGAGGTTGCTGCGAGGGCAGAAGGCCGTTGACTCGGAGTGATGCAAACAAACTCGTAAGCCGCAGCAGTGCCGTCGGAGGGCACGCTCGCTTGGGCGAGTGTCCCCTACCTGGACACGGCGGCACACCCAGTTTCGTGCCAACCTGGACTCGGGCCCGCGATCGAGGCCGAGCGGTTGACGAAGTTCTATGGCCGCCAGCGCGGTATCGAGGAGCTGACGATGACCGTCGAGCGGGGCGAGATCTTCGGCTTCCTCGGCCCCAACGGCGCGGGCAAGACCACGACGATCCGCACCCTGCTCGATCTCCTGCATCCGAGCGGGGGCAGTGCCCGCATCTTCGGCCACGACAGTCGCAGCGACAGCGTCGCGATCCGCGCTCGGCTCGGCAACCTGCCCGGCGACTTCGGCTTCGGGAAGCACACCACCGGGCGCGAAGCGCTGTCGCTGCTGGCGCGACTGCGCGGCGTTGCCGGGCTCGACCGAGCCGAGGATCTGGCCGGCCGCTTTCGGGCTGACCTCGCGCGGCCGCTGGGTCAGCTCTCGCGCGGCAATCGCCAAAAGGTGGGGTTGATCCTGGCGCTCTTTCACCAACCCGAGCTGCTGATCCTCGACGAGCCGACGAGCGGCCTCGATCCGCTCATGCAGGAGGAATTCCTGGCGCTGGTTTGTGAGGAACGCAAGCGAGGCTGCACTGTCCTCCTCTCGTCGCACGAGCTTGATGAGGTCGAGCGCGTTTGCGATCGGGTCGGGATCATCCGCGACGGGCGGCTTATTGCGGTGGAGCGGGTCGCCGACCTGATCGGCAAAACGCAGCGCCGGGTATCGGTCGAATTCGCCGAGCCGATCGACCTCGCGGATCTGCGCGGATGTCCGGGGGTGACCGCCCTGGTGGTTGACGGGGCGCGCGTGACGTTCAGGGTCGCCGGTGACGTCGACCCCGTTGTCAAAGCGATCTCCCGTCGCACCGTCGTCGACCTCGAATTCGCCCGTCCGACGCTGGAGGAGGTCTTCCTCACCTACTACGAGGACGTCACTCGTTGACCTGGCTGATCGCCGCCCAGCTTCGGGAGCGCCGCCGGTCCCTGCTCTCCTGGGGCCTGCCGCTCGGCCTGTGGTCGGCCTTCATCGTCTCCATCTACCCCTCGGTCGAAGACGCGCTCTCGAAGGCCATTCGCGGCTATCCGGAGGCGTTGAAGAAAGCCTTCGGGATCAGCGAACTATCGACGGTCGAGGAGTACCTGCACGCCGAGATGCTGAGCCTGATCGTGCCGCTTGCGGTTGGCTATCTCGCGGTGCGCTCGGTCGCCAGCGGGCTCTCTGGAGCCGCCGAAAGCGGGCGGCTCGACGTGCTGCTCTACGCACCCGTGTCTCGTCGCAGCCTGGTTCGGGCCAGCTTCGCCGCGACGGCGATCGAGCTCGCGGCCGTCCTCGCCCTCACTCTGCTCGTGACCGAGATCGGCAGCCTGCTGTCGGGCGCGGGCCTCTCGTTCGGGTCGGCCGCCGCCGGCTTCGCCAACGTCTGGCCGCTGGCCCTGCTGTTCGCGGGCCTCGGCATCGTCGTCACCGGCTGGTCGCTGCGCACCAGCATCATCACTGGATCGGTGGCAGGCCTGCTGGTGGGAATGTACGTGGTGGACCTGGTCGGGCGGCTCGACCCGAGCCTCGACGCGATCCGCTACGCCTCGGTGTTTCGCTACTACGACAAAGCGATCGAGGGCGGCATCGATCCGCTCTCCTTCCTCGGCGTCACCGCCACGGCCGTGGCGCTCGCCGCAATCGGGGCGCTGCTGTTCGACCGGCGCGACCTCTCCCTCTAGCGGCTCGGTCGTGCCGCGAGAAGTCGGACGTCGTGAAGGTGGCGCTGCTCAGCAGGAGCCCCGGGATCACCTGAACGGCGGTGCGATCATCGGCAGCCATGGACCTGGTCGCGCGCTCCGCAGAGGCACCACCCGAGAGGACCGTGTCATCCAGCGGCGGGTTGAGCGAGGCCGAGGCGGCCGCTCGGCTCGCCGCGCGCGGCCCCGATCACACGAGGTTCCAACCGAAGTAGACCTCCGCCTTACAGATCGAGCGCGCGGGGTATGTCCTCGCGCACGAGCAGGTCGAGCATGTAGCCGTTGACGAGGAGATCGAAGCTCTCGTCACCAAACGGCAGCCGTAGTGCGTCGCCGCGCAGCAGCTCAACCGAAGCGAGCCCGGCGGCCTGGAGGCGCCTTGCAGTCTGGGCGAGCATTCCGCTGGCCGCATGGGCTCTCCGCCGCTCCCAGCTCGACATTCGCACACGGCAACGGACCGCGGGCACCCGGCAGGGGGTGCGTGCCAAACCGGCAGTCGGAGCGGCCCGTCGAGGACACCCCTCTGGGAAATCGGCCGCCTCGCGGGCTTCTTGGGGCCACGCCTGACCTCCCGGCTCTTGGAGAGTTCACGTGAGCGCGCGTGCGCGCGAGGGCTTCGGGCAGCCGGGATGGAGCTCAGCACCACGGCCGACCCCCCTCCGCTCGGTGCGCTGCGGCTGCTCGCGCTCGGCGAGGCGCTTACCGGCTGGCCGCGCTCAGGCCGCGGCCGTATGGTGTGCGAGGCGCCGCCGGGGGTGGGCCCCACCGCCGCGAGCGCGGAACAGGGCATGCCACTCTCGGAGAGGATCAAGCACAGGGACGACGCCGGCGGCGCCGGCGTACCGGCGTCCGTGTCGAAGGCCAGCGGCACCGTCGCCGCGGACGGCGTGCCGCGGGCAGAGGGCGCGCCTACCCGGCCGGAGGACAACCCGCTCCCCGAGCGGCCGAGCCTCGGTCCCCGCCGGCTCGCGGCGCGTACGGCGCACTGGCTGTGGACCTGCGTCGCGGCGGTCGCCGCGGGCCTCGCCGCGGCCATCCCCGTGATCAACTCGACGGTCAAGGCCGTCCACGCCGGATGGGCGCCCGCGGGGGACGACGGGATAATCGCCACGCGCGGATGGGATGTGCTCACCTCGCACACGCCGCTCGTCGGGCAGTACTCCGAGGCCGGCCTGGTGATTCACGGGCAGATCATGCATAGCCCCGGCCCGATGCTGTACTGGCTGATCGCCCTGCCCGCGCGGTTCGGCAGCGTCACGAGCATCGCCGTGACGATGTGCATCGCGAACACGCTCGCGATCATCGGCTGCGTCGCGTTGGCGCGGCGCCGCGGCGGCCTTGTCTTGATGTTCGCGAGCGCGATCGGGATAGCGCTGATGTGCCAGTCGCTACCGACCGAGGGCATGCATGACATCTGGAACCCGGCCGCCGGCCTGTTTCCGTTCCTGCTGCTGATCTTCCTGAGCTGGTCGGTCGCCTGCGGAGACCACAGGCTGCTGCCGATCACGGCGCTCGTCGCGAGCTTCGTCACGCAGACGCATCTGATGTACCTGGCGCCGACGGCAGTGCTGCTCGCGGTCGCGTGCGGAGGGCTGCTGGTCAGGTGGCTGGCCCGGCGCGGGAGCGGCGCCGGGACGAGTCCGACGTCGCCGTCGCCGCCCCGCGTCTGGCCCTGGGCGCTGGCGGCGCTCCTGGTTGCGGCCGTGTGCTGGACCATGCCGGCGATCGACCAGATCAAGAACAGCCCCGGCAACCTCGCCACGATCGTGCGTACGGCCGAACATCGCGGGCCGGCGCTCGGCTCGACGGTCGGCTGGAACGCCCTGGTGCGCTCGGTCGGGGTGCGCCCGTGGTGGCTGTACGTGCCGGCGACGGAGTGGGACCGCAAGTACGACGTCCGCGCGACGCCGAGCGCCGGCGCGAGCTCGTCGACGATCGCGCTGCTGATCGCGCTGGGGGCGGCAGGGCTGATCGGCGCGCTCAGGCGCCGTTGGGACCTCGCCGCCGCGGCCCTGATCGGTCTCGGCATGTCCGCGGCGATAGCCCTCCAGGCGGCCGCCAACCCCGCTGCGAGGCTCCTCGCGGAAACGCTCGGCTACACGATGTGGTGGGGGTCGGAGCTCGGGTTTTGGGTGTGGTTGATCCTCGCGTGGGCGCTGTGGCTAGGGCTGCTGGGGCTGTCGCGGCGGGCCCTGCGGGCGCTCGGCCGGCGCTCGGGCGCCCGCGGCAGGGCGCTGCCCTCGTGGATGCGACCCCTGGCGATCACGCTCGCCTCGCTGGCTAGCCTTGTCGGAGCGGTCGCGGTCGGCAACGCGGTGGCGGCCACCGCCAAGCCAGACTCCCATGTCTACGACTACCAGCCGATCCGCAGGATCGCCGCGGGCATCGAACGCCTGCTCCCGCCAGGCCGGGTGGTCGGCTACGGGGGCGGACCGCTCGATGTCGCCACACAGCCGATCGGGCCCGCGATCCGCGTCTTCCTCGTCCGCCACGGCGACCGCGTCCTGGCGCGGGGCTCGCTGCCGCGACTGGGCACCTACTACGAGCGGTACGACCGTCCCGTGCAGTGGCGCGTCTACCTCACCGACGGCTCCCGTCCGCAGCCGTCCATGGTGCTCGCGGCCCGGGTTCACTTCGTCTCTCCCTGGGGCAGGGAGGTACTGAGCGCGTGGGTAGAGCGGGTGGCGCCGCCCCAGCCAGGGCGGGTGAAAGCCCTGGGCGCATCGCAGGGCGGACTGCGCACGCAGTGATCTCACCGTCGCAACCGAGACGCTTGACCGGCTGCGCGACGAGCGCGCCGAGCTGCGCGAGCTCGTCGCACGTCGCCCAGGTCGTGGTCGTCGGTCCGGGCGACACCGGGATCCGCCAGGCGCGAGCGAAGACCGACCGCCTCGACGCGTGGACGCTCGCGAAGCTGCTGGCGGCCGGCGAGCTCGACGGCGTGTGGATGCCCGACCGCGAGACCTGGATGATGCGCTGGCGCCTGTCGCGCCGCGGCCAGCTGGTCAGCTCCCGTTCGCGAGCCAAGAACCAGATCCATCCGGGTCACGCCTCCGCATTCGTCGACGAATCGGAGCGCGGCGATGCGTCATACGAGGCTCGCCAGCACCAGAAGGACCGCCGCGCCGGTCAATACGAACGGGCAGATGCGAAACCACACGACCGGGGTGCGAGCCCCCGTGGCGACGGTCAGAGCAGCAAGAGCTACGAGCACGCCTGCGGCGACGCGGTAGACGAGCTGGGTCGTCGGATCGTCCGCGCCCTCGATAGCCGTCGTAAGGATCACGAGCAGGCCAAGCGAGATATGGGTGATCCCCTCGGCCACCCACTCCATGACAAGGATCCGGCGGTTGTCGAGCGAGATGTCGCCGAAGGAGGCGGCGACTCGCCGCGTCGGCGCAAGGTGCGCCGCACCCCAGGCGATGAGAACTGCCGAGGCGGCGTAAGCCAGGACTGCGGCCAAGGACACCGCACAATCGTCGGGCGGAGGCTGGTCGGTGTCATCCGGACAAGCCACTCGCCGGGCAGAGGGCGACTACGGATCTCGGCCTGGCGCCGGACCCGTTGGCTGCCTGAAGAGCTCGGTGGGACGCATCTGTGCTCCCGCGCGACGGCCGTGGCGAGCGACGCCGGCGAACCCGTAACGGCTATAGGGGAACTATCCCTCGAAGACCACCTCGGCGGCCTCCGCCGGAGTGAAGTCCGGGTAGAGCGTTCTCAACAGGAGCAGGGCTGCCGCCCCGCCGACGAGCTGGGCCAACACGAATCCTGGCATTGATGCCGGGGCTATGCCGGCAAACGCGTTGGAGAACATGCGGCCTATGGTGATCGCGGGGTTGGCGAAGCTGGTGGAGCTCGTGAAGAAGTAGGCGGCGCCGATGTAAGCGCCGACGGCCGCTGGCGCCGTGGCGCTGCGTCTCGTGCGTGCGAGCGAGAAGATCACGAGCAGCAGGCCTAGGGTGGCGATCACCTCCGAGAACAGGTGTGCGGGCGAAGCACGATGGTGTGTGCGCTCCGGAAGCAGGCAGTGCGGCGTGTCAAACAGCGCCATGCCTTCCATTCCCATGCGTTCGCGTATGTCGTCGTGAACATCGTGCTTTGGGGGGTCTGGTCGATCTCGGGATCACCTCGCACAGCTGGTATCCATGGCCGCTGTGGGTGACGCTGGGGTGGGGGCTGGGTCTCACGTTCAACGCGTGGGACGTCTACTTCCGACGCCCGATCACCGAGGAGGAGATCCATCGGGAGATGGATCGACTCGCGCATCCGAGCTGAAGCGATGCGCGTTCTGACCGTCTACGCGCACCCCCATCCAAAGTCATTCTGCCATGCCGCTCTCGAAGAGTTCACGAGGGGCCTGGCGGAGGCGGGGCACACTACGGACGTTCTTGACCTCTACGCGTTGAAGTTCGATCCGGTGTTCACATTGGCCGACCTGGCAACCTGGCTTCACCCGGACATGCCGGCCGACGTCCTAGATGTCCTAGAGCGGTGGAACCCCCGCCAGGCGGTCCTTGCTGGCACCACGAGTCCGCTTAGGCGATTCCTCGCACGCCGGGCGATGCGCGGCAAGGACAACCGGGCGATCGCCCAGATGATCCGCGAGCACGGCTCCAAGTACGCCGCCGAGCACTGGCAGCACGTCGCCGCTGCGGACGCGATGGCGTTCATCGCGCCGGTGTTCTGGCTCGGGTTCCCGGCGATCCTCAAGGGCTGGTTCGAACGCGTGTTCAGCTACGGGAACGCCTTCGCGCTCGACCGCGACGGCTGGAACGGCGAGGTACGGGGGCGGATCGGCCTGCTGCATCACGAGAAGGCGGTGGTGATCACCCCGACGCTGTTCAGTAAAGAGGACTACGAGGCTGACTGGCAGGAACCGATGACGCGCATCATCGACGACTGGGGCCTTCGGTACCCCGGCGTCAAGCACGTCGAGCATGTCTACTTCTACCGGGCCGCGATCGCCGACGAAGTGACGATCCGCGGATACCTCGATCGCTCTTATCAACTGGGGAAGGCGTTCGCGCCTTCTGCTCGGGACGAGGCGAGAGTGGCGCCCGCAGAGTCAGGCGCCGGTTCGGGATGACGTGGGCGGCTTGCTGAGGCCCGCAACCACAGCGCCACCCATGGACGGCGAGCGCGCCCGCGGGCAACGCGAGCGGTGGATTGACTTGCGACCCCTGCCTGCCCGAACTCCATTCCGCTCTTCTTGCCGCGCGCGCCCCGAACGCCTACTCGGCGAACCTGACGTCCTTCGCAGTGAGAGTAGGTCTAGCGGTGAATCAAGGTTAGTTGACGTTGTCGGCGTTGTAGGAGAGGCGCGTGCTTGCCGTTCCCGCGAGCTCGAGACGGTTCCGGCTGCTCGTCCACACCTCCGCGGTCGGTGCTTGGTGATCATCCCGGTACGCTCCTCGATCGAGGTGCTTGCTAACGAGTCGTGCGCGGGTCTGCTAACGAGTAGCTAACGAAACACGTAATGGGCATGCCCCGCACGGGCGTCGACAGTCCTCCTGCTCACACCGAAACTGCCCCGGTTGCGGGGCGATAGCGAGGAGTTGTCCTAACCGGTCCACGACCGTCCCGTCTGGTGAGGAAATGGGCCCGCCTGGACTCGAACCAGGGACCTACCGATTATGAGCCCGCGCCGGTAGCGGTGTGGGGCGTAGTGCAGACCGATGATTTGGCTCTACGGAGCCAGATTCACCTCCGCCCCCGTCCTCCCGAACGGTGTCGAACGGTGTGGGGCATGTTTGCACCCTGTTAGCACCCCTGATGCTCAGCTCAGAGATGTCGGGGCATCGAGATCGACGATCTGTGGCGCGGGGGCAGGATGCGCCGGGTGGCTCGCACCCGTGAGATAGAAGTTTGGCGCTCGCAGCGGAACGATCTCAGACGCAGGCAGCACAGCTTGTAGATCGGCTCGCACAAAGAAGGCGTTAACGCCGGTCAGCTCGGTGTGCACGAGGCGGTAGCCCTTGTCTTCGCCCAAAGCGCGGAGCGCCCCGAGGGACGCGCCGTAGTTGTCTGTGCCCTGCCATTGGCGCTCAGGATCATACGGCTGGACCCAGCGCGCGTTCAGCGGCCACTGGGAGTTGTACTCGATGACCACGATGCGGGGCGTGTAGGCGTTGAGCGCCTGCCAGATCCAATAGTCGTTGCCGTCGACATCGATCGACAGCACGTCAGGTTCCGTTGGCACCCCCGCCTGGCTAAGGAGCTCCTCGATGTTGTCAGGCCGGACAAACGCCCGCTGCGTGCGCACAGCCGGGATTGCGGCATACCTCCGCCGAAGCTCGTTCGAGGCGTCCTCATTCGGCTCAAGGAACAGGCCCGACCATCCCATCACGTCAGCGAGGAACACGCAATTGCCCTGTATGCCACTCTCGATACCAAACTCGACAAACCAGCGGCTGACGACCCCAACGCGGTGCAGCAGCTCGGCAAGCACGCCGTCCTCGCCGTTCTGCGAAAAGACGCGATGCTCGTAACGGGTCAGGGGCTCCTGCGGAGAGGGGCGAGAGCTACGCGAGGCGTGACGGCGAATGAGCTCGTCCAGCGCGATATAGATCAGGCGGTCGCTATCCACCACGAGGAAGCCAGGGTAACGGCTCCCCTCCGCGCCGGAGGGTCAGGCGGTGACTCTTGGTCGGACTTCCTGCACCGCTAAACGGAAGTTTTTGAGGGTGGGGTCTTGAATCTCGCGTGGTGACGGGGATTGCGCCGGTTGGGGTGTGGCGGCTTCTGTCTACTTGGTGAGCTTGATGTCGAGTAGCGCGAGCGCCTTGGCCTGGGCGGGGTTGGTTTCGGTCAGGCGTGTGAAGGTGTGCTCGCTGGCGCCGATGCGCAGCTCGTTGCGGGTGATGGTGCCGAGCTCGGCGATCAGGTCGGGGAGGCTGTAGGCGGGTAGGCCGTCGTGGGTGCGGGCGCTTTGGGCCTTCCTGGTCGCTTGCCTTGAGCGTTTAGCGGGCGCGACTGGGTCTGCCGGCGCGAGTGGGGTGTCATCGGTGAAGAGCATCGGTGCGAGCCTCACCTGCAGCTCGAAGAGCACGTAGTAGGCGAGCAGGAACAGGAAGAAGTGCGCTTCCACTCGCTCTTGCAGGTGGTGGCGGATGGGGCGCACATCGAGTGTGCTCTTGATCGTGCGGTAGGCGCGCTCGGCGAGCTTCAGCTGCTTGTAGACGCGCACCACCGCCTGGCTACTCAGCTCGCCCTCGGGGCGGGTGGTTCTGAGCACATAGATCCCGTCGAGCGCGGCCTCGGCTGCGATCTGCTCGCTCTTGCGCTCGAAGGAGAAGCTGCCATCGCTGATTGCAAGCTCGAAGTGCTTGGCGACCTTGTACTTGTTAGAGACGCGTCCGACGCGCTCGCCGATCTCGCCCGCCTCTGAGTTGCGCAGTCGCCCGCGGGGGCCGTTGACCATCGCCTTGACCTTCTCGAGCTCGCGTTCGGTTGAGCTGAGCAGGTCCTCGCGCTTGCGGGTGCGCTCGGCGGCGAGGTGCGGATTGCGGCAGACGATCAGCCGCTCGCCGGGAAACTCCGCGCTTTGGATCTCGGCGAGGTTGCGCTCGTCGAACAGCGACAGCTGCAGCGCGCCTTCTTTGACGAGCGTGCGGATCTGGGCGCTCTTCAGCGCCGAGACGAACCCCGCGCCCAGTCCCTTGAGCTTGGCGGCGTGCGCGTCGGTGATCATCGCGCGGTCGCCGACGATCACCACGCGCGCTATCCCGTAGCGCTCTGTGAGGGCCTCGAGCACGCCCGGCAGGGTGTCCGGGTCGGCCGTGTTGCCGGGATGCACCTGGACGGATACCGGCCGGCCCTCGGGCGAGCACACCAGCCCCCAGTTGACCTGCAGCTTGCCCTTCTTGCCGTCGCGGTTATGGCCGAGCGCCGCCAGCTCACAGCAACGCCCCTCCACATAGGAGGAGGACAGGTCATACAGCACAAACCCGCCGTCTGAGAGGTGCCGGCGCGCGAGCGTCCGCTCGATCCGCTGCTGGCGCGCGGCCAGCCAGTCCAGCGCTCAGAGCAACTCCGCCTCTGAGACCTCCCCCAAACCAAGCTCCTCGGAGAGCGTGCTGTGCTGAAAGCAGCGGGTCCCGCTCGAGGCTCGGAACCGGAACAGCAGGCGCTCCCGATCCAGGAGCAGCGCGAGCAGCGTCGCCAGCTACATCCCGGCCCATCGCTCGAACCTCCTCCTCGGAGTCCTCGACCGTCGGTCGGTGCGGCATGTCCGCCTCGCGGGCCGGGTTGGAGCGGCTCAGACCCTCCTGCACCGCTGTAGCGAGGCACGCCCTGAGCGGCGCCATGATGTTCCGTACGGTCGAGTCGGAGATCGGCACGCGCCGGTCCGGGTCCTCTTGCGTCGGCGCCGGCCGCGTCTGCTGACACAGCGAGCCCACGAACGCCGCAACGTCCCGCGCGGCGTGATGTCGGTCACGTGCGCTCGGGGAAGTAGGGGAGCACGTACTGCTCGAGCACCCGCCGGTACTCGCGGCACGTGTTCTCGCGGAACCCTCGCCGGCCGCGCCCTTGGTAGCGCTCGACCCACTCGCGGGCGTACTCGTGGAAGGCAACCCGCGAGCGCTTCCTCAAACTTGCCCCGGCCAATGTGCGTGGTGGAACAGTCAGCGTCCCAGGTGCAGTCTCCGCCTGGTCATAGAGAGGCCGTCGGCCTGCCATCCGGCCAGTCAGCTTACGCCGCACGGGCCCGTCCTCCCCCCGCGCTCGTTAGGCGTAGACGAGCTCGGCGCCGGCGCTCATTGCGACTGGCTCCAGGTGCAACGGCCCCAACGTCACCGCAGGCGGCTCCTCGTCCGGGCGTGCGAGGATGAGGGCGATTCCTTCCTGGAGGCTCTCGCGTAGCTCGTCCAGGCTATCGCCCGTGGCGAGGACACCGGGGAACTCGTCCACGGTGGCCCAGAACGACTCGTCCTCATGGCGGACGCTGACATGTAGTTGCTGGGACTCCGGCATCGTCTTCATCATAGGTATCGGGTCAAGGCTGCTTGTCCTGTAGGCCGGCCTCGCGGCGTAGCTGAGCCTCGAAGCCCTTCGACTAGGCGCGGCGCTTGTTCTCCGGCAGCGTGATCGGCCGCTGCCCCGGTTCGGTCATCTTGACCTGGTGCTTCCCGCCGCGGTCCAGCGTCCAGCCTTCCTGCTGGAGGCGCTTGATCCATTCCTTCTGAGTCGCCGGCATGCGCCGCGATCATCGCATTCCCAAAGCCCTCGGCACCGGGAAACCGTACGCAGGCCACCCGGCCGGCGGCTCCTTGCCCTCCGCTGTCGCCTCGGCGGGGCTGGTGGCCCCAAAGGTGGCCCCATCCATCCGGGAGCTGGTCAGGGTGTCGTCCGGAAAGCAACAGAATCCGCATCGCTACGCGGGTTTTGTGCAATGGGCCCGCCTGGACTCGAACCAGGGACCTACCGATTATGAGTCAGCGGTTTAGGCTCTGCTTGGCCCACTTTCGGCGGTATTAGCCCCAGTTTCCGGCCCTTGCCGCGCCCTCGCTGCGCCCTCTAGGGAACGGCTGGGGAACGATGTCGCCCACCTCCTACGCAATTCGTTGGCCGGTTCGAGCGCTAGGAGGTCATAAGCAGCATGAGCAGAAACAGCAGCCCCACGGGGCATCTCCAGATCACGCAGGAAGGCAAGAACGGACAGCGCGTCTACCGCGCCCTGTGGCGCGATGCAGACGGCGTGCGCGGAGCCAAGACACTTGGCCCCGCGCACGTGCGCGACTCCGGGCGCCGCACACCACGCGGCGCGATCATCTGGCGAGCCGGTGACGGCCCCCGCCCCACGCCCGAACACCTCACGCCCAAAGACGCCGAGGAGCGCCTTGCGGCGATCCTGGACGAGCTCGGGCGCCCACCGCAGCCCCACGACGACGCCACCCGCGTCGCCACGCTGTTCGATGCGACGCAGGGCTGGGTCGCCGAGCGCGGCCGCGACAAAGACTTGAAGCGCACCACGCTCGCCGGCTACGAGGTCATGTTCGAGCGTCTGTATCGAGACCTCGGCGCCGAGACCCCCCTCCAAGACTTCATGGACGGACGCCTGCGAGGCTACTTCGACGACTTCCCGTCCTACAAGGTCATCAGCGAGAAGACGGCCACGAAGGCGCGCGCCGAAGGCAAGGCCGTTGAGCAGATCGAGGTCGAACGCTGGACCGCCCAGCCGCGCGACAGTATGCCCGTCGAAGTCGCCACGAAGGACGAGGCCGTTCGCGTCGCCGACGAGCTGCCGGGAACCTGGCACCACCTACGCCGCGGCGCTTACCGCGTCGTTCCGCTCAACGCACAGCGCGCCAAGTCGGTCACGTACGCGCAGGCTAAGGACCTCGAAGCCGACGGTTGGATCGTGGTCCGCCGCAAGAGACGCCTGTGGATGCTCGTAGCGCCGGCGGCAGCTCAAACCCGTAACGAGTACCGGGACATCTTCTCGGCGTGCCTCAACTACGCCGTGCGCCAGCGCTGGATACCCGCGAACCCGCTCGTGGAGGTCAAGCGGCGGAGCAAGCGCGAGCAGCGCGAGCGCGTTCTCCGCCGCGACGACTTCTACGACCCCAGCGAGATTGGCAGCCTGCTCAGACACGCTCCCCGCGTCTTCGAGGAAGCGTTCTGGCTGTGCGGCGCCCACGCCGGCCTTCGCCTCCCCGGCGAGGCCCTGGGCCTGCGCTGGGGCGCCGTCGACTTCAATGCCCTTGTCCTGCGCCCCTACGACAACTGGGTACGCGACCAGCTCGACACTCCAAAGACCTCCGACTGCGAGGCGATTCCCATGACCCCGCGCCTCGCCCGCGCGCTACTGAAGCTCAAGCAGCGAGGCTGCGCCGCCAGCGATGACGACTTTGTGTTCGTCAGCGAGCTGGAGCCCGATCGGCCGGTTCGGGACAAGCCCCTTCGCGCCGCCTTCAAGCTCGCGTGCCAGGAGGCTGGCCTGAAGCCGATCAAGATGTACAACCTGCGCCACTCCTTCGGCACGAGCCTCGCCGCGAAGGGCGTTGACGTGCGAACGATCCAAGGGCTCATGCGCCACGCGCGCCTGAACACGACCGAACAGTACATGGCCTACGCGCCGCGACCCGAGCTCGCGAACCAGATCACACGAGCACTAGACCCCGAGAGCCTGCCTGAGAACGTCACGCCGATGCGCCCCGCCTCCGCGACGTCGTTCCTTGAGCGCCTCGAGGAGGAGATACCCGCCAAGTGGCTGCGCGAGGTCGAACGCATCTTCGCCGAAGGCCACATGCCGCCGCCGGCCCCTGACGACTCGGCGACTCTCGGCGAGGGTGCCGAGTCGCGGCGGCACCTGGCGGCGGTTGAGGCGCCTCGCGGTCGAAACCGAGCAGGCTCTCGGCCTACACGACCCGATGGCCAGGCGGTACGAGACACCTAAGTCACTCACGTTCACCAGATCAGAAGGCGGCACGTCATCAGCGTCGAGCCAAGCCGGTCAGATTCGCCGTCTCCGGCCAAGTAACCGATCCCCATCATCGTGAGCGCCACCCATGGCACACCGACCCTCGACACCTCCGAGACACCGTTGTCGGTCGCTTCTGCCATAAGGCGGCGCGGTGGCGTTCACTGAGACCGCCGTTCGAGCGCGTGCAATCACGACACGCGGCGCTCGTCGGCATCCTGGCGCTCCCGACTGTCCTGAACACGCGGAGACTGGCGCAGAACCTACCAGCGGCCCCGGTGCACGACCTCGGCAAACGGTCGACGGTCGGGCTTTAGGACTGGCCTCAGGGGCCGATCGGCTGGATAGCCGAGCGGAATCAAGTACGCGGCGTAGCGATCTTCGGGAAAGCCAAGGACGCGACGCGCCTGATCCTGCTCGCCGACCGCGGAATGACCCGTGCCGATCCCAAGATCGGCGGCGGCGATCTGCATCGCCATCGTCGCCTGGCCGATGTCGTATTGGGCCCGCTCCCGCTCGCCGACGTTCTCGCTCTGCGGCAGGATCAGAGCGATCGTCGCCGCGGAGCTGGCAACGTGGCCGGCACCGCGCCAGACCTTCGCCAACTCGCCTAGCTGCCGGCGATCGGTGACGACGACGAAGTCCCACGGCTGCCAATTTCGCGAGGAGGGCGCTCGCCGCCCCGCCTCGAGGATGCGGTCGAGCTCGTCATCCGCGAGCGGCCGATCCTGAAACTCCCGAACGTCGCGTCGCGAGGTGATCGCATCCCAGGTGTCCATCTATGGCCTCCTTCTCCGGCTGTTGCTGCAGAGCTTATATCCGCCGCGAGGAGGCCTGGATCGGACGCAACCTCGCAGGCGCTCGGCGAGGTTCGCTGCCAGGCGGAGACGTCCGACCTCGCGGGGAGTCGGGTCGACATCGCACGGTTCGTGCGATCCTCGCGCCGCCGCATCGCACGAACAGTCTTTGGCGTATGCGCCGCGGCCAGAGCTGGCCAGCCAGATCACCCGGGCGCTTGACCCCAGCAGCATGCCGGACGATCCGCTGCAGACTCCCGTGTCTGGCGAGCGACAAGCGGGGCCCCCTCGAGCCCCTGGAAGAGGAGATCCCCGCCAGATGGCTGTGGGAGCTCAGACGCCTCTATCCAGAGGCGGTTGACGAGCGCTACAGGACGGCGCTATTGCGGACTAAGACGGACTAGCGACTAGCATTTGAGGCGTGCCAACGCTGGTGCTGGACCCCCAGGAGCTTCAGGCGCTCGACGAGCGACGTCGGCGGTCCGGCCTCGATCGTCTCGATGAGGTGTGGGAGGGTGTGCTCCATATGGTTCCGGCTCCCTCCGGCGAGCACGCCGACATCACGCAACAGCTGGCCGTTGCGCTCGATGGCCCCGCTCGTGCTGCCGGACTCTTTCCGACGATGGGGGAGTTCAACGTAGGCGACTCGGAGTACGACTTCCGTGTACCTGACGGGGGCATCCACAGGACCCGTCCTCATGGGACGTGGTTCCCAACCGTCGCGCTCGTCGTGGAGGTAGTCTCGCCCGGTGATGAGACCTGGGAGAAGCTGCCGTTCTACGCCGCCCACAACGTGGACGAGGTGCTCGTGGTCGACCCGTCAGAGCGCGCGGTTCATTGGCGTGCGCTGTCGAACGGCGAGTACCGCGAGATCGAGCGCAGTGGCCTGATCGACCTGGGGCCGGCCGGCCTTGCCGATCAGCTTGACTGGCCCTAACCACGTGGTTGGCGTACCTGGTGCGGCAAGGCTATCGAGGGATGCCCGGCCGGGACGCGACCCGAGCGGTGGCCGTCTCAAGTCCCGCAACATCCTTGCCAATGCAGCGCGGCACATGAGTAGGCCGCACAAGCCCTCCCGCAAGATGCTGAGGCTCGCACGGAAGCCAGTGTCACCGATGTCGTCCAGCCACTGGGCAAGTTCGATATGGCTGAGAGGACCCGGTAGAGGACGAGCGATCGCCTCTGCGGCCAACGCCGGGCACTTGCCGCGGCGTGAAGCGCACCGCGTGGCCAAGGAGAGGATCGCGCTGAGGGGCCACCCGTTCAGTCTGGCAGCCGCGAGCGCTCGCATCACGTAGCGGCACGAGTGGAGCTGGCCAGGAGGCTCGGGGACTTCGACTCCCGCGTGCGGCCATGCCCGCGCGATTGTCGCACGCCCGTTGGGCGTGCCGCGCGTCCGGCATCGGCCTCACACGGGGTGGGGCCATTGCGAAAGGACGGCCATGTCTGGATCGGTTGCGGTCGCAGCTCCTCGTCGAGGGCGGCAAGCGCGGCGAGCTGTTCGGCGGAGCCCTCACCGATGAAGCGCTCGATTCCTCCCGCAGCGTGCTCGGCAGCACCCGCTTCGGTGATATGCGCGGGCTGCAGCAGTTCTACACGCCGCCGGAGGTCGCGGCGTTCATCAAGCAGGCGATCGACCCGCTTGGCCGCCTGCCCGTGCTCGACCCCACCGCCGGCAACGGCGCGCTGCTTTCGCCCTGGCCGCGCGAACAGCGCTTCGGCGTGGAGATCGACGGCGATCAGGTAGGGCCGGCGACTATCACGCGATCACCGGGGACGTGCAGCGCACCTTTCCGGTGCTGCGCAAGCTGGGCGTGCAGGTCCCGCAGATCGTCGCCAACCCACCCTTCGGCCTGACGTGGACGGACGGCGCCGGGCGCGCAGAGAACAGCACGGTCGCGGTGTGGCGCATGAGCCTCGCGCTGCTGGCCCCCCAGGGCGTCGGAGCGTTCATCTGCGGGCGCGACCGCTTCCGCCGCGACGTCCTCTCTCGTGAGGACGCGGCAGGCGTGTTCGCCACCGTGGAGTGCAAAGACCTGTTCGAGGGCGTGGTCCTGCCTGCCTGATCGCGTTCTTCGTCGGGCCGGAGGACCGCAGCGACGACGGCGGCCTCGTGGTGGAGGCCGAGGCTTCCAAGGAAGAGCTCGCCGAGCGAGCGCTCAGCCACGAAATCAAGACCGCGCTGCGCCAGGCGGGCCACTACTACCTCGGCACGCTCTCCTGCCCGCCCGTTGGCCCGGTCGAACCGTGGCGGCTCGTCGGGCGCGAGCTTGACCGCCGGCGCCGCGAGGAGGCCAGCCAGCGACCCACCTACGCCGTTGAACTGCGCGCACGCGATCGACTTGCGATCCGGCCTGGCCCGTTCGTGCGCCAGGCGCTCGCGAAGGCCGGGCGGCTGAAGCTCCTCGAGACGCTGCACAACCAGCCCGTCGGGCACTTCGCGCTGAACGCACTGGACTGGCGGCTGCTCGGCGAGCTGGTGCAGGAGTGCGACCTGAGCATCTCCCCGGCGGTGCGCGAGGCGGTCGCAAGGGTCGCCGACGCCGCCGAGCGCGAGGTCATCCCGCTGTATGAGGTCCGCCCGCAGATGCGCCTCGGATACCTCACCGACCTCGACTCGATCCTCTGCAGGAGCTCAGACCCCGAGCGCGGCTTTCAGGAGGGCACCTGCTACCCGCTGCGCACGGACTCCCGGATCAACGTCACCAAGGGACAAGAAGGTCACCCGCAACAAGCAAGGCGAGCCCGTCGTGCGCAAGTACGAGGAGGAGGCCAAGGTCCTCGTCATCAAAGTCGCCGAGGAGGAGTTCTCGGAGTCGACCGAGGACATCTCCTACCTGCTCGAGCACTTCGAGATCCCCAACCCCGGCGACATCGCCACCCGCTTCCCGGAGGAGGTCGAGCGCCAGCGACAGATACTCGATGAGCTCGCCGCGGACGGCCGGGCCAACGGCAAGGACCCCGCGTTCGCCTGGAAGCGCTTCCAACGCGAGGACCTTGCTCGCGCCCTGACCAAGACGCGCGACGGCGGCGGGTTCATCCTCAGCTGGGAGCAGGGCGGCGGCAAGACCCTCGGCGCCGCCGGCTACGCCCAGGGCGCCGTGCGCAACGGCGCACGCAACCAAGTCCTGTTCATCGTCCCCCAGGACCTCATCCCGCAGTACCGCCAGGACATCTCCGAGAAGCTCGGGATCGAGGTCGAGCACATCACCACGCCCGCCCACGCCCGGCGTGTCGCCAAGCGCCTGCGCGCCGGCGGCGAGGGCTGGTACATCACCCACTACGAGGTGCTCTCGCTGCTCGGCGTCAAGAACGAGCCGCTGCCCGTCCAGAACGTGCCGCTTCACGAGGCCGAGGGCGAGCGCACAGTGCTGGACTCAACCGAATTCTGCCCGGCCTGCCACGCCTCCCGGCACGGCGGCTGGCAGCAGGACAGCCCACTCGTCTGCTCCGCGGTCCACACCGAGGAGGTCAAAGGCGAAATTCGTAGCCGCGCCTGCGGATACGTCCACAAGCGCCTCCGCGTCAAGAGCGCCGCGCACCATCTCGCCCTTGCCTTCCGCGACGGCGTGATCTGCATAGACGAGGGAACGCTCATCAAGGGCGACGATTCGCAGCGCAGCAAGGCGATCCGCGGCCTGCAGGCCCGCAACAAGCTGCTGGCGACCGGCACGCCGATCTCCAACTACGTCAACCAAATCTTCTGGCTGATGTGGTGGTGCCTCGGGGATTCAAGCCTGCGCTTCCCCTACAGCTACGACGGCGGGCTCGCCGCGTTCGAGGTCGACTTCTGCGTCCTTGAGTACACCTACGGCCGCGAGGGATCGGCCACGGCGCACCGGCGCGAGAAGCGCAAGGTGCTCCCGCAGATCACGAACGTCAGCCGCTTCTGGCGGCTCAGCGCCGCGGCGATGATCCGCCGGCGCAAGCGCGACTTCGGCGAGCCGATCGTCCCCTGCACGCTGAAGAGCGTCAGCGCCCCGATGGGCGTCGCCCAGCGCGAGCTCTACGAGAAGTGGCTGAGCAAGTCCACGTTCGCGTCGTTCTTCACCTGGAAGTACCCCGACCACGCGCTCGTGGCAAGCGGCCAGATCGAGCGGTTCGCCGCGGCCTGTGGCCAGCTCGCCAAGCTCGAGTACGCCACCACTGCCCCGGAGGCCGCGACCGACCGCGACTGGCCAGGGCTGGCTGGGCTTCAGCATTCCAACTGGACGCCGAAGAACATGAAGACGCTAGAGCTGGTCCTCCAGCACGTCCAGGCCGGCGAGAAGATCCTCGTCGGCTCGGACCTCATCGAGACCGGCCGCTGGCTCTGTGACCGCCTCAAAGAAAAGGGCGTTCGCGCCGGGCACATCGTCGAGGAACGCAACGGCAAGCCCGCGACGGTGAACCCCAAGAAGCGCGCGGTCGTCATGCGCGACTTCCGCCACGGCAGCCTCCAGGTGCTGCTCTGCGGCATCCCCGCGATCCGCCTCGGACACAACCTCGATACCGCCTCGGTCGTCGTGGTCGACGGGCTCGTGTTCTCCTACGAGATGTTCGACCAGTTCATCGCGCGCGCCCACCGGCTGTCCTCCCGCAAGCCCGTCACCGTGTACGTGATGCTCACGAAGGGCTCACTCGACGAGAAGAAGTGGACGCTGCTCTCCGCCAAGGCAGCCGCCGCGGACCTGGCCCTCGACGGGCAGCTCATGGACGAGCGCGAGGAGCCGATCTCGCTGGAGCAGGTCCTCAAAGAGCTGCAGGCAAAGGGCGTGCCGCTCACCGGCGAGGAGATCGCCGAGGCCGAGCTACGCGCAGCTTGGGAGAGCACCACGAACGTGATCCCGTTCGTTCCTCATCGCAAGCCGTTCCCGCCGATCCAGCCACTCGGGCAAACCGAGCAGCTGGAGCTGTTCGCAGCGTGATCGGAGAGGCTGTCGCGGCGACACGCCTTGGCATCGTCGACGCGCTCGCCTACCATAGAGGTCAAGCACGCGACACCAACGGCCGATTGTTTGCCCAGGCTTGATTGCGATGGCTACACGTACCGACCAGACGACTCCCCTGCTTCCCGAGATCCGCGAGCTGTCCGACGCGGAGTGGGAGCGGCTGGCGGACGACAAAGCACGCCAGTACTTCGGGATCAGCGCCGCGGAGTTCGAGCGGCGCCTGGACGCGGGTGAGATCGACATCGAGGATCCTGACGTGATGCGCGTCGCGATGCTGCTGCAGCCTCGTGCCGAGCCCAAGTAGGACGCCCGCCGAGGCCGTCGAGGACCACCGGACCCGAAGGGTGCGGCTGCTCTCCTGCGTGACGAACGCGCACGTCATCGTAAGCGGCTACCACCAGGCTGACATCCCGCATCGCATGTCGCTCGCCGGCAGCGACCCCGTGCGTCTGGGCGCAGGGCACCAGCTGACGCTCGATGTCGGAGAGCACTATCGCGTTCGCGAAGGCAGCGACGGCTGGGAGGTCGAGGTGGTCGCGTACTTCTACGCCTTCGCACGAACCAACGAGGACGTGATCGTCTACCACTGGCACCCCTACGGCAGGAGCTCAATCAGACGCCCACATCTGCATGTGCGCGCCGACCTCCAGATCGGCGAGCGCTGGCTAGGAAAGGTGCATCTCCCTACCGGCTTCGTGGCGATCGAGGACATCGTGACGCTGGCGATCCGCGAGCTGGGCGCCGAGCCCCTGCGTGAGGATTGGGAGGCGCTCATCGCCGACCGCGCTCCAACGTAGGCGATGTTAGGTTGCGTCGTCGAAAACCCCGGTGGACCGCTGACCTTGGTCATGTCGCCGGGGCTAAAGCCCACCAAACGGCCACGGTGGGCAAAAATCGAGGGGGCGCTTATGTGGAGCCCGCCGCAGCGGTTCTAGCCGGCAAGGGGGTGGGGTCGTTCCCAAGCACAGAGCACCAGCGTCCTCTCGGCCCACCGCGATGCTCGCGTTGTCACGGAGTTACGCCGGGATTTCAAGGGGCAGGCCCAGGGTCATCCAGTCGTGGATGCCGCCACGGTAATAGAGGATCGACTCGGCTGGATAACCGGCTCGGAGCAGCGTGCGGATGGAGGATGGCGTCGCTGCACACTGCGGGCCGTTGCAGAAGAGGATCGTGGCCAGGCTCGGGTCCAGCGAGCGGATCTCCTCGGCCATCCGCTCGTGGGGAATGTTGCGCGCCCCGGGGATGCTTCCCCGCCGGAAGAAGCTCTCCAGCCTCGTGTCGATGAGCGGCAGACCGCCATCGATGTGGTCGATCACCTCGAGCTCGCCCACGGTGCGAACCCCTGGTGCGATCTGGATCGGTGAGATGGTGCCCCAGGTCGCATCGACGGTCAGGAGCCCCGGCTGGTCCGGCACGGGCCGGGGCACCATCAGCGTCTCATCGCGCTTCGCAGTCCGCTCGATGTGGAGTGTGGCGGCCATGTCAGGCCTCCTTGGCCGTGTCAAGGTGCGTGTGGAGCTCGAGCGGGTTGCGAAGGCACCAAGCGCCGGGGCAGCGGTCGTCGGCGATCTGCCTGATTGCCTCGAGCCGCTCCGGTGAAGCGTCGGCGTCGATGTGCAGGTACCAGTCGATGCGCTCGACGGGCGGGTTATCGCTCGCGCCCAGCGCGCGGCTCATGTCGAGCCGTGTCTCGATTCGGGCGTGCAGCGCGCGCAGCTCGATGCCCTCGCGCGCGGCCTCTTGGGCGTAGGTCATGGCGTAGCAGGCAAGGCCCCCCCAGAAGCAGTAGGCGAGCGGGTTGGGTGCCGCGCCGGAGCCGCCCATGGGCGGCGGGTAGTCCGCCTCGAAGCTGACCGTCCCGCCGCCTGGCAGAGGGATGTCGGCACGGAACTGGGCCGCGCCCGGGCCGGTCTGCCAATCTCCGTCGAAGGCGAGGCTCTGCACCACGACGCCCGGGTCCCTCTTGGCTTTCGCAGCGGTCTGCTCGACTGCCTCGACGTTGACGTTGTGCATGGCGTCCTTTCAGCAACGAGAGAGATTGTGGTCAGGGAACCGTCAGGCCGGCTATTTGCCGTTGCGCGTCGGAGTCGAGGTGGGCAGGCCGGCGGCGCTCCAGGCGATCATGCCGCCGCTGATGCTCACCACATCGATGCCGCGTCGCCGCGCCTGGCGGGCGGCCAGCATGCTGCGGTGACCAGAGCGACAGAGGAAGGCGACCGTGTTCTCGCGCGGCAGCTCTCCGAGCCGGCGGGAGAGCTCATGCAGCGGGATTCGCAGAGCACCGGTTACCACGCCGGATCGCCACTCCGGTCGCTGACGGACGTCGACGAGCACCAGGTCGTTGCGCTGGTGCGCCTCCCAGGCCTCGGCGGGGGTCAGTGTCTTGATCTTGCGGGCGAACAGCATGAGGCTCATTCCTTTGGTGATGGCTCAGCGCTCGCAAGCAGCGTGTAGCGGTCGGCAAACGGGGCGTCCACCTGGTGCGCCTCCAGGCGGACCGCGTGCGAGCTCGTGGATGGCCTCGCCGGCGGTGAGCAGCACATCCTCGGGTGGCCCGTCCTCCCTGGCGTGGCCGCGCTCCCAGTCGATCAGCAGCAGCAGGCCGTCGGTGCTCAGCAGGCGGCGCATCTCACCCAGCGCGTCGGGGCGCACGTGGTGCAGGACGTCGACGGCGAGGATCCGGTCCGCCTGTTGATCGGGGAGCGGCACATGGTCGCCTTCGATGAGCAGCGCCTCGGCGCGGGGGATGCCGGCGAGCCGTTGCGAGAGAAGCTCGAACATCTCCTCGCTGTCCTCGATCGCGATGACACTGCCCTCAGGGCCAAGTCTCTCGGCGACGGCGATCGCGAGCCGGCCGGTTCCCGCGCCGTAGTCGATGATCGTCTCGCTGCCTGCGAGCGCGAGCAGGTCGGCGACTTGCTCGGCTGGCATGTCGCGCTCGCGCTCGGGGCGCGTCGAGCATGTCGGCCTTGCCCGCATCCCACTCCATGGCTTCTCGCCGGTGCATGGATTCAGGAGTGTCCGAAGCGGACGTCGGGAAGGATCCGGCGCGCCCAGCGGGGCAGATACCAGGCGCGGGCGCCCATCAGGCGCAGCAGCACGGGGAGCAGCAGCAGGCGGACGAGCGTGGCGTCGAGCAGCACGGCGACGCCGAGGATGATCCCCATCTCCTTCGGCGGCAGCGGCCCGGAGAGCGCGAAGGTGAAGAACACCGCGACCATCACCGCGGCGGCGGCGAAGATCGACTCGGCCGGAGTGTGCGAGCCCGTTGACCATCGCGTCCTTGGCGTTGTGGCTGTGGTCCCAGTGCTCCTTGGCGGAGGAGAGCAGGAACATGGTGTAGTCCATCGAGATCGCGAAGATCATCGCGAAGAAGAACACGGGGCCCCACGCGTCGAGGAAGCCCTGCGGCTGGAACCCGAGCAGGGAGTGCAGGGCTCCGTCCTGGAAGATCCACTTGGACACCCCAAACGCGGCCGCGGTCGCGAGCAGGTTCGTCAGAACGCCCGCGGCGGCGAGCAGCGGGGCCTGCAGGGCGAACAGCAACAGCAGGAACCCGAGGGCAAGCACCACCCCGATCACAAGGGCCGTCTTGGCGGAGAGCAGGCTCTGCAGGTCGTGATTTTCGGCGACCGCGCCGCCGAGGACGCGTCCCGGCGGGCAGCTCGCCCCTGAGTCGCTCGATGGTCGCCCCGACCGCGGGGTTGGATGGGTCCTGGCGGGGGATCGCGGTGATCAGGGATAGCCCGCCGGCGCCGGGTTGGGTCGGCATGACCTGGGCGATACCGGGATCGCTCTGGGCGAGCGTAGCCACCGCGGCGGCCTGCGCTGCCGGAGCGACGATCTGCAGAGGACCGGTGGCGCCCGGTCCCATCGCGGCCTGGACCTGGTTGTAGCCGATGCGCGAGGAGTCCGTGGTGGGCACGACCTTGATCGATGGCATCGAGGTCTTCAGCTGCGTCACCGGGTAGGCGAGCGCGAGCAGCACGACCAGGGCGGGGATGCCGTAGCGCAGCGGGTGGCGCCAGAGGCGCTCGCCCCAGGCCGCGAAACGCGCGGAGCGATGCTCGCCGGAATGCGCCCACGGCAGTGACAGGTTGTCGACCTTCGGGCCGAGCTTGGCCAGCACCGCGGGAAGCAGGGTGAGCGTCGCGGCGAGCACGAAGATGACGGCGAGCATGATCCCGAGGCTCATGCTGCGAAAGGCCGGACTGGGGACGAGCATCACGGCAGTGAGGGAGATCAGCACCGTCACGCCGCTGAACAGGACGGCCTTGCCGGCGGTGTCCATCGTGACGGCCGTGGCCTCCTGCGCGTCAAGCTTCGAGCCGAAGAACGCGCCGCGGAAGCGCATCACGAGGAACAGGGCGTAGTCGATGCCCAGCGCCAGCGCGAACATCAGCGCGAAGTTCATCGCCCAGATCGAGATCGGCATGATCAGCGTGCCCAGATACAGCGAGCCGGCGGCCGCGAGCAGTCCCACCATCGTCAGCATCAGCGGCAGGCCCGCGGCGACGAGCGAGCCGAACGCGAGCAGCATGATGCCGAGCGTCACCGGCCAGGAGATGACCTCGGACTTCAGCATCGCCGAGCGGTTGGCGGCGTTGAAGTCAGACCACATGCCCGCCGCGCCCGTGAGGTTGACCACCACCGTGCTCGTCGAGAGCCCGTGCAGCGTGCCCTTGAGTCTGTCCGCGGCGGCCACCATTTCGTTTGGATTGCGCGCTGCGCCCGCCTGCACGATCGCGGTGTGGCCGTCGCGGGAGATCGACAGTCCGGGCGCCGGTGACACGACCGCGCGCACCGCAGAGTTCGCCTTCAGCGTCTGTTCGACCCGAGCTATGGCCGAGGAGAACGCCGGGGAGCCGACCGTCTGCGTCGGGGAATAGACCACGGTCTCAAGCCCGTAGCTGCCGAGGCCGGCGAAGTCTCGTTCGACCAGCTTGCGGGCCTGCACCGACTGCGAGCCGCTCGCTTCCCAGCCGGCGCCAGAGAGCGCGGTCTCAACCCGCGGCGCGAAGAAGCCAAGAACGACCGCCACCACGAGCCATCCGAGGAGCACCGTGCGAAAGTGCGTGGCGGTGTAGCGCCCGAGACGGCCGATCGGCCCCACGTGCGTTCCGTGCTTGATCGGCTCCCTGGCGGGCACAGCGGCGCGGGGTGCAGTGGTCGTGCTCATGAGTGGGCCTCCTGGCGCGGGTAGAGGACGGAGCGCAGCGAAAACAGGCGGCGCAGGATCAACGACGCCGGGCACGCGCCAAAGAGGACGTAGAGCCACTGGTTGACACCGACAAACGCGGTCAGCAGGAGAAACCAGGGAGAGATCAGCGCCGCGAGCGCAGCGCTGATGAGCGTCATACTGCCGGCGAGCGCGAACAGCACCCGCTCAAGCGGCCAGCGAGAATCGCCCGTGACGGTTTCGTCTCGTGCCGGGCGGGTGCATGCGGTTGCGCTCATCGGTTGGCTCCTCCTGGCAGTAATGAGTCGAGCTCGTCCAGCTGGCGGCGCATGCCACCACAGACCTGCTCGCACAGCTCGAACACGCCCTCGTCGGCAACCGCGTAGAGCGAGAAGTTGCCCTCCTTGCTGCGGCTCACCAACCCGCTGCGAAGCAGCAGGCCGAGGTGCTTGGAGACATTCTGCTGGGAGGCACCGGTCGCCAGTTGGAGCTCCTGGACGGTCGCCGGAGCCTCGCGCAGCGCGTCCAGGAGACGGATACGCATCGGCTCGCCGAGGACGCGAAAGCGCTCTGCGATCAGCTCGACGAGCGGCGCCGGCAGCGGGTGCGGGACATTCGTAGTAGTGCTCATGCCGCTCAGCATACCACAACTGTAGCGTTGTGTGCTACTGTCGTTGTATGACTACCAGCTACGGATCGGGTCGGGTAGTTGCGCCGGATGTCGCTGAACGCGATCTGAGGGACGATCGAGTCAAGACTCCCCAGAGGAGGAACGACATGGTCAATCGTCCACAGCAGGTGGTCGTCGTCGGATCCAGCTTCGCCGGGCTGACCGCGGCGCTCGAGTTGCGCAAACACCTCGACGAGCATCACCGGATCGTGGTCCTCGACAGGCGCGCGGACTTCACCTTCATCCCATCGCTCGTATGGCTGCCCTTCGGAAAGCGCCGGCCCAAGGACATCACGTTCCCGCTCGCGCCGGTCTATGAGCGCAAGGGCATCGAGTTCCGCAACACTGCCGCGACCGGCTTCGACCTCGAGAACCGGATCGTCCACACCGACGACGGCCAGGACATCCCCTACGACAAGCTGATGCTCGCCACCGGGCCCCGCCTGGCGTTTGAGAAGGTCCCCGGCCTCGGCCCCCACGACGGCTTCACGCAGTCGGTATGCAACCTCGAGCACGCCCTGCTCGCCGGCGAGGCATGGAAGCGCTTCCTCGCCAACCCGGGGCCCGTCGTCATCGGCACCGCCCAGGGCGGCTCCTGCTTCGGCGCCTCCTATGAGTACCTCTTCAACGTCAAGCACCAGATCGACAAGGCCGGCCTCACCGACGTAGCGCCCGTCACCTTCGTCTCGGCCGAGCCGTTCCTCGGGCACTTCGGCCTCGGCGGTGTCGGCGACTCGAGCAAGCGAGTCGACGCGTTCTTTGCGAAGCGCGGCATCGAGGGGATCCCCAACAACGTGATCAAGGAGGTCCGCGACGGCGAGATGGAACTCGACGGCGGGCGGGTGCTCCCCTTCTCCTACTCGATGATCGTGCCACCGTTCACCGGTGTCGACGCCGTGCGTGAAACCGAGGGGCTGTCCAACCCGATGGGCTTCATCCCGGTCGACGACGACTTCCGCCACCCCGAGCACCCCGACGTCTACGCGGCGGGCGTCGACATCGCGATCGCACCCCCGGCGCCCACACCGGTCCCGGCAGGAGTGCCGAAGACCGGCCAGATGAGCGAGGTGATGGCGCGCACGGCCGCGCACAACATCGCCGCCGACATCAACGGCACCGCCCACAAGTCGATGCCCCTCTCCGATCTCGCCGCGATCTGCATACTCGACGCGGGCAACAACGGGATCATCTTCAAGGCCGACCACGTCCTCGGCGACAGCTCCCACGCCCACGTGATGGTCGGCCCGCAGGCCCACTGGGCGAAGGTCGCCTTCGAGCGCATGTTCCTGACGACCCGCAAGCGCGGACGGGTGATGCTCTGATGGCCATGACCGCCACAGCCCGCCGCGCCGGCAACAGCCTCAAGCACGAAGTGGACGTCAACGGCCGCCACACGATCGTCACCGACGAGCCCGAGCACCTCGGCGGCACCGACGAGGGGCCCGCGCCACACGAGCTGCTGGCCGCGACGCTGGCCTCATGCATCGCGACGATGATCGCCATGTACGCGCAGAACCGCGGCTGGGACATCGGCGAGACAGCTGTCGATGTCGACTACGACCCCGACAGCGCTCCGCGGCGCTTCGCCATCGACGTGCACCTCCCCGGCGACCTGACGCCCGATCAGCAGCGCAGGCTCGAGCGGGTCGCCGAGACCTGCCCCGTGCGTCGCGCACTGGAAACCGGATTCACCTTCGAGGAGCGGACAGTCACCGCGCGGGCACCGAGCGCTGTCGCATCGTAGCCGTGATCGCGATGTTCGAGAAGTACGATCAGCGTTTCCTCACGGGCTCCGCCCGCGGTCCGGACCCTGCAGAGCACGCAGACCTGAGCGCTCGCTCGCTCGAGCCGGATACGGCCCAACGGTGACTAGTCGCAAACACACCCGTTTGGAGTCCGTCTCGAGGCCGAGTGGGCACGCGCGTCCCACCACGGCCCCTCCCGTCTCCCCCAGTCCCGCCGATGGTCCAGGCGTAGCCCGTGCCTGTGTACCACGCCGGTTTGCCTCGGCGGGCGAGGTGGCGCGAGACGTTGGGAGCGTTCTGATCCGTGGCCGGCTGCTGGCGCGCGCGTACGCCGGGGGGCTCGACGGTGACCTGCGCGAGCGCGTCATGGTCGCCGTCAGTCAGGTGAATGCATGTGGCGGCTGCGCTCGGGTGCATCGGCACTGGGCGCTGCGTGCCGGCGTGCCGTTCGCCGAGCTGGAGGCGCTTTTCACCGGAGATCTCGAGCATCTCGATCCGCGCAGCCGCGCAGCCGTCTCCTACGCCGTCGATCGCGCCGAGCTTCGCTTTGAAGGACCAGCCTCCCCTGGTATCGAGAGGTCCGCGCGGGAGCATCTGAGCGTCAGCGAGCTCAAGGAGGTCGACGCCATCGCTCGAGCGATGGCCCTGGCGAACCTCTCCCTGAACACGCTGGCCGCCGGCAAACTGCCTTCAGCGACAGGCGCCTGCCCAGCATCCCGTGTTCGCGAGGGTTTGGTCGCATATTTCGGGGAAGGTGGGATCTGACAAGCAGCGCTCGGAGTTGCTCGCGGGTCTGCGTGGACGGGTTCTCGAGGTGGGGGCGGGCGATGGCCGCAACTTCGCCCACTACCCACCCGATGTGTCTGAGGTCCTCGCCATTGAGCCTGAGCCTTATCTCCGTCGGCTTGCCTTCGATGCCGCTCGCGCCGCGCCCGTGCCGGTCAAAGTCGTCGATGGCACAGCCGAGCTGCTGCCCCACGAGGACGGCGTCTTCGATTCCGTCGTCAGCTCGCTCGTCCTGTGCTCGGTGATCGACCAGGAGATAGCGCTCGCCGAGCTGCACCGAGTCCTCATGCCCGGCGGAGAGCTCCGCTTCTACGAGCACGTCATCGCCGAACGGGGCCTTGGCAAAGCCGTTCAGGCAGGCCTCGATGGCTCGGGCATCTGGCCACATCTCGGCGCGGGATGCCATCTCGCTCGCGACACAGTCGGCGCTATCGCGGCCGCCGGATTCACGGTTGAGCAGGTTCGGCGGTTCACCTCGGGACCGGGGCCGCTCGGACTCCCGTTCGTACTCGGCACGGCGCGGCGCAAATCGGCGCAGCCTTAGGCGTGTTGGTGCTGCTGAGGGCCTGCCACGCTCGACGAGACACGAGGGAGGCACGCGACAATGTCGGTTGACGAGGGCTTCAGCTTCACGATGGATCTGGAGGATGGCTACCGGTTTTTTGTCGACTTCGCGCAGGAGGGCGTGCCCGAGCTGCTGTTGGACGAGCCCGGCCCGCTCGGCGACGGCTCTGGGCCGAACGCGGCTAGGGTGCTCGCGGCGGCGGTCGGCAACTGCCTGAGCGCGAGCGCGCTCTGCTGTGTGCGGCGCGCGCGGATCGAGGTTCAGGGGATGCGCACGACGGTCAGCGGCTCGCTCGAGCGCAACGGAGCCGGCCGGCTGCGGGTAAGCGGCATCCAGGCGCTGATCGAGCCAGTCGTCGAAGAGTCGAAGCGGCCGCGGATGCAGCGCTGTCTGGAGTTGTTCGAGGACTTCTGCGTCGTCACTCAGAGCGTGCAGGCGGGCATAGAGGTCGACGTCAACGTCGAGCCGGTAACCGGTGGGTGCGCGACATGAGCATCACCCATACCGAGTCGCAGTCGCTTGCGGCGGCGGAAGCCGCGTTTCGACGCGACCATCCGCGCTACGACGACACGGCCGTCCTCGACGAGCTCCGCCGCAGCGACTTCGCGCGCCTGGACCGAGGCGGCCACGTCTACCTCGACTACACCGGCGGCGGGCTGTACGCAGAGTCGCAGCTGGTCGAGCACATGACGCTGCTACGCGAGAACGTGTTCGGCAACCCTCACTCAATCAACCCAACCTCGGCTGCGAGCACCGAGATGCTGGAGCGCGCCCGAGCGCGCGTGCTCGAGTTCTTTAGAGCCTCCCCCGAGGAGTATGTCGCGATCTTCACGCCCAACGCCACCGGCGCACTTCGGCTCGTCGGCGAGGCCTACCCGTTCTGCGCCGGCGATCGCTTCCTGCTCACCTTCGACAACCACAATTCGGTCAACGGGATCCGCGAGTTTGCTCGCGCTAGGGGGGCGGAGACGACGTACGTGCCGAGCGTCGCGCCCGATCTGCGCGTGAACGAGAACCTGTTGCCGCGCTACCTGACGGACACGCCCGGCGATCACCACAACCTCTTCGCCTTCCCCGCGCAGTCGAACTTCTCAGGCGCGCATCACCCGCTGGAGTGGATCGAGCAAGCCCATGCGCATGGTTGGGACGTGCTGATCGACGCCGCCGCATACGTGCCGACGAACCGGCTGGACCTGAGCCGCTGGCATCCCGATTTCGTGGCGCTCTCGTTCTACAAGATGTTCGGCTGGCCGACCGGCGTGGGCTGCCTGCTCGCCCGCCGTAACGCGCTCGCCAAGCTCGAGCGCCCGTGGTTCTCCGGCGGCACGATCGTCGCGGCTTTCGTCCAGCGCCAGTACTACCAGTCCGCACCAGGCGCCGCGCACTTCGAGGACGGCACCGTCAACTACCTCAACCTGCCCGCCGTCGAGATCGGTCTGAACCTGCTCGACCGAGTGGGCCTTGAGACCATCCACACGCGCGCCGCCGCGCTGGGTGCCTGGTTGCTCAAGGCTCTCGGCGCCCTGAGGCACTCGGATGGCTCGCCGGCGGCCACCATCTACGGACCGCGGTCCTGGGAAGGGCGGGGAGCGACGATCGCGTTCAACTTCCTGCATCCCGACGGCCGCATCATCGATGAGCGCTACGTCGACCGCGTCGCGCGCCGGCACAACGTCTCGCTACGCACCGGCTGCTTCTGCAACCCCGGCGCCGGCGAGCTCGCGTTCACGATCTCGCGGGAGACGCTCGTGGGCGGGGAGTTCGGCGACGGCATGGCCCTCGACGATTACGTCCAGGCCATCGGCCTGCCGTCCGGCGGCGCCATCCGCGCATCGCTCGGGCTCGCCTCCAACTTCGCCGATGTGCAGCGCTTCATTTACTTCGCCGCCGAGTTCCTCGACCTCGCCGAGGTCCCTGCGAACCTCCCCCCGCGCATCGCATGCTGACCGGTCGGGCTGCCTTGGCAGACGATCAGATAGACCGGTCGGAGCGCGTATGGGAACGCCGACGAGCGCGTCATGGACGTGCGCCGCAGCGTGGAGCCGCAAGTGATGCGGCAGCGGTGGAAAACCGCCACGCGAACCGTAGTTTGCCCGAATGACGGCCTGATCCGCGCGGTGTAGCGTGACAAGTTAATGCGGATTCCGACCAGATCAGAGCAAGAGGCTTTCCGGCTGACCATCGCGGGCGTCGTGGTAATCGGTGTGGCGGTGCTGATTGGCTGGCTCACCGAGCCAGTGGTGGGCGTTGCGGTGTTCGTGCTCGCCCTCGTCCTAGCCGCGGTTGCGTACCTGCGGGCGCCCAATCCGGACCGCCACACGCCTCTGCGCGAGGCGGCACATGAGGCACACCCCCACCGCGCTTCGCCCGGCAAGCGCCATGTGCTTGTGATCGCAAACGAGGCGCTCTCGGGCGATGAGCTACGCGAGCGAATCGTCGGACGGGACGGCGAGCGCATCGAGGTCGACATCTTGGCCCCAGTGCTCACCTCGCACCGGCATTACGCAGTGTCAGACATAGACCGCGAGCTTGAGCACGCTCAAGCACGCTTGAAGCGCTCGCTCGCATGGGCGCGCGAGCACGGGGTCACGGCCCGCGGCGAGGTAGGCGACCCCAGCCCGACGACTGCGATCGAGGACGAGCTGCGGGACTTCGGCGCCGACGAGGTGATCGTCGTTACGCACCCGAGCGAGCAGGAGACCTGGCAGGAGCGAGGGGAGCTGGAGCGTCTACGGCGTGAGCTGGACGTTCCGGTCTTACACGTGGTTGTCGGCAACCGTGACGCCTCGCCCAAGCTCGGATCCTGAGCATCACGCTCGCTCGCCTGCGAACCGACTTCTGTCCTGCGTCGTGCTTGACATTTCGGTGGTCATGGCCGCTCGCAGTGCCGTTCTCGGCCCATCGATCACGGCGGGTTAGACCAGGCTAGACGCCCAATCGGTAGTTCGCGGACGACCTGGTCTGCCGCCCTTGCGGATGACTGGAATAAGCGCGCCTCCACGAGGATCGAGCGACTCCCAGATCCAGGTGGCCGCCAGAGGCGCTCGCCGCGGTCACCGCGGCACTGACCGTGTCCCAACCTACGTCAACCCCCGCGCGTCGGGCATAGCACGCGCTGTGCGGACGGTTCCGAGGTGGCGACCCTGGCTGCAGCCGCCTCACCGGGCGCCCGCCGGCTGCAGCTGATCGATGGCCTGCAGGGCCTCGCAGCCGTAGACCACCGAGGGTCCGCCACCCATCATCACCGCGACCCCGATGGTCTCGATGAGCTCTTGGCGGCTCGCGCCGGCGTCTACAGCGTCGTGGACGTGGTAGGCGATGCAGCCATCGCAGCGCACCGTGATGCCGATGGCAAGCGCGATCAGCTCCTTGGTCTTTTGTCCAGCGCGCGGTCCTCGGTGCTCGCCCCGTGGAGCTTGGTGAAACCGTCCATCACCTGTGGTGCCTCTGCAGTGAGCTGGCCCATCAGTCCTTCAAGCTGGGAGTAGATCGCGGTGTAGTTCTTGGTCACGCTGCCTCTGTTCACTCGGGCACGGCACCGGCCACCGTGCGGTTTTTTCCACCCAAGCGTGTCACCGGTAGGGCGGGCCGGCAACGGGGAGAACTACCCACTTCGCTTGATGGGCGGCCCGGATCGCCGGCGCTTCCGGCGCCGTCGACTCCGTTGGCAGCTACGCGAGGTCGATCCGCGGGTAGGCCTCGCGGAGCGCGGCCATCACGGTCTCGAACGGCAGATCGACGTAGATCCCGCGCTCCCGCACGTACTCCATGTGGCGCGTGCCGTCCCCGCTGAAGGCGTGCAGCAGCGCGTCGCGGCTGCCATCGAAGGCCAGCGGCGGCACGCCGAACCGCGCGCACAGCTCGGCGTTGAACGCCGGGCTCGCCTTCGTCCAGCGCCCGCCGACGAAGAACGTGCTGTACCCGTGCCAGACGAACAGGTCTGTCCCCATCGCCGCTCGCAGGCGCTCTGACTGGAGGTGGTTCTTCACGTCCGCGAACCCCAGCCGCGACGGGATGCCGGCCGCACGAGCGGCCGCCGTGAGCGCAACCGCCTTCTGGACGCAGTAGCCGCTCCTCGCGTCGATTACAGCGCTGGCCCGGTACTCGCCCGGATCGGTCGGCATCCGGTAGGGGTCGTAGCGCACCCCGTCGCGGATCGCGGCGAACAGCCGGGCGACGACGTCGTGCTGATCGTTGGCGCCCGCGGTGACGCGCTTGACAAGGCTGCGGACCGCGTCGCTGTCGCTGTCGATGAACAGGGTCGGCCGCAGATCGTCGGGCGTCGGCAGGCCGACCTTCTCCAGCGGCTGCGGCTCTTGGTGGGAAGTCAGCACGACGCCAGACGATAACGCGGCCCCAGCCCGGCGCCGTGGCCGGATGGTCCTCGCGCTGCTCGCCTTGGGGGCGGGTGCGGCGGTCGTCAGGCACCGACATCGATCCGGTCGGGCTTGCGCGCTATGGGCCAGCCCCTTGGCGTTCTGGATGTCAGCGACCTGCACCTCCCAGTCGCAGCGCTCCAGCCTGTCGCGCGCGACTCGTACGCCGTTCATCGACTCGATCGCCGCCCGGACCGCCATCTGGTCCGTGAGCCAACTCGAGTTGCCACGTGACCGCCGTGGGGCAAGCCCGCAAGCCCCGCGGTCGGCAAGTCACGCGGCGCACACCTCTCCGCGCGCGAGGATGAATGCAGCGCCGAGGCTGCCAAGCCGCCGGGCGCGGCGCTCGAGCGGAATGGCGCGAGCTTGCAGCCAGGAGGGAGCGCCCGGCGGCAGGTAGGCGGCCGGTCGCGTCTGCACCTCGTGCGTGCCCGCGCGCCGAAGCAGGGCGTCGAGCTCGCCGGGGGTGAAGAAGTGGGCGTCCTTCCAGGTGTCCGACCCGCGCCAGCCTTTGGCTCGCCGCCATGCGGCCCAGAGGCTGTGGCGGCCGAGCTCAGCCAGGACGACGCGCCCGCCTGGCCTGGTCACGCGGGTGAGCTCTTCGACCGCGCGCTGCTGATCCCGGGCGAAGCACAGCAGCGTAACGGCGAGGCTCAAATCGAACGTTGCGTTGGGGAATGGCAGAGCCGTGACGTCGCCCTCCACGAGCGTGGCCGAGGGCGCCTTCAGGCGCGCGGCGGCGAGCATCTCGGGGTCGCTGTCGAGGCCGGTGACCCTGGCTCCGGCGGCGAGGAGACGGCGCGTATAGATGCCCGTGCCACAGCCGGCGTCCAGCGCCCGCTCGCCGGGCCGCGGCGCCGCGAGCTCGATGACGGCGCGCGCCTCGACGGCGTCCATCGCTCGGCCAAGCGACGTGGAGAACCAGGCGTCGTAGCGCGCGCCGCGCTCCGAAACGCTCAGAAGCTCAGCGTCTTCTCGGCCCACAGCGTCCAGTCGGTCAACTCCTCCAGCGTCGAGCGGCGCGCTCCCTCGACGAGCTGCTCTTGCTTGATGGCTCGAGCGTCCATGCAGGTGCCGCAGCAGGCGACCTCGCCGAGGCGGACCAGCGGCTTGAGCATGCGGTCGAGGTGGTAGTGGCCCTCGGGCAGCTGCTGTCCGGCGACCGCGCACGCGACCGCGTCGCCGAGCAGGAACACTCGCAGCTCGACCTCGTCGCGCTTGGCGAGCGCACCGGCGAGGCGCAAAGCGTTGTAGGGACGCTCGCTGCCGTAGGGCTGGTCGTTGACGATCACGAGGACCCTCATCTCTCTATGGTCGGTGATCCGTCCGTGTGTGCCATCCGGAGAAAACGCCGTTCCGCTCAGCAGATGCCCTCATCCGCCGAGCCGAACCCCGTCAGCGCAGCCGGGCCAGCCAGCGTCGCTCGAAGAGCACCTTGCCCCAATGCCAGCGCCGCGCCTAGGCCGACCCCGAGCGCTGCGATTCGGACGTGCCGTGGATGCCCGCTGGAATGCGCAATGCTCTGACCATGGACTAGGAACGAGTCGCTCGGCGCGCGCTAGACATCTGCTTCGGGCGGGATCTAGCCGGGATCGCCGAGGTCTATCACCCACAATTCGTCGACCGCGTCAACGCCCTCTAGTACCACGCGACCAACGCGTCAGCGCGGACGCGTGCGACTTTCGCGCACGCGCGGCGATCCAGTCATCGTCCGTCCCCGAGCCCGTGCAGCGATCGCCTCAGCCGTGCTCACCGAGAGATTGGCCAAGGCCATCAATCGGGCGACGGCCTCGATCGCGCTCATCTCATCCACGCTCAGGTGCTCTTCTGCGGCGACTGCGATCTCAGGTGCAATCGGGCCACGAAAGCGGGCCTCCGCGAGCGCGCTCGCGTAGACGACTGCAGCGCGGCTGCGCTCATCGAGTGCGGCCAAGTCGCCCAGGCCGATGGCCTCCAACTCCTCGCTGCTCACGCCCGCGCGCAGCGCCCAGCGCTGGTGCACAAACGTGCATCCGCCGCAGGCGTTGACACGGCTGACGGCGACCATGACGCGCTCGCGCAACGTGGCGTCGAGGCGGCCGCGCAGGTAGACCGCCGCGAGCGGCCCGCCGTGCTGCGCCACGCCGACGACGTCGTGTGCCCACTCGGCGGGCGAAGCAAATGTCCGCGGGCCGCGGCTAGATGTCGTTGCCGTGGCCATGCTGCCCCTCAGGGTATGCGATCGGACCTCGAGAGTTGAGGCCCACCTCACCGTCAATGCGGCCGGCAATGCCGGTTCTCGCACCCTGCATTACGCCAGGGGGGAGGCGCTAGGGTGCAGCATGTCCTTCACCACAATCGAGGTAAGTGCCGCCGGTGTCCGGGGCACCATCACTCTGAACCGGCCGGACAAGCTGAATCCACTGAGCACCGAGACATTGCGCGAGCCCGGATCATGCAGTAAGGGTTTGATGTGACTGCTGGACCGGCGCTTGGCCGGCGTCGTCGTCGGCGTGAGGTGTGCCGGCGCGCCGGCGGCGTCGCGGTGGCGGTTCGGTGGTGGGCCCAGCAGCCGTCTGCCGGTGCGCGGGGCAGCCGTGATCGCGGCGAAGGTTGGAAGGCTTCTTGGTGGTGAGTGGGCTGGCGGTCGTCGTCAGCCTGCGCCGGCTGCGAGCGCTTTCAGCGTGGTGAACGCGGCGAGAAGCTCTTCGGCCCAGGGCCAGGTTTGCTGGAGGTGCAGCTTGGCGCGGCGTGCGGAGAACGCGAGTCGGCCCGCGACGTGCAAGAGGCAGTAGCGAAGCCGCCTTGGCTCGGCCTTGGCGAGCTGCCCGTCGAGCGCCAGCGCCTGGGTCCAGACGATCAGATTGTGGGCGAGCATGACGATCTCAAGCCAGACTTCGTTCAGGGCGAACTCTTTGAACGGGAGCTTTGAAAGGCCGGTGTCCTTGTCGTCGCGGATGCGGTCCTCGACGTGGGCGTGCTGGCGGTGGCGGCACTCGATGGCTGCGATGTCCTCATCGGGCTGGTCGGTGAGGATCGCCTGGAAGCGGTAGCCGTCGTGGTCGGTGAATGAGAGCTGCGCGCCGGGGTGTGGGCGCTCGCGCCGCACGATCAGCCTGGATCCCTCGGGCCAGGATGAGAGATCGACGTGGCTTGTGATCTCGGCGACTTCGCCGTTGTGGCGCACCGACCCGTCCTGCTCGAGCGCCGGGACCCACGCGTTCTCGGGGGTCTGGAGGATCGCCGCTCTGACCGGCTCGTTCAGCTCGTAGCCGACCGAGAAGCGCATCTTCGCATCGCGGCAGTGATCGGCCAGGCCGTGCGTGGCTCCCGCCGTGTCCGAGCGCACCAAGATCTGAAGGGCCTCAACGTGCCCGGAGGGGATCTGCTCGAGCGCCAAATCAAGTACCGCCACATGGTCGGCGACGGTGTTGGAGCCGGCGTTCCCCGGCCGCAACAGGCCGCCCAGCGCCTCGCGCGTCTCATCGGCGTAGCTCATCAGCGGGTAGAAGCCGTAGCCGTGCTTGTAGTTGCCGGCTGCCTTCTCCTTTTCGGAGTGCGCGGTGATGAGCGTGGCGTCGACGTCGATCGTCAGGGAATCCGGCGCGCCGTGCAGCTCCCAGAAGCGCTCGCGCGCCCTGGCGTGCGCCTGGCGCAGCGCCTCGAGCAGAGCGGGCTCGGTTGCGATGTGCTCGATCACCCGAAACGCCGTCGAATCCGAGGCCACCGCACCGAACAACGCTTCCTGGTCGCGCACCACCGAAAGGTCCGACACGCATTCCCCGCCGTCCGCGAGCATCACCGCCAGATCGCGGATCACGCGGCCCGGGTCATGACCACGACGACGCTGCTTGATACCCGCCAGGCGCACCGACAGCGCCCTCGTCAGGGCGAGCTTGTCGGCCACCTGCCCGAGCAGTGCGCTGCCCGCATGCGACACCAGACCAGCGCCGTCCGTCGTGACCTCTACGGTTACCGGGCGTCCATCGCGAATCACCTTCAAGGTGAACCTCCAAAGCCAGGGATTTCAGGAACTGAACACCCCAAGAATCCCCGACGCACCGGACGTTTCCGCGCCCCCGGCTAACCACCGGGGGCGCACGTTACTGCAGGATCCGGGCGAGCTGGCCGACGCCGCGCACTGGTTCGACCAACGCCCCGACGTCAAGGTGGTGGTAGTCAGCGGGAGGGGGCGGGCGTTCAGCTCCGGAGCAGACGTATCGGTGTTCGCGGGCGCCGACCCCGGCGTGGCCGCTCAGCGAGAAGCGGCCGACGCGGGGCGACTGATGGCCGAGGCCATCGAGTCGATGCGAGCCATCACCGTCGCTCGCATCCAGGGCCATTGCGTCGGCGGTGGTCTGGTGTTGGCTGCCGCGTGCGACCTGCGCGTGGCAGCCAACACGACCCGGTTCTCGATTCCCGAGGTCGACCTCGGCATCCCTCTGGCCTGGGGCGGCATCCCCCGTCTCGTGCGCGAGATCGGTCCCGCTATGACCAAGGAGCTGGTGCTGACCTGCCGCCCGTTCACAGCCGAGGAGGCCCGGGCGCTGGGCTTCGTGAACCGGGTCCTCGGTGAGCAGCACCTCGACGAGGCCGTCGACGAGTTGGCCGCGCAACTCGTCCAGAAGTCTTCTCTCACGCTCACGGCAACCAAGCGCGGGGTCAATGCCGCCAGCCGCGCAATGGCGTCGACCTCAGGCGCTTGGAGCGACGCCGACTCGCTGCTTACGGCACTGAGCGACCCGGAGTCGCGCCGCGCCGCCCAGGACTACCTCGAACGGCTTAGTCGCCGCTGAGGTCGACCGAGACGCGCGCAACGACGGGCATCGGGCGCCTGTCGAACGTCGGCACCCTCGCAATTGTTCCCGACGCGAACCCGCTGTCCGCAACGGCGGTTCCGGGCCGGTCGTACTCCGCGTCGCCGCGGCTGATGAAACGGACGGCGTGGGGTCAATGCCGCGGACGGGCTGCGGTCCGCGACGCTCGCATCTCGTGTCTGACCGTGGCATTTTCAAAACGCAGAACACCGATCTGGCGTCCGATCTCCGCGGAGTCGTAAATGTCATCCCAATAGGTCAGCAAGCCATCGTTGAACAGCCACAGGTCGATGCCATGCAAGTCCACGGGGCTATTCGTCGGCGCGTAGCCGGGAGGACCGACCATGGCACGCATAGTGCCGTGGGCGCTCCAGCGCGCTACCACGAGCGGAGCGTCTGAGGCAACGTGATAGGGCCGCTCGGGCCGCGTGAATCGTAGGTCCGGGAACGCATTCCAGGTGTGCTCGAACAACGCGCTGACAGCCGGCCGGCCGGCCGCCGTCGCGTTAAGCCCCGGGGCGTCCATTCGGATGTCCTCAGCGCAAAGCTCGAGAATCTCCTCAACAGCGCGCCTGTTGACGGCGTCCTGCCAGCGTCCACCGAAGTTCTCAACGAAACCAGCGTCCATGACCACCTAGCGCTCGCGCTGCTCGCAGCATACGGCCCGGGAGGCCGCAGTTGTCGCACGGCCCCGCTGCTGCTCTGGCCTACTTATCGGCGTCTCGCGTTGCGCGCCCAGCCGGATACGACCCCGGGCCGCTTAGGCTTAGGCGTCTCCTCAACGCGTCTACCAGTCAGGCTCAGCACCAACGACCGCCGGACACTGGACCTCACCCGCTTAACGACTCCGCTAAACGAGGGTCAGATCAAAGTGTCCTCGAAAGCGGGGAAGTCCATGTCGCGGCCATGAGGGCACGGTCGTAGGCGTTGCGCAGCGCGACCTCGAAGTGCGCAAGATCGCACAGGAGCGCGGCGCTGATGCGGGCGTTCCAGTCGTAAAGGCGCAATGCCCGCTCGCGATCGCCACCACAGGCCGCAAGGTAGCGTCTCAGGCGAGGGGTGCTCAGCCACAGCTCAGGCCGCGGCCCGTCGTCGGGCTGCCGCGTCGGGCCGACGTCAGAGGTCATTGTGCTCGATCGGACGCCGAGTTATGCTCCGTGGTGGAAAGCTCCGCTGGACCGCTGACCTTGGTCATGTCGCCGGGGCGAAGTCGTTCTCGAGGCGCCCGTGGGCTACCGCGCGTCGCGGCGATGACGGCGGAGCGTGCTCGTCACCGCCAGCTCGTCATCGAGCTTCGCGCTGACGCGGATCAGCGCGTGCGCCGCAGTGCGGGGGCCGAGCTTGAACATCACCGTCAGCCGTCCGTGCTTGAGCGCGACGGTCTTGGCGCCGGAGGCGACGGTTCGGCCTCGCAGCCGGCCGATGAAGCCCACGCGAACCACTCCGCTCGCGGGTCCGTTCACATGCACCACCAGCTCGCGCCCCCGCAGCGTCTCGCTGACGTGGATCGTTGGCGTCGTCGCGCCGGAGCTGGACGGGGGGACGACGACGTTGGTGTGCGCGGCGTTGGCGGGGTTCGCGTTGCCGGCTGCGTTGGTCAGCCACACGGCGATGCTCCAGCTTCCAGGGCCGGGAACGGTCACGGTCGCCGGCCCGCCCGCGGGCGCCGATGCGGGAGCGCTGCACGAGCCCGAGCCGCTCGCCGGACAGACTTGGTAGAGCGCACCAGTGATCGGCGCAAACTGTCCGGTCGGATCGGTCCAGGTGGCCGTGAACGTCGAGCCGCCAGTCTGTGTCGCGGTTGCGGACAACCCCACCGGCGGGGGTGGCGCGCTGTTCGCGACGGCGATCTCCTGCGAGGCCACGGTCGATTGATTGCCGGCGGCGTCGGTTGCGACGAGCGTGAGCAAGTGGGTTCCGTCGGAGAGCTGCGTCGTCGGCAGCGTCAAGGTCTGTGTCCTGGTGGACGCCGGGCACGGCTGGGCGAAGGTGAAGTTGCACGGCGCCGTGTAGGTCTCGACCGGCCGTCCGTCTGCGGACAGGACGATGCTCGCTACGCCGCCTCCGACATCATCTGCCGAGACGGTGACGCTTTCGGTGCCCTTGTGAAACCCGCCCGCTTCACCCGGTCCCCACAGGGCGCCCGCCGGGGTGCTGAGGGTGGGCGGCGTCGGATCGGAGAGCGTCACCGTGGCGCCGTACATCGCCGCCCAAACCTTGTGCTCGGTCGCGCCGGTGATGCATTCCTCTTCCACGGGTGCCTGGCAGACGATGCCGAGTTCGAGCTCGTGCGTAGAGAGTCCTGTCACGACGCTGGGTTCCGCTCCCTCGCCTGGAGGACCACCCACAAAGCATGTCTCTCCGTTCTGCACCGAGTCGAGACACGTTTCGCCTGGCACGATCACCCCGTCCGCCCGCAGCGCGGGGGACCAGTAGTTGTCGGGATCAATTTTGTGTCCGATGTACCGTTCGTAGCTAATCGCGGTGATCGTTGTTCCCGTCGGCGCCGTGAACGTCCAACCGGCGCTGGTCCCTCGTGGAGCTCCGCTTGAGAGGCCGAGCGCGTCGGTCGTCGAGAGCCCGCCTTCCTGGTCGACCGTCCCGCCAGCTCCTCCGAGCCGGTATGGGCACGTAGCGTGCTCCGCGTAGTGGGCGGGCTGCGCGGGATCGTTCGTCGCCCATGTCCACGAGTTGTTGGCGGCTTCTGGCGTGAAGTTGCAAGCGTTCACCCGATAGCTCCCCGCCGCCAGTGCCTGCGACGGCGACAGCCACGCCACGACAGCGAGCAGCACCGCGATCGTCAGACACGACCGTCTCACCGTCCGCGCCGGGCCTTTGTCGCCGCGCTCGCGGATGCCGGTAGGCGGAGCGTTGTCCACGGGCTCGCTCGTTCCACGTCGTAGGGGTCGGCATAGCGCACCGATACCTCGACGACGCCGGAGGTCGGGAGCGTCAGGCTCGTGAAGGCGCCGTGAAGCGTGCGCAGGACGCGCAGGCCGCGCGATCGTCCCCTGTGGCCGAGGTAGCGAACCTGCACCTGTGCTTCGCTGGGCCGTCCGGTCAGGGCGAGCACCAAGCGGTGCCTGACTCGCTTCAGTCGGGCTTGCGGGCGTCCGAATGGCTGTGTGAGCTTCATCGTGGCGAATGGTGTCAGCGGCTGCGGAGACGATGCCGGAGTCGAGTTCGGCTGCGCTCCTGGCTCGGCCGCTTCACCGGCCGTCACGACCGCTCCGAGGCCCGCGTTGCGGAATGTCTGCGCGATGTCGAGCACGCCGTTGTCGGCTTCGGTCACGTCTTTCTCAGCCGCTTCGGGCAACAAGCCTGGCTGGTAGGAGTCGAGCGCGTCGAGCGCCGCGGCGGCAATCGTAGACGCCTCGCTGGTGCCCTGCCAGTAGTCGTAGTTCGCGGCGCCAGTCGTGGGTTCCGCGCCATCGAGGTCGCAGCCGGGCGCGAGCAACCGCAGCCCTTCGCCGCGGTTGGAGAACGAGCAGAAGCCGCCGCCCCGCGTGTCCGTCGCGCCGACCGACAGCACCCCAGGGTACGCGGCCGGGTACTCCACGGCTCCTCCGTCGTCGTTGCCTGCGGCTGCTACGACCGCAACGCCATAGTCACTAGCTTCCTTGACGGCATTTCCGACTTCTTCGTAGCCTTCGCCGGAAGGGCTTTGTGCGGTACCCAGCGACAGGTTGATGACACGAATGTTGTCCCGCTCCTACGTCATGTGGTCCTCCATTTCCTCATGGCGCCAGAGCAGTCCCGGCGCACTCGTCCATCTCGACAGTCTCGCTCGTGATGACCGGCGCGCCTGCTCGCTTGGCGAAGCGATAGCCGAGGCCGCCGCGTGGTGCGTGTTATCTGCCGGTGGCCTGGTGTAGCGCAGCGATCAGGCCTTCGAGCTCGGAGACCTGCCACTGTTGGAAGCTGTCGGAGGCGGGCGAGAGGGTCTCGGTGACCGTGGCGATCGGGATGTGCTGGGCCTTGACGATCGAAGTCACGCTCTTGACGTCCGGCGTGACGTTCTGGCTGTTGTAGACCCAAACCTTGATTTCGCGGTTCTGGGCCTGACTGTCCACCGTCTGCTTGTCTTCTGCAGTTACGTCGGTGCCCTCGGCGATCGCCTTGGCAAAGCTGTACGGCGTCAGAAGCTTGAGGCCGAGGTCTTCACCAAGAGGCTGGAAGATGCTCTCGCTGTAGCCGACCGGAACGCCAGCGTAGGCGGAGCGGATCTCCCGAAGCAAGTGGTTGTATCGCGCTAGGTTCCGCGTCTCGAAGGTCTGCTTCTGGCGGGCGAAGTACGCGCTATCAGCGGGGTCCAGCCTGTCGTAGTCGGCGACGATCTGCTCGATCACCCTGTGGACGCTGCTCGGCGAGTACCACTGATGTGGGTTATCGCCCTCCGTCAGCCCCAACAATTCGCCGACGGTGAGCACGACCCGTCCGCTCACGGGACTCGCAGCGAGCTCCTTCGGCATCCAGTTGTCGTAGCCGACACCGTTGACGATCGCCATCTGCGCGCCCGCGATCGTACGGGCGTCCTGCGCGGTCGGCTCATAGCTGTGCGGGTCGGTGTTCGGGTTGACGATGATGCTCTGAGTCGTCGCCTTATTGCCTGCCAGCTGGGTCGCGATGCTGCCCCAGAAGTTCTCGCCCGCGACGACCACGAACTTGCCCTGGCTCGCGCGGGTGGACGAACCTGTCCCGCAGCCGGCGATCGGCCCTGCGATGGCGAGGGCGGCGAGCAGCCAAGTGGTTGTACGGCGACACATTCGGTTCGTTGGGCGTCTCGGTCTGTTGTGGACACCGCACCCGGACTCACGTCGGGAGGCGCAAAAGTAGCATAAGACTGAGTCCTATTCTTGTGCCTAGAGGCCGCGGACGACCTGCGCAGCTCTCGCAGCGTCGGCCATACGCTCGCCGTGACGCCCGCAATGGGGGCCCAGCGTGGCGCCGACGGCGTACACTTACGCCATGTGTGCCGGATGCGCCATGGCAGCCGCGGCCGGAGCAACGGGGGTGCGCTCATGGCTCCAGTCGCGCCACTTGACGTGGCTCACGCCGCCACGGCTTCGGGCCGCGACCGTCGCGGTAATGGTCCTCGCGTTCGCTGTATCTACCGTCGGACTGAGCGGGTCCAGCCAACCCGCGAGTCATCGCCCCGGCCATGCGGCGAAGTTGCGCTAGCCGTTGATCCTCCTACCCAGAGGGCCCGAGCCAGCACGTGCTCATGCGTGAGGGGCGGGCCGTCTCACTGACCGGCGCCTTCTCATTGCGAACCCCGCCGCCGCGACACGGACGTCAAGCGCCGAGTGGAACAGGCCGCACGCCGCCCGTCAAGGTCTCTCCTGCGGCAGCTCAGGCCCCGTAACGGGGTCGCGGGCTTCCCGTGAATCGCCGCCCGACCGTCAGCTCGGCGAGAGATGCGCCCACGCCGGCCAGCCCCTCGCGCTCGGCCAGCTCGCGAGCCGGTGGGCGAGCCACCACGACCAGGTCCGCCCCGGCCTCAGCTCCGGCGCGCTCAGCCCATGCCGGATTCAGGCCATTCGCGAGCCCGAAGCTCGCGGCGAGGTGGCTAGCAACACGTCCTCGGTGATGTTGAGCAGGTCGTAGCCCTCTGCGGTGAGCACCGCGCGAGGCTCATCAAGGCCGTCAGGCCCGTCCAGTTCCACGTAGCCGAGGTCTGCGAGGTCCTCGAGCTGTCGCGCTACGGCCGCTGTGTCGGAGTGGATACGGGCTGCGAGGACGGCTGCGGTCATGCCGTCAGGGCCGGGCGGATACAGCAGCGGCAGGTACTCCGAGGCGACTTCCTTGTGGCCGGTTGCCGACCAGCGGGCGAGGATACGTCCAACCGTGGCGTCGTCGAGCCCCTCGCCGACGTCAGGCAGGCACGCCACCGCCTCACGCCGGCGGCGCAGCTGGCGGCGACCGTAGAGATACAGCGCGACCACCGGTACGACGAACGGCAGCCACTCCTCGACCGGGATGTTGCCGATGTGGGCGATCACGGGCATCGCGCTCGCCTTCGATTGTGCCGCAATGACACGGCGTCCGATGCCGTCCCCGGCGGGCTCGTCGCCTGAGCGCGCTCGCATACACTCGGCGGCGGCATGAACGCTCGACGTCGGCTGCTAGCACCCGTGCTCAGCGCGCTGGGCGTTGCGGCGCTGCTCTTCCCGGCAAGCGCGCAGGCGCACGGCATCGTCGGCAGGGCGGACCTGCCGATCCCGCTCTGGCTGTTCAGCTGGGCCGCGGCGATCGTCCTGGTCGTCTCGTTCGTTGCGCTCTCCGCACTATGGACACGCCCCCGGCTGCAAGGCGAACGGCGTGTGCGGCTGTTCCGGGTGCCGGCGCCGCTCGCACGGCTGGTCAGCCTCTTCGGCTTGGCGGTCTTCGCGCTGGTGCTCTACAGCGGGTTCGCCGGCACGGAAGTGTGGTCGGCGAACTTCAGCGTGACCTTCATCTACGTGATCTTCTGGATCGGCATGCCCGTGATGAGCGTGCTGCTCGGGGACGTGTTCGCCGTGCTCAGCCCGTGGCGTTCGTGCGCGCGCGCGATCCGCTGGGCAGGTCGTCGTCTGGCTCCGCGACTCTTCGCGCGGCCGCCACTTCGCTACCGCGCACGGTTCGGCCAGTGGCCGGCAGTCGCGTGGCTGATCGGCTTCGCGTGGCTTGAGCTCGTGTACGTGGAACGAGATAGCCCCTCCAAGCTCGCCGCGCTGTCGCTCGTCTACTTCATCGTGATGCTCGCGGGCATGCTGCTGTTCGGAGCGGAGGAGTGGGCCGAGAAGGCCGACGGGTTCGGCGTCTACTTCAACCTGCTATCGCGGATGTCGGCGCTGTGCGCTGATGAGGACGGCGTCGTCTACAGACGTCGGCCTCTGAGCGGGCTCACGAGGATGCCGATACGCCCAGGAACCATTGCGCTGGTTTGCGCAGTGATCGGCACGACCACCTTCGACGGACTCTCCAACGACGTCGTCTGGCGCAAGCTCGAGCCGCACCTGCAGAGCGGCTTCGCCGGCCTCGGCCTTCATCAGACGCCGGCAACCGAGCTCGCCTACACCGCCGGCCTGCTGCTGTGCGTGGCACTGATCATGGGCGTCTATGAGCTCGGCATCAGGGGAGTTCGCAGCGTTAGCCGCCGCTACAGCACGGCTGAGCTCAGCCACAGCTTCGCGCACACGCTCGTGCCGATCGGCTTTGCCTACGTGGTTGCCCACTACTTCTCGCTGTTCATCTGGCAGGGCCAGGCGATCGGCTACTTGGCCTCCGATCCGCTCGGCAACGGCGCCAATCTGTTCGGCACGAGCTCCTACCAGATCGACTACGCGATCATCTCCTACGCCGCGATCTGGTACGTGCAGGTGGCCGCGCTCGTAACGGGCCACGTCGGCGGGCTGACGCTCGCCCACGACCGCGCGATCAGCATCTATCGCAGCCCGCAGGAGGCAGTCCGCTCGCAGTACTGCATGCTGACGGTGATGGTCGCCTTCACGAGCTTCGGTCTGTGGCTGCTGTCGGCGGTGGGCACGTGAGCCGGTCCGCCGTCGCGCCTTGAGGCCGCGCCTTGTAGCGGAGGCGAGGAGTAACGTTCCCGCGGTGGTGTTCGCGGCGGTGAGATCGAACGGCTACATCCCGACGCATCGGCGCCGCGGGGCAGTGGCGCTTGCCGCCGTTGCGGCCGTGGCGATCGCTGCGCTGGCGCTCGTCAAGCTCGACCCCGGGGCGCTGCGCGCACTTCCCGCGCTCGTCCTGCCTCTGCTGCTCGCGCTGCGCCGTTATCCGGGTGAGCGAATCCTCGCGGTGTTGTCCAAGGCACGCCGTCGACGTCGCCGGCCGCCTCGTTCGAGCATGCCGCGCGCCGCTCGCCCGGAGGTCGGTCTGCCGCGGGGCGGGCTCCTGCTCGCCCGCTCGCTGGCGGTTCGACCACCGCCCAGCGCCTCGCTTGCGGCAAGCTAGACCTGCGGCCCCGCGAGGGGAGGGCTTGCTGTGAGACGGAGGCTGCGCGGTAACGCGGTGACGCCTCTCTTTCCGTCCTTTCGAGCTCACGAGGAGCTGTGATGTCACGCCGTTTGATGCTCGCCCTGCTCGGGGCACTGATCGTGGTGCCCGCTGTCGCCGCGCATGCCGCGAGCAGCGGTCAGCCCTCCGCCCAGGAGAGCGGAAACCCGATCAACGACCAGGGCTCCAGCTACCACTACCGCACCTACATCACGTCGATCACTCCCAAGGTGCCAGGGCTGAGCGTCGAAGTGCTGGAGTTCGCAGACCGCCTGCTGCTGCGCAACCACACCGGCAAGACCGTGACGGTTTACGGGTACTCGGGCGAGCCGTACGTGCGGCTGCTTCCCGACGGCGCCGCCGAGCAGAACGCCCGCTCGCCGGCGGTCTACCTCAACACCAACTTCTACGCCAACGTGACCGTTCCGCCGTCGGCCAACGCGAGCGCGCCGCCGAAATGGAAAGGCGTCGACCGGACCGGCCAGTTTGAATGGCACGACCATCGCATCCACTGGATGAGCCCGGTCACGCCACCCGAGGTCAAGGACACGGGCAAACGCACGAAGATCTTCAACTGGAGCGTGCCGATCCAGATCGGAACCCAGCGGGGCGCAATCAACGGGGAACTGTTTTGGGTTCCGGAGAGCTCCGAGGCGCCCGCGGGCGCGATCGTGGCGCTCGTCGCGATCGTAGTGGCGGGGGCGCTGCTCGTGCTCGTCGTGCGGCGCAGACGACGCCAGCGTCCGTCGTCGTCGGCAGGCAGCAGTGACGCGGACGGGCCATCGGGGCAGAGCGAGGCCTGGTGAGAGAACACCGCCCAGCGCTCCTCGGTCTCTTCCTCGCGATCGCGTGCGTCACGGCGCTCGCCGGCGCACCGCAGGCGTTCGGCCACGCCCAGCTGCTAGGCACCTCGCCCACATCCGGGGCGACCGTGGCGGTGGCGCCTGCGCAGGTCATCTTCAAGTTCAACCAGGCGGTCGGCGGCACGCTCGGAGCGGTGCGGGTGTATGACGCCGGTGGCAAAGAGGTCGACAACCTGGCGGTCTCTCACCCCGAAGGGCAGGAGCACTGGATGGGTGTGGGACTGAAGGCACACCTGCCCGATGGCACCTACACGGCGACCTACCGCGTCATCTCCGCCGACACGCACATCGTCTACGGAGGCATGGTCTTCAACATCGGCCATCCGGGGGCCGCGCCGAGGTTCACGGTGGCGGGGCTCATCAACCGCAACAAGAGCGGCAAAGTCACTACGGTTGCGTTCGGAGCGACTCGCGTTCTCGACTACGTGTCGATCGCGCTGATGCTCGGGGGCCTCGCGTTCCTGGCGGTCGCCTGGCTCCCCGGCCTCGCGGCCGTCGCGGGCGCCGATCCGGCCTGGCAGGCGGCGTCGCGCGCGTTCGCCTGGCGCTTTCAGCAACTGCTGCTCGCCGCCGTCGTGGTTGGCCTCATCGCGAGTGTGCTCGGCTTTTTGCTCCAGGGGGCGAGTGCCGCTGGCGTCTCGCTGTGGGCCTCGATGAAAGGCGCGATCCTCGAAAACACACTCGATAGCCGCTTCGGGCAGGTCTGGGGAGCGCGAGCGCTCGACTGGTTAGTGCTCGGCGCGTTGCTGGCGGCGGCTCGCGCAGTCAGGCGTGCGCCGATTCCGGTGCTCCGTCCAGTCGCCCTTGGCGCCGACGGCCTGGCGCTCGATCCCGCGCCCCCGCGCTGGGCTCTGGCTCTGGTCGGGCTCGGTGCTCTCTACCTCGCCTTCACGCCCGCGCTCAGCGGCCATGCCAGCGTGCAGGGCCCGGTGTGGGCCTTCTTCCCCTCCGATGTTCTGCACGTGCTGGCCGCCAGCGTGTGGGTCGGGGGCATCGCCTGCCTGCTGCTCGCGCTGCCCGCCGCGACCCACCAGCTCGAGCCCGCAGAGCGAAGCCGCCTCTTGCTCGCGACGCTTGCACGATTCTCACCGCTCGCGCTCGCCGCGGTGATCACGATCGCTCTGACCGGGGTCCTGCAGGCCTACATCGATGTGCGCAGCATCCACGGCCTGCTGCACACGACCTACGGCGCGCTGATCATCGTCAAGACGGGGCTGCTGCTCACGCTCATCGCCCTCGGTTGGATCAACCGCGAACGAGTGCTCCCGGCGCTCAGGCGCATCGTCGGCGCCGGCGCCAGCCCCGGCGGCGTTGGGATGCTCGCCCGACGCACGATGCGCGGCGAGTTGCTGCTGATGCTGTGCGTGTTCGGCGTCACAGCTGCGCTCATCACCTACGCCCCGCCGATCGATGTGGCGTCGGGGCCATTCTCGACGAACACCACCATCGGACCGGCCGAGCTCGAGATGACCGTCGAACCCGCCCGCGTCGGCCTGAACACAGTCCACCTCTACCTGATCGACGCCAAGACCGGCGTTCAGTTCACGCAGACCAAGGAACTCACGGCGACCGCACGACTCCCGAGCAAGGGGATCGGCCCGCTTGCGTTGCACGCAAACCTCGCCGGCCCGGGCCACTACATCCTGAGCTCCGCCGAGCTCTCGCCCGGGGGCACCTGGCAGCTCGAACTCACGGATCGAGTGTCCGAATTTCAGGAGTACTCAACGACCGTGAAGGTGCCCGTCCGGTGAGCGCCCTGCTCTACCTCGCACCGGCCCTGCTGGTCTTGCTGTCGCTGTGGCTCGGCCGCTATCCAGGTGAGCAGAGAATCCTTGCCTACAGGGCCCGGACGCGACCCCGACGCGCTCGTGCGGCCACCCAGGCCAGACGCCGGAGCACCCCGGCCCTCCCACGAGGCGGGCGCCTTCTCGCGGCATCGCTCGCCGGACGAGCTCCGCCCCGGCCGAGCCAGCCGTAAGCGACAACGTTCCTCCTGGGACGCCGGCGTTGAGCGTCGCGCGCGCAGGTGCGCCCCGCTCCCCCGACGTCTTGGGGCCTCAACTTCAGAGGAGGCATTCACCAATGAGAGTCAGCAAGATCGCCATGTTGGCCGCCGCAGGCGCGCTCCTCGCGCCGGCTGCCGCGGACGCGCACATCAGCCTTCATCCCAACACCATCCCCGCCGGGGCATTCGCGACGCTTGGACGTCCGCGTGCCTGGCGAGCAGGAAGGCGCACATGTCACGAAGGTCGACATGCTGCTCCCGCCCGGCTTCACCAGCGTCGACTACGAAAACGTCCCCGGCTGGACCACACGCGTGATCGAAACCAAACTCGCCACGCCGATCAAAGAAGGCGGGGAAACGATCAACGCCGAGATATCCCAGATCGTCTGGACCTGGACCGGTCCCCTCGGCAAGGTCAACAACGCGCAGTTCATCAACTTTCCGCTCTCCCTGGCGATCCCGGAAAATACGGCGGGCAAAGCGCTCGAATTCAGGACCGTCCAGACCTACAGCAACGGACAGATCGTGCATTGGATCGAACCATCACTGACCGCCGAACACCCCTCACCCAGGATCAACGTGACGGCCAAGGGCGGTGTGATCCAGGATGTGGCGGGTCATGAGGCCGGTCCCGAAGCGGGCCAGACTGGCGCAAGCCAGTCTGCACCCGCGGCGCCCAGCACAGCCGTCGCGAAGGCAAGCGGCGGCGCGTCGAAGGGTCTCGGCGTCGCGGCACTCATCGTCGGTGCGCTCGGGCTGCTCGTCGGGCTTGTCGCGCTGTTCGTGGCGAGAGGAGCCCGAAGCACTGCGTGAGGCCGTCTCGTTCGAACATGGGCCAGCGTGGGAGTTAGGGCCGCGATCGCGCTGGCCGGTCTCGAAGCACTTGTGCGCCTCGAGGGTGCATGGCGAGCCCAAACGCGCGCCCGCGTCTCAGCCTCCGCGGCACTGTCTCGCGCCCGGAGCGCGTGTGCGAGACTGACCCCATGAGCGCTCAAGCGCCCGGCGGAACCCGTCCGCCGGATTCGCCCGACCATCCGCCAAGGCCCCCGGAGTCCACCGCAACCCCCAAGGGGCGCAGCTGGCATCTGCTACTCCCAGTGCTCGTGATCATCGCGCTGACGGGCGTGTTTGCGGTGCTGCTCGCCGGCGGGTCGAGCAAACCACAACTCCCGGGAGGTGCGAACAGCAGCCGTGCTGCCGGCTTCGACGGCTCGTTGCTCAGCCCGCTGCGTGCCGCGCCACCGCTGTCGACACTGCGCAACTATCAGGGTCAGCCGATCAGCCTGGCGAGCTATCGCGGCAGGGCCGTGTTTGTAACCTTTCTCTACACGCACTGCCCCGACGTGTGCCCGCTGATCGCCTCCCAACTACACAACACGCTCAGCGAGCTGGGCGCGCGCGCGGGCCACGTGCAGCTGATCGCGGTTTCGGTGGACCCGCGCGGCGACAAGCCCGCGGCCGTTGCAAACTTCCTGCGCAAGCACGAGCTCACGGGCGAGATGCAGTACCTGATCGGCTCCGCCAAGGAACTAGCGCCCGTCTGGAGCGCCTGGAACGTCGGCTCCTCGCAGGATGTCGGCAACCCCGAATTCGTCAACCACTCCGCGCTCGTCTACGGCGTCAGCGCGAGCGGCAAGCTCACGACGATCTATGCCGCGAGCTTCACACCAGCCGAAATCGTCCACGACGTTCCGGCCCTGCTGGCCAGCTAGACCGGTATTACCTCTTCGTGCTCGGGGCCTGTGAGCCCCGGCGCCCCCTGCTGCAGATACGTGTCCCCCGCTACCTCAAGACGTCGGCGTAGAGCCGCCGCGCTGCCCGCGCGGACCGCGCGGGCAGCGCGCTCCTCGGTCAGTTCTACCCCGCGGGAACTGGCGAAGTCCAGCAGGCCCTGGCGTTCCTCGGATTCGCGCATTGCTCTCATGAACAGCCAGCCGAACAGGCAGATGGTAAGTACGCTCCCCTCGACCATCATGATCCCTCCCGCGATCTGCTGGTCTGCAAGCGGCGAGATGCGCGAAGCGTGGTCACCGGAGGTGTAGAAGGGGTAGAAGACCGTGCCCGACCATACGAAGATATTGGCCACCAGCGTGCTGACCAAGCGCACGGCGACGATGTAGCCGAACTTGGCTGCGCTGCCAAACCAGCGCGGCATCGGCAATGGCCCGAACAGGCACATCCACATGTTCACGCCGAAGGCAAGAAACATCATGTGCTCAAGTGCGTGGACACCGCCGTTGCGCAGAGCCGCCTGGTATAGGACCGGCAGGTGCCACAGGTACAGGTCGATGGCCCATAAAGGCAAGGCGATGAGGGGATTGGCCAGCGCCCGCAGCCGGCTGACCACCCCCACCCGCAGCATCGGCGCGATCAACGGGCCTGTGAGCCCCAGAACGATCAACAACGCTGCGATATCGCCGATCAGCAGGTGCTCGACCATGTGAACCCAGAGCAGTTCCTGGCTACCTGACCCGAGCCCTGTCAGCGCCACCGCGATGGTCAGACAACCGCCGTAGAAGCACGAACGGCGCCAACGGGGAACCGGCTGGCCCACTGCGACCAGCGTACGTGCACGCCGTGCGTAGAGCAGACCAAGGAGCAGGAGCGGTCCAAGCTGTATGGCGGCGCTGAGCAGAGTCGATGCTGCGAGCGGAACTGGCGTCACAGACCTACAGCCTACGCGCATTGCGTCGGCCGCCACGGCCGGGTACGCTCGACTCTCGGCTTGCTTGCTCACCGGGATTCGGTTAGACAGCTGCGATGTCCCGCTCGGACATAAAGGCATCGGATTCCGCAGTATCCGGCACTCCACGAGTTCAGCACCGCGCCCCGCTGACGCTCGTTTGCGCGCTTCTCACCCTCATCCCGTACGTCTTTCTTGGCATCGGCCCCACGCGGGCCTGCGCCGACGGTGACCCCGCGAGCGACGTACTCCTGGCAGAAAACGTCTTCTACCCCTATCAGCCGAAGGTCAGTCGGGCGCTCGAAGTGGCGCTGGAAAAGACGCTGCAGGCAGCGGTGCACCGCGGACGATCTCCACCTGAAGGTGGCCATCATCGGGAAAGCCGAAGAACTCGGACTCGTACCCAACTTCTTTGGGCATCCCCAGGAATACGCGCAGTTCCTCGATCGCGAGATCTCCTTCAACCAGCCACAGCAGCTACTCGTCGTCATGCCCACCGGCTTCGGCGTCATGCCAGCCAGCGACGCCAATGCGGTCGCCCGAGTTCCCATCTACAAGCAACAGCGCTCCGACGGCCTCACGCGCTCGGCGATCCTGGCGGTCGCCGCACTTGCCCGTCGCAGGGGACACACGATCGCAATCCCCACAACGTCGCCGTCCTCATCCGGCAGCTCACCCCCCGCACTGATCGTCTTCAGCCTTCCCGTGGCCTTGCTCGCTTTAGCGGGCCTCGCCGCTATGCGCCGGAGCAGCTCACGCCGGGGCGCACACCCATCCGATGGCGCAGAGGACTGATGCGCCCTCCCGACAAATTTGGCGAGACGACGGGCGAGTTTCCGGTCAACCGTTCATGGATGACCCACGAGCTCGTCGGCGCGATCGATTGCTCGAGAGACTCTCGTCTTCCCCAGCCCCTTCCAGGAGCATTGCGGCCGGCGCGCGCCGTCGCGGCCGGAAGAAGCGAGGCAGCGCTAGGCCACGGTCATCTCCGCTGGAGGGCGTGAGCGCCGCCAGGTGGCGCAACAACAGCCACCCAGCTACCGCGAGCAAGTGCGGCGCCTCATCGCTCGCGGTCGTATGCCCGCCCACCAGGTCCAAGGCGCCCGTGAGCACGAGCAACAGGGCTGCGGCGCCCACTATCGCACGCATGCCCTGGGCTCGCGCCGGCCTCCAAGCGGCCACGAGGAAGCCAACCGCCAGCGCCATGTCGAATGAGCCCATCTCGTGCGAGACGTGGATCGGCGCCCCATGATCCCCGACGAACAGCGCCGGGACCGTCACCCAAATCAGCTGCGCCACGGCGATGACGACCAGCGCGGCGCGCGTGAGCACGATCTCCCGCGGCCGACGCCTCGGCCCGATTCCTGCCACCACGACGTCAATCAGGCTCTGCGCCGGTGGTGCCACGGCTCGCGCGGGTGCGAGCCGGACGCGGCGAGTGACCATGTGCGCGCCTCCGCGCCAGCGACTGCACGCTGGGCAGCTGGCGAGGTGCGCCTCCAGCGCTTGCCTGTCGACGCCGAGCGGCTCATCATCGAGCAGCGCCGAGATCGCCTCGCGGGCAGCTCCGCAGTCCATGCCCTCACAGTCGCACCAGCGGGCGAAGAAGTTCCCGACGGCGACTGCTACCGCCTCTCCGGCCGAGCGAGCGTCCGAGCAAGGGCCGCGCTCACGCTCGGATGGGACGAGCTGCGCAGCCGGGTTCTCACCTTGAGAGGTCGCGCGGGTGGCAGGAAACCGCCGCCTCGTGCGCTCTTGGTCAGGGGCGGATGGGAGCCGATCGTCGACAACGGATGGGCGGGCCTGCAGCGCGAGAACGTGTTCCACCGCATCGCGTCGCTCTCGTGAACGCCGGTAGTGGCAGCCCTGCCAGATCCCCCCGAATCGGCCCCGAATCGTCCGAATACGGGCCGTCTCCCAGAACTGCCGAACGGCCAGAATCCCTAGTGCCATACGGGATTCTGGCCCCCGTGGCCTGTTCTCCGAAGCGCCTCCGGGAGCGAGAGGTCGCGCGGGTGGCAGGAAACCGCCGCCTCGTGCGCTCTTGGTCAGCACCACTGGCACGAATCCTGGCACGAGCAGCCCCAAGAACCGCAAAGGCCCCGTAAACACGGGGCCAAACAAATACCGCTACCGGGATTCGAACCCGGGTTTCCGCCATGAGAGGGCGGCGTCCTAGTCCCCTGGACGATAGCGGCGCGAAATCGACCGGGTCGAGGCTAGCAAAGCGCTCAGAACCACTCCCACCCCGGCCGCCGGCATCGGAGCACGCGAACACACGGGCCCGCTCGTGCTCCCAGGCCCGTCGGTCGAGGTGCGCTATCTTCGCTTGCTCGCAGGCACGCGGATGTGGCGGAATTGGTAGACGCGCACGGTTCAGGTCCGTGTCTGGGAAACCAGGTGGAGGTTCGAGTCCTCTCATCCGCATCGCAAAATAGCCCGGCACAGCGGCATCTTTTTGATGGCGCAGAGAACCGTCGCCCCTCGGAGCTACTGTACGTACTGTTGCCGTTGGCAACGTCGTACAATTTTCCGTACATCATTGAGGCCGATTCTCGATGCGGGAGGAACGATGAGCTACAGGCTTGCGAGGGGCGATGGGAAGTCCGCTGGCGCGACAGATCGGGCCGACACCGCGCGAGGCGCTTCCGGACGAGGACGCGGCAAGGGAGTTCGACGCTTCGATCACGATCTCGCCTGGTGAGCGCAGCAAGAGCAGGCGACACGGCTCGCACGGCAGCGTCTACCCATACGCGACCGCCTAGGGGACGCAGTGGCGCTATCTGACGCGGCGCCGGACGGGAGACTGACGAGCAAGCGTGGGTTCTCGAGCCAGTGAGCTGCGCGTACGCCCGGCGAGGATGGTGAGCAACGACCGCGGTGAGATTCGCCACACCAAGCACACGTTCGGCAGCTGGTGGAAGGGCTGGCTTCGTCAACGCAAGCCATACCTTGAGCCGAACGCATGGAGGGCGTACGAGGTCGACGGGCGCAAGCGTCTGCTGCCGGAGTTCGAGGAGGTCCGACTCGACAAGCTCGACACCGAGCTCGTCCGCGCGTGGATGGCCGAGCAGGCCGAGAAGGTCGAAGCCGGCGAGATCGCCGCCAAGACGATCAACAACACGCTCGGCACGTTGGTCGTGTGCCTGAACGCCGCGGTCAAGGATCGCGTGATCGCGAGCAATCCTGCTCTCGGCATCGAGCGTCTTCCCCCTGCCCATATCGAGCACGACTACCTGCGCCTACACGAGATCCCGCTCTACCTGGATGCCTGTGTGGAGGTCTACCGGCCGCTGGCCGAGGTGCTCGTGCGGGCGGGCTTGCGCATCTCCGAGGCAATCGACTTGCAGATCGCCGATCTGGAGCTCGAGGAGACGGGTGGATTCATCGTCGTGTATCGCTCCCACAAGAAGACCCGCACGCGCAAGACGGCGAGCGGCTCGACCAAGGGCGACAAGTTCCGCAGCGTCGAGATCGGCCCGGGGCTCAGCCGCACGCTCAAGGACCAGCTCGCGCGCAGGGCGGAGATGGCCAGCGGGGATCAGAACAGCGCGCCGGTGTTCGTCATGCCCGTGCGGACCCGCAAAGCCGATCGTGGACGGTGGGCAAGCACCGGCGATCCAGAGCGCTTCGACCGCAACACCGTCTCACAGGAATGGCACAAGATCGCTCTCCAAGACGCCGCGCTGCGCGACATGCCCCTGCACTCCCTTCGCCATACCGCAGCGGCGGCATGGCTCGCGGGCGGGAACTCACTGATGTATGTGCAGCGTCAGCTCGGCCACGCGGACATCGCCACGACCGAGCGCTACTACGGACACCTCGAGCGACACGTGCTCGCCGCCGGCGCCATCGCGACCGAAGAAGCGATTACCCGCGCTGTTCGACGAGC